>NZ_CAJTYX010000006.1 GCF_910583865.1 uncultured Muribaculum sp.
CCGGTTTTTATTGGTCAACAGCCGTTAAGGTTATTTAAGATGCGTCTGCCGTGCCGTTTCTCACGAAATGGCCTTCATTGTTGCCTTATTAAAGGCTTCCAAACCTAACATAAAACACATTTACTTTTATGCACTATTTACATTCGTCGCATTAATTGATTCTAACAATCTATACTAACCCTAAAATAATTATTAATACCAATTTTTCTACACGAATCAAAGATTATTCGTTCTGATAGTACAAAGTAAATCATAATTTCGCGAATATCCATAAAAGCTATATCAGTGTACAGTTTAAAACGGTATTAATATAGATAATATTATTTGTATATCAAGTATTTGTACATTTTAAATATAGATTATCAATCGAGATATACAGAGCGTTTGACAAGGCGGAGAGCAATCACGCGCACCCGTATGGACACATGGGAAAGCTCCTTCAATAAGAGAATTTCACTTGCGCCATACCAGAATTGCCATCTATTGAAAATTCATTAAATTTGCAGCCGCGTTACATAAGACAAAATAATCCGAGAAATGAAATATACAGATTTCCGACAGAAAATAAAGCCATGGATGCTCCCTATAGCCATGCTGACCGGGGTGCTGTTTCATGACAGCATACATTATCTGTCGTTTCTTTCCCCTTACCTGATATTCACGATGCTTCTGATCACATTTTGCAGAATCAGACCGGAGGAATTCCACATAGGACGTTTCGTGTGGATTCTGCTTGCCATACAGATTCTCGGATCAATGGCTGTATATCTTGCGATAGCGCCGTTTAACACCGACATCGCCCAAGGGGCGTTCATCTGTGTTTTCTGTCCTACTGCTACGGCGGCTCCAGTCATTACAGCAATGTTGGGCGGCTCAATAACGCTGCTCGCCACCTACTCCCTCATCAGCAACATCTCGGTAGCGCTGCTTGCACCGATGCTGTTCACTATCATCGGCGCACATTCCGACCTATCGTTTTTCGACGCGGCAATCCTTATCAGCCGCAGAGTATTTCCGTTGATCATGACCCCGCTGGCAGTAGCGCTGCTGATGAAAGCATGGACACCAAAAGTACATTCCTACATAGCGTCACGGCAGTCCCTCTCGTTCTACCTATGGGCAGCCGCACTGATAATAGTGGTAGGCAATGCCGTGAGCTTCGTAATCCACGAGCCATCCGGCCGCATCCCGGAGATGCTTGCCATAGCGGCGGCATCACTTGCGATGTGCGTAATGCAGTTCGGAATCGGACGCCTGGTGGGAAAGAAATATGGAGACAAGATATCGGGCGCACAGGGACTGGGACAGAAAAACACGGTATTGGCCATATGGATGGCGCTTACCTACCTCAATCCCATCGCATCGATAGGACCTGCCGCATATGTCGCCTGGCAGAACACCATCAATTCCCTGCAACTGTATTTCAAAGGACGCCCAAACGCAGGCGCCATACAAAAATAGAAGTTTGACCTGTGCCGGAACTTTTACGTACCACAGGTGTTAATATAACATAAATAAAGGCGCATTATGGACAGCATGTATGAAATACTCATGGGACTGCCGCTATTCAAAGGGGTAAGTCATGATAAGATCTCGGAAATCGTGGAGAAAGCGAAATTCCACTTTCTCAAATACACGGAAGGGAGCACGATAATAAACGCCCACGACCCATGCACCCACATCAAGTTCGTGATCAGCGGCAGCGTCCGCTCGACAATCGCCAACTCCGACGGAAGATTCAAGGTATCACAGACACTATGCGCGCCGAGCGTCATAGCTCCTGAGTTCCTGTTCGGGAAAGCGCCCTTCTATCCCAACACGGTAACGGCAATAGAGCCTACCGGGCTGCTGCAAATCTCCAAAAACGACTACATGAAAATTCTCAACACCAACGAGATTTTCATGTACAACTTCTTGAACACTTTATCGATGAACGCCCAGAAGGCCGTCGAGGGCATCCTTGCCATAACATCCGGCTCTCTTGAAGAACGCATCGCATTCTGGATAATATCGCTCACGCAACGTGGAGGCCGCGACATAGCCCTCACATGCAAGGCACGCGACCTTTATGCATTGTTCGGAGTGCAACGCACATCGTTCATCTCCACTCTTGACGGAATGAAACAGCGAGGCATAATTGAATATGACAATCAGGAGATCCGCATCAATTCACGCGA
Source organism: uncultured Muribaculum sp. (assembly GCF_910583865.1). Taxonomy (GTDB): domain Bacteria; phylum Bacteroidota; class Bacteroidia; order Bacteroidales; family Muribaculaceae; genus Muribaculum. The sequence goes on from NZ_CAJTYX010000006.1 coordinate 2,178, forward strand.
CTCACTTCTGGAAATACTCAACACCTCCGCAGAGTAAGAGGGTGTAAAAAAATGTCCCCATAGAGACAGCCCGGTCACGCACCGGCACTCCCTATAAGCTCACATAGCAGCGTAGCCGACGAAGCTCCGGTCACTTTCACTTTCACAAAGTCGCCGACCTTGGCGTCTCCGCGTGGAAACACACAAGCCTTGTTCTGACTCGAGCGGCCTACCATCTGATCTTTCGAGCGTTTCGACACGCCCTCCACGAGCACATCGAGCACCTTCCCGATGTCGCGGCTGTTTGACTCGGCCGACAGCCTGTTCTGCAATGCTATCATCCGGTTAAGACGTTCGATTTTCACCTCCTCCGGCACATTGTCGGGAAGAGTGCGGGCGGCCACAGTCCCGGGCCGTTCAGAATACTTGAACATGAATGCCGAGTCAAATCCCACTTCTTCCATCAGAGATAGAGTCCGGCTGAAATCCTCCTCGGTCTCTCCGTGGAAACCCGTGAACAGGTCGGTGGAGATGCCGCAATCGGGTATCATCCGGCGTATGGCCGCTATCCTGTCGAGATACCACGCACGGGTGTAGCGGCGGTTCATACTCTTAAGCACCGAATCGGAACCGGACTGCACCGGGAGGTGTATGTGGCGGCACACGTTGGGATGACTTGCTATTGCGGCGATTATATCATCGGTCATGTCCTTCGGATGGCTTGTGGTGAACCGTATGCGCATGTCGGGAGCAGCCTCGGCCACTACAGACAGAAGCGATGCGAAGTCCGTGTGCGCCCCATCACCGTCGCTCCAATCATATGAGTTCACATTCTGCCCGAGCAGGGTCACCTCCTTGAAGCCTCGTGCGCGCAGATCGGCCACCTCGGCGAGTATGCTCCGAGGCTCACGGCTACGCTCACGTCCTCTGGTGTAAGGCACGATGCAGTAGGTGCAGAAATTGTTGCACCCGCGCATTATGCTCACGAAGCCGCTCACACGGTTGCCCGTAATCTTCATAGGGATGATATCACGGTAAGTCTCGGTGGTCGACAGCTCCACATTGATAGCCTTCTCACCGGCCTCCACAGAGGCAAACAGTTCGGGAAGCGACAGGTAGGAATCGGGGCCTGCAACGAGGTCGACACCGTGGCAGGAAATCAGCTCATCCTTGACGCGCTCGGCCATGCATCCTATCACGCCCACTATCAGCCCTCCGCCACGCTTGCGCCTGATGGCGGCGAGGGCCTGGAGGCGGCCCACGATTTTCTGCTCGGCGTTGTCGCGTATCGAACAGGTGTTAAGCAACACGGCGTCGGCGTCATCCACATTATCGACCACGGAATATCCGGCCATACCCATGACCGAGGCCACCACCTCGGAGTCGGCCACATTCATCTGGCAGCCATAGGTCTCTATATATAGGTTGCGACGGTTTTCAGATTCCGCCACCATCTTACCATATGTATTATTGCTCATTACTGACAACTTTGTGCAACGAAAATTTGCTTGATGGAGGGTTATTTCCTAATTTTGTGCAAAATTACAAAAACCCTACCATTTCCCGAAAGTGGTGTTACAATTATTATCATAAAAAACAAGCTATGGCATTCCCCGTCCTCAATCCACAGGAAGTTGCCGAACTGATCAAAGACCAGGACACCTTAGGTCTGTCAGGTTTCACGGCATCCGGCACACCGAAACTTGTCACCGAGGCAGTGGCAGCAAAAGCCGAAAGCGAGCATGCAGCCGGCCGTCCATTCAAAGTAAACGTCTATACCGGCGCATCCACCCAGGAACACGCCGACGGCGCCCTGGCCCGTGCAAACGCGCTGAACCGCCGCTCGCCATACCAGAACACACCCGATCTGCGCAAACGCATCAACTCACACGACGCACACTATTTCGACATGCACATATCCGAGCTGGCCCAGACGCTGCGCTACGGTGAACTTGGAGGAATAGATTATGCCATAATCGATGCCGCAAGTGTCGATGAGAAAGGCAACATAGTGCTCGGCACCGGTGTGGGCAACATCCCTACCCTCGCCCGCATGGCAAAGAAAATCGTGGTAGAGCTTAACGAGACCATCTCTCCCGAAATTGAAGGATTCCACGACATATACGTACCTCTCGATCCGCCTTATCGCCGCGAGATACCAATATACAAGCCCAGCGACCGCATAGGTGACACACTGCTGCGTGTCGACCCGTCAAAAATCATCGGTGTGGTGAAGAGCGACGTGACCGACGGCGTGAAGAAATTCGCCGAACTTGACGACATCAGCAAGCGCATCGGGGCCAACGTGGCCGGATTCCTCATCAGTGAATACCGCAAAGGCGGGATACCCAAGGAATTCCTTCCCCTACAGAGCGGTGTAGGAAACGTGGCCAACGCCGTACTCTTCGGTCTGGCCGACGCCACCGAGATTCCGCCGTTCGAGATGTACACTGAAGTCATCCAGGATGCCGTGATCCATCTCATGGAGCGTGAACGCTGCAAGTTCGCCTCGACATGCGCCATGACCATCACAGATGATGTAATCCGTCACGTCTACGACAACATCGAGTTCTTCCGCAGCAAGATACTTCTCCGTCCCAGCGAGATTTCAAACAATCCCGAGGTAATCCGCCGACTCGGAGTCATCGCCATGAACACCGCTCTTGAGGCCGATATCTTCGGTAACGTCAACTCCACCCACGTGCTCGGCACAAGGATGATGAACGGCATCGGCGGTTCCGGCGATTTCGCCCGCAACGCCTACATATCCATATTCTCCTGCCCGTCCGTGGCAAAAGGCGGCTTGATTTCTGCAATCGTGCCCATGGTGGCGCACGTCGACCACAGCGAACACTCCGTCGACGTAATCATCACCGAGCAGGGTGTGGCCGATCTGCGCGGCAAGGATCCCGTGCAGCGCGCCGAGGCAATCATCGAAAATTGCGCCCATCCCGACTACCGTCCTATGCTTCGCGAGTATCTGCGCCTCGGTGCGGGACAGACTCCCCACACACTGCGCGCCGCATTCGCCATGCACGAGACATTCAACTCGCAAGGCGACATGCACCTCACCGACTTCGGGAAATATCTCTGAGACAGTTCCAGGCATCGGCCATCATGACCGATCAAATCACTACAGATATTCAGTGCGATATGCCATTCCTTGGCATATCGCACATTTGTTAAACGAGCCTCTGCCCGTTAACTTTCATTAACATCAAAATCTCCCATTTTCGTTTTTTTGGCAAAAAACACCGCTTCATGCAAAAATTTTAGAAAAAAGCGCTTGCAGTTTCAGGAAACTGTATTACCTTTGCATCGTTTTTGAAGCTAAAAAAATTGTTTTATTATTAATTACAAAACGAAATGAAAAAGTTAGTTTTATTACTTGCTGTTGTATTCAGCGTATCACTTTTCTCTTGCGGTGGTAACAAGAACGCCGAGGCTAACGCTGCTGACTCTGTAGTTGTAGAGGAAGTTGCCGTAGAGGAAGTTGCAGTTGTTGACAGCCTCCCCGCTGACAGCGTAGCTGCTCCCGCTGACTCTGCTGCTGTTGCCCAGTAATTTTTGCTTGCCCCAACACGGCAGTGCATTCCGAAAGTCTCGTCTGGAGGAATTCACAGCATGAAATAAGCTGACCACACAAGTGATCAGCTTTTTTTATGCCCATACATGAACTCGGAATAACGCAGGCTATATCGACATGAGGTCGCGGAAAATGTCCATAGCAGTCATTATCTCGTTTTCATCCGCCGTACAGTCGAGCGCAACTACCCCCGGAGCCTCCAGCAGCGTGAAGTTTATCCGTGCGTCAAGATTCTTCTTGTCGTGGTGCATCAATTCAAGTAATCGCGGATAATCGTTACATCCCACGGCAGGCGTCCCGTAATGAAGCCTCACATAATCGGAGATGCGGCGCAGGCAATCGCTCGGAAACCCTTTCTGCATGTGGCTCAACACAAGCTCGACCACGATGCCCCATGCCACGGCATAGCCGTGTGGCACAGGACAGCCTTTTTCCATAGCGAGGCTCTCGAAGGCATGACCCACCGTATGGCCAAGATTGAGCGACTTGCGCAGCCCTTTTTCAAAAGGGTCCTCGCTGACAACGCGGCGCTTCACGCCTACCGACTCCTCAAGCAGCGACAGCAACCTGTCATAGTCAGCCGACACGGGATCGTACTCCAGCAGACGCGACAACGCTTCGTTCCCTTCCAGCAGACCATGCTTCACCATCTCGGCATAGCCGGAGTACAGCTCCATCTGTGGCAGCGATGAAAACACACATGTGGATATGACAACAGCCTCAGCTTCATTGAACACACCTACCTCATTCTTCAGGCCACCGAAATTTATCCCGGTCTTGCCACCTACGGCAGCATCGACAGCACCGAGCAGAGTGGTTGGCACATTCATGAAACGCATGCCGCGCTTGAAAGTCGAGGCGGCAAAGCCACCTATGTCTGTGACCATACCACCACCCACGTTGAGCATCAGCGAATGACGGTTGGCGCCCATACCCTGCAGCTCGCTCCATATATGTGTGAGCGAATCGATATTCTTATTCATGTCTCCGGCGGGGATTACAATGAGCTTTACCGCCCCAAGTTCGGGGCGACACTCCACCAGACGATTCCATACCAGGCGTGCGGTATTGCTGTCGGCAAGAGCATATGTCCCGTAGGCTTGGGCCTCATCTATGCGGCGCACCAGCTCTCCGGCCACGTCATTGGTAAATACAAGTGTCTGCATACAAGCGAATTTTTAGATTGTCAGTTTAGAGTGAATTACAACGGCTATATCGACATGCCGAACGTGTCAAGAAGGAGGGGAAGCCTCTCGGCAAGCACGGGCATAGACGGATATACGATGTCGGCACCGGCATCCATAAGCTCCTTCTCCGGTATAGGGCCGGTTGTGACCCCGATAGTGAACGCCCCGGAAGCCGCCCCCGAGATGACACCCATCGGCGCATTGTCGACCGCTATGCTGCTTTCGGGACACGCTCCGGCACGCTCCATAGCGCGAAGATACGGCTCAGGATGCGGCTTGCCATGCTCAACGTCGCGCGAAGTTATCTGCATCGCCGGCGGGAACGCCCCGGGATAGTCACGCTCAAGCCTGTCGATAAGGGAGCGCTGCCCGGAGCCGGTAACGAGGACGGTGGCGATACCGCGACGCATGAATTCACCCACCATACTGTCGGCGCCGGGCATAGGCTTCACAGGAGGCATCTCGCTGAAATACTGAGTCTTTCGGTGATAAAGCGCCTCACATTCCTCATCGGTGGCCTCCCTGCCGAAAGCCCGTCGGAAAAGTATCCGTATGGTATCGCGCCCCGTGCGCCCCTCATATAGGAAGAATTCGTCGTGTTCACACTCGACACCCTCCTCCGTCATAAGGCGATACCAGGCATCGGCATGCCCGGGCATCGAGTCGTAAAGAGTTCCGTCCATATCTATAAGCGCAGCTGTTGGTGCGAAGCTCATCAGATCGTGGCGGCGCAGGTAGCGGCACACAGCATCTTGTTCGGGAGTAATTGCCATCTATTCAGTTCTTTTTCTTCTTTTCTTTTTTGGATTTCTTAGTAGAAGCCTTCAAGGAGTTATCGGGGAGAGAGTCGCTGACCGCCGGAGGAGGCGCAGGAAGAAGCCCTTCCTTGATAAACACCAGCGAATCAGCCGCCGAGATGGTATCGGCAGCGGCATCGCCGGCTATTGCGCCAACACCGTCGACCTTCAGCGCTCCAAGGCGTGCTGCACGAGATCCCTTGCGGAACACATTGTCGATCTCCTTGAGCAAGTTGACGCGCGTATTGTCTACGATGGTCAGGCTCTCGCCTACGCTGCCGGGCTTATACTTGGACCCTCCGAGCCTTACTTTCATGTCATCGGGATTGCCTGACAAGTTTATGCCGAACTTGAACGGCAACGGCGACTTCAGCACGGAGATATGGTACTTGAAATTCAAGTCGAGGTCGTTGCTCCCCATCACCGCAAGCCGGTAGCGGTCGAAATCAAACACGAACGGGAAAAGTTGCACGGTAGAGTTCCTGACGAGCATCTCAGCCTCCATATGCTCTATCACATTACGCTTCTTGTTCTTGAACATAAGCCACTTGGCTATTGTCCGGAACGTCTCGGCATCAAGCAGCACAAGCTCGCGTCCTGCAAGTTTTATCACCGCATCGAGCGACGGCATCACAATGTTCATTGTCGAATCGATATCTGCCGTAGCGGCTATATTAGCATCGATCACACCTTCGAAACTTTTGAGCAACGGCATCAGAGAGTCGACGGCAGGAACCATGCCGATGAATTTCTTGACATCTATACCTTCGAGGTCAAGCCCCATGCCGAAGCGTATCTCCTCCTTGTCGGGGGCTGAATATAGCGCATTGAGCCTGACGCTGCCCATCTCGGAAGCGGCGCGCAGGTCATGAAGATTGATCGCGCCCTCGCTCACGAGCAGCTCTCCACGGAAGTCGTGCATGTCCATGTCGGAATAGACGACATTGTCGGCCCTTACGTCGAGACGTGCTTCAAGATTCAGAGGTATCAGCACGGCAGCGATGCTGTCGGCATCCACCCCGTCGGCAAGACGGTCGAGATCCGCATCCGACACGGCGTCGGTCACATCCATGTCCGGGGAGTCCTTGGCCGCATAATCGGCCCCGACATAGAATGCCTGCACGATCTCGTTCACGTTAAGCGAGTCGCTGTGAAGCTTCCAGTCAAGCTCGATAGGTGCGCCGCGAGTGAGCGCACGGCGTATGTTGCGCACCGAGCCGCTGACGGTGAAATCCGATTTTCCGCACCTGTACCGCACATTGTGCAGCACAAGGCTGTCGGTAGAGAACTCCACGTCGAAGTCCGATATGCGGTTGCGCAGCGGGAAATATGGTGAGAACATGCCTCCGCGCTCCGCAGTCAGCCGGCCGGTAAGTTGAAGCCGACGAAGGAGGCGGCCTGTTGATTCATCGACAGTCAGGTCAAGGCTATCGGCTCCGACATGCATGGCACGCTCCGCCTCGCGTCCGGCACGCCGTGCGGCCATGCGCACCGAATCCTCGGCTGTCATCACACGCCGCTCACGTTTGGGTTTTATGTACGCGTCCAGATCGAAATGACTCTTGCGCAGCCCCATGAAATTCTTGCGGTCGGTGAAGAATATCCTTCCGGCATCGGCTTCAATCTTCATATGTGGCAGACGCGCATTGTGCTCGTAGCGGCGCAACGCAATTCTGGCCGCTATATCGCCGAGGCGTATAATCGAAGAGTCCATATCGGTATAGCTCACACGGTCGGCTTTGAGGATGCCTCCGAAAGGTATCACTACCGTGCTGTCGGACGAAGGCGGACGATTGAGACATCCGGCACCCATCCTGGCGTTTTTCAGCCTTATATCCATCCCCCCTAATGCAAGGGAAAGTGTGTCACTGCTCACCGACATGGTCAGCAAGGAGTCGATTTTGACATTGTTGGCGGCAACGAAGCTACCGGCAGTGCCGAGCTTCACTTCCGTATGGCGTGTGTGGCACGCCATGTCGGCATGCGGCGCGTCAAATTCCAGGTCATCTACAGAGAGAGTGCCACGCAAAAGCAGCCGATGGAAATTATCCACAGTGAAGTCACTTAGCGAACAGCGCATATCAGTGTCGAGGCGTACACGTCCGCTCAACGTCGACGAGTCGGGAAGCATGGCGAGCAACTTCCGGGGCAGAGCGCCAAGCCGGCTCTCGACCACCACCTTGCCATCGAACGACGGATTGTCCATCATGTCACTAAGCCGCCCTTCCACGGCAAGTGCGCCCCCCATGCCTGCCAACTCCAGTTTTTTGACGGTCACGACAGCCGAATCGACACTTGCCGGTAAATCCACGTCTATGTCGCTCTCTATACGGTCGAACGACAACATCTTGTCATACACGGCCCGACAGCGCGGTATCTTCACATTTACCGCCATGGCAGGCAGCGTGTCTGTCATCGGGCGGAAAGGAACGGTAAGGCGTCCGCTCACGCTCACCATCATGTCGGTGTCAAGCGGGCCGATACGGCTACGGATGCTGTCAGAGAGCAGACCGAGAGCCGCTAATGGTGAAAACGGACCTACAGAAAAGTCCAGCTTCTTTAGTGTAAGCGGCTCATCGAAGTCCAGTTCGGCATTCCACTCCGATCTTATCCATCCGTTGCCACCGGTGCCTACGTTCAATCCGAAATCATTTATATCCACCAGCATCGGCTCGCTACTGTCCCACTTCACGGTTCCACCGAGATCCAGACCTATTTCCCCGGCCATGACCTCTCCGGGCATCTCCACCCTCACGGTGGAAGCAAGCCTGAGCAGATAGTCGGGATCGGCGTTCTCGACCACCGAGTCTCGGGCTATGACCACACTCACGCCGCAACTGTCGGCCACAGAACGATAGCTGACGAGTAGCGAGTCGGTTATTGTGAAACGGCTCAATGACACGTCGGGGACGAACGCAATCCCGTCATCTTCATGCACATCTTCCGAAGCGGGGAAAATATCGTAATTGGCATGAATCGAGTCGAGAGCCACGACGTTGATGCGGGAACTTTCAAGTTCTATGTCGTAGAGATGCACCTTGGCGGCAAGAAGCGCCGGCACATTGACAGAGCCATGGAAACGTCCCACCCTGAGCAGAGTGTCGCTCCCGGCGGGCAAAACGGAGCGAACCCCGGGCGACAACTTGTCGAAAGCCTTCGACACCACGGCAAGCGAGTCGACATCAACGGTAAGATGCGGAAATGTGTGCCATAACGTAAGCTCCACACGCCCTATATCGACACGCGCGTCAAGCGCATCATTGGCCACACGCTCCACTATCGGGGTAAGACGTGCCGGTGTCATGATCCATACGAGCAATGTGAGCGCCGCAAGCAGCAACACAGTGAATGTGCCGACAATCCAGGCAGTCCATTTCAATATTTTTTTCAGAACGCGCATCATATTTCGGAATCCTTGCGCCTGTCACGCGCGGTGATATGGAAACAACCCTGCTTGCGCTCATATTTCACATAGCAGCCGCCTTCGTCGCGCACGGCCTTGAGCACCTCGCCAAGCAGATTCTTCAAATCCTCCTGAGTACGGTTAACAGTCACGGAGTCGCATATGAATTTCGCATAGCTTATGTCGAAAGTAGTGCCGAACTGATGGGCCGACGCCTCGACGGCATTACCGTTGCGCCTTCGCAGGCTTTTTATGCCGGCCTTGGTGCGCAAAACGCTCGTCACCTTCAGCCTGTAAGCACCACCGCCACGGGCAACGAGCGAATCATTGAATCTCGCGCCTATCTCTCTTAGCAGAGCGGCCGCCTCGGGCACGAGGTAAGGGAGCGAATGGGTCAGCGAGTCGACCACATATTCGCGGCAGCTCTTTATACGGCACACAGGGCGACGCACACGCCAAACGTCGGCCAAAGTCTCTATCGGACTTATACCAATACGCTCGGCCTCGTCGAGATGCACGTAGTTGCTGTCGTTGAACACTTTGCCGAGTGTCCCTCCAACCGGATTGATTTTCATCTTCACACATCCGTCATCGGGCATCGTGTCCATGTGGCGTTCATAAGGGTTCACTCCTACGTAGCCCTCCTTGACCATCACATAGACGGTATCATGCGCAGCAGCCTCCGACCCACTACGACTCGACGAACATCCGCCCGTCATACCGACAGCGGCGGCAGACACCAAAGCGGCAACGACCGCACCGACCGCAGCCACACGCCTCATTCTCAAACGCCTGTAAATACGTTTCAATGACATTATTACTTCTGTATCTTCAATTACCTTCTTTTTTCCACCGTAAAGTTACCAAAATCCCCACATTCCGCCAACATCCCCTGCCCCGCCACCTCCCCTTTTCAATTTATTTTAGATGGTAAATCGCAATCAAGCTCCTAATATACATCTATTCAACGACACAGCACTGCCGCATCATGTCACAGCCTGCCTATAAAGACATTGAATGGCATGATGCGGCAGTGCCGCACATGTGGTCATGGTTATATGTTATTACATGTTGTCGTCGAAAGTCATTTCGTCGAACCCGGCGGCATCGAACTCATCATCGTTGTATTCGCTTGAGCCGTAGAATTCCTCGTCGAAATCCTCCGAAGCTGAGGCAGTAGAGGCTGCGGCCTTGGTCTCAAACTCCTCTATATCCATCACCTGAGCGGGAGCCGTGCCGCGCGAGGCCACGCAAATCGGGTCTTTCAGATTCTCTCCGGCAATGCTCTTTTTCATCTCTATAAAGAAGCAACGGTCGGTAAGATAGTCGAACACGAATATCAGACGCTGGCCATCGTCGACATAGTCGCTGAGCACGGTCTCGTCCATAAGATACACTTCCTGGTCGGAGTCGGCATCCATGTCCTCAAGCGTGATTTCCTTGCCCTTCTCCCAGTTGTCATCGCAAAGGAAGAATGAGCACATCTGATTCTTGTCATAATTGACGCTGTCACAGATGGCATTTTTAAGATCGAGGAACGTGGCGTCGGCGTCAATGTTGATTTCGCGTCGGAAATTGTCGACTTCGTCCGACACTATTCTGAAGTTGAATATCATTGGTATGTAATGTTATATTTCTATCACTTTTATGTACTCAGCGGAAGCGTTCCGGAAGCGATTCCCGGATGGCCCGCGCACTCTCGGTCATCAGCTCGCCAAGGTCGTGACGCCCGTCATGGGCAGGCTCTATAGGCTTGTGTATGGTAAGGGTGATCGTTCCCCAACGGGGTATCTTCCTGAAGCGAGGCATCACATCGAATGCACCATCAATCGAAATCGGCACTACCGGCAGCCCGAACTCCATGGCCAACATGTAGGCTCCGCGCTTGAACGGACGCATATGGCCGTCCCACGTGCGCGCGCCCTCGGGGAACACCACAAGCGACATGCCTCCACGCAACTGCTGCTCGGCGCGCTCCATGGTCCGGCGCGTGGCCGACGGCGACGAGTTGTCGACCATGATATGTCCGGTGACCTTGCAGGAATATCCCACGAGGGGTATCTTCTCAAGCGCCTTCTTCATCATCCACCGGAACTGGTGGTCAAGATAGCCGTAGATGGCGAATATATCGTAAGCGCCCTGATGGTTGGCCACGAACATATAGGACGTACCCGGGCGCACATTCTCACGACCTCTGACCTTCACCCTTACCAAAGTCATCACGCAGAAAAGACGCGCCCACCAGTGGGGGAAGAAGTAACCGCCCCACCGTCCCACACCAAGCACGGCGCTGATGATTGAAAGCGTGGCTGTAAGGATAGTGGCCGCCAGCAGGACGGGCGCCATTATCAGAATCTGGTATATGCGGTAAAGTATCAGCATCACGGATGCAAATTTAATGACCTATGGTTTAAATTGCAATAGTCCCGAGATTTTTTACCGCTATTTTTCGTGAGGGAAAGTGGCCAGGAAATCGGCCACGACGAATGTCGAGCCTCCGACAAACACGGTGTCACCGGGCGCGGCGTTGCCACAGGCGGCCTCCACAGCCTCAGCCACGGTGGGATACGCGTCGCCACGAAGGCCGAAGTCTGCGGCAATCCCGCGCAGACGTGTGCTGTCCATGGCCCTGTCGATGGAAGCGCGGGTGAAATAGAACCTAACGCCGGATTTCGGCATCATCTCAAGGATGTGGGCCACATCCTTGTCGCTTACAAAGCCTATCACCATATGCTTGATGCCGGGAAGTGCGGCGAGCCTCGGGGCGAGATACTGCCAGCCGCCTACGTTGTGGCCGGTGTCGCACACGATTCTCGGACCATCCCCGACCACCATCCACCGGCCCATCAGCCCGGTATCGTCACACACATGAGCCATGCCGCGCGCCACGTCGGCGGAGCCGACATTATAGCCGCGCTCGATCAGCTTGCCGACGGCGGCAAGTATAGTGGCGGCGTTGCGGGGCTGGCAGTCGCCTGTGAGCTGCCCGCGTAGAGTGCCGTAGGGTGTGTCGCGGTAAATTATGCCGTCATGGGTGATCTCTGCCGAGGAATAGGCCGGAGCATCGCATGCGAACATGACGGGAGCGCCGACCGATGCGGCCTTTTCGGCGAACATGCGGCGCACGTCGCCCTCGGCCTCGCCTACCACCACGGGCACATCGGGCTTGATTATCCCCGCCTTCTCTGCGGCTATCTCCGGGAGAGTGGAGCCGAGAAACTGAGTGTGGTCGAGCGATATGTTGGTTATCACACAGAGGTCGGGACTGATGATGTTAGTGCTGTCGAGACGTCCGCCCATACCCACCTCGACCACGGCCACATCGACATCGCGGCGCGCCATATAGTCGAACGCCATCACCATGGTAAGCTCGAAAAAGGATGGATGGAGAGAACGCACATCCTCCGGGAGCGCCAGATAGCGCTCCACGAAGTCGGCCACGGCATCCTTGCCGATCATCTCGCCGTCCACGCGTATGCGCTCACGGAAATCGACCAGATGGGGCGACGTATAAAGGCCAGTGCGATAACCTGCTGACTGAAGCATGGCCGCAAGCGTGTGTGCCGTGGAGCCTTTGCCGTTGGTGCCACCCACATGGATTGAACGAAAACGGCGGTGGGGATTGCCGAAGGCAGCGGCAAGCCTCCGCGACGTGTCAAGACCCGGCTTATAGGCCGGAGCGCCCTGACGCTGGTACATGGGGAGCTGCGTATAGAGAAAGTCGAGCGCCTGCTCGTAAGTCATTGCCATATATGAAATGGATTATTTTCTTGAACCCTGATCAGTAATATATTAAAAACCCGCCAAACCCGGCGAGACATATGATCCATATGGGGTGGAGTTTAGTGAAATACACCAGCAGGAACGAGATGCAGCAGATGAGTATGCTGAAAGTATTGTCGGGAAAGTTCTGCCGGTTCATCAGGAGCAATGCCGCAGAGGCGATAAGCCCGATGACCACCGGACGCAATCCGGCGAATATGCCTTTGATCACCTCCGACTCCCGGTGACGATGGATGAAATGGCTTGCATAGAGCACAAGGAGGAATGACGGCAGCATCACGGTAAGCGTGGTGACAATCGAGCCTAACACGCTACCTGTCACCACATAGCCTATATATGTAGCGCTGTTTATCCCGATCGGGCCGGGAGTCATCTGCGAAATGGCGACAATGTCGGTAAATGTCTGCTCGGTGATCCATCCCGGCGCCACCACCTCGCGTTCGATGAGCGCAAGCATGGCATAACCGCCTCCGAAACCGAACAGCCCGATCTTAAGATACGCCCATATCAGCTTGAGATACACGCTCATCGCCCACCTCCTTTCTCATCGTCGCCGGCCGAAGCCTCACGGCTCTCGCGCAGTCTGCGGTTGGCTCGTCTGAGCCAAAGCCAGCCGCCGACACCACCGAGAAGTATAAACCATATAGGGTTGGCGCCAAAGTAGATAAGTAGCGCCACCACAACGGGAATCCACACCGTGCGCCACCCTATTTTGGCCGAACGCGCCGAAGTAATTACCGGAGCTATGATAAGAGCCACCACACATGGACGTATCCCCTTGAATATGGCGCTGACCACGGCGTTCTCCTTTATTATGTCGGGAGTGAGAAAGACCGCTATCGCCAGGATTATCAGAAACGAAGGGAGGATAGTGCCGAGAGCCGCCACCACGCTGCCCCGGAGGCCACGCAGCCTGTCGCCGATGCTCACGGATATGTTGACAGCCAGGATGCCTGGAAGCGACTGCGACACGGCGAGCAGGTCGAGGAAATCCTCGCGTCTGATCCACCGGTGCTTGTCGACAATCTCGCGCTCGATAATCGATATCATCGCCCATCCGCCTCCGAAGGTAAACGCGCCTATCTTCAGAAAAGTCCAGAAAAGAGGTCCATAGATACCTCCCCGAACTACATTACCGTCACTACCGTCATCGTCGGCAGGACGCTGTTCCAAATCGTTCATATGCTCTAATCTGCATTTTGGCTTATGTGGCTGCAAAATTACTCATTTTCGCTCTCCTTTTCAAAATATTGCAAAAATGAATCCGAGAAGTCATCTATGCGGAGCAGGATAGATACGTGGGATACGACGAAGGGCAACGGACGGACGCGGGAAAGGTCAGCGGGCGTCAGGCCAGGGAAGAGGCTTGCCGGTGGATTTCAGAATCGGACGCATGGCGCCGGCGCTCCGGAGAGAGTCGGACAGCTCGACAGAAAGCTGCCTCACCAGATCGGGCAGTTCAGCGGCACGGTCACGGGTCTCGCCTATGTCCGACACCACGTCATACAGCTCCTTGCGTCCCGTGGCATAGTTGTAGATCAGCTTCCAGCGATTTTTGCGTATCGCGCAGTTAAGGTCGATGCCGGGGCCTTCGAGTCCCCACACGTGAGGATAATTCCAGATCAAGGCACGGTCGGCCGAAGGGTCACCTGTGCCGTCTATAAGCGGCACGAAACTACGCCCGTCAATCGCGTGACCGTAATGGTCTGACGCCTCGGGATCAATGCCGGCCATCTCCAGTATGGTGGGATAAAAATCCTCAATCATGACATAGCGGTCGCACTCCGACCCGGATGGTGTATGCCCGGGCCATCTCACGATAAGCGGCTCACGGATGCCACCTTCGAGCAGTGAACCCTTGCCGGAGCGCAACGGAGCATTCTGCGTGTGCGGCTCGCCGTCGCGCCACTCGGTCGAGGCCGCCAGTCCGCCGTTGTCGCTCATGAATATGACTATCGTATTGTCGGCCTCGCCGTTGGCCTCCACCCAGTCGAGCAGGTCTCCGATACTTTTGTCCATCCCCTCGATTAATGAGGCGTAGGCTGCCTCCTTCTCCGACAACCCGCGGTCGAGATGTTTCCGGTAGAAACGCGGATCGCGGTCAATAGGGACATGTATGGCATAATGCGCCATATAGAGAAACCATGGCTGGTTGTACTTTTTCGCCTTGTCGAGCGTCTTTATCGCCTCCCGGGTGAGAGCCTCGGTGGCAAACGTGCCGGTACCCCAATATTTTTCAAGTCCCTCGATGGCATTGGGAGCAAGTTTGTTGCCGGCATCGTCGTGGCCATAGTTGCGTTCACTGAGGTAGGTGGCAAGTCCCCCTGCGGCAGTGCCCGCGATATTGACTTCGAAGCCCCAGTGGTGGGGACTCTCGCCCGGAGTGTCGAACGCCCCGAAATGCGCTTTTCCCACATGAATGGTATGATAGCCCGAATCCTTCAGTTCCTGCACGAACGACGGACCGACAAACGTGTTGTTGATACTCCCGACACGACTTATGCCGTTGTAGTTCCAGTCGGGCATGGCTATGGAGTCGTTGCGGCCATCTTCCGGACGGTCGCGGTGGAGCGTCCAGTTGGTCACACCGTGGCGCGCCGCATTCGCTCCCGTGAGCATGCTGCAACGCGAAGGAGAACTGATCGCGCACGCATATGCCTGCGTGAAACGCATTCCGCTCCGGGCAAGGCGCTCCATGTTGGGAGTAAGATATTTCCGGTTGTTGTCCGTAGCCTCGGGGGTAAACGGCACCGACGTGTCCTGCCACCCCATGTCGTCGACCATGAACAGCATTATGTTCGGACGCTTCCCGGCACTATCCTGCGCCGCCGTTGCGCCGCAACCCATAGCCGCAAGAAACGGCCATACCATGCTCCTCATTTTCATTGCTGTAAATTTTCCATGATTGATTTATGCGAATTTAGCACATTCTCATCAAATATCCTCACGTCCGCAACACTTTCACATTCATCAGCCATGGCTATAAAACTACATTCTACGCTGCAAGATCCTCTTTCCGAGGCCTGTCACGCTTCTTCCCTTTAAGTCTGCCAAGCAGTGCCGTACCGAATGTTATGACACCTATACGCCCGACATACATCAGCACTATTATGGTTATTTTCCCGGCCACGGAAAGCGCGGGGGTTATCCCGGTGCTCAACCCGACCGTGCCTATTGCAGACGAAGCCTCGAACAGGATTTGAGACAACGGGAACGGTTCGCAATAAGACAGCACTATACAGCCAAGGAATATCATCACTCCGTACACAATGATGCTTGTAAGAGCAGTATCCACCCGATAATGCGGTATTTCACGGCCTAAGAAAGTGACTTTATTTCGTAAGCCAAGTTTGGAGATCACGAACCCCCATACGGCTGAGACGGACGTGCTTTTCACACCGCCTCCCGTACCGGAAGGTGAAGCGCCTATAAACATGATTAGCGAGAATACAAGTATCGGACCAACTTTAAGCGCACCGAGATCCACGGTATTGAAGCCCACCGTCGTCATTGCCGACATTGTCTGGAAGAACGACATCAGCATCCTGTCGCCCCACCCGTGAACGGTCGACATGGTGGGGCTGAAGTATAGGATCAGCGTACCACCGACGGTCATTATGGCGGTAACAATCATAATAACCCGTGTGGTGAACGTAAGAGAGTAGCCCCGCTTCCTGATTTTGTATAGGATATCCGTTATCACGATGAAACCCATTGCCCCCGCATAGCTCAGAACCGCTACCGTAAGGTTTATTGCGATATTGTCGCTGAAACCACATAGGGAATCGCTGAAGGGACTGAATCCGGCTGTGCAGAATGAGGATATCGAAAGGAACAATGCGTTCCACCCCGCCAATGGCACTCCCGCATGATGAAGCGCGAAGAAAAAAGAGAGGAATCCCAATAGCTCGAAGATGAACGTAAAATGGATTATGTTGCTGACCAGATCTCGAAGCGGCATTCCGTCAGGACGCGAGAAAGAAGAGTCTATCAGAAAGCGGCTTCCACCGCCGGCATGGTGCGATATCCGGAAGAATATATACGAACTCATGGTCATGTAGCCTATACCGCCGATTTGTATCAGCAACAGTATCACGCATTGCCCGAAAATGGTGTATGTAGCCGGGATATCCAATGTCGCCAGCCCGGTCGTCGACATGGCAGAAACGGCGGTAAAAAGATTATCGAGCCACCCCGCGTCGGTATTTCGTGAGACCGGAAGCATCAGCAACAGGAAACCGATGAACATATATATCAGATAACCAAGCAATATCCGTCGCTCCGGGTTGTCTGAACGTTTGCTTAATATAATACGATTTATCGGAAACACACATGACAATGCGTTTCTAATGCGTTCTTTCTTATCCACGAGAATATTTTTGTAATAAAACATCCAACTATTCAATGTGGTTTATCGCCGACTGCAAGTCTACAGCAAGCCTTAAATTTCCATCATGATTACGCATGTTTTCTGCGTAAGAATACGTAGCTTTGTACACTCCAATCTTATACATTCAACAATATTACAAACCAACTTTACCTGCATGAGGAAACTTTACCTACTGACGATGGCGGCGATGGCGATGGTGCCCGCCACCCTGTCCGCCGAAATCCCCAAGGGATACTACGATTCTCTGAAGGGCCTGAAGGGGGCTGAGCTGAAAAACGCCCTGACAAAGACAGCACGCCCCAAGAGCACCCCGAGCTATGGATCGGGCTACGGTGGCACATGGTACTACTTCTGGGAGACCGACCGGATGCCTGACGGAAAGACATGGCGCAACCGCTACAGCGACGAGACGTTCACCGTAGGCTCACGCGGAGATGCCGCGACTGGAATGAACATCGAGCATTCATTCCCGCGCTCATGGTTCGGCGGAAAGGGGAAAGCACCTGACAACGATCTGTTCAACCTGTATCCCTCACCTTCCGCCACCAACGGCGACAAGAGCAACTATATCATGGACAAAGTGGCCGTGGCCAACACTGACAAGAGCGACGGCTATACCACGATAGGCACGAGCAGCCACACCTCGGAAGCGTGGGCGTGGGAGCCTAACGACTCATATAAGGGAGACTTCTCGCGCGGGTACATGTATATGATAACGGCATGGAAGAACGACGTGACTTTCACAAGCCGCGCCGTCAACTTCATGAACAACGACCTCTATCCGGCGCTGTTCGACTGGGCGGCACAGCTCTATTCGTCATGGTGCCGCCTGGATAAGCCGGACCGGGTGGAAATCGACCGCAACGACGCAATCTACAAGATACAGGGCAACCGCAACCCCTATATCGACTTCCCCAACCTTTTTGAATACCTGTGGGGCGACAGCACGGCGTACGCGTTCGACCCGGAAAAGACGGTTGTGGCCGGTGGCGGCATGTACACCCCGGGCGACGACCCAATGAACCCGGATAAACTCGACCCGACCAATCCCGACCATTTCGACATGATGGACCAGATATATTATGCCGACTACACACAGGGTGACTTCAACGCCACGGAAACGACCGTTAAAGCCCCGGGCACATATGCCACCGTGTGGAAGCGCAACTCAAAATACGGCTGGGTAGCAAACTCTTACATAAACGGGACGCGCTATGAGAGCGATGGCACGATATACACCGCAGAAATCAACCTTGACGGACTGACCAACGCTTATGTCAGGTTTGAGCACGCCGTCAACTTCCTCCCGGGCAAGTATCTTGACTATCTTACGGTGATGGTGGAATGCGACGATGTGACAACCAACATCAATGACAAAACAGTATGGCCGGCAGGCAATACCTGGAATTTCGTAAGCTCCGGCGTGATCGACCTCTCGGCCTATGCGGGAAAGAAGGTGCGTCTCGGATTCCGCTATACGAGCACGACCGGCAATTGCGGTGCATGGGAAATCAAGAACATTGAAGTTCGCGGCGGATCCACTGCCGGAATCGATGACATTTACGACACTCCCGCTCCGGAATTCGACCCCACCCTGCCGGCTGAGTATTTCACCATCGACGGACGCCGCACCGATGCCTCGGCCCGCGGGGTGCTGATCGTGCGCCAGCAAGGCCGCATCTACAAGATCATGCGCTAACCATCCCTTTCTCAAGGCGTAACTTAATAAAAACGCACATAGCACACAGAGCGCACATAGAATAAATAGACAGTACATTAATAAAGAAGAGCACAGAGACGATAGGCCGAAGCCTGTTATTCTCTGTGCTCTCAATATTATGTAGCGTTGTCTTATTCTCTGTGCGCTCTGTGTGCTATGTGGCGTTTTCTCCCTACGCGAAATATGCGTAAAGGGAAATGAAAAGCAGCACGGTAGTGGTCAGTACACCGGTGGCACATATGAGCACTGAGTTGCTCATATGCAGTTCGGGTATGCCCGAACCGAAACTGAGGTGCACGATGTCACGGTTAGGCTTCAACGGATGGTGGAAAATCCACAATCCCGCCATCTTGACGGCACGAAACGAGACGTAGCCCATGAAAGCGCCGATCAAGGCTCCCACGAGGATATCGCCGGGATAGTGGACACCAAGATACACACGGCTATAGCAGTTAACCGCAGCCCATGCGAAAAGCGACACGACTGCAACGCGCCGATGGCGGAACACGTAGGAAAGGTATGTGGCTACGGCAAATGTGTTGGCGGCATGGCACGAAGGGAATCCGTAGCTGCCTCCGCGATATCCCCACACTATGTGCACAAGGTCGGAAATCGGGTTATCGGGATTCGCCGGGCGCAGACGGTGGACAAGCGGGCGGATAAGCGTGGCACATGTCTGGTCGGCAAGCGTGACTGTCAATGCCACGCCGAGAGCCACAATCACCCCTCCGGCGAAGCCGAAACGGTGGACAACCATAGCGAATATCATCACATACATGGGCACCCACACCATCTTTGACGACAGGAGCATCATGAACTGGTCGAGTGACGGCGTATGGAACGAGTTGAGGAAAAGGAACAACTCGGTGTCAAGCTGGGAGAGAAAATCTATCATCTCTGTTGTAAATCGTTATAAAGTGTTTGCAGATAAGCTCTGACAGCCCGGATGCGCAGGGAATCGCCCGCTTCGCCGGTATCGGAGGAAATATTGAGTGTCGCCGTCCACTCCGGGGCGGCTATAGAGACATGCTCGGCATCGCTGAAGAAGGCCATGCGCGGAGCAGAGGGACTGAAAACGTCGTGGCTGAAGGGGAACTCTCCGGCAGGAAGCCCGAGCATCCCGAGAAGGGTGGCGGCTATGTCGGTCTGTGCCGCTACGGCATCGACGCGCGCCGGAGCCGAATGCAAGGCGCCACCCGCGATGATGAGTGGCACGTGATGGCGCGACGCCTGATCGGTCAGAGTGTCGGGCCACACGGCAAAATGGTCGGGGACGATGACCACAAGGGTGCTGTCCCAACGCGATGTGCGCGACATGGCGTCGTACCACTCTCCGAGCGCATTGTCGGCATAAGCGAACGCGTTGAGGCGTTCGTCGGAAAAGCCGGAGGTGTATGGCACGTCGAAAGGCTCATGCGAGCTTGATGTCTGTATCACCGTGAAGCGCGGAGCACAAGCGGGAGTGCCGGCATCCGCGTCGGCAAGCGCGCGGTCGAACACAAGATGGTCGGGAGCACCCCATTTGCTCACACGCTCCGTCACCGGAAAATCCTTGTCGGAGATTATCCTGTCGAATCCGGCCGAAACGAGGTATGCGTTCATGCTCGTGAAGTTCACGTCACCGCCATAGTAGTATGCCAGATCGTAGCCGGCATTCTTCAGGGCTTTCGGAAGCGACGGCAGATTGTCGGTCTTGTCGACAAACTTCATTATCGACGTGGTGGGCTGCGCCGGATAGCCGCTGAGTATGGCCGGAAGAGCACGGTCGGTGCGGAATCCGGAGGCGTAGCAACGCGTGAACAGCACACCCTCCGAAGCTATAGAATCGAGCCTCATGGCCACGGGCGACCCTCCGAGCGACGGGAGCAGATGGGCAGAAAAACTTTCGAGTATCACCAGGCATATGTCGGGACGCGAGGTGGATAGAAGCGGAGCCACCACGGTATCGACGGCGCACTCCCTTTCAAGGTTTTCCACAATCCCACGAGCCTCATCGGGGGCATAGAACGAAAATTGCGAATCAAAATCGGATTGATGCGATGCCGAATATAAGAATGAGAACAGCGGGTTGACGGCTGCATGGTTCATGCGTGTATCGCTGCTGAAATAGGCGCGGCTGAGGTTCATGGTGCTGACGGTAAGGCCGCCGCGTATCGGAAGGAAAAGCATGGCTGTGCATACCGTCATCACTCCGGCCACACGCAGGCGCTTCGCCATCGTTCCGGGCACGGGTGTGAGCGGCACGAAGCGCATCCACATCAACAGCAGGGCCGTGAAAAGCAAGTTGAGCAACAGAACCATCACGAGTCCGCCACCGGTGCCTCCACTCGCCAAAGCCGCAGATGGCGACGACATGAAATAGAACAACGGAGTTGTGTCGAGTTTGAACCCCCAGTAAGGGTAGAGCATCGCGTCGGCCGACACAGCAAGTGCCGTGACAAACGCCTCGACCGCGAGCACACATTTCAACGCAATAGAGAGCGTCTTGACCGCACGAGGTGAGGCAACGACGGCACTCGCACCAAGCAAAAGCGCGGGAAGCACCGTAAGGTAGCCTGCCATGGCAAGGTCCATGGCAAGGCCGTTCCACACTATCGCAGCGAATCCACCGACGCCAAGACCGGCATAAATCGAGGAATTCATAAGCACGAAAGCACACTTGGCAATCACAAAAATGACCGTCAACTGCACAAATATGATTACGAATAAGGATACCCGCTGCTTCACTGCGTATTACTAATGCACCGTGTGATTACTATAACGCACCCTCATATTAAATGGGGTGCTTCACTTTTCCGACTGCAAAGTTATACTATTCCGACCAATATCAGCGCATTATTTGCCAACTTTTATCCCAGTTTAATAACTTTTCAGTATGTTTTCCGATAAAATCCACAAATAAGGCTATCGGCTCAGCCTGGAACGTATGCCGCGGAACGAAGTTACCAAAGTGACGGCAAGGAGCACAGCTGTCACTACAGAGCCAATCCGGATGTCGGAAATAAGCGTTGCAAGAAAAGAGAGGAGTACAGGTACGAATAATATTATCATGAGCCTTAAAGTAGGTCCGTCGATACGATAGCCGTAAGCGCGCCTGTTGACCACATAGTAGGCCGCCACATCCACCGCATGCACCACAACCATGGCCACACCGAGTCCTACAAGCCCCCACAACCAGTAGCACAGGCAGTTAACAACGAGCATCACGCTGCATCCGAACACCCCCTCCAAGCAGAAATAAAGCCGCTTGTTGCCTTTGGCGAAAGCGATATAGCCGAGCGGATAGGCCATCGCGCGCAAGAAAAGCCCAAGAGCCATCCATCTCACCAACGGCACTACCCCCATAAAGGCTTCCGATGTCAGCACCCTTATCAGCACCGGGGCGGTAAGCATGAGGATTATGGCAAGAGGAGCCACGATCAGCCCGACAAGCTCATACTGGCGGTTGACGATGACGGTCATGCGCCGGTTATCGGAAATAGCCGCCGACAGACGCGGGAAATAATCGAGCGACATAGCCGTAAAGACCACTCCCACATATTGTCCGGCAATGCTGTTTGCCGCCTGGAAAAGGCCGACGTCGGCCACTCCACCGATCGAACGCACCCACATGTTGACGAGATAACCGGTCAAGGTTGTGAGCACTGTCCCGGCCATCAGCACAAGCCCCAGCGCCAGAAGGCGGCGCGTCAAGGCCTTGCGCACGTCGCGGGCCACATCAACGCGGGGAGAATGATGCGTCTTGCCCATGTTGTAGCGGAAGAAAGCCCACGTGACCACCGACATTAGTATCATGGCGGGGACGATACCGCCGTAGCCGAAAAACCAGTATAACGGCACTCCTCCGACAAGGGCGGTGAGCGCACCAACGAGCGACGCCTTCGACAGCCGCTTCACCTCATGCAACCCTTGAAGAAGCGACATCTCGCCGTCGGCCATGACGGAAAAGAGCATCATCACCGACAGGGCGACGAAGCTCCATGTATAGAGGTCGTTATCGAAAGTCAGCCGGCTGAGAAGCATCGAGCAGGCGCCACACAGGAGCATGGCAAGGAGCGCCGTCCAACGCACCACCCGACGGGCCACAGCCACGACAGAATCCGTGTCGAGGGCAGATGCGTCGCCATCCCTGGTAGCAGCGACTTCGCGCACTATCGACATAGGCAGCCCGCATGAGGCAGCCTGCTTGAGTGTGTTGGTCGATGACACGAGCAATTGCGATATGCCCATCCCCTCAGGACCGAGAAGCAACGCCACACACTTGCCTCTCACCACATTTATGGCAATCTGCAGCACCTGGACTCCACCAAATGCCGACATGCCACGCATAATGCTCCGGTAACTGTTCTCCTTGACGATAGTTGATTCGTTAGCCATCCTTCCCTCGGTTGCTACATAAAGGAAACGGCGTAAACACACATATTATTTTACCCACAGCGAAGGGTTGAGCTTCTCTTTCTCCCGGCGCAGTTCGAAATGGAGCACCGCCCTACCCTCATCGTCAGGGTCGGCAAACACTTTCCCTATGGTCTGCCCCTGCTTAAGCTCCTGCCCGTTGCGCACTGTTATGTCGGTAAGGCCGGCATAGATGGTGAGATAACGGCCATGACGCACCATCACGATAGTATTGTAGCCGGGCTGGCGGAAAATCGCGGAAACCTTTCCGGCAAATACGGCACGTGCCGTGGCTCCGGCGCTTACCTCGATGTCGATGCCCGCATTTTCAGTGACTACATGTGGCAGTTCGGGATGCTGCCTGCGACCGAACGGGCGCACCACGCGATAACGTCCGCTCACAGGGAAAAGCAACCTCCCTTTGTTGCTTTCAAACGAGCCGGTGAGCGCGCGCGTCTCGTCGGCGGTGGCGTAGGTGCGCTGCTGCCTGTCGGGAGTCTTGGATGGTGCGGAAGGTGTGGCTTTGCCTGCATCCTTCCCTTTCTTGTCACCTTTCGGAGCCGGCGAGGATGATTCTTTCTTCTGCTTTTCGAGGGCAAGCTTACGCCTTCGTTCCTCCTCGCGGCGCTGTTCTTCTTCCTGACGGCGCTGTTCCTCTGCAATCAGACGGTCAAGTTCGGCATCGAGCGCCCGAGCCTTGGCTTCCTTTTCTTTAAGCACCTGCCGGAGCGAAGTACTTTCTTTCTTCAGTTGGTCGACAATCCGAGCGGTCTGTTCCTGCGACGCTTTAAGATCACGGCGAGCCGCGGCGAGCTGCGAGAGCGATGCCGCCTTCTCGGCATGCATAGCCGAGAGATGCTCTTTCTGCCGACGCAATGTGTCGGCACGCCCGGCAATTTCCTGACTGCGACGCTCGCGCCACGCCGACACCTCCTTGAGGTAACGCATGCGCCTGTAGCCCTGCGATACGGTCTCGGCGGAAAATATGAATGCCAAAGCCGACGTTGTCCCGCGCTGATGCTCATGGATGCGCCTCACCATCCGCCCGTAGCTCTC
The DNA here is from genome assembly GCF_910583865.1 of uncultured Muribaculum sp. Taxonomy (GTDB): domain Bacteria; phylum Bacteroidota; class Bacteroidia; order Bacteroidales; family Muribaculaceae; genus Muribaculum. The sequence continues at coordinate 26,474 of NZ_CAJTYX010000006.1, forward strand.
GCGCATCTGCCCGAGTTTTTTCTCAAGGGCATCTACGGAATCGGTCAGTGCACGGATACGACTGTCGATGCTGTCGACCTGGGCAGAAATGCGCTCGATCGAACGGGCGTTGACCGCCATGTCGGCATCAAGGGACTCAAGACGGCTTAACGAACGGGCTGTATTGCGCTTGTTCGACTCAATCTGCTCGGCAGTCTGCCTTATGGCGTTGCGCGTGTCACGCTGCTCCTTCTTGACAGTCTCTATGCCACGCTGCTTCTGGCGTGAACGACGCCTTGCGGCATCGGCATCCTGAGCCGAAACCGCGATTATCACAGCCGTGAGAAGTAGTATGGCAATGTGTCGCATGTGCTGACTACATATCCTTTATTATTTTCATGAGTTGCGACGACGTGACACGACGCAACCCCTCGGTGACGGGAGGATCAACGGAAATAGCCTCGTTCCATCTGGCGCTCTTCCACCGCCACGCCACTGAAGCCGCATAATCGGCACGAGGGGTAGACACCGACAAATCCACATTGTCCATGACGTTGCCGGCCGGAGTGAGCGGCTGCGGCCCGGAGTAGGATGCTGTGAATGTCACGTCATGCTCCTCGGCCACGACGCCAAGGGCAGTGACCACAGCCGGGAGATCGAGCACGAAGCCATAGTCGGCCAGCGGCTGTGACGCCCTCGGCAAAAGCCTCACGGAGCCGGACGAAGTGTCGAGAAACATAGTCGTCGAATCTGCCAACGCAAGGGTGGAGCCGCCGGGTATGAACGGACGCCCGATAAGCAGATCCTGCAGGTTCTCCAGGTTGACGGGCAATCCCGAAGTAATCTTAGTGAGGCTCTCGGAAAGATATACCTTCTTGGGTCTCGACGCGGCAACCAATGAATCGGGAGTGATCCACACACGTGCCACCTCGAATCCGAGCATGCGGAAACTAAGGTCGATACATCTGCCGCGCACCATACGGGCACGGGCGCCCACAGAAAGATTCTTAGGCGTGGTAAGACGCAACGTCACCGGCACACTTACATCAGTCCATTCACGATAGTTTGCGGCGACAGTCTCCAAAGAATAAGGCAGCGAGGATTGCACGACGCCCGCTGAAGGATAGTCGCCCGAAGAGGCGACTCCCCGTGATGATTTACACCCGGGAAGCAAAGAGCCGGAGAGTATCACCACTCCCACGAGTGCCATGTATGATAACCTGTTCATTAGGAATGTGCGAATATAGTCAAAGTCTTATGTTAGTACCGTATTATTCGAAGAAGAAAGTCTTGTGGCGTACCTTACGCTTCAGAAGGTCGTTGTCAGGCGAGAGGGTTAACGCCACCTTCCATAGCTCCACGGCCTTCTCATGGTCGCCGTTCCAGAAATATATGTCGCCTGCGTGGGAATAAAGCTCCTCGGCGGGTTCCTTGGCGAGGTCGAGAGCCTTCTGGATATAGACAAGAGCCTCGGTATATTTCTTCTGGCGGAAAAGTATCCACGCGTAAGTGTCGAGCGAGTTTATGTCGTCCGGACGCTCCTGTATAGTGCGGTAGCTCATGCGCTCGGCACGCTCAAGATCGCGGTTTTCTACAGCAAGGAGATAGGCATAATTGTTTAGCGCCAGAAGGTTGTCGGGGTTGATCGCCACCGCCTGCTTGTAAAGCTCCTCAGCCTGAGGCTTACGGTCGGAAGTGGAATAGAGGTCGGCTTCTGAACTCAGTACCTCGGAAACAAACTTCACGTCGCCGGAGTCGGCCAGTTCTATGGCATGCTCGAAGTCATTGAACGCATTGTCATACTCCTTCATCTGTCCGTAGCTTACCCCGCGCAAGAAAGTGAGATTGGCGCTTTCAGGATGATAGGAAAGCGCACGTGTGCCCGCATCGACAGCGCCGGTAGGATTGTCGATCTGCATGCACAGGCTCATCAACGCACCCCATTTACGTTCGTCGGAAGGATCTATGTCAAGTGAATATCCCACCTGCTCCGCTGCCGCCGGATAGTCCTCAATGGCAAGAAGGTAGGAGTAATAGAGGTCGTGCACACTCACCTCGTGGGGATGCTGCTCCAAAAGAGAGGCAAACAATTCCTGTATGCGCGGCTGCTGGGCCGGGTCGGAGTAAAGCTCCCGCACGTAGTTGGTCATGATCTCGAGCTTGGTGTCGAGGTCAAGGCTCTCCATCTTGAGGGCGCGGAACACCTCCCTGTCGTAGGCCACACTGTCGTCAATCGACTTATAGAAGTTGGCGCGCGAGTAATATGCCAGCCCGGAGGAGGGGTCAAGTTCGCATGCGCGGTCGTAATAGGCGAGCGCCGAATCGTTTTCAGAAAACAGAGCGAACACGTCGCCGGCAAACACGTTGTTTTCCGTGCTTGTCGGTGAGGAATCCAGAAGTGAATACACCTCGCCGATGGCGGCTACGGTGTCCTGCGTCGACAGATAGCTCCGTATCTTGCGCGATGCAAGTGGGATGCTCCTGCCCTGCGTGCGCTCTATGCGGTTGTAAACATCAATCGTGCGTCGCATATCGGCTGAGTCGCCGGTCTGGAAAAGGGCGTCGGCCAGACGTAATGTCACCTCGGTTTTGGCCGGGTAGAGCGAGTCGAGAGTGTTCCACACTCTCAGCGACTCGTCGATGCGTCCGAGATGATCGTTGATGACACCGTAGGTATATGCAGGATAATAGTCGGACGGGGCGAGGTCGAAGTGCCTCTTCATCATACGGTAACCTTCGTCGAAGCGCGCGGAGTCGTTGCCGGCGGTCATCACCGAGTAGTAGCCGAGATAATATCCTGCGGCGTGGTCATCTGGATTCAGTTCATTGACGCGCTTCAGCAGCGCATAGTATGAGTCATCGTTGCCGAGAGCATGCTGCCTGGTAGCCTCCATGAATATATAGTCGGCCTTGCGGCGGTCGGCATCGGAAGGCTGCTCCTTACGGGGCAGTTTACCCGCATTCATGGCGAGCACTGTCGAGGCAGCGACCAATGCGCTAAGGATTACGGCCTTTGCTTTCATTGTGATGGCCGAAAACAGGGCCATTCCGAGAATAGCCGTCGCCTTAGCCTTATGTCGACGTGTATCTACGCGCATATAATCTTATCTTTTTACATAGAAAATACAGCACCCCCAGACGGGAAGCCATTAATTCACCCCCGTATGGCCGAACGCACCTTCGCCACGCTTGGTCTCGTCGAGTTTCTCGACCGGCTCCCAGTCGACGCGCGTATACTCCTTTATCACCATCTGGCATATGCGCTCGCCGTCGTTTACCACGAAAGGCTCATCGCTTAGGTTTATCAGTATCACACCGATTTCGCCACGATAGTCGGAATCGACGGTGCCGGGAGTATTCACCAGGGAAATTCCTTTTTTAAGAGCGAGACCCGATCGCGGACGCATCTGGCATTCATAACCGTGAGGGAGCTGGATATACAGACCAGTCGGAATCAAAGCGCGCTGCATAGGCATAAGTGTGACGGGAGCTTTCAGGGATGCCCGCACGTCCATTCCGGCGGACGAGGGTGTTTCATATGCAGGGAGTCCGTGTCCCGACCGGTTGATTATCTTTACTTTAATGCGTTCCATAATGCGGTTGTTCAGTCAAAAACATGCGAAAATACTCAAATTCGGCGTATTTTCCATGCACTTCCTCGTTTTTTTATATAAACACTCCGCGACGCCGAATGTTGCATATAAAGAAAAGACGCCCCGATTTTGATTTCGGTGCGTCATCCTTTATTTTTATGTGCCATAATTTATCTTTATCGGAGGGAAGCGGTCATACCGGAGCGGCAGTGAGGGAGGCCTCGATCTTTTCGATGTCGACACGCAAAGTGGCTTCGAGCGAAAGACGTTCCTCGATGTTCTTCAATGCATGGAGCACAGTGGCATGGCTACGCGAGAGGCGTGTGCCGATGGCTGTTACGGGCATCTTTACGTGGCGCTTGGCGAGGTACATCACCATCTGGCGCGCGTCGGAAATCTCACGCTTGCGGCTCTTGGTGAAAAGCTTGTCGGAGTCGATGTTGTAGTAATCGCAGACCTTCTGGGCCACCATGTCGAAGTTGACCGTCTTTTTCTGCAACTTTACGGCATTGTTCAGTACGGAGCGGGCCAGATCGATTGTAATCTCCCGGTTGAGCACCGTGGCATGGGCCAGGAGCGAGACCACTATGCCTTCAAGCTCACGAATGCTGTCGGTGACATTGGCCGCAATGTATTCAAGCACATCAGCGGGTATGTCGAGACCGTCCTGCGACGCACGTTGGCGAAGCACTTCACGACGCAGATCGAAATCGGGACTCTCAAGCTCGCAGGTCATTCCCCACTTGAAGCGCGAGAGCAGACGCTCGTGCATATCCTTCATGTCAGAAGGCGCGCAGTCGCTTGACATTATTATCTGACGCTGGTTCTGGTGGAGATGGTTGAAGATATGGAAAAATGCGCTCTGCGTGCCCGGTTTGTGCATCAGATCCTGGATGTCGTCGATGATGAGCACGTCAATCGACTGGTAGAAAGCGATAAAATCGTTGACACGACTCGGCTTGGCCATTGCTGCGGCGGTGTACTGGCTCTCGAAAAGACGGGCTGACACATACAATACTCGCGCCTGAGGATTACGCTCCTTGATGCGGATTCCGATGGCCTGGATAAGGTGCGTCTTGCCGACACCGGTATGGCCGAAAACGAATAGAGGATTGAACGTCTTACACTTGGGATTAGTGGCTATAGCCTCGCCGATCGAGCGGGCGATCTTGTTGGAGACGCTTCCGCAATAGTTTTCGAAAGTGTACTTAGGATTAAGCTGCGAATCGAATTCAGGAGCAACTACTGTCTGGAATGGTGACACACCACGGGGCTGTACTGCGGCACTCGGTCGCTCAGACTGCTGCGTGACCGTGGCCTCAGGCGCTTCCTTAACGGGATTATATACATAGAAAAGCTTTACACCGGCACCATATACACGCATCAGCGTAGGAGCTATTATACGCATGAAGCGCTCCTCGAGTTGCTCCACGAAGAATGCGGTAGGTACGCTCAGGGTGAGATTGCCGTCCTCGAATCCGAGCGACGTCACCGGGCGAAACCAAGTGTCGAATTGCTGCTGCGAGAGATTGTCGGAAAAAATCTTCAGACACTCTTCCCACAATTGTATATGGGTCTTTTCCATGTCAATGGTTGGTTGTAATTCTTAGAGGATAGAGGCACAGTGATTAGATCCCGTCTAAAATTCGTGCGAGAAGAAAGTTGACACATATTCATGAGGCAGGCTTGCGGATGCCGACAAAATTCCGGATTCAAGATCGTCCTGAAATCTTAATGCGATAGCAAATCTCCTTATAAAAATGTACCTGAAAGGGCCTTATCATCCACCCTTTCTACACTGCAAATTTCATCCATATTTTTTTCAAAAACAAACAGCGTAAAATTTGGAAAAGTCGGGCGAAATACAAGTCGGGTGAATCTCAGGAGTTTATGTTTTTCGGCAAAGTTATCAACATTTAAATGATGATAACTATAATTAAATTTGATTATCAACAAATTACAAAGCAAAGTTATCAACATTCCAAACAGATGCAAAGACGTGGAACTACTTAACATGGCAAAGATAGGCGTTTAAGACGTGGAACACCCGTTGCCAAAAAGTTATCAACTATTTGGAATAATTCTAAATAATTATTTCGGTATTGCATATTATATATCAATACTGAGAGCACAGGACATACGTATAAAAAACGACGATGCATCAACATTTGACGCATCGCCGGACGGACATATTCAAAAGGTTGTTTAAAAGGAAGAGGGCCACGCCTTGATCAGAATATCTTGATTGGCGGAACGTAGCGTCGCGGATTCTTCTTTAGATCCCACATGATGCTGTCAAGTCCCATTGCGGCTCCATTTATATGATCATAAAGGGCACGATCGTTAAGAAGCAGCCCTATCGAGTTGTCAGGACGATCCATCTTGGCGGTGATGGAATTTATATTGCTCATGGTTCGGTCTATATTGTCCATGGTCGACTTCAGTGGTATCGTCTTAAGCTCCTCGGACAAGACTGCGAGATCCGACGTGATCGAATCAAGATTGTGAGCCACGCCGTCGACCGTTTTCATAGTGCCGGGCATCGTAGCCATCGTGCGGTTAAGGTACAAGGTCGTGGCCTGAAGATTGGCCGTGATAGCGTCGAGCCTCTTTATCGACTGAAGCAACGCGGAATCACCCACGAGACGATTGACCGATGTGAGTAGCGAATCCACTTTCGGGAATATCGCACCTACGGTAGGCATGATCTCCGTAGAGACGTTCTCCATGAGAGAGGGAGCATTCCCACCTATAAGACGCTCCCCTACAGTATGGAAATCTGTGGATTTGGAAAACTCCAGGACGACCGAAGCAGTGCCGAGCAGATCGGACGAAATCATCGCTTTCGACCCCGCAGGAACCCTCAGTTGCTTGTCGAGACTCATCTCCACAAGCACATGACCGGGATTGTCATATTCATACGTAATATCGCGTACCTGTCCCACCTTGAAGCCATTCAAGGTGACCGGTGATGAGACGCTGAGTCCTGCCACATTGGTGTAGGACGCGTAATAGTAGTTGGCGGCTTTGAATATGTTGATGCCTTTTAGGTAGTTGATACCGAAGAAAAGCACAAGACCGGCAATCAGTACCGAGAGTCCGATGATAAGTTCGTGAGAGAAACGTTTCATTGTTTTTTACTTTTTTGCAGTATGCCGTGAAAGCACTTATTGACTATTAAACAAATTCAGTTGACACGTTGGCCGTCGACAATGGTAATAATAAACGCGTCAGGAAACTTTTTCCGCAATTCGGCAAGCCTACGGCGCGCGGACCGCATGTCGGCGAGATCGGTAGATGAGTATTTCCACATCGAGCCTTCATGGTACTCGACATACTCGTCGATGCCACGAAACTTGCTTGAGCCTTTTGGGACCTTCCGCGGACTCGTCATGAATTGCACGCGATAAGTGCGTACAGACGATGCGGATCCGGGAGAAACCACCGAGGGCGAACCGCCCGTCGCGGACTCGACAGACGGCGCTTCCTCCGCACCGGTTTCCTGCCGACGTTGCTTTTTGGATGAGACTTTCTTTTCCGGCACCTTCTTTCCCGTCGATATATCATAAGCCCGTTTGTAGTCGTCCACGGCATTGTATATAGCCGTGGCGAGCTTGCGACGCCCTGACTCTGATGCCATGAAAGCCTCCGAAGCAGGATTGCAGATGAAATCAAGTTCGACAAGCACGGCAGGCATACCGGTCTTGGCCAATACCCAGAATCCGGCCTGGCGCACGCCGTTGTCGGCACGTGACGCGGTTGTGCGCAACTCCTTCTGCACCTTTCCGGCAAATTCAATGCTTTGGTCGAGGTGCTTGTTCTGATTTAATTCAAATATTATATATGACTCCGTGGAGTTGGGATCGAAGCCGCAGTAGCGCTCGGAATAATCATCCTCAAGCATCATCACGGCATTTTCACGTTTGGCCACAGCAAGGTTGTCGGCGGAACGATGGAGACCGAGGGTATAGGTAGCCGCGCCATGTATAGTGGACCGGCGACGGTTCTTCCGATCTACCGAATTCACATGAACGGATATGAACAACGACCCTTTCGCATCGTTAGCGATGTCACATCGTTCCTGCAACGTCTTGAAATAATCACCCTTGCGAGTGTAAACGACCTTCACATCAGAAAGATTCTTCTCGATCATCTCTCCCAGTTTCAGTACAACACCAAGGTTTATGTCCTTCTCCTTGGCCTTGTTCCCTATCGTGCCCGGATCATGCCCTCCGTGTCCGGCATCAAGCACTACGACAAAAGGCTCCTGCGCCATGATCCCTACCGGGAGGACGAGCAGCATGCATATATTATATATAATATGTAGGGATAGTCTGCGAAGCATGATTTACGGTACAAAATTAAGAAAACATGTGCTAATTATGGCAAGATGGACATATAATTTGGCTGTTTCTATCCAAAAGCAGAGAAGTTTCGACCAACAGACTTGTCTCGTCACATGCAAAATAGTACTTTTGCAGTCATGCAAGTCATCAAAAGACAACCACTATAATGAAACTGATTTTACCGTTGCTCCTCATCGGGACGCTTATCGCGGCCCAAGGATGCACCGATTGGAGGCAGTCCGGAACAGGAGATGCCGAGAAGATGGAGATAGAACGTTATGACCTGGGACTCAGCGCCTACCCGGGAGCAGACTCAACAGAGCGCGCTGATTTCCGAGAGCGATATGCCGCAATAAACGATATAATGATACGCCTCTATGCCTCAAGCCATCCGGAAGTGAGGCCAGAGACGACAGATTCAACCATCCTTGCGTATGCCACAAGCAGAGGCGTCGGAATGTTCGGCTGCGCCATACGCGAACGTCTCGGAAGCCTTGACTCGGTGGAACATGCCTTAGGAGCGGCATCCCGACAGGCAATGACGCTGATTCCGGAAATTAAATGGCCGCGCCTGTACGGCGTAATATCATCTTATTCACAATCGATAATACTATGCGGCGACTCCGTGGCCCTCATAGGTACCAACCATTATCTCGGCACTGATGACGAGGCATACCTTGGATTTGACAGCTACATCAGGCAAGAAAAATGCCTCAGGGTACTTCCTCGACACCTCACTGAATCCCTGCTGAACACACAGATGCCGTATGCCCCATCAGAGGGGGATGAAACGGCGTTGAGCCGCATGCTATACACCGGCGCGGTGGAATGGATTACCGCCAGACTGACCGCAACCGACGATTTCGGCGCAATGCTCGGATGGGACGATCGCGACAAGAGATGGGCGGCAGACAACGAAGCCAGTGTATGGAAATCAATGATAAACCGCAAGATACTCTATTCTACCGACCCGACAATGGGAGAACGCATCACACAGGCCGCGCCGGCAACTCCGCTTATCAACCCTGAGGCACCGGGGAGAATCGGCACCTGGATCGGAATGCGCATCGTCGACGCATACATGAAAGGTCATCCCGACATGAAAGCCGTGGAACTCCTGAATAAAGATTTCTATGGCAATGCCTTGACGCTCGTAGAATCGGGCTATAATCCGTTCGGCAAATAAGAGATTGTTTAAAAACAACCTCTAAGCGTTTCCAACAACCCTAAAGTGGCAGATCAGTTAAGAACGATTCCCGCATGGGACGGAGCAAGGGCGCATTCGAAATGGTACGCTCTCGCAAACTGACGGATAAATGCAAGAGTTGACTCCCGAGGCATGACATGTTCGCGCCTTGAATCGCGAGCCGAGACACGACGGTCATCGGCGGTAAGATACGATGTAGACTTTTTAAGCATAGGCAGACGTATTGGCGGTTTACCTCTTAAACGCTCGGAAACCGACTTTTATTACTCCACCATAGTGGAAACTTTCAGTTCATTAAGAGGTCGTTTAAAACTATCGCCTCACAAACTACGCAAATGCAAAAATATTGTGTGAAACTATAAAAATTTTCTTAAATAATTTGCCGGACACGTAGCTAATTCCTATCTTTGAGCCATCATTAGATACATTCGCTTTCGACAACACGTATTCACGACGACAATAGCGAACCGTATCCTCCTCGACAGAGGCAAATCTAGACCTCACAGCAAATATAGTATTTACTCCAAAAATCTCAGTGCCTATAGCGACGACCATTACTTCAAATCAAAAAATCACAAGTAATGCAAATCTTTTCTTCATTCACCGACGAACAGCTGGTGAAATCGTATGTTGAAGGGAACAACGAAGCTTTCGACGCGCTCTTGTTGCGCCACCAATCGAAACTGTTTTCATATATCATGCGCATCGTGCGCAACCGCGACATCGCCGACGACATCTTCCAGGAGACATTCGTCAAGATTATCATGATGCTAAAGCAAGGACGCTACACCGAGAACGGTAAGTTCTCGGCCTGGTTGCACCGCATCGCCCACAACCTGATTATCGACTTCTATCGCCAGGAACGAGTGGAAAACACCGTATCGACCGACGACACCGACACGGACATGCTCAACCGCCGCGACCTGTGCGACACCAACATAGAGGACTGGCTTGTCGAGAACCAGATACACACCGACGTGCGACGTCTGATAAACGCCCTTCCCGAGCCTCAACGCGAGGTGCTCACCATGCGCTATTACCGCGACATGAGCTTCAAGGAGATAGCCGAAGCCACCGAAGTAAGTATCAATACGGCTTTGGGACGCATGCGCTACGCGTTGCTGAACATGCGCCGTATGGCGGCAAAGCACAACATCCAGCTCACCACCGCCTGACCGCCGTCAATCCTGCATGATGAGAATACATAAAAGAGCGGGACACCAATTGGTGTCCCGCTCTTTTATGTATTACGGTTAAAATCGGAGAATCAGTTTTCAGCGACTTTGTTGTAGCGCTTGTTAAGTCCATCGATGACTTCGTTGGTTATGTCGAGAGCCGGATTGAAGTAGACACCTGCAGCTTTGTAAAGAATCGCATCATAGCCCTTCTTCTTGTTGTATTCCTTGATGAAAGCCTCGATCGAGTCGGTAAGCTGTATCTGCTGCTGTATCATCTCCTGCTCGGCCTCACGCTGAAGGCTGGCGAGATAGTTCTGGGCTTCGGCCTGCTTCTTGTTGAACGTCTCCTGGTCGGACTGGAAACTTTCCTGGGAGAGGTAGCCGTTGTTGTTGATTTTCTGCTGTATCTGGTTGCCGAGTTTCTGTAGTTCGGAGCCACGGGTGCGCTGGGCATTGTCGATTTTATTAATCTGACGCAGCTGTGCCTCCTTGAAATCCTTGGCAAGGTTGTAGTGTGCGGCAATCGAATCGGCATCGATGTAGCGGATGTTTACCGCAGCGGCGACAGCCTTGTCGGCGGACGACGCTACGGGAGCGGCATCCTCTTTGCCCGAAGAGCATGACACCGCCATTACGGCAAGCGCCACGATGAGTGTCTTTGCACAAAGTGCGATTTTCTTCATTGTAAGTTGCTTAATGTATGGTATTTTTTGTTATTTTTCTATCCGTCGGACGCTGTCCGTGGCCCGAAGCACAGGAAATCCCTTTGCGACGGAGCGCCACATTATCGTGAACATAGCCTGATGGGAAGCGTGCGCCTTTGACAAAAAGCACTTTAACTCCCAAAAGCACCACGCACACGGCTATGATGGCGATGGTCAACAACACTGTTTTCACTGTGTCACTATGTTTTTGCACTGCAAATATAAGAAAGGAATTACAAATCTGGAATTATCTAAATTTTATTTTGTAACTTAGAGTGCGAAAAGCAAAGAATTTAACAATTTTATACAATTCAAAGCGACAATTAACTGACTAAATTCCATAATGACTATGACCATCAAGGATCTCAAACCGACGGCAGTCTGGACGATCTTCGACGAGATCACGCAGGTGCCGCGTCCCTCCAAGAAAGAGGAAAAGATACGCCACTACATTCTCGAATTCGCAAAGAAACATGGCATCGCCGCCAAGACCGACGAGGTAGGCAACGTCGTGCTCAGCAAGCCCGCAACTCCGGGCCATGAAAACGCCCCTACTGTAATCATGCAGGGACACATGGACATGGTGTGCGAGTCCAACAAGAAGGATTTCGATTTCGACAACAGCCCCATCACCACCATCATCGACGGAGAGTGGGTTCATGCCGACAACACCACCCTCGGCGCCGACAACGGAATCGGCGTGGCTGCATCGCTGGCTGTAATGGCCGATAACAGCCTCGTGCACGGTCCGCTGGAAGCGCTGTTCACCGTCGACGAAGAGACCGGCATGACCGGAGCCAACAATCTCGGAGCCGACATGATGAACGGTTCTATACTGCTCAACCTCGACTCGGAGGATGACGGCCAGTTCTTCATCGGATGCGCCGGTGGAATCGACACTACCATCACTTTCGACTACAAGCGCGAAATGGCACCTGCCGACTACCACTGGTTTGACATCGAACTCGCCAACCTCAGTGGAGGCCACTCCGGGGGTGACATCCACGAGGGCCGCGCCAACTCCAACAAGCTGCTGGCCCGCTTCCTCTTCGGCCTGTCGCAGAAGCACGACATAGTGCTTAGCGAAATAAGCGGCGGCAACCTTCGAAACGCCATACCGCGCGCGGCACATGCCATAGTGGGCGTGCACACTTCCAAGAAAGAGGACGTGATGGTGGCCTTCAACGAATTCGTCGCGCAGGTGAAGAACGAATATTCCCACACCGACCCGACGATGGACATCACCATCGCCACCACCGACAAGCCGGAATATGCTATCGACAGCGACACCACACTGCGCCTTATACGCTCGCTCTACGCATGCCCCCACGGTGTGATATCAATGAGCCACGACCTCGAAGGCCTCGTGGAGACATCGACCAATCTCGCATCGGTGAAGATGCAGCCCGACAACACCATTCTCGTCACCACAAGCCAGCGCAGCTCGGTAGAGAGCCGCAAATATGACATAGCCAACCAGATAGAGGCCATGTTCCTACTGGCCGGGGCAAAGGTAACCCACGGTGACGGGTATCCCGGATGGGCGCCCAATATGGATTCAGCCATCATGAAGATTGCCGCCGACACCTACCGTGAGCTTTACGGCGAGGAGCCACTCATCACCGCCATCCATGCCGGACTCGAGTGCGGGCTGTTCCTGACGAAATACCCACACCTCGACATGGTATCATTCGGCCCGACGCTACGTGGAGTGCACTCGCCGAGCGAGAAGATGCACATACCCGCCGTGGCACGTTTCTGGGACCAGCTGACCACAATCCTGCGCAAAGTAGCGGAATTGAAGGGCTGATACCGCAAAAAACGTAAAATCAAGATTTTAACCATAACACTCCCCGGCATGGTACATGCGACGTGCTATCGTGCCGGGGATTTTCATCCCTTACCATGAGCACAATCCACCAATATCTCCTCGGTGCGCTTGCTATAGCGACGATTGCATATTCCGTAGAAGCACGGCAACCGAGAGTGACGCCACCGGACTCATTGCACATACTGCCCGAGAACCTATGGGAACTCCCTGAGAATCCATGGTCGGAGACGGCGAGAAACACAGTGAAGCGCCTGGACGAAGATGACTTCCGCATGGCCGCCAACGAACTCGGTATAGACGTAGCCTCGATGAAAGCGGTCGTGTCGATAGAAGCGGGGGTCACCCACCAAGGATTTCATGCTCCTGGAAAACCTCTTCTAAATTTCGACCTCGCCATGTTCAAGCGAGGCGCACGCAGACGGGGCATAAATCTTGCGCCATACATGAAACAACATACCACGGCATTCGCGCGTCCCGACAGAAGCCGCTACGGCAGCTACCAGGCCGCCCAATACGCGCGCCTGGAGGATGCCATGGCGATAGATTCCGTGACAGCCATGGAAAACAGCTTCTGGGGTATGTTCCAGATCGGAGGATTCAACTGGAAGAAATGCGGCACATCATCGGTAAAGGAGTTTGTAAAACGCATGTCGGCCAGCGAGCATGAGCAGCTGGAACTATTCGTTGAGTTCGTGAAATCGCAGGGCCTCGACAAATATCTACAGAAAAAGGACTGGGCCGGCTTCGCGCGTCGCTACAACGGACCGGGGTATGCCAAACGCCGCTACCACACAAGGCTCGCCAGAGCCTACGAGAAATACCGCAAGGAGGAGAAAGCCGGAAAGAAGTGAATCACTGCGGTGACATCCGCCAATATACCAAGCGGGATTCGAGTCTATGTCGACTCGAATCCCGCTTATGATTTAAATGACCGCCATCACGGTCAGGATTTGCTTACTCAGCGCACTTTGCCTTGATAAATTCGCGGTTGAGGCGCGCAATGTTGCTGATTTTGATACACTTGGGGCATTCGGCCTCGCATGCGCCGGTGTTGGTGCAGTTGCCGAAACCGAGTTCGTCCATCTTCTTCACCATGGCACGGGCACGACGCTTGCGCTCTACCTGTCCCTGGGGAAGGAGTGCGAACTGGCTGACCTTGGCCGACACGAAGAGCATGGCCGATCCGTTCTTGCAGGCTGCCACACATGCGCCACACCCGATGCAAGTGGCGGAGTCCATAGCCATATCGGCGTTGACCTTGGAGATGGGGAGCGAGTTCGCATCCTGTGCGCCGCCGCAATTGAACGACACATAACCGCCGGCCTGCTGTATCTGGTCGAAAGCGTTACGGTTGACCATAAGATCCTTGATCACGGGGAATGCGGCAGAACGCCACGGCTCTACAGTGATTGTCTCGCCATCCTTGAAGCGACGCATGTAGAGCTGGCAGGTGGTCGCTCCCGTGGCGGGTCCGTGGGGATGTCCGTTGATGTAGAGCGAGCACATGCCGCAGATACCCTCGCGGCAGTCGTGGTCGAATGCGATAGGCTCCTCATGGTTGTTGACGAGCTGCTCGTTGAGTATATCGAGAGTTTCAAGGAACGAGGTGTCGGTATCGGTCTCCACGGTATAAGTGCGGAACTCACCTTTTTCCTTAGGACCGGCCTGACGCCAGACCTTGAGATTAACAGTCATATTTGCCATTTTGTAGAAAATTCTTTAAGAGTTACGACTTATAGTTACGTGTCTGCACCTTGATTGCCTCATAGTGGAGCGGCTCCTTGATAAGCTCGGGAGCTTTCTCGTCGCTTCCCTGATAGTCCCAGCATGCCACATAGAAGTAGTTAGCATCGTCGCGCTTGGCCTCGCCTTCCTCGGTCTGATACTCCTCGCGGAAGTGGCCGCCACAACTCTCGTTGCGGTTGAGAGCATCGTAGGCAACCAACTCGCCCATAGTGATGAAGTCCTTGAGGCGGAAAGCCTTGTCAAGCTCGTTGTTCATGCCCTCGGCGGTGCCGGGCACGTAGAGATTGGTCTCAAACTCCTTGCGGAGAGCCTTGAGCTTGTCGAGAGCAAGGGTAAGACCCTCCTTTGTGCGGCCCATGCCGACATACTCCCACATGATGTGGCCAAGTTCCTTATGAAGGGAATCGACGGAGCGCTTGCCCTGAATCTTGAGGAATCCTTCCTGGGCTGCGATACATTTCTTCTCGGCCTCGTCAAACTCGGGACCGTCGGTGCCGGGGCAAGGAACGGTAATCTGGTCGCTGAGGTAGTTCTGGATAGTATATGGAAGCACGAAGTAACCGTCGGCAAGACCCTGCATGAGGGCAGACGCGCCCAGACGGTTGGCGCCGTGGTCGGAGAAGTTGCACTCACCGATAGCGAAGAGGCCCTTGAGCGATGTCTGCAGCTCGTAGTCTACCCAGATACCACCCATAGTGTAGTGGATTGCGGGGAAAATCATCATCGGGTTGTAGTAAACCTGACCGTTGATCTCATTGCCCTTTTCGCCGGGATTCACATCGGTAATCTCCTCATACATGTCAAAGAGGTTGCCGTAGCGCTGACGCACCACATCGATGCCGAGACGGTTGATGGCCTCGGAGAAGTCAAGGAACACGGCGAGTCCGGTGTTGTTCACGCCGAAGCCCTTGTCGCAACGCTCTTTGGCGGCACGTGATGCCACGTCGCGGGGCACAAGGTTTCCGAATGCCGGATAGCGGCGCTCGAGATAGTAGTCGCGACGATCCTCGGGGATGTCGGAGCCTTTGATTTCACCGCGCTGGAGTTTCTTAGCATCCTCGATGTCCTTTGGCACCCAGATGCGTCCGTCGTTGCGGAGCGACTCCGACATGAGCGTCAGCTTCGACTGCTGGTCGCCATGCACGGGGATACATGTCGGATGGATCTGCACATATGACGGGTTGGCGAAATAAGCGCCCTTGCGGTAGCAGGCCATCGCAGCGGAGCAGTTGCAGCCCATAGCGTTGGTCGAAAGGAAGTAGGCGTTGCCATAGCCGCCGGTAGCGATTACCACGGCATGTGCCGCGAAACGCTCGAACTTGCCGGTGACGAGGTTCTTGGCGATGATTCCGCGGGCACGTCCGTCGATCATCACCACGTCGTGCATCTCATAGCGGTTGTAGCTCTTTACCTTGCCGAGATTGATCTGGCGGTTGAGCGAGCTGTAAGCGCCGAGAAGGAGCTGCTGGCCGGTCTGTCCCTTGGCATAGAATGTACGCGACACCTGCGCGCCGCCGAACGAACGGTTGGCGAGAAGGCCTCCGTATTCACGTGCGAAAGGCACACCCTGTGCCACACACTGGTCAATGATATTGTTTGACACCTCGGCCAGACGGTAGACGTTGGCCTCGCGTGCACGATAGTCGCCGCCTTTGACGGTATCGTAGAAAAGACGATACACGGAGTCGCCGTCGTTCTGATAGTTCTTGGCGGCGTTTATACCACCCTGGGCTGCGATGGAGTGGGCGCGGCGGGGGCTGTCCTGTATGCAGAAGTTGAGCACGTTGAAGCCCATCTCGGCGAGGGTGGAGGCGGCAGAGGCGCCTGCAAGACCCGTACCGACCACGATTACCGACAGACGGCGCTTGTTGGCGGGATTGACGAGCTTCTGGTGAGCCTTATAATTGGTCCATTTTTCAGCGATAGGACCTTCCGGGATCTTAGAATCGGCCGGATTCATCACTTTTACTTTGTCTAAATCTGTAGTTGCCATATCGCTTGATTAGTTAGCAGGTTCAACATTTGTTTCGGCGGCAGCGTCACCTTCAGCAGCCACGGGGCACGCAGCCTTGGTGTCGTTGAGATAGTCCACGAAATCGAGCACGCGACGCCACTGACCGATAGTCTCGATCTGCTTCTCGATGCGCTCTGGAGTAGCCTGATACTGTGCGGCCATCTCGGGATTTCCCTTAAGCTCCTGCATCTGAGCCTCTGCGTTCTTCAGCTCCTCAGCCGAGGGAAGCTGGTCGTAATCGAAACGATCGGCGGGAATGCCTACCATCTTGCCGAGCACTTCCTTGTACTGGTCACGAAGTGCGGCATCCTTCTTATAGAAATCCTGGTTTGCAAGCACGGTGAATACGATGGCTTGTGCGATGAAGAGCACAACGACAATCGATGTCCACCAGCAACCGATCTTCTTCAGACGACCGATCCAAACGTTGTTGTCCCATCCCACAGTGTGGAGCATCGACCAGAAACCGTGATTCATATGGAACCACAGGGCTACGAAACCGATTATATAGATGATGGGAGTGGCAACACAGCTGAATGCTTCCTGAATGAAGATAGTACCCATCGAGGGTGGAAGCACCTCTTCCACGCCACGAATCTCGACGAGCTGCATCTTTGCCCAGAACTGGATCAGGTGCACGACAAGGAAAGCGAGCACGACAATGCCGAGCACGAGCATGTTCTGCGACGACCACTCCACCCCCTTGGGAATGCTGTTGATGGCATAGCGGTCATTGCCACGGGCCTTGCGGTTCTGAAGGGTCAGCCACACGGCATAGATAATGTGAATGATGAAGAGGACGGCAAGCCCCATCGACGCTATGAGAGCGTACCAGTTGGCACCGAGAAACTCGCAGATCACGTTGTAGGAGGCGGGATACACGAGCGCTACCGCGTTCATCAAGCAGTGGAAAGTTACAAATAGGACAAGACAGATGCCGGTAACTGCCATTACCAGCTTGCGTCCTATAGACGAGCTTGTTAACCACATAGTAGTGTAATTTGGATTAAGTTAATTATGTAATTGATGTTCTGTAATGCTGCCTGTACGCTCCCCGACGGATTACACATATTCCTCTGCATTAACTCAATAAAAGATGCAGACTGAAAGACATGACCGTCTTGGATATGCAAATTTAAGACAATTTACATAGCGATACAAACATTAAAGAAAAAATTCACTAATCAAAAGGAATAATGACACCACGGTATTCTACCTCCCACGGTGCGATTACCGAGTTCTTACGGGCACAAAACATGTTATACAACATATTTTTGAATTTTGTTGACTTATTATTATGCGCATATTATCAAAAAGCGCTAAACTTGCACATGATTTCGCACAAACCTACATATGATATGTATCGGATTTCCTGCGAATAGACAATGGCTTTTACACAATAATTATCTATACTGACTATACCTTTAAATACACCAGGACTAAAAGAACTTCATTCTAAGAACTCTAAAACAGTAGATAGATTTCTCATGAATGGAAAGGCGGCAGAGCTTGTGATAAGCAATGCCGTCTGCTTTTTTATAGGTGAAACGCACAGGAAGGTAAAAAGAAAGTGACACCCCGGAAATCCGGAGTGCCACTCTATATAATCTTATTTATCTGTATCGCCGAGATTAGTCCTGCGAGAAGATTACGATACGGTTCCAGTTGTTCTCATCGTAAACCTGAGAATCAGATCCCTCAGCCTTGATGGTCAGACGGTCGGCAGGAATGCCATACTCCTTGGTAAGCATGTTGTAGACGTTCTGTGCGCGACGCTCTGAAAGCTTCATATTGTAAGCAGCAGTACCGGTGTCCTTGTCGGCATAACCCTTGATGACTACATTGCTGTTGGGGTTGGCCTTCATCCACTGAGCGATGTTGAACACATTGACAGTCTCGGTAGAGGTGATCTTGGCAGAGTTGATGGTGAAACGAACGGTAGAGAGCAGAGGAGCCTGTGCGTCGGGGCATTCGGGAGCTACTACCTCGGGGCAGGGAAGCTGGGCCTCGGCGGCTGCAAGAGCGGCACCGCATGTGGCGAGAGCGCCACGGAGGTCATTCACCTGACCGTTGAGCTGGTTGACATATCCCAGATAGTCGCAAGGATTGAATTTCTTGAATTCCTTTCCACCGAAGTTGATGTTGAAGCCACCGAGAACGTTAAGGTTCATGTCAACATTCTGTCCGATTGGAGAACCGTCAAATTCATCACCAAAGAGACCGAAACGTCCTTCCGCGAAGAAGTCAACATATTTGCAGAGACGGAAGCGGAGCTGGAGACCCATAGATACGGGGAACTCCCAGATGCGGCTCTTTACCGCACCGTGCTGTGTTGTGACAGCCGGACCCTTTGCCCAACCCCATGAGCGGGAAACGCCTACGCCCACGAAAGGAACAACGCTGAAGAAGCGGTCAGCCTTCACTGATCCGAAGCTGTTGAACATATCCCACATAAGGTCGGCGTTGGCATTGATATATTTAGCCTTGTTGTAACCAAGTTCATCAACATCAAAATGGTAAGCACCGCCCGTAGCGCCAATACGCCAAGCCAAATAGGGGGTAAACCACTTGCCGAATGCAATGTTGTAGGAAGCAGTAATGTGGCGGTGGTGCTCTTGACCGTCAGAGATACGATCGGTCATAGGTAGTTCCATACCTGCGCCAATCTGGAGGAACCAGTTGGCTCCGCGCTCCGAGTAGTAATGGTCGACACACTCGACGGCCTCAGTCTCGGTGATGGTAACTTCCTCAACAGCCACAGCTTCCTGAGCGGTAGCGACATTTGCCGAAAGCAGCATTGCGCCGCAGGCAGCAAAACCGGAAAGGATGTTCTTTTTCATTCTCTTTAGTTTTTTGATTTATACTATTGTTTTAACCCTTCATTATGCGGTTGATTATTCATCCGCCGCCGACCGCCGGTAGATGGCAGCCATTGTTGTTTTGTGATTTTGCTATTGTAACGCCGGACCATTCTCCTTTGTTCAGCAAAATTTTCACAAAGGTAAAGTTTAATTAGAATCTCTGCAACTTTTTTCGACAGTTTTTAACATTCTAATGTTAAAAACCGGCCCACATCCATTTTAGCAAACTATTATAAATCAGAAAATTATCAATTTACATTCATTCTATTGTTAATTTCAAATCCCATAATTTATGCTTATATTTGCAAAATTCAAAATCACCGCAATGAGCAGCAACGACATACCCAGGAAAGACAGGACACATACTGAAAACCACGTGCGCCACCGACTGCGCACCCATCGGCGTTTCCGCCTGTCGTTCATCAACGAAAACACTTTCAATGAAGTCTGGACCATAAGAATGTCGCAGAGAAAAGTCGTCGCATGCATCATACTGATATTCGTGGCAGTCGGATGCATGGCAGCGACCCTCATAGTGTTCACGCCCCTACGCACCCTTCTACCCGGATACCTGAAGCAGGAGGAAAGGCAGGAAAACACTATAAACCTGTTCCGTATCGATTCACTGCTCACCTCGGCACGCACCACTTCCGGCTACCTGAGCTCATTAGGGACAATATTGCGTAGCGACACCATCGCGACAATCGCTTCGGAATCGAACAGGATGGCCGTAATGGACCATGCCGTCTCACCCGACTCGCTCATGCCGGCATCGGAAGCCGAGAAGGCACTCGTGCACAGAGTCGAGGAGCGAAAGCGCTACACACTCGACAAGCGCGCCCCTTCGTCGGGAAGATCCGCACTATTCCACCTTCCGGTGAGCGGAGGGAGGCTGACCGCAGCACCACCCTCCACAAGTGTGTCCATAGCAGCCCCGCGCAACTCGGCAGTAACAGCCCCCGCTTCAGGCAGTATAGTCGATAGAAGCTACTCCCCCGAAGATGCATGGACTGTGATAATCCAGCATCCTGACGGATATGTGACCCGCATAGGAGGAATCTCCGAGACGACAATCGAACGGGGAAAGAACGTGACCGCCGGAGAGACAATAGGCCTAACCGACACAATCTCCGACATAACCGTAGAGATGTGGAACGCCGGAGTCAAAATCGATCCGCTCCGTTTCATGACGCCGTAAGAGATACTATCGCTCGGCAAAATCAAATAAAATTTGTTTTTGCTCTCGACTTATTCGTATCTTTGACTATCGTCTTAGATACTCACGCTCGGAAAAGCTCAAATAAATTTGGCTTTGCACTCGACTTATCCGTATCTTTGGCTATCGCCTTAGATACTCACGCTCGGAAAAGTACAAGTAAACTTGTCCTTTTCTCTCGACTTATTCGTATCTTTGCACATATATTTATATTAATACGTGAATTCACAGAAAAATATAGCGGTACTCGGGAGCACAGGCTCTATCGGAGTACAGACACTCGACATCATATCGGAATACCCCGACAGATTCCGTGCCACCGTGCTCGTGGCCGGACACAACGTGGATCGACTCATCGACCAGGCCAGACGCTACAAACCGGCCCTGGCCGTTATAGCCGACAAAAGCCTATATCCCACTCTGCACGCCGCCTTGTCGCCACTGGGAATCGAGACGGCGGCGGGAGCTGAAGCCATAGCCGACTCCATGGAACGGGATGACGTGGATACCGTAGTCACGGCAACAGTAGGATATAGCGGCCTGGCCCCTACCCTTCGGGCCATCGATGCCGGCAAGCAAATAGCACTCGCCAACAAGGAGACAATGGTCGTGGCGGGAGAGCTGGTGACAAGCCGCCTCGCACGCTCGGCATCACGTGTCATACCGGTAGATTCCGAACATTCAGCCATATACCAGTGCTTCCAGGGAGAGGATCCATCGACAGTGAAACGTCTCCTCATCACAGCCTCCGGAGGACCGTTCCGTACCCGCAGCATCGAGGATCTTGGAAGCGTGACAGTGCGCGACGCACTCGCACACCCAAACTGGTCGATGGGAGCCAAGATTACCATCGACTCGGCTACAATGCTCAACAAAGCCTTCGAGATAATCGAGGCACGATGGCTCTTCGGTATCACACCCGACAGGATAGAAGCCGTTGTACATCCCCAGTCGATAGTCCACTCAATGGTAGAGTTTGCCGACGGGGCGGTGAAAGCCCAGCTCGGCGTGCCCGACATGCATCTCCCCATACGCTATGCACTTGGCGACGCCACCCGTCTCGCCACCGACCGTCCCGGCCTACGGCTCCAGGACTATGCCCGGCTGGAATTTTTCCGTCCCGACACCGAAAAGTTCCCGCTCATCAACATGGCATATTACGCACTGAGCCGAGGAGGCAACACGGCATGCGTGATCAATGCCGCCAACGAAGTGGCCGTCGACGCATTCCTTCATGAGCGTATCGGCTACCTTGACATCCGGCGCATAATCGAGGCGACACTCGCCGACGTGCCATTCATCGCCAACCCCGGCTACGACGATTATGTAGCCACAAACACCCTCGCAAGGCGTATCGCCGCCGAGCATTCCAAAAACAAGAAATAATAAATGGAAGCATTTCTGATAAAAGCGGCGCAACTGATCGCCGCATTCGCCCTGCTTGTGATCATTCACGAGTTCGGCCACTACATTTTCGCCCGCATGTTCGGCATAAAGGTCGAGAAGTTCTACCTCTTTTTCGACCCCTGGTTCTCTTTGGTGAAATGGCGTCCAAAAAAGAAAGCCCTGCCGGGCGGCAAGGATGACAGCCGGGCCACATGGCGCGACACGGAGTACGGTATAGGATGGCTTCCCCTCGGAGGCTACGTGAAAATCGCAGGCATGATCGACGAATCGATGGACCGCGAGCAGATGAACAAGCCCGCACAGCCTTGGGAATTCCGCTCAAAACCGGCATGGCAGAGACTGCTTGTGATGGTGGCCGGAGTGCTGATGAACTTCATCCTTGCCATAGTGATTTACGCCGGCATAGCATGGTATTGGGGCGAAAAATACATCGAGTACCGCGACGCGAGCGAAGGAATGGAATTCGTGCAGTCGGCCAAGGACATAGGATTCCGCGACGGTGACATACCGCTGCTGGCCGACGGAGAGGAGATGTACGCCTCCGATCCTTCGAGCCTCATGAAGATGGCCGAGGCAAAGACCGTGACAGTGCTGCGCGACGGGCGTGACTCGGTGGAGATCGCAATACCCGAGAACTTCATATTCCGCCTCAACGACGACAAAGGCTTCTTTACCTACCGTCTCCCTGTGGTTGTCGACAACACTGTGGGTGGTGAACCTGCCGACAAGGCAGGACTACAGCCGGGCGACAAAATAAGGACCATCAACGGGGAAAGGGCATCGTCCTATACGGATTTCACCCGTCTGCTCGCCGAGAACGGCGGCAAGCAGATAGACCTTGGAATCGAGCGCTCCGGACGCAGCGTCAACGTAGCCATAACCCCGACCGAAGGTGGCAAGATAGGCATACAGCTCCGTCCCCTCACCGACGTATATCCCGTGCATGTGAAGCGCTATGGACTGCTTGAGTCAATCCCCAAAGGATGGGAGAACGGCACAGGCAAGCTGTCGGCCTACATCGGCTCGATGAAGTATGTGGCCACAGCCGAGGGAGCTAAAAGTCTCGGCGGATTCGGAGCCATCGGCAGCATGTTTCCCGACAGGTGGAGCTGGATCTCATTTTGGGAAATCACAGCATTCCTGTCGGTGGCGCTCGCTTTCATGAACATTCTTCCAATCCCGGCGCTCGACGGCGGCCACATAATGTTCCTTCTATACGAAATCATATCTCGCCGAAAACCGTCGGAAAAATTCATGGAGTATGCACAGATATGCGGCATGGCGTTCCTGGTCATGCTCCTGCTCTACGCCAATGCCAACGACATCTACCGTTTTTTCATAAAATAACACCCTCTCCGACTATATAATTATGGAATATCCTCGCATCACGCTACGACGCGGCAAAGAACAATCGCTTGAGCGTTTCCATCCCTGGGTGTTCTCCGGAGCTGTCGCCCATATCCCCGACGGGATCGAGGAGGGCGACGTGGTGGCCGTAGAAAGCAGCGACAAACGT
The DNA here is from genome assembly GCF_910583865.1 of uncultured Muribaculum sp. Taxonomy (GTDB): domain Bacteria; phylum Bacteroidota; class Bacteroidia; order Bacteroidales; family Muribaculaceae; genus Muribaculum. The sequence continues at coordinate 50,072 of NZ_CAJTYX010000006.1, forward strand.
CTCATCGGTGTGGGACACTACCAGATAGGGAGCATCATCGTGCGCATTCTCCGGTGGGGAGATGCCGTCATCGACGAGACATTTTTCGCCGAACGGCTGAAAGCGGCCTTCAGCCTGCGTCGTGCTCTCGGCCTGATACGTCCCGACAACAACGCCTACCGCCTGGTGCACGGTGAAGGCGATTTTCTTCCGGGGCTCGTGGTCGACATCTACGGCGACACCGCAGTACTGCAGGCCCACTCACCGGGCATGCACTTCATGCGCGACACCATAGCCCGGTGTCTCACCGAAATTCCCGAAGCGGCCATAAAGAATGTCTACTACAAGTCGGAGACAACACTCCCCTACAAGGCTCACCTCGATCCACAGAACGACTACATCATAGGCACGTTCTCCACAAACGTGGCGATGGAAAACGGGCTACGATTCAATATCGACTGGCTCAAAGGACAAAAAACAGGGTTCTTCGTCGACCAACGCGACAACCGCGCCCTGCTCGAAAAATATTCAGCAGGACGACGGGTACTCAACATGTTCTGCTACACCGGAGGATTCTCGGTCTATGCCATGCGCGGAGGAGCGACATCCGTATGCTCCGTAGACAGTTCCGCCAAGGCCGTGACGCTCACCGAAGCAAATGTTGCGCTCAACTTCCCCGACGACACACGCCACACGGCTATAGCGCAGGATGCGTTCGACTATCTCGCCGGCATGGAGCGTGGGGCTTTCGACCTCATCATCCTCGACCCTCCGGCCTTCGCCAAACACCGCAGCGCCTTAAAGAACGCGCTCACAGGCTACCGGCGTCTCAATGCCGCAGCTTTCGCCAAGATAGCCCCCGGAGGAATCCTGTTCACGTTCTCATGTTCACAGGCTGTGAGCCGCGAACAGTTCAGGCTCGCCGTGTTCTCCGCCGCAGCCCAGAGCGGCCGCAAGGTGCGCATACTCCACCAGCTCACACAGCCCGCCGACCATCCGGTCAACATCTACCATCCTGAAGGCGAATACCTCAAAGGGCTTATCCTTTATGTAGAATGAAATAACCGTACATCATGAACATATCACGACATATCGCCTGCGGCTGCATAGCGGCCATGGCACTTACTTCAACCTCATCCGCAATGGCCTCCGACAATAAGAAATTCGACTACGTGGTCGACCGGTTCGCCGATATAGAGGTACTGCGCTATCCGGTGCCCGACTTCGAGAAACTGTCACTGAGCCAGAAGATGCTCGTCTACCACCTTACCGAGGCCGCACTGGCCGGACGCGACATACTTTGGGATCAGAACTGCCGACTCAACCTCGAGTTGCGCGACATGCTCGAAAAAATCTACACCGGCTACACCGGCAATCGTGAGGATCCTGAATTCAAGGCGTTCGAGAAATACCTTAAGCAGGTATGGTTTGCCAACGGCGTCCACCACCACTATTCGATGGACAAGTTCAAGCCCGAATTCTCACGCCGGTGGATCATGACACAGCTCGTGAAGATTCCCGACAATCAGCGTCCACCCCACGAACCACAGCTCATAAAGCTGATATTCAATCCCGACTTCATGGCCAAGCGCGTCAACCAGGCCGAAGGTCAGGATCTTATCATGACATCGGCTGTCAACATGTATGAGGAAGGTCTCACCCAGAAAGAAATCGAGGATTACTTCAATGCCATAAAGGACACCACTTCGCTCACTCCCGTATCCTACGGGCTCAATACGAAGAAAGTGAAAGTCAACGGCAAGGTCACGGAGCTCCCTTACAAACTGGGAGGTCTATACACAAAGGCCATCCAGCGCATAGTACGCGAACTCTCCCTCGCCTCGATTTATGCCGAGAATCCGGCTCAGAAAGCTTATATCGACAAACTCATTGAATTCTATACCACCGGCGACCTCAAGACCTTCGATGACTACTCCATCCTTTGGGCCGAGGAGACCGACTCGCAGGTAGACTTCATCAACGGATTTATCGAAAGCTACGGCGACCCGCTCGGTATGACCGGCTCGTGGGAATCTATCGTCAACTTCAAGAACATCCCGGCATCTAAGCGCACCGAGACCATCAGCGGAAATGCCCAGTGGTTCGAAGAACATTCGCCTGTCGATCCGCGCTTCCGCAAGGAGAAAGTGAAAGGGGTGACCGCCAAGGTAATCACCGCCGCCATTCTCGCCGGTGACGCCTACCCTGCCACACCTATCGGCATCAATCTCCCCAACGCCAACTGGATTCGCGCGGCACACGGCTCTAAGTCCGTGACACTGGAAAATATCACCCAGGCCTACGACGAGGCATCACACGGCAACGGCTTCAATCAGGAGTTCGTGATTGATGACGCCACGTCCAAGCTGCTCGACGACTATCTGTTCATCACCGATAATCTCCATACCGACCTCCACGAATGCCTCGGCCATGCATCGGGCCGTCTGCTCCCGGGTGTCGATCCCGACGCGCTCAAAGCCCACGGCTCCACTCTTGAGGAGGCCCGCGCCGACCTGTTCGCGCTCTACTACCTGGCCGACCCCAAGCTGCTCGAACTCGGGTTGCTCGACAACCCCGACGCCTACAAGGCCGAATATTATAAGTATATCCTCAACGGACTCATGACACAGCTCATGCGCATAGAGCCTGGAAAGGATGTCGAGGAGGCTCACATGCGCAACCGCAAGCTCATCTCGGAATGGGCCTACGAGCATGGCAAGCCCGACAACGTGATTGAATATGTCAAACGCGACGGCAAGACCTACATCCGCATCAATGACTATGCCAAGCTGCGACAGCTCTTCGGACAGCTCCTTGGAGAGATACAGCGCATAAAGAGTGAAGGTGACTATCAGGCCGGGCGTGACCTTGTGGAAAAATATGCCGTGAAGGTCGATCCCGCCATCCACAATGAGGTGCTCGAGCGCTACAGCCATCTCGACATCGCCCCCTACCGTGGATTCGTAAACCCGGTCTATTCACTCGTGCGCGACTCCGACGGCGCCATCACCGACGTGACAGTCTCCTACTCCGAAGATTACATTCCGCAGATGCTGCGCTATTCACGCGACTACCGTACTTTGAAATAAAAACCGTAACTTTGCATCCGTAAAATCTACTTAGCAAATGTTAGACAAGATACAAGCACTCCATGCCGAAATCGACGGTCTGAAAGCCGCCGACGCAGCCGAAGTGGAGTCACTGCGCATCAAATACCTCAGCAAGAAGGGTGAGATAAACGCACTGTTCAACGACTTCCGCGCGCTATCCCCCGACGAGAAACGCGCCATCGGCGCCCCGCTCAACGAACTAAAGACATTCGCCACCGACAAGATCAACGCCCTGCGCGATGCCCTCGACAACGGCGAGGCCTCCGAAGTGTCGATTGACATGAGCCGAACCGCAGCCCCCTTAGCGCTTGGCACCCGCCATCCGCTGTCGCTCGTGCGTGCAGAAATCATCGATATATTCTCGCGCCTCGGGTTCACACTTGCCGAAGGTCCCGAAATCGAGGATGACTGGCACGTGTTCTCGGCCATGAACTTCGCAGCCGACCATCCGGCACGCGACATGCAGGACACATTCTTCATCCAGCGCTCGCCCGACGTGTTGCTGCGCACCCACACATCGTCTGTGCAGTCGCGCGTGATGGAGACCACGCGGCCACCTATACGCATCATATGCCCCGGACGCGTCTACCGCAATGAGGCCATATCGGCACGTGCCCACTGCTTCTTCCATCAGGTGGAGGCCCTGTATGTCGACAAGAACGTATCGTTTGCCGACCTACGCCAGACCCTACTGTATTTCGCACGTGAAATGTTCGGCCCGGAGACAAAGATACGCCTGCGCCCGAGCTACTTCCCCTTCACCGAACCCTCGGCCGAGATGGATATCTCCTGCAACCTGTGTGGAGGCAAGGGATGCTCTTTCTGCAAACACACCGGATGGGTCGAAATCCTCGGTTGCGGCATGGTCGACCCTGCCGTGCTCGAGGCCTGCGGCATAGACAGCTCGGTATATTCCGGATTCGCACTCGGCATGGGTGTCGAGCGTATCACAAACCTGAAATACCAGGTCAATGACCTGCGTCTCTTCTCGGAGAACGACACAAGATTCCTCGACGAGTTCACTGCGGCACATAAATAAAAAGAGCCAACGACATGACCACGAAAGAGCGCTACCGACGGGTATTGGAAATCTTTGACAAGGCCATGCCCGTGGCGGAGACCGAACTACACTACGACACGCCGTTCCACCTTCTGGTGGCGGTAATCCTGTCTGCACAATGCACTGACAAGCGCATAAACATGGTCACACCCGCGCTCTTCGAGGCCTACCCTACCCCTGCCGACATGGCTGCAGCCACGGAGGAGGAGATTTTCGGATACATCCGCTCCGTATCATATCCCAACAACAAGACCCGTTCCCTGTTGGGCGCGGCACGGATGCTTGTCGATGAGTTCGGTGGCGAAGTGCCATCCGACATCGACTCGCTGATGCGCCTGCCGGGAGTAGGCCGCAAGACCGCCAACGTGATGCTCGCCGTTGTATGGAACAAGGCCGCCATGGCTGTAGACACCCACGTGTTCCGTGTGAGCGAACGCATCGGCCTGACCACCGGATCAAAGAATCCGCTCACCACCGAGAAGGCCCTTTGCGCCAATATCCCCGAGGAGGTCATCCCCAAGGCCCACCATTGGCTCATACTACACGGACGATACGTCTGCAAGGCCCGGCGTCCCGACTGCCTCAACTGTTATTTAACCGAAGTCTGCCGATATTACTCTGACGGCACCAGGAAAGCGCCGGTATCCGACAAGATGCCTCGGCAAGACAGATAAGCCAAATAACGACCCGTCATCATGGACTACGAGCAGGCATTCCTATTCATCATCGAGGTAATCGGCACTGTAGCGTTTGCCATATCCGGCATAAGAATGGCAGCGGCAAAGCAGTTCGACTGGTTCGGGGCCTATACCGTGGGGCTGGTCACTGCCATAGGCGGAGGAACTTTGCGCGACATCCTCCTCGACATACCGGTATTCTGGATGCAGACATGGTGGTATCTCGCTGTGACAGGGCTGTCGCTGATTGTGGTGATAGTGTTCAGACGCATACTCGTGCACACCCGCGTGCTCTTCATCTTCGACACAATCGGGTTAGCCCTTTTCGTAGTGATAGGCATACAAAAGACCATCGACGCCGACTATCCCCTATGGGTGGCCATAATAATGGGAATAATCACAGGAGCCATCGGAGGTGTGATACGCGACATACTAATCAACAGCGAGCCGCTCCTGTTCAAGAAGGACCTCTATGCCACGGCATGCCTCGCCGGAGGGCTGGTCTACGGAATGCTGATCGCGTTCGGCGCGCCGGTAACTGTGCAGGGAATAGCATGCGCGGCCACGGTAATAGCCATGAGAGTGCTCGCATTGCGCTACGGATGGTCGCTCCCCGTACTCGGCGACACATATTGCCTCGACACCCCCGACCGTCAGAACCACAAAGACTGCGACAAAAAATAAACAACCATAATCCCCCGTGGAAACATCACAGACACAAAGCATGAAACTCCCGCTAAACCAGTCAGCGCTACAATTCATAAAATACGCTTGCGTAGGCGTAATTAACACGCTCGTGACTTTCGGTGTGATTATTCTGTGCAAATCAATCCTCGGCCTGAATCCATGGTTATCCAACGCCCTTGGCTACATCTGCGGCATCGTCAACTCGTTCATATGGAACAAGCGGTGGGTGTTCCGCACATCAGGCAACTACGCCCGTGAGGCGATAGCATTCCTGTCGGGAGCGGCCGTGTGCTATGGCGTGCAACTCCTCACTGTGTGGCTTCTGTTCAATGAGACCGGACTACGGACATGGGAATACACGCTGTTCTCTTTCACCCTCTCCGGCTACGGAATAGCTACAGTCTGCGGCAACATCATATACACAGTGTCGTACTACATCTACAACAAGCTTATCACATTCCGCAGCTGACCAAGGAGGACGTGCAGCTATTAACATTCATTAATACACAACGCCCGCTTTTTATTCCCCGACGACCCATACTCTTTCAGTTGAAAGAACTAAATTTGTGTGTTCACTTGTTATATTTGTGAGATGACTTAATAAATCTGATTTCACAAATAAGACCTATGGTAATGTTTCGACGTCGACCCTATAAAATCGGTCTTGCGCTCAGCGGAGGAGGAGCCAGAGGATTCGCCCATCTGGGCGCGCTGTATGCCCTGGAAGAGCAGGGTATACATCCCGATATCGTGGCCGGAGTAAGTGCCGGCAGCATAGCCGCGGCTCTCTACGGAAGCGGACTCCGCCCGATGGAGATAATGCGCTGCTTCATGAAGGCCCGTTTCTGGGACTTCTGCGAAATAGGTGTCCCCAGCGGAGGATTCTTCACGATGAAAGGATTCCACGCTTTCATCAACGAGAATCTTAAAGTCAGGAGACTTGAAGAATGCCCCGTACCGACAGTGATATGCGCCACCGACCTCGACAACTGCAAACCGGTCCAGTGGCGGAAAGGCTCAATATCGGAGCGTGTCCTCGCCTCATGCTCCATGCCTGTAGTGTTCAAGCCGGTAGTCATCGGAGGAATACATTATGTCGATGGTGGAGTGCTCCACAATCTGCCGTCATGGGCAATACGCGACGACACCTCACACCTGATAGGGATAAACGTAAGCCCGCAGATAAAACCCGAGCGTTCCTCAGGCAACATACTGGATGTCGCCACACGATCATTCCACCTGATGTCGAGAAACAATGCCGTTGCCGACATACAGTTGTGCGATACTGTAGTGTCGGTAGATTCAATCGCCGACATGGGCGTGTTTACATTAAAAGAAAAGGAAAGGATGTTCAAGAGCGGCTACTATGCAACAAAGAAAGCGCTCGCAGAATCTCCGATTCCGAAGTCGTCATTTTCAATCCTATGACCGTTTTATGACCACCGAAAAACCGATCATCTATCAGCTTCTTCCCAGACTGTTTGCCAACCCGTGCGATCATTGCGTGCCCGACGGCACCATTGAGCAGAACGGTTCGGGAAAGATGAACGACATCACCTCGAAAGTGCTCAAAAGCATAAAAGGACTTGGTGTCACACACATATGGTACACCGGAGTTATCGAGCACTCCAACAAGACCGACTATAGCCGTTATGGCATACCCCGCGACAATCCATACATCGTAAAAGGACGCGCAGGATCGCCGTATGCGATAAAGGACTACTATGATATCGACCCGGACATCGCTGTCAACGTAAACAAGCGTATCGAGGAATTCCAGGCGCTTGTCGACCGTACTCACGATGCCGGGATGAAAGTCATTATCGACTTCGTGCCCAACCATGTGTCCCGCCAATACATTTCCGACGCCAAGCCTCCGAAAGTAAAGGATTTCGGAGTAGGCGACGACCGCAATCGCTTCTTTGCCCGCGACAACAGCTTCTACTACATACCTCACCAGTTGTTCGCGCCATCGATCAACCTCGGTTCGGGCGACAACGCATACGTGGAGTTTCCCGCCAAAGCCTCGGGCAACGACTGTTTCACAGCATTCCCCTCGCAATATGACTGGTATGAGACCGTCAAGCTAAACTACGGCGTGGATTATGGCGACCAAAGCAGGCATTTCTATCCCATTCCGCGCACATGGCACGACATGCTCGCCATTCTACGCTACTGGTGCGATATGGGGGTCGACGGATTCCGCTGCGACATGGCCCACATGGTGCCGCTCGAATTCTGGCAATGGGCCATATCAAACATCCGCGAACGCTATCCCCACATTGTGTTTATCGCAGAAATCTACGATGTGGCGCTCTACCGCGACTTCATCAAATACGGCGGGTTCGACTATCTCTACGACAAAGTAAACCTATACGACACACTGCGCGGCATACAGTGCCACAACGTGTCGGCGGCCCAGCTCACCCACTGCTGGCAGACCGTGGAGGGGATTGGTGCAAACATGCTCAACTTCCTCGAAAACCACGACGAACAACGCTTCGGCTCGGTGCAGTACGCCGGCGACCCGTCGCTTGTCATACCGTCGCTCGTGGTGAGCGCGTTCATCTCGACAGGCCCGATGATGATATATGCCGGACAGGAACTCGGCGAACAGGCCACCGATGCCGAGGGGTTCAGCGGGCATGACGGCCGCACCACCATATTCGACTACTGGAGCATACCGACCATACGTCGCTGGATGAATTCCGGCAATTGGGACTCCGAACTTCTTACCTCGCGCGAACGCTGGCTGCGCGACAAGTACAAGACCATACTCACCATCTGCAACCAGGAGAAAGCCATAGCGAGAGGCCGGTTCTTCGACCTGATGTATGTCAACTACGAGAATCATACCCTCAATCCCCATCGCCAGTACGTGTTCCTGCGCAGTTGTGACGACGAGACGCTGCTCATAGCCGTAAACTTCGACTCCGTGCCGTGCAATCTGAAGATCAACATCCCACTGCACGCGTTCGAGACACTGGGCATACCGCAAGGCGACTGCGTGGCCATCGACCTGCTATCGCACGACATGATGCGCAAGCATCTGTCGTACGACATGCCGTTTGAGGCCGAAATCGGGCCTTACGATGCGACGGTTTGGAAAATCAAACACAAGAACGTGCTGTCACGCTATAAAAAGTAGACCACGACGGGTCGATTATCCGCCAAAAAGCGATAACTTTGCACCATCGAATCCGAAATTTCTGAACTTAAATACACTTTCTTGTAATGTTACCCCCTTTTAAGATTTTTGCCGGTACGAAGTCGGAGTACATGGCCAAGGAGATATGCAAGGACCTTGGCGTGGAGCTTGGCAAAATGAACATCCAGCACTTCGCCGACGGCGAGTTCGAGGTGTCGTTCGAGGAATCCATCCGTGGATGCGAGGTATATCTCGTACAATCCACATTCCCCAACAGCGACAACCTCATGGAGCTGCTGCTCATGATCGACGCTGCCAAGCGTGCATCCGCAGCATCAATCATCGCTGTCATGCCCTACTTCGGATGGGCACGTCAGGACCGCAAGGACAAGCCGCGTGTGTCGATTGCCGCAAAGCTCGTGGCTGATCTTCTCAGCACAGCCGGAGTAAACCGCGTCATCTGCATGGATCTCCACGCCGACCAGATTCAGGGATTCTTCAATGTACCCGTCGACCATCTCTACGCATCGTCGGTGTTCATCCCCTATATCGAGTCGCTGCATCTCCCCGACATGGTGATCGCCACTCCCGACGTGGGCGGCGCGAAGCGTGCCAACAACTACGCGAAATACTTCAACGTGCCCCTCGTGCTCTGCCACAAGCAGCGCGCCAAAGCCAACGTTGTTGCCTCGATGACCGTAATCGGTGAGGTAAAGGACAAGAATGTAATCCTCATCGACGATATGGTCGACACAGCCGGCACTATCACCAAGGCAGCCGACCTTATGATGAGCGAAGGCGCCAAGAGCGTGCGTGCTCTCTGCTCGCATGCCATCATGAGCGACCCCGCAAGCCAACGCGTCACCGACTGCGGCATCTGTGAGATGATATTCACCAACTCCATCCCATACACCGGCGACTGCAAGAAGTGCACCATCCTCTCTGTAGCCCATCTCTTCGCCGACACCATCCGCCGCGTCCACGAAAACCAGTCCATCTCCTCACAGTACCTCATCTGATAAAACGTATCGTAACATAAAGCAAGGGCTTCGTTTTCATCAAACGAAGCCCTTGCTTTATGTTGTATTTGAGCCTATATGATACAGGACAAGCACTTAAATCAGATATGAAACACAGCGGTACGAGCTGTCGATGATGACGCTACGCGGAGCACGCGCAATCCCGAGCCGAGAGTGCGGATGCTTATAGCAGCATCACCGTCCGACATCGGCACGCTCATAAGGCGGCGTCCGTCGACAGTGTAGACTTCGAGAGAAACACCATTACCGTAGAGTTGCGACGACACGTGAAGATTCTCGCCATCGAGCCGAAGGCGCAAACGTGCATCCTCAGCCGTGACAAGCTGTATTCCGGTAGTATGCCCTTCCACAAGCTCAACCGAACCTATACAATCGAGCTTACGCTCATTGCCGAAACGGTCTGTAGCGATTCCATATTTATCGGAGAGGAGCTTATCGCTCCCCATTCCCACGCCGTTTGCATCCATCGACGCGAATATATAGGCGTTATCATCATTTCGCGGCAACAAGCCGGCATAGTTGGCCGCACCTTGGGAAACACTGTAGGGAGATACGTTGAGTTGAGTCTTTTCATCACACACAGGCACACCGCGATCCTGTCCGGAAGTGTTGTCCTGCTTGAGTGTATAGAATTTGCCCACTACGGAATGGTTGATATTGATATTCTCCTGCTTTGCAACGGTATATTCACCGGCATGCAGGTCAGAATACTCTTTGTTGCCACCGGTAGTGTTACCCTCAAGAATCGTATTTACAATATTGGTCTTTAGATCGGACTCCCACAGAAGAATCGTGCTGTGGAATGTATTGCCATTGCTGTGATTACCCGTCACGGTACAGTTATATATATTGAGCGTCTGGGTAGGCGACACGTTACCGTCATTATGCACCCATGCCACCGATCCACAGGCATTATTGGTATTGCCCGAGATGGTGCAGTTTATGAAATTATATACGAAGTTGCGCTGGCCGCAATTTTCTGCCACAAGCACGCCGCCGTGGTCATTGGGAGCCTTGTTGTCAAGTATGTCACAGTTCTTCACAGTGAAATGCTGGTCGGCTATATTGGTCCATCCGAGCTGGAACACACCACACTGGTTCGACGATTCATTACGGGTAAACACGCAGTTGTCTATATCAACGCTGGTTCCCCATATAGACATAGCTCCACCACGCGAATCGTTGTTTCCCTCATTAGGATTTTTGATCGACTTGTTGGCGTCAAATACGGATTTATCCACCGTGAGCTGAGAGGTCAGGTACGTGTAGACGACACCACCGCGAAATGCTATATTGTCCACAAACGACGAACCGGTTATCAACACATTTCCACAATTGCGCAGGCTAAAAACTCCGCCGTTCTCATCTATCATGCGCGATGTGCCGTTTCCCGAAAAAGAGCAGCCCTCCACGGTAAGGTCTCCACCGTTCATGCTCAACACTCCACCTGCGCCGTTGGCAAGGAAATTCGTGAATGCAAGATTGCGAAGCACCATATTGACACGTTCGGTCTCGGCAAGACGAGTGGCACCCATGCCGTCGAGACATGCGCCGTCACCGGCACCCTCTATTGTAAGAGCGGTGTAGCCTTCAAGATTCAGTTCATCGGCTACCTGCACCGTACCGTTCACAACCACCTTCGCGCCGTCCCATCTCACCGAGGCCACAGCCTTGGTGAGAGAAGAAAAAGGGGCGGTAACGGAACCGTCGTTGGTATCCGCGCCATTTAAAGCATCGACATAGGCCACGTCGAGAACGCCCGGCTCACGTTCTTCCACAGGCACCGGATTATTGTTCTCGTCAAGAATCTCAAGCTCATCAACCTTCTTCTCAAGAGTATAGTAGAACGCCATACCGAAATTGTAGAGAGGATACGGCTTGCCATAGATTACATTGCCATCGGCATCCTTAGGCTCGTAGTCGGGACGCAGGCGCGTCTCGGAAGCGTTGCGGGAATAGACATAGCTGCCGTCAGAATTCTTCGCATCAAGATCGACATAGGTCAAAGCGCTCTTATAGGGGTCGCTGTCGCGAAGATTGCCATGGCCCTGGAGATGGTCGAGTCCTGCAGGCTGGTTCTCTATGCGAGCCTCGGGATCGGCATAAGTGACCACGACCTTACCGGTTAGCGCGTTGTCAAACTTCATCACGACATCATCACCCTCGATTGTGATACTCTTGATATTCTGACGAGCACCGCCACCATATCCATTATGGTAAACATTGAAGCCGTAATTCTTTATTTTAGGAAGTATATCGGTATCAAATACCATCGGTCCTACAGGCACATAGTATTTAACGCGGATGGTCTTTCCTCCATCCTCACGCGTGATTTTCTTCGGCTGGAGGGGAATCACCTTCTCACCAAGCACCTGGCTCTTATAGTAAGCCTTGGCAAGCATCTCGCCGAACCAACGATAGCCGTTGGCATCGAGATGCCCGCCACGATCAGTGCAAGGATAAGGGGATCCCGCCATTATGATGTCGTCATATTCGTTGGCGGCCTGAAGTTGCGCCATACCTATGCTGATTTTATCACGCACATACTGTGCGCCGACCTGATAGGTAATCCACAACGGAGCCTTCTGCTGACCGTATTTGGCCATGATGTCATGCTGCATGTTGTTTTTCAGCTTTAACATGAATTCCTTGTAGGTCTTTGTATCGGTGCAGTTGTCCTCTCCTGCGTTAAGTCCGCAATGCTCGCCCTTGACAATATAGTTGAACTCTCCCTGCATCCAGAAGATGGCAGGACAAGTAATAGCATCGTAGCCCGACTTCCTCGTCTCTTCAACCGCATGATCCAACGATTCCACAAACTGGCCGTAGAACTTACGCTGCGTGCACTCCTTTGAAAGTTCCTCGATTGACGCACCACTTACACCAACGGAAGTGGCGAGCAGATCCTGTCCTTTTAAGAAAGTGAGCTGCATATGGTTTACAGCACCATGTATCGGGCACTCAGAGATAGCAGTTCCATTACGATGGTTGTCGTTACTTTCCGTACAGAAGTGTGCCATCGTTCCCCTCAGAGGTTGGAGCGTCCATGTACCCCAATGCGCATCTCCGATTCCGGCGTTGACCCATACCTCCGGGCCAAGCATGTAGTTGCCCGGAATATTCTCCACGGATACTACGGGCCATGACTGATGGCCGGTGGAAAGACTCTGTCCGTTGATTATGAACTGCTGGATATCCTTGGCATAAGCGCCCGAAGGTAGAGCCAGCACGGCGCCTGCGATGACGCCATGAATGAATCGTCTCATAACTTGCTGTGCTATGGTTTTTAGATTAGTGTTGGATATTATATATCCACAAATTTACCATCGCACAATTAATTTACACTTAACATGCGCATACATGTCAATTAAAATGAACGCCATCTGAAAAAAAGCCTTTCAACGGCCATATTTTATGGTGCGGAAGGTCATGGTCACCGCGTCAAACAGCAGCATGCGCCGGTCAAGCAGGTCACCGGCCTTGGCGAGGCACTTTATTACCTCGGTGGCTTGAAGCGTGCCTATCACTCCCGCCACCGTGTTCATGATGCCGTTGACCGAACATGGCTGTTCCCGGCGTGGAGGAATGTCGCCGAACCATGCCCTGTAGTCGGCTCCTCCGGGAAGATAAGTGAACACCTGCCCGGCCATGCGCTGCACAGCACCGTAGACCATAGGCTTGCCGAGAGCCACGCAGGTGTCGTTAAGCAGCATGCGAGTGGCGAAATTATCGGTACAATCGGCCACCACATCATATCCTTCCACAATCGACCTCGCATTGTCGGGAGTGAGCATCTCGGTCATAGACACCACTACGACATGTGGATTGACGGCACGCATCTTGGCGGCGGCGCTCTCGACCTTCAAAGTGCCGATGTCGGATGTATGATGTATCACCTGACGTTGCAGATTGCTCAACGACACAGTGTCACCGTCAATGACACCTATCGTACCCACCCCGGCGGCGGCAAGGTACAGGCACACGGGAGAGCCGAGTCCGCCCGCTCCCACAACGAGCACACGACCGCCCTCTATGGCGCGCTGTCCGGGAATGTCAATCTCACAAAGAGCCGTGTGGCCGCTGTAGCGCACGGAAATATCATCGGCAAAAGTACTGTCATCCATTTTCTGTAAGTAACTCGCAAAAATTATTTTATATTTACGACGAGAGAATTTTCGAGCGATTTTTGCTCGATGAAGAGGGAGTGTAGCGAGCTACATGACTGATGAAGAGAGCGGAAAGCGCCGAAAATTCTCCGGCGGAAATATAAAGCTTTAGAATTTATCATATGCGAAATAATTTTTGCGAGTTACTTAATATTATAAGCACGTGCCATGCGGGCATCACGCATCCTTGCCTCGATTCTGTCGTAGGCCAATTTCCAACCAATCGGCAGCGCCACGCCCACAATCGTGTATGCTATCCAAAAAAAATCGGTAGCGGCATGCTCATGAATCACCATATGGCATCCTATCTGGGCGAAGTCGAGTCCGTACCACCATATCTTGACGAGACTGACGAGCTTAAACGCCGCGATGTGGAACACAAATACGCACATGGTCATCTCGCCTACGGTAATTAACGCCCGACGCAGCGCATTGTCGTGGCTGTCGACATGGCGCGCTATCCAGCGGAGCATCATGAAGCCGAGTATGCCCGTGACCGGCAGAGTGGCCACTGTGAGAAGAGTGGGCGTAAGCGTCATGCCTGTCCATTCGAGCCAGGCGCCGGCTACCAGAAATGCGAATACAGCCACGGCGTTCCACCACTTCATAGCAGGTATGCGTCCCTCCATGGCCTTGAATATCACTCCGAAGCTGAAGAAGAATATACCCCACGTCTCCCGGATTCCACCCTGCACGATTGTGACTATGCGCATGTCGCACCCGATCTTGAACAGAGCGAAAGCGAGAGCTGCCCCACAGATCACCAGCGAAGCCTTGACCGTGCCGATGCCGGGACAGAGGCTTCTCAACAGCAGACGCAGGAGCAGGTAGCCCACCGAGGTGACAAGCAGTGCACGGAAAAACCAGAATGCCCCGGCCAGAAACTCATCGTAACCGGCCATCGAGAAAACTATGTGCACCAAGCGCTGAAGGAACGAATGCACCGTGTAGGGATGCGTCACCCCACCTTTCCAGTTGCCGTAAGTCTCGTTGAGTATCCCGAAATGGAACAGTACATTATGAATAACCAGAAACAAGATGGCCCACTTGAGGAAAGGGAGATAAAGACCCTTGACACGCTTCACGCAGAAACGCCATGGGTCATCGAGGCTCGAAGGGGAAAAGAAATAGCCGGCAGCGATGAAGAACACCGGCATATGAAACAGGTATATGAACCGCACGAGCATGTCACCTCCTTCGGCATGGCCGGCAACCATGAGGATGATAGCCATTCCTTTCACAATCGACATCACGGTATCACGCTGCCGCGATGGATTCACCGAGGATGTAGTCGAGTTTTCCATCAAGGGGTCAAAATTAGCTATTTTTTTCGTAATTTTGCATGACTGACTATTGGTAATTTTATTAGTAAACAACCCGCAAAATCATACTATACACGACATGTTGAAATTCCTCGGCTGCCTAATGCAGCTTATCATATCGCCAAGCAAAGGATGGACCGACGTGGCCGCTGTCGGCGAGCAGCCACAACAGCTCGCCGCCTCAGGCTTCTACCCGTTTCTTGGCATCACGGCATGCTCAGCGTTCATTCCGAGAATCTACGACAAGCATCTCACCCTCCCCATGCTTATTGAAAGTGCCGTAGTTACTTTTGTCAGCTACTTCGTCGCCTATTTCCTGGCCTCAGCGCTCATGTCGGCCACGATCGGACATGTGTCAGGCGACAATCCCGGAGAAAAGAAGATAAACACGTTCATAATATACAACCTCGCCATCCTGGCCCTCATAACCATGGTGCGCAACTGTCTGCCGATGGAGCTTTCCCTGGTGCAGTTCATGCCGCTTTTCGTGCTGATAGTCATGTGGGCCGGACGGCAGTATCTCAACGTGGATGAAGGCAGGATTCCTACGTTCTTGCTGCTCTGCGCCCTGTTCATCCTCATCCCCCCTTACGTAATCGGCTACATATTCAAGCTGTTAATGCCGATATAAAACCGCAAAATATGGCAACTAAAGAAATCAACATAAAGAACCGGCGTGCCACATTCGACTACGCCATATCCGAGACGTTTACGGCAGGCATCGTGCTTACCGGGACCGAGATTAAATCGCTGCGCCAGGGCAAGGCGAGCCTTGCCGACACATTCTGCTTCGTCGACAACGGCGAGGTATGGGTCAAAAACATGTACATCGCTGAATATTTCTATGGCACATACAACAACCATACCGAACGACGCGACCGCAAGCTCCTGCTCAACCGCAAGGAGATCGCACGTCTGGAAAAATCAGGCAAAGAGGCCGGCTTCACGATAGTGCCGCTGCGATTGTTCATCAACGAACGAGGCCTGGCAAAGCTGGTGATAGGAATCGCCCGTGGCAAGAAAGAGTATGACAAGCGCCAGTCAATCAAAGAGCGCGAGGACAAGCGCGACATGGCCCGCATTATGCAGAAATAAAGATTTGCACAATCGAAAAAAACTGCATAACTTTGCACGACATATACCGGTCGCCTGAATGGTGGAATGGTAGACACGAGGGACTTAAAATCCCTTGGCCATTACGGCTGTGTGGGTTCGAGTCCCACTTCAGGTACTTGGACAGGCTTTGAATCATCGGATTCAGAGCCTGTTTTTTATGCACTTGCAGGTTGTCGCCGGGAATGGGAAACCGCACGGGGCACACGGAGAGCACAGAGAATAAAAGGATCATCGACACATCTTCCTCTATGCTCTCCGTGTGCTCCGTGCGTTAATTCGGATGCTTCGGGAAGCATCCCTACGTCGGATGATGCTCCGTGCGGTTTAATGCTACAAGACAGTAAAAATAAAAAGGAACTTGTCACCAAGTTCCTTTTTATGGGTTTCCAATAGGTACAATTTCTAAGGTAAAAAAGATTGTTTTAGGTTTGCGTTACAAAGGTCATTCTTTTTTGCGAGGTGACAAAAATAAAAAGCATGTTTAGCAACATGTTTTTTAAGTATTTTTAGCAAAATCAGACTATGTATTTCAATAACCCACTGATTCACACGACGATATAAAGTGTAATAAAGAAATGTTACATTAAGTAAAATTTTTATAATCCGAGTCGTATAATACCCCCTTGTCACCATCCCACCGGTACAACGACAGCTTTGCCCCATCGAATGCACCATAACTGAAATGATGAATCCAATCGCCAAGTATCACCATATGTGCTCCCGTCGACAGCGCGTAATCGACCAGTACGTGGCGATGTCCGTAGATGAAGTAATCGATGTCGGGATGCGAGGCCGAGTATTCTTCAGAGAAGCATACAAGAGGCTCGCTGTCAGGCCCGGCGAAACGCGGAATGTCATCCTTGCAGAAATCACGGCTCGATGTGGACCAGCGATGGGCAAACGGGATAGTCCAACGGGGATGGATGCCGGAGTACAGCTTCTGGCACACGCGGTTGCGAAATATGGCGCGCAATATGCGGAACGACCTCGGAAGCCGTCCCACGCCGTCGCCATGAGTGAGGAAAAAACGTTTTCCGAGGATATCCTTTTCGAGTACGCCATCGATTACAGTCATGCCGATCTCATCGCGCAGATAGTCGAAAAGCCATATGTCGTGGTTGCCGATAAACCAATATATCTCCACACCGGCATCGGCGAGCGAAGCAAGCGCACCAAAAAACCTCACATAACCGCGTGGTACCACGGTACGGTATTCAAACCAATAGTCGAGAATATCGCCGAGCATGTAAAGTTCGGTAGCATCGTGGCGGATGCTGCCGAGCCAGTCGACCACTCTCTGCTCGTAAAGGCGTGCGTCGGGCAGGTATGTGGCTCCGAGATGGAGGTCGGAGATGAAGTAGACCATAGTCGTTAATTCGGGTTTGACACCTTTCGGACCAAGGATGGGACGGTCAACGCATGCCGGTCAAGTCAAAGGAATCCAAGGTCGAGCTTTGCTTCCTCGCTCATCATTTCTTTAGACCACTCCGGCTCGAAAACTATGTTTATGGTGACATTGGCCACCCCTTCGATGCTTTCGAGCTTTATGCGGGCATCCTCCACTATGAAATCGGCTGCGGGGCAGCTCGGAGCAGTTAGAGTCATGTCGACCGTAAGGTCGCCGTTGTCGGCGAGGTCGATTTTGTAGATAAGCCCCAGATTGTAGATGTCGACAGGAATCTCGGGGTCGAACACGGTCTTTAGCATCGTGATGATGCGTTCTTCTATCTTAAGACGTTCTTCAGGTGTCATATTAAAATCTATTGATTGTGGCCGATGGATGCATATGGGGCGACCGGGTCATTCGGCCTGTCCAAGCATGCTCAGGAATTCATCCTCGTTGAGGATAGTGACGCCGAGCGAACGGGCTTTTTCAAGCTTGGCAGGGCCCATGTTTTCGCCGGCAAGTATGAAATCGGTCTTTTTGCTTACCGAACCAACATTCTTACCTCCGTTGCGCTCGATCATTTCCTTGTATTCCTCACGGCTATGACGGGCGAACGTGCCTGAAATCACCACAGTCTTTCCTGAAAGTATCTCGGATGTGCTGTCAGACGGTTCCTCAGGCATGGACATACAGACGCCGGCGGCACGCAGGCGCTCCACAATGTCGCGATTGACCGGATGTGCGAAATAGTCCACCACCGACCGGGCGATACGCGGGCCGATGTCGTCGATGGCAGTAAGAGTCTCCACGTCGGCATTCATCAGAGAGTCGATGTCGCGCATCGAACGCGCGAGCTTCTTTGCCACCGTCTCTCCGACAAACATTATCGAAAGGGCGAACACAACATGGTCGAAGCCAACCTTTTTGGAGGCCTCGATCCCTTCGAGCATACGCTCGACAGTACGCGGGCCCATGCCGGGAAGGAGCAGCATCTCCTGGCGATGACGATAAAGCGTGTAGAGATCGGCGGGATCTTTCACCCAGCCGTTTTCGTAGAGCAGCACCGACATCTCTTCACCGATCCCCTCGATGTTCATCATGCGGCGTCCAACGAAGTGCTCTATGCGTCCGCATATCTGGGGCGGGCATCCGAGCTTGTTGGGACACATCCAAGAGGCCTCTCCCTCGACGCGCACCAAATGGGTGCCGCAGATCGGGCAGTGTGTTACGAAACGTACCGGAGCGGCGCCGGGAGTACGTGCGTCGACATCCACACCCGTAATCTTCGGGATGATCTCCCCACCCTTCTCCACGTAGAGATGGTCTCCCTCATGGATATCGAGCTTGGCGATTATGTCGGCATTGTGGAGCGACGCGCGCTTCACGATAGTGCCCGACAGGAGCACCGGTTCGAGGTTGGCGACAGGAGTTACGACGCCCATGCGCCCTACTTCGAACGAGACATGGCGCAGAGGCGTCAGGGCACGCTCGGCGGCAAACTTGTAGGCGACGGCCCATCGTGGCGATTTGGCCGTGTAGCCGAGGTTGAGCTGCTGACGCAGGTTGTTGACCTTTAACACGAGGCCGTCGGTGGCCCATGGCAGTTGCTTGCGTGCTACATCCCAATGGGCAATGAAATCGTCGACCTCACCGATGGTGGTCATCAGCCTCATCTCGGGCGACACACGGAAGCCCCATGAACGGGCAGCCTCCATGTTGTCGAAATGGTTGTCGTGGGGAAGGTTGTCGCCGAGAAGATAGTAGAACACGGCATCGAGGCCGCGGCGTGCCACCTCAGCCGAATTCTGCATCTTAAGAGTGCCGGCGGCGGCATTGCGTGGATTGGCGAACAGCGGCTCCTCGTTGAACTCCCGCTCGGCATTAAGCCTGTCGAAGGCTTTCCAGGGCAGAAGAATCTCGCCGCGGATTTCAAATTCGTCAGGCCAGCCCGATCCCTGCAATTTAAGAGGTATAGAGCGGATAGTCATAACATTATCAGTGACTATGTCACCGCGCTCACCGTCACCGCGTGTGACGGCACGCACCAGACGTCCGTGCTCGTAGGTAAGCGAAATCGACGTACCGTCGAACTTCATCTCTCCGACAATGCTGAAAGCTTCGCCGCCTAATCCTTCACGCGCACGCGCCACCCATTCATCGACCTCTTCTATGGAGTAAGTGTTACCGAGCGAGAGCATCGGACGACGATGTTCCCACTGCTCGAAAGCCTTGTTGATGTCGGAACCTACGCGGTGAGTGGGAGAAAGTGGGTCATCAAACTCCGGATGCTCCTTTTCAAGGCGTTCCAGCTCTTTGAGCATCATGTCGAAATCATAGTCGGAAATTTCAGGCGAGTTGAGCACATAGTAGTTGTGGTTGTGCCTGTCGATTTCGGCGCGGAGTCGCTCAATGGTCTGCTTCACTGTATCCATAGAAAGCGGTCGATGTGGTGGGGAGGATTTATGCTTGGGCGGTGAGGAGGGTAGCGGTGCCGTTGGCTTCGATGGAAGCGGTGGCTGCGGCAACGAGGATGGTCTCGCCACGTCGCATGGGAGTGAGTGTACCCTTGTCGGTGATTATCTCACACTCGCCTTCGAGACACATCACCACCATGAACGAATCGTGGCTCATGGCTATCGGCTGGCGTCCGTCGGCTTTTACGAGGTTGACGTCGAAATAGTCGCAATCAATCAGAGGAACTTCGCCCTTTGCGTCGCGGTCGTATTCCGACTTGTATTCGGGATATACGGTATAGTCGATGGCATCCTTTGCCTGCTCGGTGTGAAGTTCACGGGTATTGCCGTTGGCATCGCGACGGTCGAAGTCGTAGACGCGGTAGGTGATGTCGCTCGTCTCCTGGATCTCGGCAAGAAGGTTGCCTGCGCCGATTGCATGGATGCGTCCGGCAGGGAGGAAGAAGAGATCTCCGGCATGTGAGTCGTGGGCGGCGATGACATCCATTATCTTCTTCTCCTCGACGAGACGTGTATAGTCGTCAGGAGTGATCTGCTTCGAGAGCCCAGCATATATCTCTGCGCCCGGCTCCGCATCGACGATGTACCACATCTCGGTCTTTCCGAGAGAGTCGTGGCGTTTCTTGGCAAGTTCGTCGTCGGGATGCACCTGTACAGAGAGATCCTTCTTGGCGTCGATAAGCTTGATGAGCAAGGGGAACTTGGTACCGAACCGGGCATACACCTGGTCACCCACAAGGCGTGCGCCATATTTCTCGATAAGTGCGGGGAGGGTCATCCCCTTGTCGGGACCTTCCGCCACCACCGACTCGTGGCCGGGCACTCCCGATATCTCCCAGCTTTCGCCTATGGCCTTCTGGTCGGTTACGATACCTTTGAACGGTGCGATCTTGTCGCCTCCCCAAAGCACTGACTTCAGGTAAGGCACGAATTTGAACGGTGCTATTGTTGCGCTCATGATAGTGACTGTATGTTTAGTAGTTATTCTCAACAAATTTACAACAATTATATTTATGTCCCAACCCGGCATCCGCAAAAAAGTGTAAAGACAAATGGTAGTATATATGAAAAGCGCCGTAAGCCAATGGAGTGACAAACGGCGCTTTTTATTTATA
This sequence comes from uncultured Muribaculum sp., assembly GCF_910583865.1. Classification (GTDB taxonomy): domain Bacteria; phylum Bacteroidota; class Bacteroidia; order Bacteroidales; family Muribaculaceae; genus Muribaculum. The sequence goes on from NZ_CAJTYX010000006.1 coordinate 71,353, forward strand.
TAAGAACTTGAAAAGCGAGGTTATTCGAGTTCGGTGGGGACAGCGACGATCTTGAGCTGGTGGGCGCGGATGAAATCGACGATGTTGGTGCGTATGTCGCTTGGAGCGACGTCGGCCTCGACACGCTTAAGGGCGTTGAACACCGATGTGCCGGCCTGGTAGATGTGGCGGTAGGCCTTGGCAACATCGTCAATCTGCTCGTCGGTAAAACCGTGCTTGCGCATGATGAAAGCGTTGATACCATAGTAGACGGCAGGGTTGTGGGCTATGATGACATAAGGAGGCACGTTGCCTGTGATGCGGCAGCCGCCCTTTATCACGACCCAGTTGCCAACCTCGCTGCGCTCGTGGAGCACGGCATTGGACGACAGTATCGAGCATGTACCCACCTTGCAGTCGCCGGCCACGGTGGCACCGTTGCCTAGCACAACCTTGTTGGCGATGACACAGTCATGTCCGACATGTGCCTCGGCCATGATGAACGAATCACTGCCGATGGTGGTGGCGCCGTTGGCGCGGATACCCCGGTTGATGATGACCTGCTCACGGATTATGTTGTTGTCGCCGATGACACAGTAGGTCTTTTCACCTCGCCAACGGAAATCCTGCGGATCAGCCCCGATGATAGAGCCTTGATATATCTTGTTGTGATGCCCTATACGCGTGCCGCTCATTATGCTCACATAAGGCATAATCACGCAGTCGTCACCAATCTCGACATCGGCATCGATAAACGCGAAAGGATAGATCTTTACGTTGTTGCCTATCTTGGCAGCCGGATCTACATGTGCTAATGGACTAATCATGACATATGAAATTTAAGGGTTGTGTTAACGTCCGCCACCAAGAGCCTGATAGAGGCTGATCGCAGCGCGCGCATGCGTATTGTCGCAAGTGACTTTGTTGAGTTGCGCCTGGAGGAGGGTCTGCTGTGCCGTAAGGACTTCGAGATAGGAGGTCGAGCCGTTGTAGGAGAGAAGTTCCATAGTGTACTCCACCGACTTCTCCAGTTCAGCCACCTGCTTGGAAAGAAGCTGCGACTTCTCGGCGCTCTTCTCCAGAGTGAGGTAGGCGTCGCTAACCTCGGCTGCAGCGCTCATGAGGGTGTTCTCAAAGTTGTTCATAGCCACGGCCTGGTTGGCTTTCGCAACCTCGAGATTGCTGATGAGCTGTCCGCGTGCGAAGAGCGGTGCCGTAAGCGAACCGGCAAGATTGGCAAACCAGTTGGCGGGATTTAGCACCGCCGACCCTACCGAATTGGTGAAGCCGCCGGTCGCGGATATGGTGAGTCCGGGATAGAACGCCGCACGCGCCTGGTTGGTCGCATAGTAAGCCATGGCCACTGACTGCTCTGCCGCGCGCACGTCGGGACGTGCTGCAAGCTCACGCATAGGCACTCCTGCGCTAATCATTCCCGGCATGGAGAATGCGGCATCCGGAGAGATGCCCCACGTCTGCGGGGTGACGTTGAGCAGGAGCGACATGGAGTTGTTGGCCTCGTTGAGGGCTACTTCAAGGTCGGTGATTGATGCCTGTATGCTGTAGTAGTTCGCAGCACTCTGCACCACGGCGGCCTCGGTGACACGTCCGGCCTCCTTGAAATCCTTCATTATCTCCACGTTCTGCCCCCAGAGCTTTGCGGTCTCGCGTGTAATCTCCAGCTGCTTCTCGATCATAGCTATGGCATAATAGCAGTTGGCCACTCCGGCGATGATCTGTGAACGCACGGCCTGCTCGTAAGCCTCGCTCTGGAGCAAGGCGGCTTTTGCGCGACGGTTCGTATTGAGCGTCTTGCCGAAGATGTCTATTTCCCAGCTTGCAGAAAGCGGCACCTGGTAGGTCCATGGCAAGTCGCGCATGCCTGTGATGTCATAGTAGGCCTTGTTGCCCGAGGCGGCGAGAGTAAGCGACGGCAAATAGCTCAGACGGGCACCTTTGAGCTGCGAATGAGCCATGTCCACGCTCAGCTTAGCGTTCTGAAGATTGACGTTGTTTACCAACGCACGCCCGATAAGGTCGGCAAGGAGAGGATCGGTGAACATCTCCTGCCAGCGCATGTTGCCGAACGACGCCGAGTCGGGAGCGGCATCGCGAGCCTCGACATAATCTGCAAGCACAGGCTCGTCGGACGGCATTTCAAACTTCTTGTAGATGTGGCAGCTCGAAAGCATGGCCACACCTGCAAGAATGAAAGCATATCGTGATATTGTGTTGACTGTCATTGATATAGTTTTTTAATGTGCGTACTGCTCGATTTCCGATTCAAGGCCGGTGTTGTCGGTATCCTTCCACTTCATCGGCGAAATCTTCTCCTGAATCATCTGGAAGGCGACGAACAGCGCCGGAACGATAAGCACCTGAAGCACCATGCCTATGAGCATACCGCCGATAGATCCTGTGCCGAGGGCACGGTTACCGTTGGCACCTACGCCATGTGCGAACATCATAGGCAACAGGCCGATCACGAGAGCGAGCGACGTCATGAGGATAGGACGCAGACGTGCGGATGCACCCTGTATGGCGGCATTGACGATCGCCATGCCGGTACGGCGGCGTTCAAGGGCGAACTCCACGATAAGGATGGCGTTCTTGGCGAGAAGGCCGATAAGCATGATCAGCGCAATCTGCAAGTAAACGTTGTTGGATATGCCTTCGATACCGGCAAACACGAAGGAGCCCATAAGACCGAACGGTATCGACAGGATGACCGCCCACGGGATGATGTAGCTCTCGTACTGTGCGGAGAGGAGCAGGTAGACGAATAGCAGACAGAGACCGAAGATCAAAGCCGTAGCATTGCCCGACGAACTTGCCTCCTCACGTGTCATACCCGAATACTCGTAGCCGAATCCAGCAGGAAGAGTGGAAGCCGCCACTCGCTCTACGGCTGCAAGACAGTCGCCCGAAGTATAGCCAGGCGCAGGCTGTCCGGTGACGGAAATCGAGGTAAACATGTTGAATCGGTTGAGCAGGTCAGGACCGTAAACCCTCTTCAGGGTTACGAAATTGGACAATGACGCCATCTCTGCCCCGTTGCGGATCTTGATGCTCGCAAGAGTCTCGGGCGACACGCGTGCCTCGGGGGTGGCCTGCATCATCACGCGGTATATTTTACCGAAGCGGTTGAAGTTGGACACGTACATACCGCCATAATATCCCTGGAGCGTAGAGAGTATGGTAGAGGGGCTTATACCTGCCTGCTTCGCTTTTGCGGCATCGATGTCGATCATGTACTGGGGGAACGCTGGATTAAATGTCGAGTATGCCATCTGCACCTCTGGCTGGGCCATAAGCTCCTTGAGGAAGTTCTGGACAATGCCATAGAAGTTGTCGATGGAGCCGCCGGTCTTATCCTGCATCTTGAGGTCGAAACCGTTGGTCAGCGAATAACCCGTGATCATAGGTGGTGCGAATGCCACGATACGACCGTCTTTTATAGCAGAAGTAAGACCGTAGATCTGTCCCAGGATAGCCTCGTTGCTGCGCGACTCGTCACGCTCCGACCAATCGTCGAGTTTCACGATAAACGTGCCGTAGGTGTTACCCTGTCCGGCAAGGAAGCTGTAACCCATGATCTTCTGGGTATATTTGACACCGGGAATCTTCCTCAACACATCATCAATGCGGTCGAGTGTCTTGGCGGTGCGCTCCTGCGATGTTCCAGGAGGCATGTCGAGCATCACGAAAAGATAGCCTGTGTCCTCGTTGGGCACAAGGGTGGTAGGAGTGATGGACATAAGCCATACAAGTATGGCCACGCTGGCACCGACTATGCCGAACGATGTGATTTTATGGCGGATAAAGAATCCGGAGGCCTTGTTGTAGAACTTAAGCAAGCGCGAGTAGCCAAGTTCGAATCCGGCCTTGAACCGGTCGCTGAATATACCCATTATGGCGATTATCGCACATACGGATGCCACTACAAGCTTCCATATCACACCGAACTGATACCATCCAAGCACCATGAAAGTAATCGTGGCGGCAAGGAAAAGGAAAGTCACCAACGGGGGGAGATTGAGTTTCCATGCCGAAGAATAGCGCTTCTTCATTGCATCGGCAGCCTCCGAGTAAGCCAGTCCCATACGCTCTTTCATAGTCTTGTCGTCATGGGCCTTGAGGAACACGGCACACAGAGCAGGCGAAAGGGTCAAGGCGTTGAGGGCCGACAGACCGATGGCTATGGCCATCGTGATACCGAACTGCTGGTAGAACACTCCAGAAGTACCCGGCATAAACGACACGGGTATGAACACGAGCATCATGACGAGCGTGATGGATATGATGGCGCCTCCAATCTCGTTCATCGCATCGATCGAAGCCTTGCGTGCGCTCTTGTAGCCCACGTCGAGCTTGGCATGCACGGCCTCGACCACCACTATCGCATCATCGACCACAATCGCAATCGCAAGCACGAGAGCGGAAAGGGTGATAAGGTTGATCGAGAACCCGATAAGGTTCATGAAGAAGAACGTGCCGACAAGTGCCACAGGTATGGCGATGGCGGGGATAATGGTCGAACGGAAATCCTGGAGGAACACGTATGTCACGAAGAACACAAGGATAAAGGCCTCGATGAGGGTCTTGATTACCTCGTGGATCGACGCTTCAAGGAAGTCGTTGTTATTCATCGGGATAGCGAAGTGCAATCCCTTGGGAAGATCCTTTGCGAGGAGGTTGACCTCCTTCTCGCAGTCCTTGATAATCTGGGTAGCGTTGGAGCCGGCGGTCTGGAATATCATCGCCGAGGTCGAGGGATAGCCGTTGAGACTGTTACCAAAACCATAGGTGACACGCCCCAGCTCTATGTCGGCCACATCCTTGAGGTAGAGCACCTGGCCGTCGGAATTGGCGCTTACCACGATGTTCTCAAACTCCTCGGGAGTGGTGAGGCGACCCTTATACTTGATCGTGTACTGGAACGACTGGTCGCCCTGTTCGCCGAATGCACCAGGAGCAGCCTCGACGTTCTGTTCCTTCAAGGCTGCGGCGATGTCGGTAGGCATCAGCTTGTACTGCGCCATGACATCGGGCTTGAGCCACACACGCATCGAGTAGTCGGCACCGAACGACATCACGTCACCCACACCGTTAACACGTTGCAACTGCGGGATGACATTGATTTTCATGTAGTTGTCGATGAATACCTCGTCATATTCGCCGTTGTCGCAATAGAGGGCCACGCCCATGAGCATGGAGGTCTGACGCTTCTGCGTGAGCACGCCCACCTGTGTAACCTCGGCGGGGAGGAGGTTGGTTGCCTTAGCCACGCGGTTCTGGACATCGACAGCGGCCATGTCGGCATTGAAACCCTGCTTGAAGTAGACAGTGATGTCGGCCGATCCGGTATTGGTGGCGGTAGACTCCATGTGGGTCATGCCCTCAGCACCGTTGATTGACTCCTCGAGAGGAGCAATCACAGAGTTAAGCACGGCCTGGGCATTGGCACCCGTATATGTGGTCGACACACGTATGGTGGGTGGGGCCAGGTCGGGATATTGGGTAATTGGAAGTGATGAAAGACCAATCAGACCCAACAAAACTATAAAAATTGATATAACCGTGGATAGCACCGGACGGTTAATAAACGTATCTAATTTCATGTCCGATTGAGTGTTGTGAAAACTTTATGTTGTGGCACTACCATTATTCCTTGGCAGCTTCGGGAGCCTGCTGAGCCTGAGGCTGCTGCGAGGCGGCGTCGACCGGCTGTATGGTCATGCCGTCCCTGACGGCTGTGCCGACACCCTCGACGGCTATACGCTGGCCGGGCTCAAGACCGGAAACCACGATGAAGTTCTTGCCGTCGGAAATCGGAGATACCTGGATAGGGGTAGCCACAACCTTGTTGCTGTCGTTGACCACATATGCAAAGCGGATATTCTGCAATTCGCTCGTAGCTCCCTGCGGAATTATGATCACCTTCTCAAACGCATTGGGGATCAGCACCGAACCGGTAGAGCCACTGCGTAGCATTCCTGAAGGATTCTTGAAGAGGGCACGTACCGTGGCTGCACCGGTGGTGTTGTCAATCACACCGCTCACAGTAGCCACCTTACCTTTTTCAGGGTATATCTCGCCGTTTGCAAGGCGTAGCGACACTGCCGGCATCGAGTCGACAGAAGCGTTGAGGCTGCGTGCGCCATTCTCGGTCATACCGAGTATATCTTTTTCGTTGAGGGAGAAGTAAGCGTAGACTTCTGAATTATCGCTGACCGTGGTGAGCGGCTGGGCCGACGAGGGAGACGCAAGCGAACCTTCGCGGTTGGGAATCGAACCTATCACGCCGTCGCTGGGTGCGGTGACCACTGTATAGGCCAGATTCTTCTGAGCCGTGACGAGCTGCGCCTTGGCCGATGCAAGCTGTGCCTGTGCCTGCTTGAGCTGGTTGTCGGCCATCTGCCATTCATACTCGCTTATGATATTCTTGTCGTAGAGCCGACGCTTGTTGTCGGCAGTAAGACGGGCAGTGCTGACTGCGCTTTCAGCCACACGCACGGCAGCCTGTGCGGCATCTACCGCTGCCTGGAACTGCACCTGATCGAGGGTGAAAAGCACCTGGCCCTTATGCACCTGCTGGCCTTCATCGACATGTACTTTTGTGATAAATCCTGATACTTGCGGACGGATGGCTATGTCAGTACGTCCTTTGATGGTGACAGGGTAAGCGCTTTCAAGTTCGGAATTGCCATACTCCACTGTCATAGTGGCAATCTGCGGTACCGGCATCTGCTGCTGTTGCTGACCTCCGCCACACGAGGCGAGAATCATCGTTGCCCCGGCAATAAGCGAAGTTCCGACTGTCTTTGCGGAATTCAATTTCATAACGTTGCTTTAAATACTTATATAACTTTGATTAATATACCTATTGATTGGAGAATATCGAAAAAGCGGAACCGAAGTCCGCGCCGGACAAACCTGTCACCGATAAATCGCAATAAATAATGCCATAAAATATTGAATAATATTCATAGACTATTTTCGCGATGCAAAGTTACTCACACATCAACGATTAAAATATGATATATATCATACTTCGTAGTTAATTAAAATTAAATGTTGAAAAACAATGACAACAGACATACAACTCAAGTCAACGCAGTGTATTTACCGCCACGTATCCTGTAAAGAGTCTCCTTGGTTATGCCGAGGTAGGAAGCTATCTGTGTCATTGTAGCCACCTCAGCCAGACGCGGATAGCGTGACATGATCCATTCATATCGTTCACGCGCGGAAGTGTTGTAGAGATGAAACAGACGTTCCTCGAGATATCCTGCATATTCATAGAGGACAGCGTTCAGAAACATGGTCCATTCAAGCGGATTGACCTCAAATATACCTTCATGTATAGTCTGATGCATCTCACTGTGAACGAAAGTGACCAGATCGGTATCCTCGAGAAACATCACGTTGACCGGTGCTTCTATCCCGACCCCATGCAGCGTGTTGGTCATGATGAAATCATCGTCGAAAGCAAATGACAGAGTATATTCGCGCCCCTTGTCGATATAGAACGTGCGCGCCGCACCTTTCCTTATATAGAAGGCAGTCCCTCTTCCGGGCGACTGACGCACGAATTCTATGCAATGTCCCTTCTTTACATGCTCCTCGACCATCAGCTCGCGCACGCGGTCGATTATCTCATCAGGGAAGTTGTGCAACTTGCGCAGTATGTCTATCGGATGCGGCATGGTCAAACAATCAAGTGGTGTCTATATCCTGCAAAACGGCAAAATTCAAAATGCGTTTTCCTCTCCGCGTATGGCGTTGACTATCGTGAGCACGATTATTTTGATGTCGAGGAAAAAATTCCAGTTTTCCATGTACCAGATGTCACATTCCACGCGCTTCTCCATCTGCCAAAGCTCCTCGGTCTGACCCCGGAAGCCGCGTATCTGCGCCCACCCTGTGATTCCCGGCTTGATGAAGTGGCGCACCATATATTTATCGATTATTTTGCGATAATCGTCGGTGTGTTTGATCATGTGCGGACGTGGCCCAACCACAGACATATCGCCGAGCCACACGTTGATAAACTGTGGAAGCTCGTCAATAGAGGTATGGCGAAGGAATTCCCCTACCCTGGTGATGCGGCTGTCGCCACGTGTCGCCTGCAGGTCGTCACTCTTACTGTTGACTCTCATTGTGCGGAATTTCCAGCACATGAACTCCTGGCCTTTGTAGCCTGTGCGTTTCTGCCTGAAGAAAACAGGCCCTGGCGACGAAAGCTTTATGGCTATCGCCACCGGGATGAACACTACAGGGCTGCACAATAGAGCCACCGACGAGAACACAATGTCAAACGTGCGCTTTACCGTACGCGCCATCCATCCCGACAGCGGATCGGGGTGAATGTCAAGCACAGACACCTGCCCGATGTTGGAAAGCTGCGCCGCACGGCTCACATATGCATTCAGCAATGGCACGTAGAAGAAGCGCACCACATGGTCCTCGGCAATACGCATCACCCGCTTCATGGGAGCATACCGCTCCCCCGGTTCGGCGTAGTAAATCTCGTTCACATCGTTTTTGACGATGAATTCCTCAAGGTCGTCAATCGTGCCGAGGCACATAGGCTCGCCCGGAGGTATCATGTCGCGGCTCACAGCGAAGAATCCGAGGCACTTATAGCCATAGCCTGCATCGGCCAACATCTCGGCACGCAGGCGATGGGCAGTCTCCCCGGTGCCTACAATCACGGTATTGCTGTAGTTGCGGCCCTTGCGCCGGAAACGCTTCACGAGCATTCGCGTAGCCACCAGTCCGCACGGCAACAGGGCGAGCATAAGTCCGTAGAACCAGAGGTAGAACGAATCATTGTGCACCCATGAGTCCAGGAATGTAAGAAGGGCGAAGAAGAACAGCGCATGCAGCCCTACACCTTCCACCGAGCGGATGACAACGCAGTCGACATGTATCGAACGAGGCATCGGTATGCGGCTGAACATCATCACCACCGGCAGATAGCTGACGTTTACCACGAGCCAAGTCACCTTCCAGCGGAATCCGACGATGTCGGTGTCGAAAAGACATGCCACCGCGAATGCGAGATTGACTATCAGGAACCCCGCACCCGCCTCGATATATGAGAGATATTTTCCGTATTTACCTTTTCTGTTCACGGCTTATGAAAAAACATGTGCGGCTCCGAAAATGCCCTTAGGCAACCGGACGCCACACATGCTTTTAAGAAGGCCGTAAATACCGACTTGCTTAAATGTTGCTGTCGATAAGGCGGATTTTTTCTTCGAGAGATTTCAGGTCCTCCTTAAGATGCTCGATCTTGCGTTCCATGTCGCGAAGCAGGGCGTTGCCGCTCTTAGAGGTAACGTTAAAGAAGCCCAAATTATTTTCATAAGTCTTAATTTCCGCGCGTTTTTGTTCGAGGGCGCGTACGAGCCTCTCGCGCTCGCGTCCGAGGCGGTTCTCGTCACCGTGCATTTCGCGGATATTCCCTGCGAAAGCTTCCATGCGGGCACGCTTCTCACGTATGTCGAAATGCTCGTAGAGGCGTCCCACGGCCGCACGGTACTCCTCGTTGATCTTATCCTTGTCGCGGAAAGGCACATGTCCTATGCCCTGCCATGCGGCCTGCAGCTCCTTCACCTTGGCGATGGCCTCCTCACGGGGAGTGTCGTCAGCGATAGCCTTGAGCGATGCCACCACCTCTTCCTTGGCACGAAGATTCTCACGCTCGGTGCGCCGCTGGCCCGACGTAGCCTTCTTGCGTGCGTCGAAGAAATAGTCGCATGCGTCAAGGAAACGACGCCACACGGCATCGCTATGCTTCTTGTCGACGGCACCGATCGATTTCCATTCCTGTTGCAGACGTGCCATCTCTTCTGCGGTCTTTTTCCATTCGGTGCTGTCTTTCAAAGCCTCCGCACGCTCACAGAGGGCAATCTTACGTTCAAGATTGGTGTTGCGAGCATCCCTGACACGACGGAAATATTCGCCCTTTGCCGTGAAGAAATCATCACACGTCTTTCTAAAGCGGGCGAACAAAGCGTTGTTGACCTTCTTGGAGGCGAATCCGAGCTTCTTCCACTCCTCCTGGGCCGCAATGATCTCTTTGGTGGCCTGTTCCCATGCGGAATGTGCGGTTAGAGTGGAGAGATCAATTGCTTCCACCCGCTCGCATATGGCAGTCTTTTTCTCCTCATTCTCACGCTCGCGTTCCTTGCGCTCCTCAAAGAATGTCTGATATTTCTTATTGATTACAGCTGACGCTTCCTTGAAGCGATTCCAGATCTCCTCGCGCAGTTCTTTTGCCACAGGGCCTACGTCGCGCCATTTTTCATGAAGATCCTGGAGACGGCGGAAGGCCGTAACGACATCACTTTCGGCATCAAGCTTTTGAGCCTCATCGATAAGAAGCTGTTTCATATCGAGGTTCTTGCGGAAATCGTAGTCGCGCAGGTCCTTGTTGACCTTGAGCTGATCGTAGAAACGCTCCACCACAGCCTGATAATCGCGCCACACGTCGGTTGCATCGGTCGGCGGCACATCGCCTGCGTCCTTGAAAGCCTGTGTGAGCTCACGGAAGCGCGGGAAATGACGGTTGACGTTGTCGGTGTCGGCGGCCATCTCATCGAGTTCCTTTATTATGTCGCGCTTACGGGCAAGATTCCCGCGGCGCTCCTCGTCCTGCTTCACAAGGAATAACGCCTTTGCAGCCTTGATGTTGTTGAGAAGCTCGCCAAGGCGCTCTTCGAGCGGATCAAGGGCGGGGAGGTAGTCGGCCTCCTCGTTACCGGCGGCAATGAATGCCTCCTTTTCTGCGACAAGCTCATTCTTACGGAGTGCGTGGAAAGCCTGACGCAGGCGCGTCACCTCATCGCGACTGATTTCAGCGGCAGGACGCAACGAAATCTCCGCAAGCCTATCGATTACCTCTTCTTTAGAGGCAGGACGGCAAGAGGCCACGTCGGGAGCAGAAGCGTCGCCGTCGGTCACTTCGGCACATTCCTCTTCGGCAGAAACATCCGTTTGAGCGGCATCAGTCTCTTTTTCACGTTCTTCATTGACGCCTGAGTCTACAGTCTCGTCATTTACAAGTGGAGCATCGGCAGGGATCTCCACGGACAAGGAAACTTCTTCGGGTTTTACATTTTCGAGTTCCGAAGAAGCATGGTCACGCAATTCCATAATGATAATGGTGGTTAGTTAGCTTTAAGAAGCCAAATATAGGTATTTTTTAGAGATAATTTAAATTTATTCTTATTTTTTTCAAAAAAACGGCATCAACCGGCTGATTTCCGTCCCTGTCATGCATGTGCCTCAACATCCGGAGACACTTCAGCGGAATCGTATTCGGACGGCTGATATACCAGTACCGAACGACGCTCAGGACGAAATACCTCGGCGGCGACACGCGCCACGTCGGACGGCGCGATGGCGCGATACCGTGCCAAGGTCTGCTGCTGTGTGGTATGGCGCATCTCGTCCATGGCAAGCATCGAGGCGAGATTCACGTAGCTGACGTTGCCCATTACTTGCCGTGCCTCGAAGCAATTGACGGCTCTCTGCAACTCATGCTCCGAGGGCGGATCGGATATGAGGGAACGCGCCGTGTCTATCAGAGCCTCGCAAGCCTCGTCGGGTGCGATTCCGGGCTGCAGCATGCCTTGCAGGAGCAGCTGCCCGGGTTCCTCCGAACCGGTGATAGACGCATCCGCCGAGGCAAAAAGGTCGGTCGACATGATGAGCCTGCGATAGTAACGGGATGTGCGCCCTGCGGCGAGAAGGTCTGTGATTATGTCGCATACCGCATAGTCGGGATGGAAGCATCCCGGCATCGGATAGCTGACCACCACGAGCGTCTGCGGCACGGGGCCGCTGACCACCATCCGCCTCGGAGCTGTCTGCTCCGGCTCCGCGTCATATAGGCGCGGAGCAACTTCCCTTCGGGGAATAGGCCCGAACCATTTCTCGGCCAGACGGCGCGTGTCATCGATGCTGATATTGCCGGTGACGGCAAGCACAGCGTTGTTGGGGGCGTAATGAGAATGAAAAAACTCCCGCACATGCTCCTGGGTGACGCCACGGATGTGTTCAAGCTCTTTGCCTATCACGGGCGTGCGGTATGGGTGAGTAGTATAGGCAAGGGCTGACAGATGATGACCGAGGTCACCGTATGGCTGGTTGAGACACACCTGCTTGAACTCCTCCATGACTACGTTGCGCTGCACTTCGAGAGCCTTGTCGGAAAAAGCGAGCGACAACATGCGGTCGCTTTCGAGCCAAAAAGCCGTCTCGGCATTCTGAGCGGGCACGATGTCGTAAAAATTAGTGTAGTCCTGGTTGGTCCAGGCATTATTATGGCCTCCGGCTTTCTCTATAGCCCCGTCGAAGTCCGGAATATTGACCGATCCTCCGAACATCAGGTGTTCGAAAAGATGAGCCATGCCTGTGCGTGACTCATCTTCGTCGCGCGCGCCTACATTATATAGTATGTCAAGTGCCACCATTGCGGTGGCACTGTCTCGCTGATGTACAACCCGAAGTCCGTTGGGAAGGGTAAACCGGGTGGCCATGTTTATTTAACTACTGTAATTTTCAGTATCTTCACATCCTCAAGGGGACGGTCGGCGGCTCCGGTGGGCACCTGCTGTATCTTGTCGACGACATCAAGCCCCTTGGTGACCTCTCCGAATACGGTGTACTGTCCGTCGAGATGGGGCGTACCGCCGATGGTACTGTAGGCTTTGCGCTGTTCGGGAGTCAGAGCCACGGGATTGGCGGCAGCCTCTTTCTCGGTGATGGCGATCAACTCCTCCTGGAGCTTCTGTATGCCGGCCTGGTCATTATTGCGGCGCAGCTCCATTATCTTGCTGCGGCGTTCGGCTGCGAGACGGTTGAATATGTCCTGCTGCTGCATCATCTTCATCTGCCCCTCCATCTGCTTGAGTTGGCTTTCGTTGTAAGCCTTTCCCGTCACTATATAGAATTGCGAGCCGGAACTGCGACGTTCGGGGTTGACCTGATCGCCCTGACGGGCGGCTGCGAGAGCGCCCTTACGGTGGAAGTGGCGCGGATATACTATCTCCGATTCGATGGTATAGCCGGGTCCTCCCGTTCCGAGGCTTTTGCCGGGAGCGGCGTTCCTGGAGTCGGGGTCACCCGTCTGAACCATGAATTCATTGATGACACGATGGAAGAGGACGCCGTCGTAGAAGCCCTCTTTCACGAGTTTGAGGAAATTATCACGATGGCGCGGAGTGTCGCCGAACAGACGCACCTGTATATCACCGGCGGTGGTAGAGATATCTACCAGCACATCGCCGGCGGCAGGAGCGGTGGCAGTTGGGATTGAATCGGTTTCAGTCATTTGGTTTTCAGGGTTTGATTTATTGTCGGAAGTGGCAGATGCGCCCGAGCATGCCCACGACACCAGTGTAAACACGCATGCGAGCCACTTTGTTGCAGATTTCAGCATATTATGTAAGGTAAAGCGATGTCAGATTATAGTCTCCGGAAAAAGACGCTTGTAGATGCGGCGGAAGTTATTGTCACTTGCACTCAGCTCTGCCACATGCTCGGCGTAATCCTCACCCCACAAGGCCGGAAGAAGATCACCTATGTAACGGCGCTCGCGGTCGCGGTCGATGGCTGCGGCAATCAGGCGGTCGATAGCCTGATGATACTTATCTCCATCTATAGCGTGGAGATAATGGGCAGCGCTCACGAGGAACTGGCCGTTAAGGTCCGCACCAATCATGTTGTCGACAAGTTCGTCAAGCACACCGTCAATCTCTCCGATATGATTGGCTATATATTCATATGTAAGAAGTCCGTCAGGATCCTTGCCCACGGTCTTTTTCAAATCTTCATTCATAATGAGAAATCAGGAAAGTTTGTGGCAAAGATAAGAATTTTAGAGATAAGTAACTCACAAAAATTATTGCGCATATGATAATTTCTAAAGCTTTATATTGCCGCCGGAGAATTTCCGGTGCTTTTCGCCCTCTTCATCAGTCTTTTTCGCCGGCCCAAAAGCGCTTCGCGATAACGTGTAGCTCGCTACACTCCTTCTTAATCGAGCAAAAATCACGCGAAAATTCTCTCATCGGAAATATAAAATAATTTTTGCGAGTTACTTAAAAAAACTAACTTTACGGTTGCAACATCATTTTTTTGGAACCGATTCAGCCTGTTAATAAAAATGCAGCCAACCATACCATCCAATTTCGTGATAACCATCGGACGACAGTTCGGCAGCGGCGGACGCGAACTGGGACGCCTCGTAGCCGACAAGCTCGGCATAGCTTTCTACGACAAGGAACTACTGCTCCAAGCGGCCAAGAACGCGGGCGTAAGCGTCGATTTCTTCGAACGCAACGATGAGAAATTTCCTAAATTCCTAAGCGGCATGTTCTCATTCGCAATGGGCTATTCTCCTTACAATGCCTATGCGGGAAGTTCCTCCATAAGCGACGACAACCTCTACAAGGCACAGTCGGAACTGATACGTTCGCTTGCCAGGAAACATTCATGTGTAATAGTGGGTCGTTCGGCCGATTATGTGCTGCGCGACTTTCCCCGATGCATCAACATCTTCGTGCATGCGCCTATCGAGGCAAGAATCGCCCGCATAATGCGACGAGGCGACCGAACTACTCCGGAAAAAGCGCGCGAAATATCGGAAAAGACCAATAAATTGCGCGCAAGTTACTATAACTTCTATACAGATAAAACCTGGGGGGATGCAGCGAGCTACCATCTCACCATAGATTCAGCTTCGATGCCTATGGACAGCGTGGCCGAACTTGTGTGCAGCTACGTGAGAGCACGTTTCCCAGAGCTTGCCATAGCTCCGGAATAACCTGCCACTTATGCATTATCATCCACGGAAGGGTGTTTATCGATATGATCCGGAATCTCCGCCGGCATCATATCGGCGTCATGCCCTTGCAGTTGCGGCTCCTGAACGACTTCCTCCTGCACATGATGCCCCTCCACGACCGCTTCGCGTCGCATGCCATATGAAGCAAGATATATGAAAAGCCCGTTGGCAGCGATGCATACGAGCGCTATCCCTGCAATCAGAGTGAATATCGATTCTGTTTCCCTGACAGGAGTTACAAGAATTACTATTCCAGCCGCCGCGACAAGGACAGGCAGTACATAAAGCCATCCGGGAAGAGTGAGAGGCCGCACACCGACAGCCAACACCCATATGTGCCATATACCGCCAAGGATGAGCACCGCAGCGAGGAAATAGACAAACACAGCCTCGAACGGAACAGGGCAAAATATCATTATGACTCCGATGATAAGCGAGCCTAACGATGCCAAAACCGGCACCGCAGCGCTTCCTTTACCTTTATTCCTATTACGCCCGGCAAGCGCCTCGATAAGACCGCATACGCCGGGTATGGCGAACATAACTCCAACAAACACGATGACCCACTGCACCAGATTGATCCTGTCGTGCATGCAGATCAGCACAATCCCCGCGGCAAGAGCGAAGAACTGCATCCAGAAACTCGTTTTTCCTTTCATGATTCAATAGTTTTTATATGCGATTAACAATATTGGGTCACGGTTGGTTGTCCCTTATGCATGCCTAAACGGACAATCGCCCGAACGGCCAGAACTTTTTTATGAAAAAAAATGGCTTGATTTGCAGAAATAATATAACTTTGCGACATATTATCCACAAAGAACTTTCGTATAATTATCTAAAAACTTAAACAGAAATGGCTTACGTAATTACTGACAAGTGTGTTGCATGCGGCACATGCCTTCCCGTATGCCCCGTAGAGGCTATCTCCGAGGGCGATATCTACCACATCGATCCCGACACATGTATCGAATGCGGCAGCTGCGCCGAGGTTTGCCCCAGCGAAGCTATCATCCCCGGCGAGTAATCCCGAGGCACCACACTTCAATCTTACAAGGCGTCCGCTTACACGCGACGCCTTTTTTCGTCATCACGCCTCAAATTACTGAATTTTTGCTATGACATATTGCATTTGTTTGTTAACTTTGCAGCAAGGTAAGGCACAGAAAGCAACCCTGCGTCCTGCCTCTATCAATCAAGCGAATACGTCAAACCATAAAATTTAAACAGACATGGTAAGTTATAAAGACCTCGGCCTTGTGAACACCCGTGAGATGTTTGCCAAAGCCGTACATGGCGGATATGCTATCCCTGCATTCAACTTCAACAACATGGAGCAGCTCCAGGCTATCATCAAAGCCGCTGCCGACACCAAGTCGCCCGTCATCCTCCAGGTATCGAAGGGTGCCCGCAACTACGCCAACCCCATCCTGCTCCGCTACATGGCACAGGGTGCCGTTGACTATGCAAAGAGCCTCGGCTGGGAGCATCCCCAGATCGTGCTTCATCTCGACCACGGTGACAGCTTCGAACTATGCAAGGACTGCATCGACCACGGCTTCTCGTCGGTAATGATCGACGGCTCCCACCTCCCCTACGAGGAGAATGTAGCCCTCACCAAGAAGGTCGTTGACTATGCTCACCAGTATGACGTGAC
>NZ_CAJTYX010000007.1 GCF_910583865.1 uncultured Muribaculum sp.
TTCTGCCTTTCAAGATGTTGGACTCTCTGATTTATGGTTTAGCGGACAGTAATAGATGAAAATCGCGATTTATTCGATGGCAAAGTTATGACTGCGATAGAGAAGTTTTCGAATTTTTATGGATTAAAATATTTATCACTTCGCGGATTTTGTTAATTTAATTGGTTGATATATAAATGGATACAAGTGATAAAAACATTTAGATTTTATCACTTGTATTTAAAAATTTAACATACTGATAATCAATACATTACCCCCCCCATATTTTGACGATCGATAATGTGTTGATTTATAGGTGATTATTCAGTACTTCTAAGAAAAGCTCTTTGTCGGGTGCTTCCGAGTCGGTAATACGACGCCTAATGCGCGTCCATTTGTTATAGTAGTTGCCTCGTTCAATATCCATCAGCAGACATATGGCACGGGACGAAAATCCTGCAATTACGAGGGCGCAGAATGTAATGTCATCCTCTTTGAATTTCGGGAACTGTTGGCGCATGCGTATGAGAATATTATCATGGCATAAATCTACAATCTCCTTTATACGAGGAATCGAGTTGTCTTGCCTTATCCGGGCTATTTCATCCTCAAAATCTTTGGCGATAGTGGCACGTGTAGCCTCGGAGTCGCGTTTCTCAAAATATTTGTTGCTAAGGTGGTTCAGCACCATGTATCGATCTCTAAGCAACTGATTGAGCAACAGGCGTTGGTCTCTTAACCGTGTATCAAGATAGGTTCCTTTACGCTCGGAGCTTACAAGGCGAGAGGTGATCTCCCTGACTTCAAGCATCTTATTTTCTATCTCCAGTCGCTTTCTCTTCATGCGCTCGCGATAGAATATGTAGAATGCGACACATATAATTAATGTGGCGATAGAGATACCCCAAACGATTATATGATACTTGTCAGCTCTTTTATGCTCGGCAATGGCCTTGTCATGATGGAAATCGCTCTCTGCTAATGCGACATTGTGTTTGAGTACTTCTTTCAATCCTTTGTCATGTACTGCCCACATTTTCTCAAGTTCGGCGACGGCATTCTCATAGTCTCGGGATTTTATCAGAATGGTCGATTTGGCCCAATGATATTCTTCCATCTCGTTCCAATGAGGATTGTACTTACGTTCCAGTTGGAGATAATGTTCTGCACTGTCGGGTTGATTAAGGAGTAAGTAGAGATAGGATGTATATGGTCGGTCTTGTAAATCGACTGTTTGTTCACCCCAATATCTTTCGGCCAAGTTGGAATGTCGGCGTGCGGCGTCATAACTATTAAATTTAAGCAATGGTTTTAAATATGTCTCATGGTAAAAGCCGAGTAGAGTCGAATCGGTGATTTCTGACGATAGGCTGTCTAACATAGCAACAGCTATGTCGGGTTTGTCGACACGGTTGAATGCAGACGCCAATTCCACAAGGGCATACTGGTTGTTGAGGGTTTTGCCGGCGGCGTGGTAGAGGTCTGCGGCAAGGCGGCGGTGGGGGATTGCCTTTTCGAAGTTGTAGACTGCGACGTAGATGTCGGCGATAAGCTCGTGGATTTTGGCGAGGGTGTAGTCGTCGTCGAGCTGCGCGGCGAGGTCGAGGGCGGTCAGCGCCTCCTTTATGGCGACGGTGTGGCTGCCACGGTAGAGATTGACGATGCCACGGTACATGTGGGCGAGTGTCTGCCAGGGCTGCACGGGGTGGGCGTCGAAGTAGGCTGCGGCGGTGGTGATGAGCGAGTCGTCGGTCTCGAAGCGGAAGTTTTTGTCGCGCGCCTGCGTGAGCAGCAGGGCGTGTTCGGCCCGCTGTCGGCGCGAACCGATCTTTTCGGGATCCATGCCTTCGAGAATCGACAATGCAGAGTCGGGTCGCTCCGCCATCAGCGACTCGGCGCGGGTCAGCTCGCGGTCGGCTTGGCCGGAGCGCGAGCAAGCGAATGCTGCCGTAAGCAGCAGTGAGTATAGAATGATGTGTCTGATCATATATCGATATAGGCGGACTATTTGCGGCCGAAGTCGGCGGGGATTTCGCCCCAGCGCTCGGTGTCCCACTTCACAACGGGGCATGGGGAGGTGTGGGTCTGCACCCATCGCTCGGCGCGCTGCAGCGTGGCCAAAAGGGTTGCGTTGCCGGGGGTAGGGGTGAGGGTGGTGCGGGCGCGGCGGTTGCGCAGCCATGCCTGCGCCGTGCGGCTGTCGGAGTAGATTGTGCGCGTCCATCCGTTTTTCTCACACAATGCGAGGGCATGGACGAGGGCCAGGAATTCGCCCACATTGTTGGTGCCGTCGGCCACCGGGCCGTAATGGAACAGCTCCTCGCCGGTGCCCACCACCACGCCACGGTACTCCATCACGCCCGGGTTGCCGGCGCATGCGGCATCTACGGCGATTGCGTCGAGGCGTATCTCCGGAAACGCCTCGTAGTTGATGAGCTGCGTCTTGCGCTCGGCGAGGGCGCGCAGAGCGTAAAGCTCGTCGCCACCGTAGTCGCGGAATGCCTCCGTGGCCGCTGTCTGCGACGAGAAGCTTTTGTATTTCGCCCCCGGATAGCCGTCAATCTGTGCCTTGGCCTCTTCCCAGGAGTCATATATGCCGGGAGCGAAGCCCTCCCATACTACGTAGAATTTTCTTGCCATTTTTATCGTATTTTGTGGGGCGCGATAAGCCATTCCGGTGTCGTCGGACGAGTCGGACAGGTCGGACGGGTCTGACATGTCCGACGGCTATGCAACCCCCATTGAGGATTGTATGTGTGTGGCCTTGTGCCACGGAGGTCAGCTACAGCTGAGGAGTAGCGAGATGTCGATAGGCCTCAGGCCTGCCTTCGCGGCCACGCGGCGGTTGACGGGCTTGCCGAGGAATGTGGCCACGGCGCGCTGCACTCCAGGGAGCATGCGCATGGTGCTGAGGGCGCTTTCGCAGTCGGCGATATGCCCAAGCAGCGATATGAGCGTGTTGCTCAGGGCCATGGCGGCTGTGCGCGGCACGGCGTTGCCTACGCCGGTGTAGCATATGCGCGACCCTTCCGGCACGGCTGCGAGGGTGTGGGGCGCTCCCATGTCGACCTCTGGGAGCGACGGGCACAGTGCGTTGCCGTCGCCGTAGAGGTTCATGATGATCACTCCACGCTTCATCAGCGCGGTCTGCTCGGCGCTGATGGTGCATGGACGCTCCATCGGCGTGGCCACGATGACATCGGCCGTGCGCAGGGCGTTTTCGAGCACGCGCGGATGGAGCACGGAGGTTGCCGCCGCGCATCCGGGCAATTCGGCGGCACGGCGCAGGCGATAGACATCGTTGTCGAGCATCCTCACGGACGCTCCCAGACCGAGGGCCGACGAGGCGGCCGCGCGTCCCGCGATGCCTGCCCCGAGGATGAGCACCTCGCACGGTATGATCCCCGCCACACCGCCGAGGAGTATCCCTTTGCCATGGTCGGGCGAGGCGAGCATCGACGAGGCCAGGGCCAGCGCCGCGCGCCCGTTGATCTCGTCGAGTATGTCGGCGAAAGGCGTGTGTCCGTCGCTGTCGCCGATCAGGTCGATGGCTATGGCGGCGATATTGCGGCGCAGCAGCTCGCGGATGGTTGCCGCACAGCTGTCGATGCTGTGGAGGAGCGTGAGGAGCATGGCTCCCCGGCGCATGGCCCTGATGTCGGCGGGGGTGAGCCGCCCGAGGGTTATCACCATGTCGGCCTCCAGGGCCTCGGCGCGCGATGTCACTATGGCGCCCTGGCGCATGTAGGCTGTGTCGTCGTAGTGTATGGATGCTGCAGCGCCGGCTTCGAGACGCACTTCGTAGCCGCGCTCGGCAAGTATTCCCGCAGCCTCCGGGGTGAGCGGAAAGCGCCTCTCGCTGCTGCCCGGGGTGGATGGCAGCCCTATCGACGGCCGGCGGCGCATGGTGGCGGTGGCAGCGGGTTGTGGTTCGGGGGTGATATATTCCGAAGATTCGTTCATTGTGGTATGGTAGGGGTTAGAGGGTATTGTCGGGATGGCTGTCGACGTGGAGGCCGAGGAACCTGGCGAAGCTGCGTGCCGTCACCTCCTTCTCCTGCTCGCTGTCGAGGTTTTCTGCCTTGAAGCGCAGCGAGGCCTTGGTGTAGTGGGGCATTCGCGCGGCCAGGGCCTCGACGATGAATTCGCGCAGCTCCCCGTCGGTCTTGTCGGCGATGAGGGGGCGCTTGTGGCGTCCGCGCAGCAGGCGCTCATGCAGCCGGTCGACGCTCACGTCGAGCAGCACTGTGGTGCCGTGGGCGTTCATCCACTCCATGTTGTCGAAGAAGCAGGGAGTGCCGCCTCCGCATGCCACGATCACATCCTCGAACTCTCCCGCCTCGTGGAGCATGGCCTGCTCGCGCGTGCGGAAGCCTGCTTCGCCGTAGAGCGCGAACAGTTCGCGCACGGTGGCACGGTAGCGGCTCTCGATGTAGCTGTCGAGGTCGATGAACTGCATGCCTGTCAGGGCGGCGACATGCCGCCCTACGGTCGACTTGCCGCTCCCCATGTATCCTATCAGAAATATCGGTCGCATAATGGAGTCCTGTGGTTGGTTTGAATCAGGTCAGTGCAAATCTACGGAAAAAACTGAGATTTTAAATTCCTGTTGGCGGGATTTACGGGAAATGTGAGTAAATTTGCATGACAAAAACCGACTCATTATGGACTTGTTTGATAAAGTCAGCGCCGACATCAAGGCGGCGATGCTTGCACGCGACCATGCGCGGCTTGAGGCCCTGCGCGGCATAAAGAAAGAATTTCTGGAGGCACGGACCGCAAAAGGCTCCGACGGCACCCTTACCGACGAAGCGGCCATGAAGGTGCTCGTCAAGATGGTGAAGCAGCGCAAGGAGAGCGCTGAGATCTACACGCAGCAGAACCGTCCGGAGCTTGCAGGCGAGGAGCTTGCCCAGGCCGCAGTGATCGAGGAATACCTGCCGAAACAGCTCGGCGACGAGGAGCTGACCGCGGAGCTGAAGAAGATCATCGCGCAGACCGGCGCCACCTCCGCCAAGGAGATGGGCAAGGTAATGGGCGTGGCATCGAAAGCCCTGGCCGGACGTGCCGACGGGCGTGCCATCTCGGCCAAGGTGAAGGAGCTTCTCGGATAAGCCTTCCGCCTCGGAGTTAAGAGGTTGTTTTCAAACGGCCTCCAAGTGTCTTTTATAACCGGAAAAATCATACATTATGCTTACGATACAACAGATAAAGGAAGATCCCGCACGCATCATCGCACGCCTTGCGGTGAAGGGATTCGACGGCAACGCCGCCATCGGCGAAATTCTCGAACTCGACACGCTCCGCCGCCAGTCGCAGCTCAACAACGACACCAAGGCCGCCGAGCTTAACCGCCTGGCCGCCTCCATCGGCCAGCTTATGAAGGCCGGCAAGAAGGATGAGGCCGAGGAGGCCAAGAAGGCCGTGGCCGCTCTCAAGGATGAGCAGAAGGCAATCGCCGACGAGCTTGCCCGCACAGAGGCGCGCATCCGCGAGATACTCCTGTCGGTGCCCAACGTGCCCTGCGACATGGTGCCCGAAGGCAAAACCGCGGAGGACAACGTTGTCGAGAAAACCGGCGGTGTGATGCCCGACCTTCCCGCCGACGCGCTTCCCCACTGGGAGTTGGCTAAGAAGTACAACATCATCGACTTCGACCTCGGCGTGAAAATCACCGGTGCCGGATTTCCCGTGTATCTCGGAAAGGGAGCACGCATGCAGCGCGCCCTCATACAGTTCTTCCTCGACGAGGCCGGCAAGGCCGGATACCTTGAAGTGGAGCCGCCTTTCGTGGTCAACGAGGCTTCGGGCTACGGCACGGGACAGCTCCCCGACAAAGAGGGGCAGATGTACTATGTGGGCGAGGACAATCTCTACCTCATACCTACCGCCGAGGTGCCCGTGACCAACCTCTACCGCGACGTGATCATCCCCGCCGACAAGCTCCCTATAAAGAACTGTGCTTTCTCGGCATGCTGGCGCCGCGAGGCCGGCAGCTACGGCAAGGACGTGCGCGGACTCAACCGTCTGCACCAGTTCGACAAGGTGGAGATCGTGCGCATAGAGAAGCCCGAGGATTCATATGCCGCGCTTGAGGAGATGAAAGCCCACGTACAGGGACTCCTTGAGAAGCTCGGACTCCCCTGGCACATACTGCGCCTCTGCGGCGGCGACATGTCGTTCACGTCGGCCATCACGTTTGACTTCGAGGTGTTCTCCGCAGCGCAGAAGCGCTGGCTGGAGGTGTCGTCGGTGTCCAACTTCGAGACCTACCAGGCCAACCGTCTGAAATGCCGCTATCGCGGTGATGACAAAAAGACCAAGTTGTGTCATACCCTCAACGGCTCTGCCCTGGCTCTGCCGCGCATCATGGCCGCCCTGCTTGAGAACAACCAGACACCCGAGGGTATCATCGTGCCGGAGTGCCTGCGCAAATATACAGGTTTCGACATCATCGACTGATCGCGTAAAATAACGCACAGAGCACACAAGGAGCACAGAGAATAATAAGGATGATGATAGTCGTCTGACTCCTATCCTTTATTCTCTGTGCTCCTTGTGTGCTCTGTGCGTTATTTTTTCCGAGAGTGCTGTGCGTTGAGGTCACCGCATGATGGGAAGGAGGTGCTTCACAAGGGAGCGTCGGATGGGAGCGTCGAGCAGACGGCGGAACCATTTCAGGGAATGGGTGTCGCTGCCGGTATAGTCATACATGCCGTCCTGAAGGAGGCGTATGGCGCGTTGCTGTACGTTAGGACCGTAGAATCCGGTGATCGAGGGGAGATTTAGCTGTAGCATCACGCCGTCATCCTTCAGTCGTCTGTAGTCGGCGGGCGACATGTAGAGGTAGCGCTCCGGGTGGGCAAGGAGCGGGAAATAGCCTGCGCTGCGCACATCTTTCAGGATATCGAACAGCCCCATCGGAGGGTTGGCATAGGATGTCTCCACAAGCAGCGTGTCGTTGCTTGCCGGGTTGCGGGTGGCTATGGTCAGAAAGTCGCGTGCCGTGAACCGCTCGGTGAATATCGGGTCGAGCATGTTTTCGGCGCCGAGCACGAGCGGCGGTATGTCGGAATCACCTGCCACGGCGGCGCACAGGTCATCGAATCGTTTCCTGAGGTCGGCGGGAGTGTTGGGCACGTCCTCCATGATGTGGGGGGTGAGGTGCACACGTCTTATGCCTGCCTGCCCCATAAGCCGGAGGGTCTCTATCGTCTCGTCGATTTTCTTTATGCCGTCATCGACTCCGGGAAGAAGGTGGGAATGCCACTCGGTGGCACCCTCAAGGATTCCCGAGCGGGCGATTGTGGTGGTTGATGATGTAAATGGCCACATGTCTTTATGTGTGGAGAGAGTCTGATTTTATAATGATGTTGCCTTGAAATTTTCGATAAAAATTTCAAGGCAACATATGAATTAATTATGGTCCAATAGGATGTCAAGGGTGGAATTTGCCATATAACTTCTTGTTAATCAGTAGCTTTATCACCCCCCCCATATCCGTATCCATATCCATATCCGTAACCGTATCCATATCCATACCCGTAACCGTAGCCGTAACCATAGCCGTTGACTTTGGAGGGGATACCGTTGAGCAGCAATGACATGTTGTTGAATTTCTTGTCGACATAGAAATTCTGGATTGTCGGTACGAGACGACGGTCAAGCACGCCGGAACGTACCACGAATATAGTGACATCGGCAAGCGGCGTTATGATTGAGGTATCGGCCACCATGTCGGTCGGCGGGCAGTCGATGAATACCAGGTCGAACTCTTTACGCAAATCCTCGATGAGTGCTTTCATGCGCGGCGAGTAGAGAAGTTCCGAGGGGTTGGGTGGTATGGTGCCTCCGGGAATCATGAAGAGATTCTTGGTAGTCCCTACAGGCACGACTGCCTTGTGCCAGTCGGTGATTTCGCCATTGAGGATTGAGCTTATGCCTATCTTGGGAGAGTCTACATATTTACTTATGGTGATTTTTCGAAGGTCAAGGTCAAGGATGCAGACCTTCTGTCCTTTTATGGCGAAAGATGCAGCAAGGTTGGCAGTCACGAACGTCTTTCCCGAACCCGGGTTCATGGAGGTTGCCATGATTACCTTATGGTCATTCTTGCCTATGATGAACTCAAGGTTGGAACGTACCACGCGGAAAGCCTCGTTGACTACGTTTCGAGAGCCTTTGCGTACCATGATCTCGCGCTTGACGATTTCTGTTGCCTTTGGCTTGATGCCTATGAGAGACAAGAGGGTAGCGCGTACGCCTTTCTTCTTCACCTTTCCTGACATCGGAAGTTCGCCGAGGAACGGTGCGGTGATATTTTCGATATCCTTGCGTGTGCGCACTCGTGTATCCATGCTCTCCTGCATGAAGATTATGCCTGCGGGTATGAAGAGCCCGGCCACGAACGCGATAAGGAGAATATTGCGTTTTACCGGTGCCGTAGGCTCCGACTTGCCCATCGGAGGAGTCACTATTCGGGTGTTGTAGGCGGTGAAAGCCTGTGTAAGTTCGTTTTCCTCACGTTTCTGGAGGAGGAACAGGTAAAGGGCCTCTTTTACTTTCTGCTGGCGCTCCACGGAGAGGAGGTATTTAGCCTGTGTCGGGTTGGATGCGATCTGGCTGCGGCTCTGTGCCTCGCTTCCCCGGAATGCGCGTATCTGTGCATTCAAGGAGTTTATCTGGTTGTCGATCGAGGTGACGATGGCTGAACGGGAAGCGGCCAGGGCATTGTCGAGGTCCACGACGAGCGGGTTGTTGGCGGAGGAGTTTGCGGCAAGGGAGTTGCGTTCGAGCATCATGTCGTTGTAATCGGCAATCTGCTTTTCTACGGTTGTGTTCTCAAGACCGGAATTGGCGGGGAGCAGCTGGCTGTGGTTGCGTGTATCGGCGAGGAAAGTGCGTATGTAGCGCGCCATGTAGAGCTGGTTGTTGAGGGCGAGCACTTGGTTGGCCGCCTCCTGGCTCTGGTCGAGATACATCTGGCTTACCAATGCCAGGTCGGGAATAAGATGCTCCGACTTGTAGGATGAGATGTCAGAATCTACATTGCCGAGTTCCTGCTCGATTACTCCCAGACGGTCGTTTATGAATTGTGATGTAGCCGTGGCCACCTGGTTCTTGTCGCGCACCCAGTCCTCGTTGTATGCCGATATGAGAGTGTTTATAAAGTCCTCGGCGCGTTGGGGGCTTACGTCATTGCAGGTGATGTTGAGCACTGTCGCATCTTTGTCGGCCAATTCCACCGACAGCTTGTTCTGGTAAGCGTCGATAGCTCCCTGTGTGCTCATGCGTGTCACCTTTATGTTGTCGATCTCCTTGTTGGCGGGGGAGTCGTAATAGGCGGTGGGTGTCACCAGTACTTTTCCGAACGGGGTGGCGAGGGTGTCGCCGAGCGCTCCCTTTACTTCCTTGGAGATTGTGCCGTCCTTGTCGCGGAAGTCAGAGAGTGTGACTGACTTCTTTTTGCGGTCTATGTCGATTTCGAACGAACATCCCTGGTTTTCAGGATAATCGAGCACTTTTACTGTCACAGGCAGCGAAAGGCCGTAGAGATGCTGCTTGCGGAGATTTTTACGGGTGACATAGTTCATGTCGAGATTGAGACGGCGCACTACCTCCAGAATGGTGGAGGGCGATTGTATGGCCACCATCTCGTTGGTTACGTTGGCTCCCGAACTGAACACTCCGAGATCCGACAGGGAACTGAGCTGCGAGCTGATACTCGAATTGTTGTCCTCGTCCTTGATCAGGAGCGATGCGGTGCGTGTGTATGTGGGTGACACCACAAACAGATACAGCACGGCGAGTCCCATGGTGAACATGAGGGAGAGCACGAACCACTTCCAGTTGGCAAGACACATCTGCAGGAAGTCCTGCAGGCGTATCGACGATTCTTCTTCGCGCGTTTGGATATTGTCGAAAGTTTCGTTGGGCATCTTTGGATACTGTTTTACGAGGATTGACTGTGAATAGCTCTTAGTTGGTGATGTTCGTGATGAGCACGCCGACCGATGTCAGGAGCGATGCGAGCGAGATCCAGAATGAGGTGGAGCGCAGGTTGTTGCCGTTGACGGTCGACTGGCGCACACGGTTGTCATTCGGCTCTACGTAGATCACGTCGTTCTGCTGGATATTGTAGGCGGGCGACCTATAAAGGTCGGCGGCCTTTGTGAGGTCGACACGGTAGGTCGATGTCTTGCCGTCGATGTTGCGTATCACTACTACGTTCTCGCGGCGTCCGAGTATGGTCAGGTCTCCGGCCATGCCGAGCACGTCGAGCAGGGTCACCTTGTCGCGGTTGAGGTTATAGCGTCCAGGATTGTTGACCTCTCCGAGCACGCTCACGTAAAGGTTGTCGAACTCTACCGTCACCGTGGGGTCCTTGACGAGCTGGCGTGAGATGAGTTCATTCTTTATAAGGTCGGCAATCTGACGCCGGTTGAGCCCGGCCACCTTGATTTTGCCGATTATGGGGAAGTCGATATAACCGTCGGTGTCGACCGTGTAGATTGAGATCTCCTGTGACTGCGACAGTGATGATTTGCCGGAATAACCGATTCGGCGGGCGGTAACGGGTAGGTTGAACAACTCGGATAGCTGAGCGTCCTTCGAGTGGACGATGATCGATAACTTGTCCTCCGGATGGATTTTGATTTCAAGTGGGTTCGCTACTGCCAGGACGGCCACTGAGTCCACATCCTGGAAGTAGGTTACATCTTTCGGAGTCTTGCAGCCTGTCAGTATGGCGGCAAAGCATGCCACGACGGCGAGAAGGTAACGAAGGTGATTCATCTGTACTACTAAATATTCTGCCGATATGACGACAGGTCTGATTTGACGAAGTTGTTTTAAGATTCTTTATTCGCACTCATTTTATCGGGGTCCCATAAGCCTCCGACCGGAAAATGTTGTGCTGTCTTTTGCATGTAGAGTGCCTATGAGAGTGCAAAGTTACGCAAAAAACAATGGATAATGCAAAATAAAAGAAGAAATTATGTTTTCAGGGTAAAAAACGGGGCAGGGGGACGAGCCTCCGGTAGCGCGGTGGGTATGGGTCTCTAATCATTAACAATGATAGACCGGCGGATTTCACCGTCTGAAATCATTGAAATCAGGTATTGCCGGGGGATGCCGGTTGTCGTAACTTTGCATCCGGATAATTATACGAGCTTGATGTTGGCGGCCCCGGACCGATGTTCACGGGGCCGTTGCTATTTGCGGACCACGACGAACCCCGCCCCTGTGTAGGCGAAGTCGATTATGTCCATCGCATAGAGGCGTGCGGCCATGTCGGTTGCCGTGGCCACGGATATGTGCGCGGCGGTCACATATTCGTCGAGCGAAGCCATCCCCCATTCGTCGAGATAGGCAAGGAGGGCCGATTCGGCGGCGGTGAAGGAGAGCAGGGTGGGTGAGGGGGCGGATTTCCTTTTCCAGGCGGCGAGCATGGCAGGCGGCACCACTATGTTCTCGTCCTTGACGCGGAAATAGGCGCGCCAGGTGCCGTCGGTGTCGCGAGCGCAGACGGGGCGGCGCACCGCCTTGGGGATGACGGCACGCACCACCACGGCGCCCCCTTCCACGGCGAATGCCGTCACCTCGACCTGCTGGGCCGGGCGGCAGTAGAGCTGCGCGGCCTGCTCGATCATGTAGATGTCCTCCTCGGAACGCACTCCGGCCACGGTGCCGTTGTCGCGCACGCCCACAAGCAGGCGTCCTCCGTCGTTGTTGGCGAAGGCGCTGATGGAGTGGGCTATCTTGGCCGCGTCGGAGATGGCGAACTTGAAGTCCTGATGCTCGTGCTCACCCTCCTGTATGAGATTGTGTATGTAGTACCGGCCACGTATGGCCTTGATGTCCTTCATCGGGGATATTCTGTGGGCATGTCGGGGTCGAGTAGCACCTCACGGAGGTAGAGTGCGGCCTGTCGGCGCGCTTCCGGAAGATCCATGTAGGAGTAGTTGCCGCAGTCGCGGGGCGTGGCCCCCGGGATGTCGCCTTCATAGTTGGCGATGAACTCCATCGTGTCGCGCATCAGCGGGATGATGTCGGCGGGGGTGCGGTCGCCGAGGAGCAGCAGGTAGTTGCCTGTGCGGCATCCCATCGGTCCCCAGTAGACCACGTCGGCGCTGATGTCCGCGCGGTTGCGCAGGTAGGTTGCCGCCAGGTGCTCGATGGTGTGCAGGGCGGCTCCGTCGATGGCGGCCTGGCGGTTAGGCTCTGTCATGCGTATGTCGAACGTGGTTATGACGTCGCCCGATGGTGTGGTGTCCTTGCGCGAGACATATATGCCACGGCGCAGGTTTATATGGTCGACTGTGAAGCTCGGAATCTTTTTCATGATCTGGTGGTGTATGGCCGTGCGTGCGAGTGTGGTGTCGTGCGGCGTTCAGAGTGAATCGATGATTTTCGACAGGGTAGCGAACGTCGCCTCGGGGGCGGCTGTCCAGAAGTCGAGATACTGGGCGGTGTTGTCCTCCTCCTGCCCGGGAGTGTCGCTCACCACGCGGATGCTGGCGAAGGGCACGCCTTTCACCCGGCATGTCTGTGCCATGGCGGCGCTTTCCATGTCGACGGCTTTCACATCGGGATATAGCTCCACTATGCGGGCGAGGTCGGCGGCATTGTCGACAAACATGTCGCCGCTGGCTATGAGCCCACGGTGGAGGTGCGGCAGGGTATCGAGCACGGGGAGGCCGATCACCTCGGATGCGCCCTCGAAGAACCGCGGCATACCCTGGATCTGCCCGCGCTCGGCGCACGGTCCGCACCACACGTCGTGGTAGGCCGTCCGCTCGCCCACCACCACGTCCATCACCTTTGCGTCGGAGCCTGTGCCTCCGGCCACACCGGTGTTTATCACGAGGTCGGGGGTGAACGCGTCGATCAGCGAGGCCGTGCCGAGTGCGGCGTTGACCTTGCCTATCCCGCTCTGCATGGCGGCTACGGTGTGGCGGCCGCCTGACATGGTGCCGGTGTGGAGCACTCCCCCTGTAGGCAGCATGGTCTCGGTGCGGCC
This sequence comes from uncultured Muribaculum sp., assembly GCF_910583865.1. GTDB lineage: Bacteria > Bacteroidota > Bacteroidia > Bacteroidales > Muribaculaceae > Muribaculum. Next base: position 13,001 of record NZ_CAJTYX010000007.1, read on the forward strand.
GTCGATGTGGGGCAGCAGCAGTTCGAGTTCCTTGCCCATGGCTACTATTATACCTATCTTCATAATTGGCGGATTGTCTTTTTGATTGATGCAAAGATACGAATAAGTCGAGAGAAAAGGACATGCTTGCATGTCCTTTTCCGAGCGTGAGTATCTAAGGCGGTAGCCAAAGGTAGTGAAATTTTCAAGAAGGATGGTAGGGGCAATAGGGGGAATAAGGCCAATTAGTGCAATAGTATCAATAAGACTAATTAGACCAATAAGACTGATTAGGCTAATTAGCTCGCTCCCTAAATGGAAGCGCCGTGTCGACGGGGTCGGCACGGCGCTGGGTCTGTAGTCCTTTTGGGGGATTTATTCTGTCGGGAGGGTCAGGGTAAATACGTCATCATTTCCAACGTAGGTCCCCAATGTGCTGAATCCGAAGCAGATATTTTCCGCAGGGATGGTTATCACTCCGTCGGCATACTTGCCGACATATCCTTCTCCTATTACAGTATCCGGGCTGTATCCTGCTCCGATGAAGTATTCGTAGAGAGAGCCATATACCAGATTTCCGCTGGAATTAAGCGCAAATCCAAGAGGACTCTTCATTGCATATACCGCATCCGGATTGCTGTAGTTGAAACTGATATAGTGTGTTGGAGGATTACCTAAATACTCTGACCATGCCGACAAGGGATCAACCATTCTGATCACTCCCTCGTCGATAAGTGATTTCTCTATGGTAACCTGTGCATCGGTCATCGGAGGCAGTCCGAACGCGGCAAGGAGGTTGCCGGTAAACGAGCCGGTGCCGATAGATTTCCAGCGTGGAGGGGCTATGGTGAGTAGCAGTTCCGTACGGGAATAGAGATTTGCCGACTGGGGATCAATCGAGATATTCACGTAATAGTCGGTGAGAGGGTCGAGCGCTGAAGGGGTGCATGACACACTAACCACGGCGTCTTTTTCTCCGGCCGCGAAGCTAACACTATTGGTGACGGTAAACAGTCCCGACTCGTCCTCTACTTTAAGTGCCACTGTCTGGGGCGACGATGCATCGCTGCGGTGAATGGCGAAATCCCATGAACCGTTGTCCTCGGTTGCCGTCAGGGTCTGCTCGGGAGTGAGGTCAAAATAGCAGTCGCCTGTCTGCGGACCTGCCGTGAAGTCGTCGTCGCTGCATCCTGATATGATGCTCCCGACTGTGGCGATGACGGCGATATTCAATAGAAACTTATTCATTTTTAGATTTTCTTATTGGAATGGGATTTAGAACGCGAATTCCGGGGAATCGCTTGTCGGCGGATTCATGTATACGGTGGGAATAATCGCGTAGTTGTAGATGGCGTCAGTTCCGCCTATGCAATAGTTCATCCATTGCGGTGTCTCGGTGAAGTTCCAGCGGTATCCTTCCAGGTGGTTTGAGCCGGCATAGCTGCGGATCATGCCTTTCTGAAGGCGCTTGATGTCGAACGTGGCCATGCCCTCGCCCCACAACTCGACGCGACGCTGCCACCACACTTCATTGATAAAAGCAGATGTCTGGGTATTTCCGTAAGCCTCGTTGTGACGGCCATAGACGTAATCGGGGTCACGTGTCAGGGCGAATTCGGTGAGCTTGGCGATTCCGTTGCCTTCATTCTGGCGACCGATTGCCTCAATCTCGATGAGTTTCATCTCTTCCACGCGCATCATCGGCACGGCCACGCAGAATCCTACTTTGGCGTTGGAGCGTCCGGTTATACCGTCGCCGTCGCCGGGGTTGGGGCGGAATTTAACCGATATGCCGCCCTGCGCATATTCATAAGTGGATGGAACGACGATGGAGGCGAGCTCATCGGGATAGTCGGAATAGTTGGCGCAGATTTCCTCAGCTTCTTCCTGAGTCTGTGCGTCAGCAATCGAGAAGTCAATCCACAGCTTCTTGCGGAAGTCGGAGGAAGGTATGGTCTGGTAAAGGTGATAGTCGATGAACAACGGGAATCCATAGTTGGAGGCGTATCCGGCCATGCCGTCGCCGTGGAACATGTCCTGCACCATCCACGATCCCCACGAGGAGTCGGCGTCGTTGTCGAGGATATTGCTGTCGTCGGCCTTGAAGCGTGTCATGAGCATCCATGACGAGTTGGGAGAGTTGAAGCCGTTGATGCGGCTGAGATATTCATCCTGCGTCATCATAGCATAGCCGTCCTGTGCTTTCACGGCAAACTCCTGTGCCAAGGCCCATTCGCCCATGTCGAGGTATGCGCGTGCTTTGAGTCCGTAGACTACCGACAGGTCGGGTGTGGTCTTGTCGTCGCGGGTGTAGCCGTCGAGCAGTCCCTCGGCTGTGTTTAGGTCGGAAATTATCTGCGCATAGATTTTCTCGTTGGTGGCGCGTGGATTGTTGGTTGATTCCTCGACGGTGGTCTTTTCCGTCACGATAGGTACGGTAATGGCATTTTTGTCTGCTGTGTAAGGCTTTACTCCGTAGAGACGTGCGAGATCAAGGAAGTACAAGGCTCGCATGGCATATGCTATGCCTGTGCCTGCACGGTGGTTGGCGTTTATGTTGTCGCCTGCGAGTGCTATCGTCTCGTTGCAGCTTTTTATCCACCCCCAGTAGAGAGTCCATGTGAATTGGCAGCTGGCATATTCGGGACTTAACGCTATGCTGTACTGGATCCATGGATCCCACCAACCATTGGTGGCATGTGCGGCTATGTCGTTGCCCAGCAGGTCGCGCGAAAGCATCATGGCGGAATATCCGAAGTCGTTGGCGTCGAATTCGCCTTTCTGCGAATAGAGGAACTTTCCTGAAAGGTCTCCTGTGATTCCTTTGACGAAGTTGTCGAATGAGCCGGGTGCGTTGGCTGCCTGGTCTTTCGATACATAATCGGTGGCCGGCATCGTCTCCTCGATGCAGCCTGTGCTGAACAGGAGTGACGAGATGGCAGCCGTCGTATATAGTAATTTGTTCATGTTAAATCGTGTTGAAGTGGCGGATGTGTTAGAAAACGACCTGTACGCCGCCCGAAATGTTGCGCGAGGGCGAGTAGGGGGTCATGCCGTTGTTGCCGGAATACGAGTAGCGTGGATCCAATCCCTTGCGGGCCGACCAGAAGCATAGGTTCTCACCCATTACGTAGACCCTTATCTTGGAAATTTCGTTCCAGAATTTAGGCAGGGTATATCCTACCGTGAACGACTGGAAATTGAGATAGCGGGCTGAAGTGAGGAATCGGTCGGAGCTGATGGATGAGCCTTGTGAGAATGTTCCGTATTCCCATCGTGGAATGTTGCTTGATGTGTTCGACGGATTCCATGCGTTGGCCCAGTCCTTGTGGAAGTTCTGTCCGGCCTTGTTGGCGGTGGTGGGAGGCGTCATCAGCATCTGGTACTGGTAGTCGTAGACCTTTCCGCCAAGCTGGAAATCGAACTGGACGGAAGCGTCGAAGCTGCCTACGCGTAACGAAGATCCGAAACCGCCCGTCAGGGCCGGGAGCATCGATTTGGTGGCGTAGCTCGGGGCGAGGCTGCTGTCGGTCGTCGTGCCGTCCATCTTTGTAGCCGGGCTGCGCTGCTGTGTGTTGGCCATGTCAATCGACGAGTCGGTGTAGTACAGGGCCTGTCCCTCGCTGTTCACGCCGGCATACTTGGGCAGATATGCACAGTATAGCGACTTGCCTTCCTGGTACCAGGTAGGGTAGAGGTACTCTGAGTTCTGCGAGTCGGAGAATCCGCCATAGAGCTTCTTGCTTTCCGGGAGTTTGAGGATTTTTGACTCGTTGTGTGAGAAGTTTAGGTTGGCGCTCCAGTCGATCAGCTTGCTGCGGATGATGGCCCCGTTGAGCACGACTTCGACGCCGGCGTTGCGGATGTTGCCGATGTTGTCATAGTAGCCTCGCGAGCCGTTGCTTTCCGGGATGTTGAGCCAGAAAAGCAGGTCGGTGGTGCGCTTGTAGTAGAGGTCGATGCTTCCGTTGAGACGGTGGTCGAACAGCTCGAACTCTACGCCGCCGTTCCAGTTGGTGGTTGTCTCCCAGGTGATGTCCTTGTTGCCGAGCAGACGCAAGGATGCCGACATGTGTTTGTCGTCGATAGGGGTGATGTCGTAGGTGTTGGTGTAGGCATAGTCAATGATGCCGTCGTTGCCCTGCTGGCCAACGGATGCCTTTACTTTCAGCATGTCGATCCATCCCAGGTCCTGGAAGAAGTCCTCGGTGACGATCCACGCGAGACCTATCGACCAGAAGTTGCCCCAGCGGTTCTTCTTGGCGAATCGCGAGGAAGCGTCGCGGCGATACGACACGCTTGCGAAGTACTTGTTGTCGTAGTCATACTGGCCGCGGACGAAGTATCCTTCGACGTTGTACACGCTCTTGCTGCTGCCGTTGGTCTCTTTCTTGGCAAATGCGTTCAGCTCAAGGATGTCGGGAGAGAATGCTCCTGTGGCGCGTCCCATGAGTATGTGGCGTTCGCTGCGGTAGTATTCGTGGCCGAGGAGGGCATTCACATGGTGCTTGTCGAAATTGTTGAAGTAGGTTATCGTCTGGATATTGTTGGTGCGCACGTCGGTGGTGGTGGTCTTTTTCAGTTCGCCGTTGACGCTCTGCTTGGATCCCATGAGACTGTTGCCGTATTCGCTAAGCTCGTTTTCTCCCCATGTCACGCTGCTGACGATGTTGGCCTTCAGGTAGGGGGTAAAAGTGAAGTCGGCTGTGAAATTGCCGTTGAACTGGTTGAACAGTGCCTGGTTGACATTGTAGACATTCGAGCCGATAGGGTTGCCGTTGCCTCCGAACGGACGCGTCAGGCCGTAGTACTGGTCGCTGTTGACTACGCCGAAGTCATAGATCTGGCGTCCTTCCTCGTCGAGCTTGATCATGGGTCGTCCGTCGGGTCCGATCACACGCACGTAGCATGGATAGATCGGGGCGATGAGGTCGGTGTAATAGGCTACGTTGTCGGCGCCGTAGGTGGTGCCCGACAGTCCGGGATTGGACGTGGTCTTGGAGTGGACGTATCCGGCGTTGATTCCGAGAGTCAGCCATTTCTTGGCCTGGAAGTCGCCCTTGAAGCGCGCTGTGAGGCGTTCATATCCGGAATGTTTCAGCACGCCCTCCTCGTCCAGATAGCCGAGTGAGGCGTAGTATGAGCCTCTTTCAGTGCCGCCGTTTACGTTGACGTTGTACTCCTGCCTGAATCCGTTGCGGTAGGCGAGGTCGTCCCAGTTGTCGGGAGTGAGGTACATTTCCTGTCCCTTATACTCCATCGTGCGCCCAAGCCGGGCATTGGGGTTGAGTTTGCCGTTCTGGCCGATGAGTGTCTGGCCTGCGGGCACGTCGTAGACATTGTAGTAAAGCTGCTGGAGCATGCCTCGGTTGGCGTTGACATATGCGTTCATGGGGCTTTGTCCCATGGAGTGGTTGTAGTAGTTGTACATCGCCTGGTAGTACGCCTCATAGTATTCGCCCGGTTCGGTGATCATGTCGTACTTCTGCACGGCGCGTGAGTTGGCGCCCCAACGTGCGTCGAGCGACACTTTCGCTTGCTTGGCGTCGCCTTTCTTGGTGGTGATGATGATGACGCCTGCCGCGCCGCGTGCGCCGTAGAGGGCGGCCGAGGCGGCATCCTTGAGCACGGTGATTGATTCGATGTCACCCTGCGGTATGGTGGAAAGGTTGACGGGGTAGGGGGAACCGTCGACTATCACAAGCGGGTCGGTCGAGCCATACATCGACGCGATACCTCGGATGTTGATTTTTCCGTCGTCGGTGCCCGGGGCGCCGGAGCCGCCGCGCATCTGCAGGCCGGCCACGTTGCCCACAAGCGCGTTGGCTACGTTGGTGGTCAGGTGCTTGCCGAGTTCCTCCGAATTAAGCACGGCAGCCGATCCGGTAAATGCCGATTTCTTGGCTGTGCCGAATGCCACGGCGATCACCTCGTCGAGCATGTTCGCGCTGTTTAGCTCGATGCGCATCTCGCCGGGAGTGATGGCGGCCTCTTTGGTCTGCATCCCTACGTACGACACTTTGATGTGCTTGACGCTCTCGGGCAGCGATAGGGAGAACTGTCCGTCGATGTCTGTGGCGGTGCCGTCGGTGGTGCCTGCTCCCATCACGGTCGCACCCACCAGAGGCTCTCCGTCCTCAGCGCTTACCACGATGCCCTTGACTGTGCGGTTGGCCGCAACGGCTGTCAGGCAGAGCGCAAAAAACGCTGTTAGAAAAAAAACGATTCTTTTCATACTTTGTAACTGTAAGACTTTAATATGGACTAACTTAAAATGATGTGAATCCTTGGATTGCTGCCGGAGCGTGTCGGCGTTGCCACTGCCGTGGCATGGTGGCATTTTGTTCGATTTGCGGCCTTTTCTATGTGAATCAGGATGCAAAGTTACAGGATTTCACTTCACAAAACAAAATTTAACTATAAAAAGATTAACCCGATGCAAAAAAAAATACACCAAAATCGCACGCCGCCCTCGGTCGGACAATCAGGCAGTCCGACCCGTCTGGGCTGCCAGACTCGTCCGACCGGCCCTGGCCGGACGCCGACCTCTCCAATTACGCCTCCGGAAGTCCTTATCCTGACGGTCTTTCACTTAAAACTGTTAAAAAGCTCACGAAATCATTCGAATTAACAAATATTAACAACGGGGGGGGGTAGTTTTTCTCGTTTTAATTACTAACTTTGTAGTCCTTTAAGTACCAAAGGATTGGTTTGTCTGAAACCCTGTCTGCCCCGGTGCATTAATGGTCGCCTTGTACATAGGTTATGACAAATTGAAAGGCGATGTAATGGAAAAAAAGTGTAAGGCCCGGAAGCTTCCCGCCTGCAAATATAGTAACGTATGATATGAAAAAGCATATTCGACATATCTTGTCGGTGGTAGTCGCGCTGATCGCGGGCGCGGTTGCCGCAGAGGCTCAGCTGGCTGTCAAGAACAACCTGCTGTATGATATGACCACCACCCCCAACATCGGCCTGGAATACGGACTGGGCCACCGCTCGACCGTGAATCTCGTCTACGGACTCAATCCCTGGAGCTTCTCCGGAGGCGACCGCAAGGTAAAGCACTGGGTGCTCATGCCCGAGTACCGATGGTGGCTCTGCTCGCGTTTCAACGGACACTTCATCGGCGTGCATGCCCTCGGCGGACAGTACAACGCCTCCCACGTCAACCTCCCCATACCCGGAGCGTTCTTCTCCGGCGAGAACCTGCGCAGCGGGGTCAAGGACTACCGCTACCAGGGCGGATTCGTCGGCGCCGGCGCCACCTACGGATACCAATGGATACTCTCGCGCCACTGGAACATCGAGGCCGAGGTCGGTGTGGGCTACGCACGCGTCTGGTATGACAAATACGCCTGCGGGGAGTGTGGCGCGAAGCTTGCCGACGGGGCCACCAACTACTTCGGAATCACCAAGCTCGGCATATCATTCCTCTACCTCTTCTAATCCACCATCGCCATCGTCATGAAACGCTACATACATAAATGTAAAGCACTCCTCCTCGCCGCCATGTTCCCGCTTTCGGCCATCGCCGCCGACCTCCCCTCGGCAGGGATCGCGCGCAACATCGACCTCCACCGCGCGGGTCCAGACATGCGCCTCGCCCTCGACCTCGTGCTCGACTCCCTCCGCCTTGGCGCGGACCACCAGATCTACGTTACCCCGATGATCAACGCCGGCACGGCCGACTCGTCGCGGGTGGCCCTCCCCACCGTCCTCATCAACGGGCGCAACATGCACTACGCCTACGAGCGCGGCTCGCTCCGGCGCGACATCGTCGACTCCTACGACCTCGCCGCCGAAGTGTGGCGCCACAACGGACGCCCGCAGACCTACGCCTACGCCCACGCCACACCCATGCGCCGCTGGATGTTCGGCCCGAAGGCGTTCCTCTCGATCGTCTACGACACATGCGGCTGCGGCCTCCCCGCCGGACGCGAGATCGTGCGCATACCACTCGGCCTCACACCCCACCCGCGCGCGGCCTACATCACCCCCGAGGTCACCGACCTCCCCGTGCAGATCCACGAGGGCCAGGCGCGCGTGCAGTTCGAGGTCGACCGCACTGAGCTACACCCCGAGCCATATAAATGCCGCAACGGGCAGCGCATCGACAACCGCGAGCAGCTCGCCATCATCTACGACTCCATACGCTACGCCACCTCCGACCCGCGCGTGGAGATAGCCCGCATCGACATCTGCGGCTACGCTTCGCCCGAGTCGCCCTACCACCACAACGATTACCTCGCCACAAACCGCTCCCGCGCCCTCTCCGAATACATAGGGGAGCGCTTCAGCCTCCCCGCCGACCGCTGCACCTACAGCGCCGTGCCCGAGAACTGGGGCGAGTTCCGCGAGATGGTCGTAGCCTCCGACGAGATCACACCCAAGCAGCGCGCCGACCTCCTGGAGCTGATCGACGCCCCCGCCTACGGCCCGTCGGACTACGACGCAAAGGAGCGCACACTAAAGACCGACCCGCGATTCGCCTCGCTCTACCGCTCGCTGATCCTCCCCAAATGGTTCCCGCGCCTGCGTGCCACCAAGTTCGCCATATCCACGCGCCTCAAGCCGATGTCCGACCAACAGCTCGCCGCCATCATCGAGACCGACCCCCAGCTCATGTCGCTCAACCAGATGTTCCGCGTGGCGCGCCTCTACCCCGAAGGCTCCCCCGAGTTCAACCGCGTCATCGACATAGCCCTCAAATACTATCCGCAGTCGCCCGTCGCCAACCTTAATGCCGCCGTCGCAGCCATCGCCGAAGGCGACTACGACCGTGCCGACCGCCTCCTTGAGAGCGCCGGCGACTCCCCCGAGGCATACAATGCACGCGGAGTGGTGGCCACCCACCGTGGCGACTTCGACGCAGCCCGCACACTCTTCGAGCGCGCGGCACCCCACCTAAAGGAGGCCGCCCGCAACCTCGACGAGCTCCCCTGACCCTCCCCCCTCACCCATCGATCCCTCTCGACCCTCACCCATCGATCCCTCTCGACCCTCACCCCTCCTGCTCCCTCTCCGTCAGCCTTGTCTGACCTGTCCGACCGGTCTGACTTGTCCGACACACCGCTGACTGTCGCTCCCCCAATCATATTCCCTCTCCCCTCCACGTAGCCTCAATGGCAGCTCCTCCAACCCTTCCATTCTCCAAAAGAACAAAATCAATCAAACACATAATTCTTTATTCACATGAAATTTAACAAATTTATCTACGCTTCGATGGCAGCCGCACTCCTTGCGGCCTGCTCCGACAAGGACGTCATCGCCGACGGTCCCGCCGACGGCGGCAATCAAGGCGAGACCATGATCGGTGACGGCTATGTGGCTGTACGTATTAATCTGCCTACTCAGGTCGTTGCTGCTCCCCGTGCAGGGAATGACGATTTTGACGATGGCATTGCAGCAGAATACAAGGTTAAGAACGGTGCGCTGCTGCTCTTCACCGGTACCGGTACGAGCGAAGCCACTGCTGAATTTAGTAGCGCCTACAACCTGCCTTTAGACAAATGGGTGCAGGATGATGACAACGACAACATCACAGCTTCCCATCTCACGGCTGTAAAGGTCGAGGTTGGTGATCTTACCGGCAAGACTCTTTATGGACTTGTGATGATCAATTACGACAATGTGATTGAGGAGACGCTTACCGCAGGGAAAAAGTACGATGCAATCACTCTTAAGGATGTTGATGCTACTGTATTCGGTGTCGGAAAGACTTTCGGCGATCTCGTCAAGTTGGTTAGTACCCAGTCATTCAAGAATGCTGATGACAACTTCTTCATGACCAATTCTCCCGTCAGCAAGTTGTCGCAGAGCACTGCTACCGCTTATGCCGATCTAAGCGATGTAACCACTCTTGTCGTGTTCGATGCCAACGCTATCCAGCCCACGGAAGAGGAGGCAAAGGCAAAGCCCGCATCATCGGTGTTTGTGGAGCGTGCCGTGGCTAAAGCCACTCTTTCCGCAAAAAATGCTTCGCTTACGATAAAGGACCAGGATGGAAAGGATATTCCCCTTACGCCTAGTAAAGTGGAATGGGCGCTCAATGTCACTAATCCTGCGTCGTTCATCGTGCGCAATATGGGCACCGGCGCTTACCTCGGCTACAATAACTCGGATGCTACATCTATTGTGGGCAAGTTCCGTATGTTTGGTAACACCAAGATTGGTACTACCTCTATCCAACCTATCACGGATCTCTACCGTACCTATTGGTGCATCGACCCCAACTATGATGGCACGGAGTCTCCCAAATATGCGCTTGACATCGTGGATAAAGACAATCCCACCGGCCCGATGACATTTGTCGCAGAAAGCACACCTCTCTATTGCCACGAAAATACCTTTAATGTGGCTAACCAGGCCAATGATGCTACCACTCAGGCTATGGTGAAGGTGCAGTTTGGCGATGGCAATACAACCTATTATACGGTAAATGAGGCAAAGGACGTGCTTTATACTTCCGCTGAAAAGGCACAGGCTCAGTCCGTACATTATATCATTTATGATATGGGTGTCAAGCAAGCTCTCCTCGATGCACTTAAGGCTGGCAACATTGATGCTACCATAGAGATTGACGCTACCACCTACCCCAACTATCTTGATATCAAGTTTACCCGCGATGCCACTACCGGCATACGCTCGGTCACCACGCTTGCCTTCAAGGAAAATATCTCGGTTACCGATAAGGACGGCAATGTTCATACCATCAATCCCGTGTTGGAGAATGCTGAGAAACTTATGGCTGCTGTGAACGAAGCTTTTGTTATTGCGGAATATAAGGATGGCGTAAGCTATTATCCCGTACTCTTCAAGCACTTCGCCGGTAGCTCTTACACTGATCCCGCCGACCTCGCTCCATGGAATCCGGCGTGGGTGGCTGCGGCTAATACCGACAAGACCTCAGAGTCGTATGCAGCTATTTATAATGGTGAGCCTGTTGATCCCGAGAATATGTGGCTTGGCCGCTATGGCATGGTCCGCAACAACTGGTATGACGTTAATGTAACTGCGTTCAAGAAGCTCGGCGCTCCTGAAATCGGCTCTATCGATATTACAAATAAGCCTGACGACGAGAAGAAAACCGAGCAGTGGATCGCCTTCAAGGTCAACATCCTCTCTTGGGCTAAGCGTGTTCAGAACATCGAGCTTTAATCCCTTGCGGAATCCAATTTAACCCTTCCATAACTATGACGGGCACGGCGGGAGCCGTGCGCCACCGCGCCGAAGGCCCTGCGCCGTGCCCGCCTTTTTTCAACAAATCCCGGGATTCCCTAATGTCCTTAACGACCCTAATCTCCTTAGCGTCCTTAGTGTCATTGAAGCCCTTAGCGTCCCTAAAGTCTTTAATCTCCCCGATCTCCTTAAAGCAAAGCCCCTCAGGCTTTACCCTCCCTCTCCCCGACAGTCCGCCTCCCTCCTTTTTTCAACCACCGACACCAACGAGAACAAAACGATGACCCGTTTATTCCACCATATATTCGCCCTCTGCGCCATGGCCCTCGCCATGGCCGCAGTCCCCGCATGCACCATGATCCAGGACTCGGTCGACTACTGCCCCACGGGCCTCTATGTCCGCTTCGTCTACGACTACAACACCATGCGGGCCGACATGCTCAAGGACCATGTGGGCCACCTCCACCTCTACCTCTACGACGAGCAGGGCCACAAGGTAGCCGAGCGTGCCGTCTCCAACAACTCACTCGCCTCACCCCTCGCCCAGTACGGCTACGCCATCCACTTCGACCCCTCCGAGCTCCGACCCGGACGCTACCGCCTCCAGGCCCTCGCCATGCAGCGCGACTGGGACGAAGCCCTCTCGCGCACCGGCGCCAAGTACCGCCACGAGACCGCCATCAACCGTGGCGACGACATGCGCATCACCCTCGACCACGATGCCGACCCCATCCCCGGCACAGCCCAGCACCTCGTCGACCACCGCTCCATGCCCCTCGACACCCTATGGCACACCCTCAAGGTACAGAGCCACCTCCCCGACGACGGCCTCGACGTACCCCCGATGCACCGCACCGTCAAGCCATACTCGATCTACCCCATCGAGGAGCAGTACGTAACCGTCACCGACAACATGGCCACCTACGCCACCGTATCGCTCATCCGCGACACCAAGCACCTCAACGTCACCCTCCGCCAGATCGACTTCCCCGACAACATATTCCACCAGCAATACGAGGTAACCATCGTCGACGACAACGCCACCCTTCTCCACGACAACGCCGTCGACGCCGCCTCCGACTCCCTCCGCTACACCCCCTACGCCGCATGGACATCACGCTTCACCCCCGACGGCGGTGTCGTAATCGACCCCACCGACCCCGATGCCCCCGCCCCCAACAGCAGCGCCTCCCCCCGTGGCGGAAGCTCCTCCCCCTCGATTGCCAACAGCAGTGCCGGAAGCGGCAGCTTCCGGTCGTCCGACCGGCCAACCACGGCTGCCCTTAATGCCACTAATTTCCCTAATGACCCTACCGTCCTTAGCGATGAAAACTCAACCTCCCGCACCGCCCACTACAACCTCATGTTCAACCGCCTCATCTACGACGACGACCCCCGCCGCTGCGCCGTCCTCCGCATACGCAACCGCAACTCCGGCAAGACCGTAGCAGCCATAAACCTCCCCTCATGGCTCGCCGAGGCACGCGCCGCCTACGAGCTTTACGGCTACTCCCCCCAGGAATTCCTCGACCGCGAGCACGATTACCACCTCCAGTTCTTCCTCAAGGGCGACACCTGGGCCTACTGCGACATCCGCGTCAATGTCCTCTCCTGGGCCATCCGCAAACAGTTCGAAGAGCTATAGCCCCGCACCCGCCGCCCAAACAGCCGTTCCGGAAGCGGCAGCTTCCGGAACGGCTGCCAAGAGATTCCCTTTCCGGCTGCCAAGAAATCCCTCCCCCGGTCGCCAAGAGATCCCTCCTTCTGCTCACCCGGTTTCCTCTCATCCCCGGCTTTTCCCTAATCTCCCTAAAGTCCCTAATCTCTTTAATGTCCCTATACCCCATCTCCCCTCTCTCCGTCACCGCCATAATTAATGAAGCCCATATATAAGCTCATATTACCTCTGCTGATGATGCTGCCATTCATGGCCGCATGCTCATCCGACCCCATCCTCCCGGAGCCGGACGCACCCGCTGCGCCCACCATCCCCGACGGGCCGATCGAGCTGGGCTTTGTCATATCCCTCGGCGACGACACCCCCGCCTCCCCCCGCTCAGGCTATACCTCCTCCCGTAGCTCTCTGTCAGACCCGTCCGACCTGTCCGACGCCTCTTCGTTTGCCTCCCCCGCCTCGCCTGCAAACAGCCGTGCCGGAAGCGGCAGCTTCCGGCCCTCCCGCGCCCCCTCCACCCCCGAAGGCGGCTACGACCCCGGCTCCGGCTACGAAAACTTCATCGACATCGACGCCCGCGACTTCGCCCTCTACATCTTCACCTCAGGCACCACCACCGACACCGAAGCCACCCCCGCCGGCTCCGACTCCCGCCTCGTGGCCCGCGCCGAGATTACCGAGCTGACCCCCATCTCCCCCGATGCCAACGGTTCCGCCAAGCGCTACACCTGCAAGTTCCGCCTCGAAAACCCCGCCGCCATCTTCGACGCCACCGGCCGCGCATCCTTCCGCCTCGTAATGCTCGCTAACTGGCGCGCATGGGCCGCTCCCGCCCCCGACGGTAGCGCCCCCATCTTGGCTGCCGACTACCCCGCCGACCTCCCCGTCTCCACCCCCGGAGTTCCCGGCTCCGGCGCCACCATCGACGACCTCTACGCCGCCACAGCCTCCACCCGCGCATATCCCGACCCAGTCGGCCCCTCCATCACCCGCGACACCCGCATCCCCCTCTTCGGCGTCCAGGCCTACACCTCCGTCAATCTCGTCGCCAACGGCCTCACCGACCTCCCCTCCACCCTCCACCTCCTCCGCGCCTTCGCCAAAATCGAAGTCGCCGCAGCCCCCTCCCACGGCTACGAATCCGAGAAGATAAAGTCGGTCACCCTCAGATACTGCCACACTACATTCTCGGCGATGCCCTCGCGCGTCTACGACCGTGCCCATTACGTCCGCGATTCCCACACCCTCGATTACGTCGACCATGTATCCATACCTCACAGCGTTGCCGGAGGTTTTGAACTCCCCCTTCAGCACACCCCCACTCCCCACTTCACCGCCAATCCCTCCCTCGACACCGACGGCAACGGCTCATGGATAATCTACGTCCCCGAGTACGACAACACATCTTCTGATGCGACATCCAACTGGCTTGATGTCACTTTCGGTGACAATAAGACCTACAAAGTTTATTTCAAGAACTACGGCCAACTCGCCGGAGTCGAAAAAGACCAACCCTTCGACCTGCGACGCAACAACTGGTACATATACACCCTCCGCCGCCGCGACCTTGAACTCGATGTCGAAATCGACGTACAGCCCTACGCCTCAGCCTCCATGGAGGTCGGCGTCGGCCTCCTCGTCGACGAGATGGGCGATCTCATGATCTACATGGAGGAAGATCCCGCCACCGGTGAGCTTCGTCTCCCCTCCTACTTCGAGGAGTATCTCAAACTTAAAGGCGATAGATGGACGGCATTCCAGGCGCTCCCCGCCATCCACGACGAGATGGGCGACTACTACGCCATCCATCGCGGCTCCGACGGTTCTATGGAGAATGCCGAAATCTGGCTGAAGGACCGAGATGGCGCGCAGGTGCTCTCCGACTTCGATGGCAAGGAGCGCTGGGACACCCGCCACGTGAAGAGATATGAGGGCCTATCTACCTTTGACTATATAAAGGACCGCGACGGCGAGCGCCAGCAGCAGCTCCATTCAGACCACTCCTCTATAATCTACGACACCGACTACGGTCTGCTCTACAAGCTCTATACCCCCGATGGTTCAATAAAGCGTTTCAAAATAGAGTCGTGGGAAGGCAGTTGGTCGTGGGATAAGACAAAAGATGAAGCAGTACATGTGCCCGGCGCATTCTATGTCGATATCGGAGAAGAGACCGACCAGGATGGAAAACAATACTACCTGTTCCGCAAGTTCGACAAGGATGGCAATCAGACGCGCACCGTCGTGAGAGTCGATAAGGAGACCGGCACCAAGACTGAGGTCGACCGTAACCCCACCAAATTCGTGAGCCGGAAATCGGTTGAAAACCAACCATAACCCCCTTCAACCCTGTAAATGACAATGCAACGATATAACAGACTATTACATACTTTCCTCGTGTCGGTGCTGTTGGCGCTCGGCATGACCGCCTGTGTCGATGACGACCTCATATTCCGGCAGGGTGGGGAATACCCCCACGGCGAAGCCGTGGTCAACATCGAGGCCGCTTTCTCCCCCTTCTCCGCAGCCGCCATGGGCAGCCGCGCCTATGAGTATGCACCTACAAATGGTTACACTACTGCCGGCAATCTTATGGGTGATATATCCGATGTCGCTCTCTTGATATACGATAAAGATGGCAATCTACTGAAGGATGATGGTCTTATCAATCTCACAGACTATGTTATCAAAGATGAGCCGCGAGTTGAGGGCGATGCCGGTAAGGATGATAATGTCAACAGACCGCTTGGCGAGCCTTCTACAAAATGTCTCACAAAGAAAGGCCTCAAGCTTTTCTTTGGTGAATACTATCTCATAGCCGTGGCCAACATGGGTCAATATACCAAGAATGGAGATAAGCTGACGATTGCCAAATCCACCTATCAGACTTTCTCCGAGATGGATGTCGAGGACTATAATACCCTTCATAAGCTGCGCCGCATGCGCCGACAATGGGCTGCTTCAAATATCAACAACAACCGTGAGATGTGCGGCTATTTTGCGGTAAAGGGTGAGGACTCTTCTCCTACCGCTTCCTCCGACTTTCAGACTGTCGTTGTCAATGAGTCGGGGATGACTTTGCGAACATGGTTGCGTCGTCTCGCCTCGAAGGTTACCGTTGATTTCGACGGCACAGGCCTGCGCGAGAATGTTAAAGTTTATATCAGGAATGTTACTATCCATGACATTGCAACATCCTGTACCCTTGGCTTCGGCAAGCATAAGGATAATGATATTGATCCGTGGATTGACTATAATAATCATGTCGGCAGTGATGATGACGCTGCCGATGGCTCCCACTCGACCATGGGCGACCACACGCATTCTACCGGAGGTGACAATACTTCCCATGCAATCAACTTCTTTAACATGTACGACAAAACTGCCGTCGCCGGCAATGGTGGTGATGCCGAGACCAATCATGAGAAATGGCCTCGCATAGCCAAAGGTTCGCCGTACATTTATATGGATCCGAAAGCTGATGTCAAGGAGCGGCGCGACCTGCATGCCCTTGATGCCCCGGCGCTGTTCTTTTACGAGAACATGCAGGGAGACCTTCCCGACGGAAAGACCAAAGGCCCGATGCTCGACATAAGCTCCGGCGGCGCTACGGATAATGGCGACAAGGACGGCATGGAATATGGAACATACATCGAGGTATCCGCCTATTATGAGTCGGAAGCATCAGGCAACATATCCAACGGCCCGATAAAGTATCGCTTCATGCTCGGCAAGGACGCCATACGCAACTGCGATGCCGAGCGCAACTACCATTACAAGGTCACCCTCAAATTCAACGGCAACGCCAACGATGTCTCCTGGCACATCGACTACGTGGAGGAACCCGATTCATGGGACGTCCCCCAGCCCTGGTACGTCTCCTACCTCTACAACCACCAGTCCACCATCCCTTTCAAATACACTCCTAAGGAGGGTTATGAAGTGGTATACTTCGAAGCCGAGATTACCAAAAATCCGTGGGAACCTGATAAAGACGAAGGTATACCTCTCCCGCCTGATAACGACCAAGCTATAGCAGCAGATGAGAACAAACAGATAGGAAATGGTTTTCTGTCGCTACGTCAGACTACTTCACTGATTATCACTCCTAAGGATTGTGGTGTGAACGCATGGACAGGATATGATAATGCTGCTGAGGCTAAGCGTGATACTTCCATACATATGAATAATCAATATTTTCTTGGGATATCAGATGGAAGTGGCGGCTTGAATCGAGCGAAACGTAGATTTAATGTTTCCAAGGATGCCCAATGGAATGATTCTAAGGATGATTATGTCAGTAGGCCTAAAGAGGAATTCTCTTACCAGCGAAACGAGCGGAATCAGAGTGTTTCTCTTGATATGCCTTTGTTTACCCGTGCAAAAACATTGATAAAACAGACGGGTTATTCGGGGAATAATCCCTATGTAGGTTATACTCGTACTGCAACAATTAAAGTTACTCCGTTTGTCCGTAAAAAAAACACTACAGATAAGCCTGCTGCTGCTACTCCCAGAGATATTCAGGTGGAGCAGGTGCGTCGTATAGTAAATCCTAAAGGCGTATACCGTCGTTCCGGCAATAATCAAGATTTTGCCGTTCATCTCTTGGAATTGCCCGGTGACTTGTCGACTACTTTCCGCGACTTTACTTCCGATGGTCCATGGATGGCCGAAATTCTTGGTGACAAGAATTTTATCACTCTTGACGGCAAGCAGACCGTTACCGGCTCCACCGGCTCATCCATCGCTTTTAATATCCGGTTTAACAAGCTTAATTCCGCAGATGAAACTGTACGAAATGCAGTGGTGCGCGTGCGTTACAATAGCTATACGTGCACGCACCTGATATTTGTGCGCCAAGGGTATAACCCTCAGGCTATATCCAAGAACGCCAAAGACTTCGACCATAAAGGTGGAACCGCTACTGCTGTTAAGTGGCGAACATTTAATCGTATTGCGGCACGGCTTGATGCGAAGGATCCGCGAGACGAAGGCTCCTTATTCAAACATGGTAATGTATGGAATGCGATTGATTCCTACAATAACTGTTATAAGGATATGGCGGCAGACGGTAAACGTGATGGGATGGGCATATACACTGCGCCATCGTTGTCTGAATTTACTTCTGATGTTGCGTCGAATGGTAAGTATAAGCTCACAGAAGGTGATGGACGGTTGTCTGATTCTGAAAAGGATTGGACTTCATTCAACAAAAATAATAGCGGTTTCACCTCTACTGATCCCGATTGGAGCAGTATGGCTACCATGCGTCATTTTGAACAGCTTTATGCCACCAATAACATCCAATTTGGATTTGGTGTGCTTTATGCCGACGGTGCAACTTCAACACAGTGGGATATCAGTTCTGCTTACGGATATTATCGTCGAGATCCCGAAAATACCGGGCCTGTGGGTCCGGATCCCGATTTCCAGACTGACAGTCCCAAGGGCATGAGAGGTATGTTTGCTTATTATTACGATGAAACTGATCCTGGCAATGAATGCACTGGAAATAGTGTTTTCTTTCCTATAGGTCGCTCTGGGTATGGACATCGTAAGGATATGAGGGAGGCTGAAGGTAACACCAAAAAAGGAGTACTCCGATATAGCTGTGCAGGATATGAGAATCGTGGTTGGCTCTTCAATAAGACTGCACCATTGTTTTCCGCGCTTTATTATCGCCCCGGTGCGGTATATTATGCCAAAGATGCTGCTACAGATAATTTCCTTGATTGGACCGGTGCTGTCGGAAATTCAGGCGCTGATGGAAAGGCGATTGGCATGGATATAAACTATTTCTCGTTTGATGTCAATATGATTGGAGCAGTTAACGTTGCCGAAGGCGAGGATGCCTGCATGGTTCGCTTCGTCGAATAAACCCTCCCTCTCTTCCCTGTCTCCTCCCCGCACCCTCTGTGCTCTCCGTGCGTCATCCTTCTCCATTCGACATCCCATCCTTTTCCATACCCCTGCGGCTGCCCTCCCCGGCAGCCGCTCCCATTTCCCCTCCGCCTCACCGTCCCCACCTCCCCGTAGGGATGTACCCCCGGTGCATCCGCCTGCCCGGGCTACGCTGCGCTACACCCGGGACTAACCACAAACACCGCCACTCCGTGGCTTCCTGACTTCCATATCCCCTCTCTCCCCGCGCCGTCCCCTCCACCCGTAGGGATGTACTCCGGTGCATGCGCCTACTGTATTACTTAAAAAATATTAAATAGTATTGGGTTCAAGGTATGAATATTAGGAATATATCGATGATTTTCGTTATATCTGCAACACAATTACGCTCATGGCCACGCTTGTCCGATACAGCCGTACTAAGCCGCTAATTCTCGATAATGGGCAAGCCTACCCTTGAGCTTTTTATCCCCATACCCCATGAGTCTGGTTTTTGTGCATTCAGGAAGCCACGGAGTGGCGGTGTTTGTGGTTAACCCCTGGCGTAGCGCAGTGCAGCCTGGGGAGATGGAGATGGTACAAGAGGGCTCCCGCCCGGGACGGGCATGCCGCAGCACAGGAACAAAATGAACTGCGTCCCGTCATATGCGCAGTCCCGTTTTTACGATGTCGGAATAAAGCGGATTATTGGCATCCTCTGTAAGTAACACCGGCTCAATCAGGTTGCTTATACCACGTCTCAGCTTCCACAACAAAGGTGTGTCCGTAAAATAATCATCGTTGAGGTGTTCTACGACTACGGCAATATCAATATCGCTGCTTGCACTATAATTACCCTTGCTGAACGAGCCATACAGGTACAGCGCTTTTACGGGAAATCGGTCAGCCACGACGGCCTTGTAGCGTCGTGCTAATTTTATAGCTTCGTCTTTATCCATAGTCTTAATTCGTCAGTCGAGTGAATCAGCTCTTTACAGCGCGCCGAATCAAGACTCTTCATCAGGCGCTCCTTATATGAAGGATAACGAGCTTCAATATTTAATGGTTCAAGCATGTCAATGAGATCCAACTGAGTCTCTGACATTTCTTTGTCGATTCCGGTCTTTTCCGCAAGACGCGATAAGGTATGTATCTTTAAAGGGGGTTCTTCTAATACTGTACTCCAATATGCTTTAAGGAGTTTCTCGATTGTCTGATGACACATGAATCCCACATATAGATAACGCCCCGTATCAAGCATGGCATGGGCGGTGTCGAAGTCGTAATCAGACATTTCAATCCAATATAAGGCTTTATTGTTCATCCGGCAATTATTATGTTAACTGGAAAAATATACAGACAAGTCGAGTGCAAAGATAAATTTATTTGAATTTACCGACATATTAGTATATAAGACGACACCCAAAGATAATGAATATTTGGTATAATAGGAAATATTATATGAAAAATGTCCGGCGATACTCCGTTTCCCCTCCCGATTATCCAAACCGATCATCCGATTTGCATTATCCGATTTGCATTATCCGATTTGCATAATTGCCCCCCGAATGATTATCTTTGCATAAAAACCGGTTTATGCAGCATCCACGCAACCCCTTCATATTGGGCCACCGCATAGAGAGGCCTTATTTCTGCGACCGCATCCACGAGCAGCAGGCACTCGCCTCTGCCGTCACCAACGGACGTAATGTGGTGCTCATCTCCCCACGACGCATGGGAAAGACATCGCTGGTCTACGTCGCGCTCAACGACTCGGAGGAAATACGCGACAACTACCTGACGCTTTTCCTCGACATACTCCAGACCAATTCCCTCGGCGAATTCACATATCTCCTCGGCAAGGCTGTGTTTGACATGCTGCTCCCGGCGGGACACGCACGAGTACGCGCTTTTTTGTCGGCTCTCAAATCGCTGCGGGGCGTGTTCGGCTTCGACGCTATGAGCGGCACTCCCGTTTTCAACATACAGTTGGGCGACATAAAACATCCCGAATACACGCTCGACGAGATATTCGGATATATCGAGCAGAGCGGAAAACCCGTGGTAATCGCTATCGACGAATTCCAGCAGATCACGAAATATCCCGAGAAGAACACCGAGGCCATCCTTCGCAGCCACATGCAGCGCATGGGCAACGCGACCTTTGTTTTCGCCGGAAGCGAAAGGTCGATCCTTCAGGAAATGTTCGTCTCCTCGAAGCACCCGTTCTACAACAGTTCGGAGATAATGCATCTCGGGCCGATAGGGGAGGGGCTATATGTGGAGTTCGCCGGCGCCCTTTTCCGGCAGCGGCAGAAAGATGTGGATGAGGAGGCCATACGCTGGGCATTCCGGCTCTTCGACGGCAACACGTACTATATGCAGCGCACGATGAACGGAGCGTTTGCCGACACTCCCGAGGGCGCGATATGTTCCGGCGAGACCGTCAGGCGTGCCGTCCGGGCCATGTTGGCCGCCAACGAGGTGGTCTACCGCGAGATGCTCTCCAATATCAGTGTCGGTCAGAAATCGACGCTCTATGCCGTGGCCAAGGCGCGCGTCGTTGCCAATCCGCTGAGCGGCGATTTCATAAGGGCCAACGCTTTGTCCTCGGCAAGTTCGGTGCAGAGCGCTATCTCACGTCTCGTCAGAGACGGATTCATATCCATTGCCGACGGCGGTTACACGCTCACCGACCCTCTGCTCCGCATCTTCATCAACGGCCTTTATGCCCTTCCCGAAATATGAAACACCTTATAAATAGCTTCCTCCTCATCAAAAAAGTCTTGTGCATGTTTCGTCGTGAATCTCTCCTGTCTGTTGTGAGATGCCATCATAATCGGAATTCTAACGTCTTAGCTTATAGGTTGTTTTTAGACAACCTCTTAAACGGGGGTCGATTTTGATAGTTTGGAAAAAATATATAACTTCGCAACCATATTGTACAATTAATGAAATTAAAGAAGTTTTCTTTTGCCAACCATAAAACAGGCTGGCATGTTAAAGATGTCCGGTTTGGCGCTCTGACATTGCTTGTCGGAGCTTCGGGCGTTGGTAAAACTCAAATTTTAAAATCTCTTTCTGCATTATGTAGGATTGCGGAAGGAAACTCTCTTGACGGAAGGGAATGGGCTGTAGAATTTGAAGAATCGGGGATAAATTACATCTGGACAGGACGATTTGAAGCCTCACAGAATCTTCAGGAGGTTTTTTTTTCTGATGAGCCGGAATTTTCAATTCTGGAAGAACGTCTTGCAACAGATGATGGAACGGAAATTTTTTCAAGAAACGAGACGGAACTCCGCTATCATGATACCCCGACGGTGAAACTTGACCCATCTAAAAGTGCCGTTGAACTATTGAAAGAGGAGCCGGATGTTGCCCCTGTCAAGCGCGCCTTTAAAAAGATGTCATGGCTTGACATGGGAGAGGGTAGCCGGATATCCTTTCGACCGGGTCTATGGACTAATAACGACGCCGAATTAACCCTCAAAGAAATTAAAGGTCTGAAATTCAGGACACCGATTGAGAGGCTGTTCCTGATACAGAAAAATGACGCAAACGTATTCAGTGAAATAAAGAGGGCGTTTATTGAAATATTCCCATTGGTTGAAGATCTTGATTTTGATCTGGAGCATTTTTTTAAAAAAGAATTTGTCCCGGTGCTTAAAATAAAAGAAAAAGGTGTCGACAGTTGGATTAAACTTCCCGACATCTCATCCGGCATGTGCCGTACATTGAGTCAGATAGTGACATTGACTTTGGCTGATGACGGGGATATAATTCTAATCGATGAATTTGAAAACGGCCTTGGAATCAATTGTATCGACAGTCTTGCCGATATGGCATTGGAGCCGGAGGTCAATGTCCAGATTATAATGACAAGCCATCATCCGTATATCATCAATTCAATCCCATACCGGGATTGGAGGATTGTTTCACGGATTGGTGGTGAGTTAAGAGTGCATACTGCTTCAGAAATGAAAATCGGAGAGCACTCCAGGCATGATGCATTTATGCAGCTGATTCAGACTTCCGCTTACAGGACCGGACAATTATGAATGCATACATAATAGTAGAAGGAGACAAAACGGAAACTATTGTGTATCCAAAATGGTTGGAGATACTCGCGCCGGCGCTTACACGCGTGTCCGATGTTTTCGACATGCATGAAAACAACTATTATCTTTTCAGCGGCGGTGGAATTCCGTCGATATATAATCATATAGCTAATGCTATAGAGGACATTAATAATATAAATGCAAAAGGGACGGCCATAATCGATTTTCTCATTGTCTGTATTGATACGGAAGAAGAATCCCGGGAATATATATTGGGGCAGATTGATAAAAAGCTGACAGAACGGAATATACCGTTGTCGTCATTCAATCTTGTTGTTTTTGAGCAGAAAGTCAGTATGGAGTCGTGGTTCTTGGGAAACCGTAGGATTTTTAAATCAAATCCGGAGGATGAAGCACTGCGACGCTATATCAGTCATTTTAATGTCAAGGAGAATGATCCGGAACTCATGGACAATATTAATCCCGATGAATTCTCGACTAAGGCACAATTCCATCACTCTTATTTAAGAAAGATATTTTCAGAGCAGCATGTCAGATATTCTAAAAGGCAGCCTGGAGAAGTATGTAAGAAGCATTATTTGGATCGTCTCGTTGAACGGTACAACGAGACGGGACATATCGCAACATTCGGCAGGTGGTATTCGTTTGTAATGGATAATCTCAGATGAATCGATGTCTGTCAGACTGTTTTATATATTCATGCTTCTGCTGGCGATGGTGATGGCCGGATGTGTCACCGAGAAGGATGAGCCGGTGGTGGCGCTCGGGCCGGGCGACGCCGTGCCACGCTTCGAGGTGACGCTCGACGACGGCACACGCTTCGGCTACACCGACATGCAGCGCACGCCATGCGTGATTACTTTCTTCGACACCTCCTGTCCGGACTGCCGCGCCGCCCTCCCCGTCGTGCAGTCTGTGGCCGACCGCACGGTAGTGCAGTCGCGCGGCGTGCGCTTCGTGTGCATTGCCCGCTCCGAGGGGGAGGCCTCCATCGCCCCGTACTGGCGCGAGGCATCGCTCACTATGCCCTATTCGCCGCAGCCCGACGACCGCGTCTACCGCCTTTTCGCCAACCGCATAATCCCGCGCATCTACCTCACCGTGCCTGCCGCCGATGAAAGCGCTCCCCCGGTCATCGCCGCCGCCTTTGTCGAGCATGTCACCGGAGATGCCCTCCTCTCCGCCATCCTCCAATTGCCCTGAGCGGCATCCCGTCGGACGCAACCGCACGGCACACGTTCGACACAACCGCACAGGGTATCGTCCGACGTAGGGATGCTTCCCGAAACATCAGGATTAACCGCAGAGCATCGTCGGATTAACCGCACGGAGCACACGGAGCACACAGAGATTCCGGGTAGCCCCCGACTCTTATCTCTGTGCGCTCCGTGTGCTCTGTGCGATATTATTTCAGGAAGCCTTTGGCCTTGAAGATGCTGTCGATCGATGCGGTAACCGCACGGTAGTCCCAGTCTGCGCGGTTGGCAAACACTATGTAGTGCAGCTTCTCTTCCGGCCATGTTCCCTCCACGATGGAGTATGCCCCGTTGCTGTTCATATGGTAGCTTTTCAGCGGGAAGCCCGGCTCCTCGCGTATGGCCGTGCCCAGTCCGAACGACACCATCGGCACGTCGGTCGGGATATAAGGCATGTTGATTACCTTGAGCGACGAGTCGGATATTATCTTCCCCGAGTACAAGGCTCGGTTCCAGACCATGAAATCGCGTGCCGAGCTATACACACCCCTGTCGGCACGGGTCAGGAAGAACGGCGCCTCGCCGAAGTCATATTCTTCCCATCGGCCGTCCTCGCTGCGGAAGGCCAGCGATGCCGGACGGCCATCCGCCTTACGGTAGGCGTGGGATGTAGGTGGCATTTCCGACAGGTAGCTGTAGTAGAATGTTTCCTTTGTGCCTGCCGGCTTGAATATGTTGCGGTCCATCCACTCCTCGAATGTGGATCCTGTCACCTTCTCGATGATGGGGGCCACGAGGATGTAGGCCGGATCCTGGCGGTTGTAGTGTGTGCCCGGCTCGAAGTCGGCGCGTGTCAGGTTCTGGAACGAGTGCATGTGCTCCCCTTCGTCGCCGTAGAGGGCATAGTCCTCATTGTCGACAAACACCGAATGGTGCATGTCCTGGTATTTGCTCCACTCCTTGGCGTTGGCAGGACGCGGGTCGGGCAATCCGGAGCTATGGGTGAGGATATGGCGTATCGTCAGAGGGGCGAACACCTCCTCATTGAATTCCGGGAAAAATTTCGACAGGCTGTCGTCAAGCGACAACATACCCTGTTCGCAAAGCTTCAGCAACGCTGCCGATGTGAATATCTTCGATGCCGACGACAGGTTGAACAGTGTGCTGTCGTTGATCGGCTCCTTGCTCTGGAGGTCGGCCACGCCGAACGCGTGCCTGTAGACGACAGTATCGTTGCGCATCACCATGGCAATCCCGCCCGGGCCCTCCTCCTCTGGGAATATTCCGCTGAAAAGGGAGTCGAGACCCTCCGTCACCGCACATGGCGGCAACGACTCCATGCCGCCCCTCTTATCAGGGCTGCATGAGCATATTATCGACAGCACGGCTATCGCCGACAGCATCCGGCATACCGCTGTTTTCGTTTTAGACATGATCGCGTAGATAGATATTGACGAATGAATGTGCTGAGCCGCCGGGTGGGGCTGTATGTCCGGTTTCCCGTGCGCTCATGGCAAAATTAACCCATAATATAATACGCGAGCCATCCTCCACAGCATTTTATAAGGATTGCCACGGCTTTGTAAATCATGTGTAGGACCTGTGTCTTGCCGGTGACGACAGGATGTCTATGCCCGATGGCGCTTGGAATATCGACAGGCCGAACCTTCCCACCACCGCGTAGACATGGTCGAAGATGTCGGCCTGCACGTGTTCGTAGTTGACCCATGCCGTGTCGCGGGTGAAGAAGTAGAGCTGCACCGGCAGCCCCGACTGCGTGGGCGAGAGCTGGCGCACCATCAGCGTCATTTCGGGGTTGACGTCGGGATGGGTGGCAAGATAATGCTCCAGGTAGTCGCGCAGCAGCCGCAGGTTGACGCGCCTGCTCTCTGGGCGCGGGACAGCATTCTCCCCGTTCTCCGTCGCGGCGCCGCGGGCCGGCAGGAAGCCGTCCGCACGCAGGCTCTCGACCTCCTGCGCTTCGAGCATGCGTACCGTGTTGATGTCGATGTATATGGCGCGGTCGACGCGCCTCCCTCCCGACATCTGCATCGGGCGGTAGTTGCGGAACGAGTCGGTCACGAGCGAGTAGGGGGGTACCGTCGTCACCGAGTTGTCCCAGTTGCGCACCTTCACCGTGGTCAACGACACGTCGATCACCTCGCCGTTGAGGTCGCGCCCGGGCATCGTGATCCAGTCGCCGCGCTGTAGCATCTTGTTTGCCGTCAGCTGTATGCCCGCGACAAGCCCCAGTATCATGTCTTTGAACACCAGCGACAGCACCGCCGCCGACGCACCCAGCGCCGTGAGTATGGCTATCGGGGTCTTGCCGATGAGTATGCTTATCGCGATGATTACTCCTATACCTATGGCTATCAGCTTGAACATCTGGAATATGCCGGTGATGGCATACGCCTTGAGGCTGTCGCGGCGCAGAAGCGCCTTGTAGAGATTGTCGATGAGGATGACCACTATGCGCACTATCGCCCAAAGGATATAGAGCGACGTCAATATGTCGGCCCACTTCACCGAGTCCGGCGAGTCGCCCTGGCCGGCGAACGTCTGCGGCAGGAGCCACGACACTATCAGCGCCGGCGCAAGCTGCGATATCGCGCGCATGAGCCGAGGATTGAGCATGTCGTCGTCCCATTGGGTGGGGCTGCGCAGGATCATCTTCTCGAATATCATCAGTGCGCCTTTTGTCATGAAGTAGGCTACCACCGCCACTACGGCTATGCACGCGAGCAGCACGGGTGTGGCTATGTTCGGGTGAAGGCTCGCCGGGGCTATGGATTCGGCTATCTGTCTGATTGTTTCTGACATGCTTTTGCTATGAATTGGATGTGACGGTTATAGGAAAGTCTCGGCGAGCACCCGGGGGAAGTGGCGTCCCTCAAGGTCGCGCACCTTGGCGGCCACGTCGTCGGGAGTGTCGCCGGGTGCCACGTGTATAGAGGCCTGGTATATTATCCTCCCCTCGTCATACCGGTCGCTGACGTGGTGGATGGTGATGCCCGTCTCGCTCTCTCCGGCGGCCACGACGGCCTCATGCACATGGCGTCCGTACATCCCCTTGCCGCCGAACTTCGGAAGCAACGCCGGATGGAGGTTGACGATGCGGCCACGGTAGCGGTCGATGAGAAACGGCGGTATCATCAGCAGGAATCCGGCGAGCACCACCACGTCGACGCCGTACTCCTCCATCAGGGGCAGCAGCGTCGACGGCTCGTTCAGCTCCTTGCGGCTGACTATGCGCACTTCCGTGCCGAGCAAGGCTGCGCGCGAGATTACTCCCGCCGAGGGGTTGTTACACACTATAAGCGCCACCTCGGCGCGGCAGCCGTTGTCGCGGAAATATCTTATGATATTCTCGGCGTTGCTCCCCTCGCCGGAGGCGAATATGGCGAATCGTTTTGTCGGATCTCCTTTTTCCATGCCGTGAAGTTAGGCAATTTCCGCGTGAGTAGAAAATCGCAGGGCCACGACGATGGCACGTGTGCGAACAATTTACTTTCGGGGAGCGTTAAGGTCTTGATATATAAATATTAAGTTGACAATATTAAAAACACTCAGGACTATGAAGAGAATTCGCCGCATTTTTGCCTTTGCTTTTGCATTGGCCGCCATGGCAGTCGTGATGCCGTCGTGCGACAGCGATGATGACGATGACAAGGACACCTATATCACCAACAAGGTGGATGCCGCGTTCAACAGTGCGCTGAAAGAGCAGTTTCCCGATGCGCAGAATGTGAAATGGGAGCGTAAGAACGAATACCGAGTGGCCGAGTTCACAAAGAACATGGTCGGGTATGATGTGTGGTTCGACAAGACCACCGCATGGGTCATGACCGAGACGGACTATGGCAAGGACATCTTCCTTGTGCCCGACAACGCAGTTACGGCGGCATTCCCGCGTGGCGAGTACGGCACGTGGACCATCGACGACATAACCCACTATCGCCGTGCCGACACCGAGTTCTACGTATTCGAGGTAGAGAAAGCCGGACAGGCCGACATGGACCTGTTCTATGCCCTCGACGGCACGCTCATCAAGGCTATCCCTTCCGACACCGCCCCCGACATCCTCCCCACCACTCCCCTCCGGTAATACTATCCTCCTTCTGACTCCATACCATGACGGCGTGCCGGATTCCGGCACGCCGTCTCTGTCATACCCACATATATGTGGTATGTGGGGCAAACCTTAAAGGCATTCTTAAATAACCTTTATTTCAAAACAATCTTACGCACGTCGGATCCCCTGCGCATGAGATATACGCCTTTGGATGGCCGGGATACCTTGATCCCCTGAAGGGTGTAGTAATCTGCTGTGGTGTCGGTCACGTCACGCGCCGGCGCGTCGATACCCGATGTTGAGGAATAGGCTTTTGGGGTGTACCCATCGTGGAGGGTCTGGTAGTTGGTCCATCCCACACGCTCGCCGGGCTTCACTCCGTAAAACACTATGTCCACCGTGTTGATCGGGAAAGCATAGGTGTCGGAAGTGCGCTTGTAGGTGAACAGGTTCCAGCACTTCTCGGCTTTTCCGGTGTAGGAGATGTCCTCCGGGCCGTTACCTTTGGTGGACGGGAGGGGGAACGAGGCCACGCGCGACACCGCGCCGAGCTGGTCGGTCGTTCCGGAATCCATCTTCTTGCCGTCGAATGCCGTTGGGGCGGCCTCCGTGAAGTCGCTCGTGATTCTTACGGTCGATGGTGCGTCGACTGTCAGATATACGCCGGTTATGTCCTCGGTATGGCTCAATGGGTTGTCGGCATCGTTGATTCGGCCTTTGTCGCCGGAAAGCATGAAGAAGCGTATGCGTATGTCGCCACCCGTGGGCGGCACGTCGACAAGCTCGTTGTTCACGTAGTACTGCTCGGGGACTGTGACGTAGCAGAGGCCGTTGTCGGACATCTCCGCCTTGAGCACCGCACCGTTGACCAAGCCTTCTTTCAAGGCCAAATCCACATGGTAGTTCTGCGTGCCCTTATGGCTCGTGGCGTTGGAGGTTAGGTCGCCGAACTTTCCCTTGGCGTCGGTGTGGGTGGTGGTGCCATGTTCCCATTCTGTCAGTTCCTCGTTGACGGTCAGTGTACTGTATTCAGGTTGGTAGAATGCCTGGAGCGATATTTGTTTGTTGTTGCGATACCAAGGCTCGCCGAGCGCCTGGTTGAAGGGATTGTCGATGAGCGCCTGCGAGGCATCGATGCTGAATCCATGGTAGTCGGTCTGTGCGCCGGACGGGAGAGTCAGTAGTGCCGAAGCACCGAGAAGTAGAAATTTTTTCATGAATCTTTAAGTTTGGGATTAGAAGTGTATTTCCTGATAAGTGGCCATCTGTACGTTTGCGGCGGATGGCCACTTATCAGGGGAAATAGGTTTAGAGGCTGTTTTTAAACAACCTCTTATTCTGCGGGAGCGGGACGGTTGAGCACGGTCGTGAACTTGCGGCCCGACAAATCGGTAAACTCGATGGTGACGGGTGAGTCGGCGGTAGACGCCTGTGCGCGGAACATGTGGGCTGTGGATTCCGGATTAAGTCCGCTGTCCCACTTCGGATACTCTTTCTTTATAGGAACGAGATATTTTGTGATGAGGTAAGGGTCGGGCATCTTAACACGCTTCACGGCAAGCTCCCGGCCGTTCTCTATCATTTTCACAGTGCATCCCGGTTCCCATGCCCACACGTTGGCCTGCACCACGTTGGTGTTGGCGCTGTTGCCCGGCAGGTAGGAGCTGGTGAATTCGCGATCATCGACCGTGAGGGTGTTGAGGTCATATGCGCGTATCTGATGGTCGACAGGAAGCTCGTAGCCTTTGAATATGTGCTGTGCGGTGCCCGACGACAGATTCCATATGCCCATTCCCCATGGCGTGCCGTCGAGACATAGCGGCAGGTTGGGCTTGTAGGGCTTGTAGCCCGCCGGCCACCATCCGCCGTTGGTGCCGGCATAGTTGTATTCGCGGATGTTGCCTTCGGGAGTGTGTTGGAAATGGTTCTTGTGGGAATGGCCGGAGAACACCTTCACGTTGGTGAAATCCTTCAGCAGAGCTCCGAGCTGTGGGCCTCCGTCGTCGAAGCGGTAGACCTTGCTCACCTGCACACCTTCGGCTTCCGGATAGGTCAGCAGGATGCCGTGCATGGTGATGAATAGCGGTGCGGTCTTGTCCTTTATTGTCGCGAGGTCCTTCTCGATCCATTGGAGCTGTTCCTTTGTGTAGGCGGTGGTGTAAGAACGCTTGCCCGACACTCCCGGCGCCGCCCCCGGGTTGGTGTAAACGATATTGTCCGTGACGATGAAGTGTGCGCCGCCACGGTTGAACGAGTAGTAGCTCGGCCCTACATGCGAGTGCCATGTCGACGCGCTCGCCAGATCGCCCTCGATGAAAGGGTCGTTGTCATGGTTGCCCATTGTATGGTAGACGGGGGCGTTGACCTTGAAGTCGGCATTGAACCGGTCGAGAGTGTAGCCGAAACCGTTGGCCACGAACCAGTCGCAGATGATGTCGCCGAGAGTGACCACGATGGGACTTGTTCCTGCGGTCTTTAGCGAGTCGATGGCGCGGTTGATCTGAGGCACGTACATGTTCTTCAAAAGCTCCACGTCGCCGGCGCGGTCGGAGATCTGCGGGTCGGCGATGGCTATTATCGACAGCGGCTTGCAGTCGGTGGCTTTCAGGATGAAGTCGACTCCCGAAGGAGCGTTCTTGTTGACGTTCTGCCAGAATTTGGGGCGGTTGTTGTCAAGGAAGGTTGCCGGTTCGTAGCCGTCGGGAGTGGAGACGAACATATAGCCCAGAGGCACTTCCGATTTGAGGGAGTATCTTCCGTCGGCATCGGTCGTTACGATGTCGTAGCCATCCGACACGGCTACATCTGCGAGAGGCATCCCCTCTGCGGTCTTTACCGTGCCTTGTACGTAGACTTCCTTCGGAGCGGGCTGTTTGATGGGAGGTGCGCCGAAATATTCTTTGTCGTCGGAGCAGCCCGATATGATTGCGGATGTCATGGCGGCGACACCCATGTATTTGATGAGTCGGTTCATGGTAGTGGATTATCCTTTGCAGTGTATCTGAATGTTTAGGAAGAGCTTGCCACCGTCGATGTCGGCTACCAGACGCAGCCAGTTGCCGAAATTCGGGGCTACCTTGACGGGATGTAGCCCTATGCCGGTGAAACTTACGGGAGTAGTCCCGTCGGAGGCCCAGTTGACACCGTCGTGCGAGATTTCTACGTGTGCCGTAATCGTGGGTCTTTCACCTTCGGCATGTTCGATCATTATGAAGAAGATGGCTTCATCGGCCCAGCCGGCCTCATAGGGATGGGTCTCCAGATGTCCGGCGAACCACTTCTTTATCTCAAGGTGTGATGCATTGAATTGTTTCATGATGATTGTTGGAGGTTGATGGATGGGGTGGTATGGTTACTCCTGCGACACGACTACGGAGTCGATGTAGAAGTAGACGCGTCGGTCCTGGTCGGTCTCTACCCAGAAGAGCGGGTTGATGAGGTTATCGATGCGGTGATAGCCGGGGACATTCGTGACATGAGTGCCGCGCAGGTCCCATATGCGATCCTGGCACTGGAATTCCACATACTCGCGGTTGAGCGTGTCGATCTTAAGCCGCATGTACTGCCAGTTGAGCTTGCAGTCGGTCTCGTTGTAGATGAGCTTCTGGTGGGAGTCGGGAATCACCTGGAATGCCTCGTGGCGTCCGTCGGGATAGCGTCGTCCGAACCACCAAGGGTCGATGCCTCTCTTACACCAGTCTCCTTCAAGTCCGAATGCCCATTCCTTGTCGGTGACATCGGCGGAATTCTCTATTTCCCAGCGCTGTACGAGGTTGCCGTTGAAGCAGTTGAGATGACGGACTCCCACCTGGTAGCGCTCGCCGCGTTCCTGTATGTCGAATCCCATGCCAAAGGCACGTATGCTCTTCTCGTGGAGTCCCGGCTGCGGAGTGCCCTCGGGGTCGAGTGTGTCCTGCTCTGCGGTATAGGAGAACCAGCATTCTATCTGTAGGAAGCGGCTTCCGGGCCGGTAGAACGACAGGCGCTTTATGGCGTGGCCCATCGACCCCGGAGCCGGTATATCCTCGTAGCGTGAATGTACGGGGCGCGTCGATAGTTTCAGGCTGAACGTTCCGGACATTGCCCCGTGGGTACCGGGATAGCGGTAGGTGGCCGAACTGAGCATAACCGGAGGCCATTGGTCCTTGTTAACGAGGGTCTTTGGTACGTCGAAATCGGGATATTCCGTGAAATTGGGGAGCAGCGTCATCCAGCCGTTGAAGCCTGTGTTGAACACGTCGTAGCATAATACCCTTTCGAGGGGCTGGAAGCGACTCCGGAGTAATATTTCGTCTACACTCATTGTGCGATTGTTTTAAATCAGTAATATAATTGAGATTTGTAAATCGGATTGGTGGACTGTCCGAACTGCCAGACTTGTCTGAACTGTCCGACAGTCCATTCTGTTGCCTTACCATCCGGGATTGTTCTGGATCTTCCCGTTGGATATGTCGACATCCACGAATGGTAGGGGGAGGAGCGGCAGGCGCGGATCAAACTTGCGCGGGAGCACGCGTGCGATCTTGCCGGCATCGAACATGGGCTTGAAGTCGGCCATTCCGTATTCGTCAATCTCGGGTGTGCCGGGCCAGTAATATTCGCCATTCTTCTCCATGTCGGCCATGCCTGATTTGTTGGGAAAAGCGTAGTAGTCATGGCTGAAGGCTTTCTCCATCCAGCCCTCCCAACGGAGCAGGTCGAAGAACCGGCGTCCTTCCCAGGCGAATTCCACGCGGCGTTCGCGGCGTATGGCCAGACGCATGCTGTTCTGGTCGGCCATGGCCAGCGCCGGATAAGCCGTCACGTTGTCACGGGTGGTCTTGTAGGCACGTGCGCGCACGTCGTTGATGGCGTTGAGCATGGCGTTGTCAAGTTCGTTGAGTTCCACCTTCGCCTCGGCATACATCAGCAGTACGTCGGCATAGCGTATGATGACGGTCGGATTTTCGCTCTGCATCTCGCCGGTGCGCCAGCTGTCCTGCGCACCTTTCCGGAGGCATGTGCCGGTCGTGGCGGCATATTGGTCGTTGACTTTCGAGTCCTTGTTCTTGACCGATTTCCCGTCGAGCAGCACGTTGGTCGCCTTGGGGCTGGGATCGAACACGCATCCGTAGATTACCGATCCGGGGGCGGCGAATGTCTCGCAGCAGCGCGGGTCGCGGTTGAGATAGGGATTTTTCGGGTCGAAGAGCGGCGATTCGTCGATTGGCTTCCCGTCGGTGCACTCGTAGGCCGCAAGAAGATCCCAGGAAGGATTGGCCACTGCCTGTCCGTTGACGGTGCGCAGCATGAATGTCTTTACGTCGTCCGACTGCTCGAGTTCCACCGACTTGGGTATGCAGAATATGAATTCGCCGTTGTCCATGGTCTTGTCGCGGAACAGCTCGCCGTAGTCGGGATAGAGGGAGTATTGTTTGGAGTCGATGACCGCTTTGGCGGCGTCGCGCGCTATCTCCCAGTCCTTCATCGTAAGGGCTATGCGGCATTTCAGGGATGCCGCCACGTAGCGGTTGACACGCCATATGCCGTTGACCACGTTGCTTTCGGGAAGGTTCTCGATGGCATAGTCGTAGTCGGAGTATATTGTCGGAAGTATGTCGGCCACGGGAGTGCGGCCCATCTGCCTCCCCTCCTCGATGGTGATTGCCGTGGTGAAGAAGGGCACGTCGCCCCAAAGGGTTATCAGGCGTGCATAGAAGAACGCACGGAACATGCGGGCCTCTCCAGCCAGACGTTTCGCCTCGTCGGAGTCGTAGCCAAGCTCGTCGAGGCTTTCGAGCACTCGGTTGCAACGGCTGATGGCCTTATAGGTGTTTTCCCATGTCGTCTGTATCCATCCGGTGGTGCTCGACAGTGTACCGGAAGGGACGTCGTACACCTTGTTGCGGTGTGAGAAGTCGTCGGTGTGTCCGTCGGTAAACCATCGCTTTTCGAGATTGTAGGGATAGTCGCGGTAGAGGTCGTTGACCGATATGCGCACTTCCTCGAGCTTGGAGTTCCAGGTGCCGGATGACGGCTGGGTGAGCGGCTGTAGGTCGAGGTCGGCACACGATGTGGCGAGTAGCATCGCGGTGCAGAATATGGCGCTCTGATATATTGCTGTTGCTTTCATTTCAGTACATTCAAATGGTTAGAAGGAGAAGTCGAGGCCGAAAGTATAGGATGTGGCTATGTAGTTGGTGCCTCCCGAGTTGACTTCCGGATCCCATCCTTTAGGATAGTGATGGAAGCAGAATGGATCCTCCACGTTGAAATACACGCGCAGGTTGTTGAGGCGTATGGCGTTGACAAGATGCTTCGGGAAAGAGTAGCTGAGATTGATATTCTTCACGCGGAAGTAGGAACCGTCCATAAGCCAGAAGTCTGACATCTCGTAGTTGTTCTTTTCGCCCGTGGCGTTGTTGAGGCGCGGATATTCTGCCTTCAGGTTCTGCTCCGGAGTGTTGTAGACGCTCCAGTACTTGCCCATGATGATCTCGGGGGCGGCGCGGAACGATGACTGGCGCACCATGGCCTCCGACATGCGCACTTTCTGACGTCCGACGCCGTTGAACGCCGCCGACAAGCGTATCCCCTTGTATCCGGCGTTGATATATCCGCCGAAAAGCAGGTGGGGGAGCGAGGAGCCGAGCACCTCGCGGTCGTATGTGGTGTCGATCTTACCGTCGGGAGTTCCGTCGGCGCCTCCCAGGTCTTTGAAGCGGATGTCGCCGGGCCCTACGGCTGCGATCAGTTTGGCCGAGTTGTCGACCTCTTCCTGGGTCTGGTAGATGCCGTCGGCACGGTAGCCGTAGAATGCCATGTATTCGTCACCTTCGCGTATGATGCAGTTGCCGCTGTACTGTACCTTTCCGCCGAGGTTGCCCATCTTGGAACGTGAGTCGGATATGTTGAATCCGGCTCCGTAGGTCCAGTCCTTGCCGATGTTGTCGTTCCAGGATACCTTCACCTCCCAGCCGCGCGTGTTCATGTCGCCGGCGTTTACTTCGGGGGCGTTATATCCGATGAAGAGCGGTATCTCGGTGGCTATCAGCATATCCTTGGTTTTCTTGTAGTATATGTCGGCGGTGAGGTCGAGGCGGTTGTTTAACAGTCCGAGGTCGAAGCCTATGTCCCATGTGTGGGTCGATTCCCAGGTGATGTCCTCCACGGCATATGCGATCTGAGCTCCGGAGGTCACGGCCTGCGGGCCTTTAGGACCGAACATTATGGCGTTGTTGAGGCTTACGGATGCCTGGTAGGGGTAGTTGCCTATGCGTTCGTTGCCGAGTGAGCCGTAGGAAGCGCGCAGCATAAGGTTGGAGAGCACGGGAGAGAGATGTTCCATGAACTTCTCGTTGCTGATGCGCCAGCCTATTGATGCGGAGGGAAACCAGCCCCAGCGGTGTTTCTTGGCGAATCGCGACGATCCGTCGCCGCGTATGTTGGCCTGGATGAAGTAGCGGCGGTCGAAGTTGTACATCACGCGTCCGAAGAATGAGCGGTAAGCGTTCTCATAAGCGCTTCCCAGGGCTTCGAGCTGGTTCTTGTTGGCATTGTCGAGATATGGATAGTCGGGGAGGGTCATACCGTTGGAACCGGGTTTAAGCACCTCGTAGTCGTAGGTATAGTCCTCATATCCTGCGAGGACGTTGACGGAGTGTATGCCGAATTCCTTGTCGAATGTCGCCGTGAGTGATTTCTCGAGCGCCCTTGAGTCGGCACGTGTCTCCAGAAGGTAGTTGGTCTCGTAGCCTACCACGTAGCCCAGGAGCTGGTCGGTGTCGAACGCGTCGTAGAATGGCACTGCACGCCGCATGTCCTTCACTTTCTGGAACGATAGGGTCGGTGTCACGGTGCCTTGTATCGTGAGAAACCGGAACGGCTTGTAGGTGAGCGATATCTTGCCGGTGAGATAGTCCATGGTGTTCTTCTTCGTACCTCCTTCGAGGAGCGCCCCCTCGAGATTGGTGCCCGACTGTCCGGCGGCGATGCGTCCGTCGGGATATGTGCCGGCATAGATCTGTGGATAACTGAGTGCGGCGCGTATGGGACTGCCCGAGTGCGGGTCGTTCTTTATCGAGTGGCGCATGGAGAGGTCGACCGATGCCGTCCAGTTGTCGTTGAACTTTATGGTGTTGTTGGCGCGCAGGAATATACGCTGGTAGTCGGAGCCTTCGTAGAGGGCCTCTGTCTTTTCATATGAGGCGGAAATACGTGTCTTTACCTGCTTGTTGCCGTAGGAGAGGCTTACGTTGTGCTTCGTGCGCGGGGCTGTGGAGCGTAGTATGCGGTCGCGCCAGTCGTAGAGGGGATAGTCGATGGGATCGTAGAAATGATTGTCCATGTACGACTCGATGTAATCCTTGGAGTAGGTGGGGTATTCACCGCCGGCAGGATTTCCGGCTTCGTTCCAGCGTGTCTCGTTTACAATCTGCATGTGGCGCACGGGATCGACCACATAGTCTGGGAATGAGGATGCGTGCATCAGGGAGAATTCCCCGTTGTAGCTGATCTTGAGGTCGCCTTCCTTCGCGCCTTTGGTGGTGACGAGAATCACGCCGGCTGCCGCACGGGCGCCATAGATGGATGCTGCTGCGGCGTCCTTGAGCACGGATATCGACTCTACGTCGTCGGGATTGACGTTGTCTATGTCGTTGACGGGCGTGCCGTCAACAAGGATGAGAGGAGAACTGTCGCCCATGGTGGTCACGCCGCGCACCTTTATTGTGCCGCCCGCTCCGGGCATGCTGCCGCTGCGGGTGATGTCGAGTCCGGGGATTGCGCCCTGGAGGGCTGTAGACAGGTTGGGGGAGCGTTGTTTCTCAAGGCGGTCGGAGCCGATGGCACCTACGGCGCCCGTTAGGTCTTTTTTCTTTACCGTGGCATAGCCGATGACCACCGTCTCCTCAAGCATCTGCACGTCGGGCTGCAGTTTGAAGTCGAGGTGTCCGTGTCCGGTCCATTTGGCCTGTTGCGGTTTGTAGCCGAGATAGGTGACCTTGATTTCGGAACCTGCGGGCACGTTCTTTATAGAGTATTTGCCGTCGATGTCGGTCATGGCGGAGAGTTTGCCGCCCATGTCGGCCACGATAGCCCCTACCACCGGTTCGTCGGTCTCGTCGGTCACGGTGCCGCTCAAGGTCGATCCTTGTGCGGTTGCCGCGCCCGGTGAGAGCATTGCCGCCATCACGAGGATGGTGGCCGATGCTTTGCGCAGCGTGTCTATGAATGATTTCATTTTGTGGGATTTCATGATTTTTCTGATGGATTAGGTTGCTACTTTACGAATTCGAGCTTTACCGTCTGGTTATACTCCTTTACGGCCTTGTCACCGTCGTGGGGGTGTTGCGCGGTGAAGCGTGTGCACGTACTCTGCGAGATCTGGTCGATGTATTTGCCGCATACGGCTATCTCTGTGGCCGGACGCAGCCTTATCTGCACCTTCTCGCACGGGTTCTTCAGGGTGAACGTACCCTCGAAGAGCACATAGATACCGTCCTTGGGATATTCGTAGTTGTAGGTCACTGTCTCGCTCCAGTTCCCGCTTGCCCCCGAAAGGCCCTCGGTGGCGGTCAGTGTCACGGTCTTTGGAGTCATGATCGGCAACCATTCTCCGCCGTCGAGATATTCGGCCATCCAGTGGCCCGCGCAGCTCGAATATATGTGGCCGGTGAATTCAAATCGCATTGGCATCCCTGCCGGCACTTCGTCAAACGATTTGTTGCCGCACTCCAGGAGCCAGTAGTCTGTCGTGACGCATCCGCGTATCATGAGGTCGCCGTGTGTGCCGGTCTGTGTTCGCATACCTTTCCCGTCATCGGGACGGTCCGACTTGTCGGAGTTGTAGAAGCGTATCGAGCCTGTACCCGTGGTCGGGTTGGCGTATGCTTCGATAAATCCGGCTTTCGACTTCTTGAAGTTCATTGCGCCCCATGTCTGCTTGTATTCGTCGCTGTTGGCATCTATGGCCCATTCGGTGATGAGAGTGAGATCGAGTGCGGCCTGGGTGATGGTGAGGGTATAGTTCTTTCCGTCGATCGATACGGTTATGGTTGTAGTCACGTCCTCCATGGCCTGGTTGCGCGGGAAGCTCACCTTTACATCTGTCCGGCCGTCGCCCGAGGATGGCGTGAGGACGAAGTCCGGATTGGATGCGACGGCTGTCCACGGGCCTTCTCCAAGCACGGTGAAGGCAGCTTCGGTGTCGCCGGCTTCCACGGTGATGTTCTTCACCGACACGCCTGTGGGTACTACACCTCTCTGGGTGATGTCGAAGGCTTTGGGCGTCACTCCGTCACCGATGAATTTTATGCGTCCCGTGCGGTCGTCATAGTCCTCGTTGGCGCTGACATCGATGGTGAATGTCGTCACATTGTGTTCGTTTGCCGCTTCCCTGATGGTGATCCACTCGCTGGAGTGGTTTACCACATACCTGACGTTGGAAGTGACAGTCATGGTAATGGTACCTCCGTCGGCCTTTAAGGCTGCCTCCTTGTGCGACAGTTCCATGTAAGGAGCCGCATCGTCGTCGGAGCAGGCTGTCATCATCGCTATGAGAGTGATGAAGAGTAGTCTTGAAAGGATTTTCATGATTTGTTTTTGAGGTTAATATTGTTTGATTCATTTTCCGTTGAGAGGGGTCGACGCCGAGGCCTCAAGGGCATCTGTCGCGGCGTCGATCTTTGCAAGGCACATGTGTCGGAACTCCTTCCAGTCGTAGCACTGTCCCTTCTTCGTTGAGGTGAGGGGGAACGACAGCGCTTTCCCGTTGAGGAGCACTTTCACGAGCACGCGCTGATTGTCGGGACGCCGGAAGAAAACGAAGCTTACCTTCGAGGCCATGGGTATGCGCCATGTCTGCCAGAAATCTTTTACATCGTCGAGATTATCGGTGACTTGGCCCCATGAGTCGGCTTCGAGCAGGGCGAGGAGAGCCATCATGCAGCCGTCGTGGCCGAAGCGCATGCGTGCTCCGCGTCGTCCGGCAGCGAGATCGTCGTCGGCGTTTGCCACGATGTTGTCGAGCATGCGTGCCGCCTGCTGCCAACCCCGGCCGAGGTTTACGGCGTGGCGTCCTTTCTGCATGTACTGTCTTACATTGTCGGCTTCCCACATGGCCTCGGTTTCCACGGGTGTAAACAGCTCGGAGAATGACTCCGGACGGTCGAGCGCTGGAGCGGCGTTGGACAGGGTGAACATAGCCTCGCACAGCTTTACGGCATCGAAGCGTGCGGCGGCACTGTCGGGCCGGACAAATATGCGGGCAAGCCATGCGGGAAGGTCGACATGGGTGCTTACGAAGTCGCGCCATAACGGATACCATCGTCCTGAGCTTGAACGCATCTCCTCGTCGATGGGGAGCTTGGTGGGACAGTCGTTGGCATATGGATTGAGCCATATATGATAGCGGCTGCTGACATCGCCCGACACCTTAACTCCGGGACATAGGCGCCCTACAGCTCCGTTGAATGCCTCCATTGACCGGGCCGTGCGCATCACATTGGTAGACTGGGACCGGACGATGGCGCCGGGGGCCAACACCTCGGGATATTCCCGGAGGAGTTTTGCAGCATAAGCTTCCCACTGGCGCGCTCCGGCGGCGGTGAGGTCGCCCGTGCGCATCTTTACCGACGGCCACAGGGCATGCAGGCGGTCGAGAATGATGCTTCCGAGTGGTGTGAGCAGCCGGGTGGAGTCGCCCCATTCAAGGACCTCTTTCACGAGCGGGAGCACCGGGGCGCTGTCGATGTGGCGTATGCCGTGGCGGCAGTATGTGCTGATCATGAAAGGGACGTAGCCTTCGGGTGCCGTGCGGTCCTCCACCTCTGTGAACGGGTCAACGCGGTATGTGCCGCGCCACAAGGTGGGATCCGGCATCTCGGGCAGAGTCACTGAGTAGATGAGCGCACTGTTGGTGTTGACGAGCATCCTGTCGCCGTCGACCATCAGCGCCTCGCACTCCTGGCGGATGAGGCTGTCGAGATCCACACGTGCTGTCACACATCGGCTGTCGAGGTCGTAGACACGGATTTTGGAGGTAGTGGCCGGATATTTGTCACCGAATCCGAAAGAGTAGAAGATTTTGCCATCATGGATGCACCCCGACTGTGTGGCATATGCGTCCATGTCGAACACGGCTTGCTCAACCACATCGTCGGCACCGAGCCTCACGAATTTTCCTTCGGAAATCGCGGGCAGCCGGAAGCGCGTGGCCACAAGCTTGTTGTGGGCGAATGTCGGCATCGCGGCCGGCACAGTGCGCACTCTTCCCGAGAGAACCCACAGCGAGACTCTTTCCCTGTCGATGAGCCATGATGGTGCGCCGAATATGGTGTTAAGCTCGCTCTTGGCCCATCCTGCGGTGTCAAGTTCGATAGTCTGCACAAGGCTCGAACTCCATTTGCCATCCTTGCGGCTTACGCTCTCCACATGGCATCGCATGTCGAGGGCGCTTTTGGGCTGCGCCACAGAGAGGTATATCACCGGCATCTCCGCGCCAGGAAGTCGCTCTATGCCGAAATTGGCCTGGTTGCAATGGTTGGCCGGTGATGATGACTCCACATCGAACTCTCCTGCATTGCGGAGAGAGCCGCTACTGCGGTCGTAGACCGTGCAGTGACCTCCGTGCTCGAATGCCAGCAAAAGGTCGCCCCACAGGGCCATCCCTTGCTGTGAACGGCGTGAGGCATCCTTGGTGTAGGCTACCTCGCATCGAGTGTCGGCCGCACGGGACTCCTGGGGCGGCATCCCGGTAATGACGCCGGCAAGCAGCAGATATGTCAGTCCTTTCTTCATGCGGTGACAACCTTTTTATTGCGTGAATCTACCATTCGGTATGCCAGATATATGATTATGAGCGACGCTATGATGATGCACGTGGCGGTCATTATGCAGCGCACCGCCGGATCGTAGACCTCGGTGCACATGAGATACACGAGCAGCAGGGCAATCGCGCCGAGCGTCACGAGGAAGCAGTTGACGGCCATGAAGGAGTAGGACTTCACAGCGCTCCGCGTGGCCTCGTCGGGCTGTAGGTCGGCGCTCTTGTCCTCCATGGCGGCTACCTTTGTATAGCCGGGGCATACGTATCCTTTCATGTAGCCTCGCAATTGTAGCGCCGCCATGAGGGCGACCGGCAGGAGGAGTCCTACGGTGGCTTCAAGCACCTGGTTGTTGACTATCCCGGCAAGGGTGAACTTCATGGTGATGCCTATCGCGTAGGTGGCGAGCATCGACCATATTACCTGACGACCGTTGATGCGGCTCGACAGCAGACCCCACACCGAGGGGATGAAAAGAGGTGCGATCACCATGGTAAGGATTGTCACCACCACACGCTCCGCGCCTCCCATAAGCGGGATGAGCAATGCTATGGCGATTATGGCTACGCCGAATGCGAGCGTGAACAGACGTCCGGCCTTGATAAGCGTCCGATCCTTGGCCTGCGGATGGGCAGCCCCGTATATCTGATAGGTGAACACGTTTGCATAGACGTTGAGCGTGCCCGACACGCAGCTGAGTGTGGCCGAGATCATCGCTGCGAGCATCACACCGAGCATCCCTTTCATGAGCACCGTCTGGCTCATGAGTATGTAGGCTTGCTCGGGATTGGCCTCGGGATTTATGGTGCGGTAGACCATGGCGGGGAGATACCACAGGATAGGGGTGAGGAGATACAGCACTCCGACGAGGTAATTGCTGCGACGGGCATCGCGCGCGGTGGGGACACTGATGTAGCGCTGCACGAAAGGCCAGTCGCCGCCCATCTGGAAGATGTTCAGCCCCGTCCACAGCAGAAGCCATATCCATGGATATTCTCCGGAGGAGAGGTCGAAGTAGGTGGATGGGAGCGACGGAGAGTTGATGAAATTGTCGACTCCTCCTATTGTGTGGAGCGATAGCGGAATCATGAACAGCACAACGGTGATGAGCACGCCGAACTGTATGACATCGGTCATGAGTACGGCGAGGAAACCGCCCGCGATAGTGTAGACAAGAGTGATGACCCCAAGGATTACCACTGCCCACGCTATGGAAAGGTGGCCCGAGGCGTCGGCGAGGAAGTGTCCTTCCGGAAGAATCATCAGCGTCGACATCACCACGGCTATGGCGTAGAGGGCCACGCCGGTGTGAACGCCGCGCCCGATTATCCCCGCTATGGTGTAGAAATCGACGGTGGTCTTGCCGAAGCGTACCGCTATGAAATCGCCCGGAGAGTTGATTTTTATCTGTCGCCATTTGCCGGCGAGCCATCGTCCGGTCACCAGGCATGCCACTCCTACGAGGTTGCCGATGATGACAGCCACGATGCCTGAGCGGTAGGCCACACCTCCCCACACCACGAATGTGCTTGCCGAGAATATGGTCATGTAGGTCGACATCCCCGACAGCCACCATGAGGAGCTGCGGCCGGCGATGAACATGTCCTCCGAACTTTTTATGCGGCGCGACATGAGCC
The DNA here is from genome assembly GCF_910583865.1 of uncultured Muribaculum sp. Taxonomy (GTDB): domain Bacteria; phylum Bacteroidota; class Bacteroidia; order Bacteroidales; family Muribaculaceae; genus Muribaculum. The sequence goes on from NZ_CAJTYX010000007.1 coordinate 55,512, forward strand.
AGCTGACGGCGATCAGCCCGAGGAAATAAAGGAACAATACTATGTAATTCAGTGAATCCATGGCATTCGGTTGGTGTTATGGATTGATTCTGACTGCGGCCTTTACGATGTTGGCCTTGTCGCTGACGCTTCGGTCCATGGCTTCCTGTATGTCGCACAGGTCGAATATGTGCGTGGCTACATCCTTTAGGTTCACACGTCCCTTGGCCACAGCCTCTATGGCCATAGGATAGATGTGGCGGTAGCGGAACACACTCTTGAACGTGAGTTCTTTGTCAATGAATAGCGATATGGGCAGGGTGAGTTCCCCGGTCTTGCTATAGCCCACGAGCACTATCGTGGAACCTTTGCGTGCCACCTCGATGGCCTGGCGTGTGGTGATTTCAGTGCCTGCGGTCTCGATTGACAAGTCGATGCCCTCGCCTCCGGTAAGTTCGGCGATACGTTCCACCGTATTCTCTTGCGCCGCGTTGACTACGGCGGAGGCGCCTAACTTCAACGCTTTTTCAAGACGCTTCGGCATTACATCGACTACGATTATCTCCGACACGCCCTCGGCTTTTAGGGCCATCATGCACACCAGTCCTATGCATCCGGCTCCGAACACCACTGCTTTCTGCCCGGCATGCGCTCCCCCCTGGTTGGCGGCATGGAATCCTATCGCCAACGGTTCGATAAGGGCGCCTTCAAGATTGCTTACGTTGTCAGGGAGCTTGAAGCAGAGGTCGGCGGGATGGACGGCATACTCCTGGAACACGCCGTCGACCGGAGGAGTGGCGAAGAACACCACGTCGGGACAGAGATTGTATTTGCCTTCGCGGCAATAGCGGCAGTGGCCGCATGTCTTTCCCGGTTCGAGGGCCACACGGTCGCCGAGACTCAGGCCGTTGACCCCTTCTCCGAGGGCCACCACCTCTCCGGCGGCTTCATGTCCGAGCACGAAGGGAGGCTCCACGATGTAGTTGCCGATACGTCCGCTTTCATAATAATGTATGTCGGACCCGCAGATTCCCACGTAGTCGATTTTCACAAGTACCTCACCTTTTGCAGGGACCGGGACAGGACGTTTGATGAGTCCCATTTTCCCGATGCCGTTCATCACGGCCACGTTCATGTTTTCTTTCATGATATATTTTCAGAAATGTTAAATGTCTGATTGGTAGAATTTATGACATAAAATTATAAAGCCTCGCGACTTCATGGAAATGATTTAACGCTTTTATTTTTCGCAACCGTTCCCGCAATCGGTTGCGGTTTCCTCAATCGGTTGCGGTGCCGGGTTAGGCGCAGGGGTGTAAGACCTCAACCGTTTGCGGACTGCGCAACCGTTCCCGATACGCCTCTTGTTCGCTTTTTTCCTGAACTTGATTTTTTATTAGTGGAATTTGCCTAAATTTGACATGGACAAATAGGCGTGAATTCCTCCCGGAATGGAATATCAGGGCCTCCGAATTCAAAATCTGATATCTGATGCGATACGTTACAATAAAAGATATAGCGGACGCGCTCGGCATTTCCAAGTCGAGCGTATCACGTGCTCTGGCGGGAGATATACGCAACGTCAGTCCGTCGACTATTGAACGCGTCCGCGCCAAGGCGCTGGAGATGGGATATCGTCGTAATATGACGGCTGTGAATCTTCGCGCCAAGGCCAACAAGATCATAGGCATAATAGTGCCTGAGATAACCACGCCCTTTTCGATGGCTTTCGTCACGACGGTGCAAGAAGCAGTGCAGCCGCTCGGCTACAGGGTGCTGATCGCCGTTTCGAGCGAGGATCCTGCGCGCGAACGACAGAATCTCGACATGTTCGAGAACGGGCGTGTCGACGGGCTGCTGGTGTCGGTTACCCATAATCTGGCCAACCGCGACCATTTTGAGAATCTGGTCCGCTCCAATTTCCCTATAGTGTTTTTCGACCGTACCATACGCGACCTTCAATGCTCGTCGGTCTGTTCCAACGACGGACTTATGTCGTTCTTCCTTGTAGAGCATCTCATACGCAGCGGTCGTCGGCGCATAGTGAACCTTGCCGGGCCGTCATACATAGAAAACTCGCGTGCGCGTTCGCAGGGATACCGCGAGGCGCTTGAGAAATTCCACATACCTGTCGACCGCCGTCTTGTTGTGTCGACCGGTGGAGTGTCGGTTGAGGATGGCGCGTCTGCCGTGGAACGCTTGCTTGACGGAGGCATAGACTTCGATGCAATATACTGCTTTACCGAGACGCAGGCTCTCGGGGCAAAACGTACGCTTCAGGAACGTAATATCGTGATTCCGCAGGATGTGGCCATATGTACCATGTCCGGCACCGAGCTGTCGTCGTTCGTCTATCCGCAGATTACGGCAGTGGAGCAGAACGTGGTTGAGATGGCCCGCATTGCCGTGCGTCTGCTTTTGGAGAAGATCGACATACCGAGCGCACCACAGCAGAACATCACGCTCCACTCGTCGCTGATTGTGCGCGGCTCTACCACTTCGGAAGAATAATCATTGACAGAAATAAAGAATATGAGAACTTTATTAGCTACGATGCTTTCGGTGGCGGCAATGGGAGCATTCGCTGAAACCGTCGTCGAGGGAACAGTATCGACCCTCTCCGGCGAGCCTTTGCAGTCGGTAGCAGTGTCCGACGGGCATAATGTGGTGATGACCGATGCCGACGGGCGTTACCGGCTTTCATCACCGCTTGATCTCGGTTACGTGTTCGTGTCGTCGCCCGACGGTTTCGAACCTGCGGAGATGATAGCCAACCGTCCGAAGTTCTGGCAACAAGTGTCACCGGGGAAGGATGTCCGCGCGGATTTCCGGCTCAGGAAATTACCCGTCGACTCGTCGCTTGCCGTGATAGCAGTGGCCGATCTCCAGATTTCCAACCGTGCCGGTGACCGCGAGCGCCTGCGCGGACTATATGTGCCGGATATGAACCGCGCCGTAGATTCGCTCCGGCAGCGCGGACTTAGTCCTATAGTCATCACGCTTGGCGACCAGACGTGCGACCACTACTGGTATGACAACAATTATGGTTTGTCGGACTTCAACGCCGACTTCACTGTAGCCGCGCCCGTCTACCATACTATGGGCAACCACGACAACGACCCTTATTTCGAGGGCGATATTCCGGGTGCATCAACCTGGCACAAGGTGAACGGCCCGTCATATTATTCGTTCAACCGTGGAGGATGCCATTTCGTGGTGCTTGACAATATACTTTACAGAAACGAGGGTGCTACGCCGGGCCATCACGGCAAACGCAACTATCGCACCGGTATTACATCCGAGCAGCTCGATTGGCTTGAGCGCGACCTTGCCACGGTGTCCGACAAGTCGACTCCGCTGTTCCTTACCATGCATGGCATATTGCTCAGCTATCCGGTGGCCGACGGTGACACCGTGAAGAGCGTCTATCGCATGACCGACGGCGGCTCGCGTCTTGATTCGCTGCTTGCACCGTTCAGCCGTGTCAACGTACTCTCCGGGCATGCACACAACAGCCATTTCCAGCACACCCCCGACGGACGCATACGCGAATACAACTATCAGGCGGCATGCGGCACGTGGTGGCCTGCCAAAATCAAGCCGGCGCAGCCCAACTTCTGGATGGGGTGTGACGGTGCTCCCTGGGGGTATGCCATATGGGACTTCTCGACACCAGAACCTTTGCATACCTACAAGGGGTTTGCCATGAGTCCGGACTATCAGATGCGGATCTACGACCTTAATTGCATGGAAATCGGCGATACGACAATCACGAAAGAATATATGCCCGGCGCCCGGGCCAACCGCAACGTGATCCTGGCCAACGTGTGGGCCTATGAGCCCGGGTGCAAGGTGCGTATATTGGAGGATGGACGTGATCTTGAGGTGACACGTGTGAAAGCCCGCGATCCGCTCCACTTTATGCTACGTGCCATACCGCTGACGGCTGCCGGGGTCAATGTCAATAAGGCGTTGATGCCCGAGAACACGGCCCACATGTTCCGTGCGCGTGCCTCTCGTCCCGATACCCCGGTGACCGTCGAGTTTACCGACCTTAATGGGCGCACTTTCACCACTACGCTCTCTCGTCCGGCGCCCCCTTCAATCAAGTGAGATGTAGGAGTTGTGTATGGATACTGAACGTTTTCCTTTACCTTTTAGAGGGAGTGATGCCGTATTTCGACAGTATGTCGAGTATTGGTTGACGTATGGATTTCATCCAGTTTGCATACCCAAGGTCGGAGGGATGGAGTAGGTCCGTGCAGGAATAGCCGTCAGTGTCGGGTTCCGGATATATCATATAGATATTCGGATCGGTCTCCATTGCCTTGCGCACTACCTCTTCAGCGGTTTTCATCTTTTCGGTCTCGCTTTTTTCGATACGTGTATTGAAATTACGGGCGCCGATATGTATTGTCTGCTGGAAGATGATGGGAGTGGAGGGGTGTTTCGTGCGTATGGTTTTTAAGAAATCGTCAAACCGCTCACGGATTTCTGCTGCCGAGGGATTGGAGAATGCATCGAACACGAAGGCGTTGGCATCCGTGTCGGCGAGTACCCTGGCGTAGCTTTGTTGTAGCTTGGAGTTGCCGCCTACTCCGAGGGAGCATACGTCCAGCCCTGTGGCACGTTGGAACTGCAATTGATATGGAATGCCGGCACGGCTCGTGCTCGTACCGTGGGTATAGCTTGAGCCCCAGAACACTATCTTATGCTTGAACGGATTGGGTGCGGCGGTGATCGTGGCTCCGGAATCGATTCCAACATATGCCTCGCGGATGATGCTGCGCAGGGGCAGGTAAAGCAGGCATTCCTTTTCTCCCGATGCCATGTTCTCGACAAGCGCTACAGGCTCGCCCTTTTCCGACGGGACTCCCGAGCCGGCATACAGCCACTTGCCGTCACGACGTATGTAGAGGTCGCATCCCGCTATGGCTATGTCGGTGGTGTTTGGCATTGCATTGCGGAACTCGTAATCGAAATTTGCATATATGTTGCGGCTGTCGGTGTTGAACACGAGTGCGAGTCCCGATGCCGTGACATTGAGGTTGCGACGCTGGAAGTCGGTGAACCCGCCATATCTCAGGGAATCGACACGCGCGTAACGATCGGTGGTGGGCATAAGTTTGCCGATCAGAGTCAGTTCGCTGCCGGGTATATACACAGTATTTTTGCCGCTCAGTGACGGCTGTGCCACGATTGCGCCTATGGCATATGGTACAAGCAGAAATGTGGCGAATAATTTCTTCCTTAATCTCACTTCAATTGTTGCGTTTTTTGGTTGTGGTTAAGAATAGACGATTCGTCCATGTGACAAATCGCTCCCTACAATCAAAGACGCATTGACTATGAAAATCTATAGTATGAAGCGGACGTGTCAGAATAGCCCTCAGGGGTGCCGCTATTTACACCGGTTTTTCTCCGCGATGGTTGGAAGTACTTCCTGTCCGTACACAAAAACGGCGGTATGCCGATTTTGACACACCGCCTTATGGCAGTTTGGGTTATGGTTGCTTCCCATGGGATGCATGGGGAGTCAAAGTGCGGTCATTTCATGACGTCGCGGGCGGGATCGGCCATGGCATGGCGGTAGCCTTTGACGCGGTTCCAGGCGCCACGCGTGAAGTCGGGGACCTCGACGGGGGCGGAGCCGTTTTTGATGGAGATTTCAGACAGGGGTATGAGCGAGCACCATTCCGCCAGGTCGTAGACGTCCATGTCGAGGGGGAGGCCGTTGCGCAGGCAGTAGACGAGGCGGTAGTCCATTATATAGTCCATGCCGCCATGTCCGCCGACCTTGCGTGCGCGGTCGCCTACTTCACGTATGATAGGATGGGTGTACTTCTTTTCGAGGGCCTTTTTCTGGGATGCCGAGACGAACTTGTGGGCGCTGAGGTTCTCGTGGTCGGGCACGTTGTCGCCTCCGGCAATCTGCTCCGGCTCGAAGGAGTAGCCCTGCACGGGATATTTGTTGGCGAATCCCTTGGTGCCGGTGAGCTGGTACATGCGCGAGTAGGGGCGTGGTGTGAGCACGTCGTGCTGAATGTGGAGGGTCTTGCCGTTGGCCGTGCGTATCATGGTCATCGTGTGGTCGCCGTTGAGGAACGTGTCGGGGCGCTCGCCGGTTGTGGCTTCGAGGTAGTCGGGTCCGTTGACGGCTTTGGTGTCCATCGACACGAGGGTTGTCATACGGTCGCCACGGTGCATGTCGAGCAGCTGGCATGCCGGACCTACGCCGTGGGTGGGGTAGACGTCGCCGCGATGGCCGATATTGTACTTCATGCGCCAGTCGTTATGGTAGTATGGCCAAAACTCCTTGAGATCATGGATATAGCTACCCTCCACGTGCAGCACCTCGCCGAACAGGCCTTGCTGGGCCATGTTGAGGGTGTTCATCTCGAAGAAGTCGTAGACGCAGTTCTCGAGCTGCATGCAGTGACGGCGTGTGCGTTCCGAAGTGTCGATGAGCTGCCATATCTCGTCGAGGTTCATGGCCGCAGGCACTTCGATGGCCACATGCTTGCCATGCTCCATGGCATACACGCCCATGGGAGCATGTGTGCGCCAGTCGGTCACGACATATACGAGGTCGATGTCGGGGCGGTCGCACAGTTGCTTCCATGCCTCCGGCGAGCCTGAGTAGGCGGCTGCGTCGGGCAGCCCGGCGCGACGCAGTATCATCTGGGCTGAATCCACGCGGGACGGTTCGAGGTCGCAGAGTGCCACGATCTTGGTGCCGGGGATATGGGTGAAGCGCTCCACGGCGTCGGGACCACGCATGCCGAGACCTATGAAGCCGACACGCACGGTGTCGAGCGGAGCTGCCGCGAACTCGAGCATGTCGGTCTGTCCGGCCGCACGTGCAGGCGTCTCGGTGACGATAGGCGCATATGTGTTGCGGGCCGGAGTGGAAGGCTCGTTGCCGAGGACAGAAACTGTCGGATATGCAAGAAGAGCCGACAGGAAGAGGATGATTTCTTTTTTCATGATCGGTTTAGGGTTAAATCGTGGCACAAAATTATCGAATGATTTCATTTAATGCAAATCCGCAGGAGTAAAAACTGTAGGAAATGCGTGAAAAGCGAAAGATGGCTATGTCGCAGCGTAATCTCCCGCTTTCGTTTTGTGCGATTGCTGTCGGTCTGTCAGAACGAGAATTGAGCCATTGCGCCGAACCTTTTTGCCCGGCGATGTTCGCCGCTGAAGTTACGGCGTTCGCCAAGATCGAACTCTGCGCCGACCTGCATGCGCGGTGTCAGGTTCCAGAACACGTTGACAGCTCCGAACAGGCCGTATTTATATTCATCGGGGCTTACGGCTTTCGCCGGGAGATAGCGCGTCTGGCTTGCTGACACAGACACGAACAGTTCAGGACGGAAATTGTACTGTACTCCAAAGCACCATCCGAATGACGCGGGAGAATAAAGACGTCCCGGCGTGTCAGGATCGCCGATGAGGTCGTAGCTCCCTATCAGAAGGTCGCCACCGAGGCTCTGGTATCCATGTCCGTAGCATACGTTGGCATAGGTGGTGACTGCATAGGCCGGACGAGCCACTGAGCTGAGCATAACTCCCCATCCGACGGTGTTGTGGTTGCGGGCCTCGATCATGTCGCGGTAAGATAGAGTGCGCACTATGCCGGCGAGCCTCACATGCTGCCCCGGCGCCCACTGGTATTGTCCGAATGCGGCGAAGTCGGGCATCCATACGCTGACTTTCTCTGTCGATTCGTTGTCGACAGCCAGTGAAGGTTCGGGTGTCTCCACCGAAACGGCCACTGTCCATCTCTCCTTGAATGTCGGCATATAGCGCACCAGCACCGATGTCGGTGAAATCTTGTTGTTAGGACCCTGCGCGTCGACTGTGGGCGGGAGTGCGGCAGGATCGCTGAATGTGGAGTTGGCATATCCGATGGTGAAGTCGTTGATCACGGCATAAGCCTTCTTCAGATGGAAGTCGCGCGACTGGTAGCCGTTGAAGTTGGCTTCTATGTAGAGCTGGTAGTCGCCGAGCGACTTGTTGCGGCCGAGTACACGGAAAAACAGCGCTGTCCCTGCCGGTGTCGTGCCCAGGTGGCGCATGTCAGTAGGCGATGGATCCATCGGTATCAAGTATGGGGCGAATCCAGATGCCGGTATGGCGCCTCCCCAGTCGTAGTAACCGCGCATTCTCACGCATCCCCCAATTCCCATTGCAAGCTGCGCGTCCTTGCTCAGAAACAGAAAGTATGGGGCGGCGGGGTCGGAAAAGTGGCGGAATTGGTCGTAGTAGAATGCCGAGATCTTGTTCCGTATGGAATCGACATAGGCTTGTGTGTGTATGTCGGCCGGATGTCCGTCGATATAGACGGTCTTGTGCGATTCTACAAGGGAGTCGATCTGTTGGTCGGCGAGCGGTTTGGTCTGCGCATGCGCGCACGTACCGTATATAGAGGCCATGGCTATGACTGCCGTTGTTATCAAGGCACGTATTGGATGTGACGGTTTCATATGTGTGAAAATAATTTGGAGAATGATAAATATATTTATCAAACATCGGAATTTTCAGTTTTGTTTTTAGGGGGTGTTTCATGCCAGAAGTTAAATGCGATATTATCCCTCGCTTTCGCATACTTGGAGACGCTTGCGAGAATACGATGCTTTTAACGTTTCGTTTCGAAAAAATTTAGTAAAAATATTTTTCGAAATGTAAAATGATAATTATATTTGCAGCCGAAAGGGACTGTGCTGTGATGCAGGAAATGATGCCATGAAATGACGGCAATTCGTCCCGAAATTCCGTTAGTGACGCAATTAAGAACCTAAATGATTAAAAATGAATTTGTTAAGGGGGGGGGGGGTAAAACTCCATGCGATTATATCCCCGCTTGTGAAGAGCGTCGGATATGGCGTGACTGTCTGAGGAACGTCCTTTATGGCGGTTTGTTCATCGCCATGTCAATATGCGCTACATCATGTTCGACGTCGGATAATGACTCCGGATCGCCGGTGGAGCCTCCGGTAGAGATTCCTGATGAGCCGACCGGTCCTGTTGACTACAGTGCGCTTAAGGGCTTTGTCCGGGAAAGCGCCTCTGCCGCCGACTATTGCCGCAGTTTCAGTGCGGCCTCCGATCAATTCCGCCTTGTCTCCAAAGCCGGAAAGTCGGTCAGCGTGGATAAGGGCGGCGTGCCCTACCTGCTGCTTAATGCCGCCGGCGACATTCTTGTCGACGGCAAGAACTTTCGTGGCGACGAGACCCCTGTCATCAACCGGAATGTGGCGCCATCCGTGTCTGTCAGTGCCTCTGGCAACCTGCTCGTGGAGGGCAAGGACCTTGGCGTAAAAGCGGGCGACGTGCTTCGTTGCGTGATCAACGCCCGCAAACACATATATTTTTGCTTCTCGGATGGAACCATGACTCTTCCGAGCGAAGTTTTCGTGCCATACAATCCCTCGCTTCCTGTCGATGTCGCAAAGCTCGACATACTATTTATCGGAAACAGCTTCACCGTAGACGCTACCGAGCATCTTCCCGGCATGCTTGCCGCCTCGGGCATAAACAATGTCAACATGACGCGCCTGTACCATGGGGGATACACGCTTCCTGAATATCATGCCAATTTCTCGAGTGAAGTGTGCGCACGCTACGACTATGCCCCGGGCGCACAGTCGTGGGGCGGAAACGCTACTCTCGATGACAAGCCTTCCGACGCTCTTGCCGCCCGCGACTGGGATGTGATCGTCGTGCAGGAGCATACAGGCCGCAGCGAGGCCTGGTCGTGGCCCGGGGTACTCGGGCCTGCCGTGGAGGGATTGCGCGACAGGTTCTATGAGAGCCGTCCCGACCACAGGCCGACGGTGGTCTACCTTATGTCGCAGACATACAGCACCGGCTCTGACGTGCTTATCCGGAATTTTGACAACAGCCGCGATAAGATGTTCGCCACCACGACCGCTGTCGTTAAGCAGCTTATGGACGAGACCGGCATAGACATGGTGGTCTCCACGGGAGCCGTGCTTGAGAACCTGCGGACCTCACGGGTCAACAATGACATGCAGCTCACCCGCGACAGCTATCATATGGATTTCGGGCTGAGCCGCTACGCCGCAGCCTGTGCCATTTTCGAGACGGTCATAACTCCCGCCACAGGAAAGAAAATCGGTGACTGCCCGTACCGCTACTCCAAGTCGAGCACTGAATCGGGAAAATACTCCACTCCCGTCACCGACGATAACGCCCCGGTGGCGCAGCGTGCCGCCCACGAGGCCGTGAAACATCCGTTTGCAGTCACTTCAATCGACTGACCTCCGCTCTATGCGCTTTCATGAGCGCCGGGCTTCTCATGCCTTCTCTCTAACCTTAAATATGTGAATACTGTAATTAATTATTAACTAACCCCAACATCTAATGAAACCAAACAGTGTGACTACAGTGAACACGCCGCGGAGCATTCTCTTGAGGATTGCCACCGTAGTGATGATGTCGCTGTTCATGTTCGTTCCGCCCGCATCCGCGCAGGAATCAGGCGCGCTGATAAAAGGTGTGGTGAGCGACGAGACCGGTGAGCCTCTCACAGGGGCCGTGGTGAGAATCCCCGGCACATCACGCGGCACATCCACCGACATTGATGGAGCGTATGCCATACGCGCCTCGAAAGGCGAGACCATCGAATTCGCCTACATCGGCTATGACAAGCAGCAGGTGAAGGTAAAGGAATCGCCGGCCACTATCAATGTGACCCTGAATCCGAATGCACAGATGCAGATGGACGAAGTGGTGGTAATCGGCTACGGTACGGTAAAGAAAACCGATATGACCGGTTCTGTCACCAATGTCAAGATGAGCGACATCAAGGACGCTCCCGTCCTCTCTGTCGACCAGGCCCTTCAGGGTCGAATCGCCGGTGCCGACATCATGAGCAGTACGGGTGAGCCTGGATCCAACACATCGATCCGCATCCGAGGCACACGCTCCATCACCGCGTCCAACGAACCCCTTATCGTGGTCGACGGCGTGATGGATGCCGTGCACGACCTCAACGACCTCAACATGGCCGACATACAGTCGATTTCCGTCCTAAAGGATGCCTCGTCGACAGCCATCTACGGTTCGCGCGGCTCCAACGGCGTAATCATCGTCACCACCAAGAAAGGCAGCAGCACGTCAGGCAAGCCCAACATCACCCTCAAGGCCGATGTCGGGTTCTCGCAACTCCCCCGCGGTCTCGATATCATGGACGCATCGGAGTTTGCCCAGTACCGTAACGACTATACCTACTTCAGCACCACCGGTGAGGATACCGACGTGAAGGATGGTGTTCCCTTGAACAAGTACCCTTATCCGGATCCGTTCTCTATGAGAGGCACCGACTGGATCAAAGAGATCACACGTACTGCCCCGACGCAGAACTACGCCCTCTCTATCTCCGGACGCACAGCCAAGACAAGCTACTACGGTTCTCTCAGCTACAACGACACCGAAGGTATCATCCAGAACAGCGGCATGAAGCGTTTCACGGGACGCCTAAGCCTTGAACATGAGTTCGCGAAATGGATCAAGGTGGGTTATAAGGGTAGCTATACACACCGTGACCAGGACATAAACCTTGCTTCGATCGGCGGATCTTCGCCCAATCAGGGCGCAATGTACCTCAGTCCGCTTATCAGCCCCTCCGACAACTACAACCCCTTCTACGGCAACGGGCAGAAGATCAATACTCCTCGTGCCACCATCGACCTCAACACCAACAACTTCAAGCGCAGGTCGATGAACCACTCAATTACTTTCGACATCAGCATCCTCCCCAACCTCAAGCTCCGCAGCCAGAACTCGTACTATACTTACGACCGCGAGCAGTTCCGTTACTATCCCTCCACACTACCCCGCAAGAGCGAAGGCGAGGGCGGCGAGGCCTACCGCGCTGACTGGAAAGAGTGGACGCTTTCTTCGGAAAACACCCTTACATGGAATCTGGAGACCAAGAGCGGGCACAATCTCGACATAATGGGCGGTTTCACCGGCTACAAGTACCATAGCGACAACTTCACCCTCGAAGGCAAGGGATATCTTGACGACAACGTGAAGTGGAACAACATGAATGCCGTACCTGACAAGGAAACATACTCGGCAGGCACATCCACCTCCAACAAGACCAAGATGTCGGCTCTCGCGCGCTTCAACTACAACTACAAGCAGCGCTACTATGTGACTTTCACCGGACGTTACGATGGCGCATCCAACTTTGCCGCCAACAACAAGTGGGCATTCTTCCCCTCGGGCGCCTTGAAGTGGAACGTCGCCAACGAGAAATTCATGAAAAATCTCACATGGCTTGACGAATTGTCCATCCGCCTCAGTGCCGGACGCACCGGTAACGACGCTATCTCCGCCTACCGTTCGATGGCGGCTCTCGGCACGACCACCGGAGGCTACCTTTTCGGTGGCTCACAGCCTGTCACTTTCTATCCCAGCCGTCTCGCGTCGCCCAACCTCACATGGGAAAAGACCGACCTCTATAACGTTGCCGCCGACATGTCGTTCCTGAATGGGCGCATCGTGGTCACTGCCGAAGGCTACATCTCAAAGACTTCCGACCTGCTCCTCAACGTGCAGACCGCCACACAGTCGGGCTACACATCGCGCTTCACCAACCTCGGCAAGACCTCCAACAAAGGTGTCGAGCTGAGCATCGAGTCGCGCAACATATCCAACCGCAATTTCTCCTGGACCACCAACTTCACCATCGCCCACAATGAGCAGATGGTCGATGAGATAGGTTCCGAGGACTTCGTAACCGCCATGAACTCCCCCGGCAACTCGCCCTACATGATGATGGGCTACGTAAAGGGAAAGCCCCTCAACTCGCTCTGGGGATTCCGCTATGCGGGTGTATGGCACAACGAAGAGGAGTATTACCGCAACAAGGTCACAAAGGCCTATGTGGCTGCCGAGACTCTCAATGACAGCAACATCGCAAACAAGCTCGGTACTCCACGCTATCTTGACCAGAACCGTGACGGTGTGCTCAGCCAGGACGACCTCGTGTATCTCGGCAATGCCGACCCCATACTCTACGGTGGCCTGCAGAACAACTTCCGTCTCGGTAACTTCCGCCTCGGTGTATATTTCACTTACTCCATCGGCGGCAAGATTTACAACTACTCCGAGTTCTATATGGCCGGCGGATATTCCACCAACCAGTGGCGCTATATGCTCGACGCCTGGCATCCCGTGCGCAATCCCCAGTCGGATTATCCGCGAGCAGGCTGCCTGACAAACGTTCCTCCATCCGACTTCATGGTGTATGACGCTTCCTATCTGCGATTGAAGAACGTGACGTTCAGCTACAACCTCGACCTCAGTGACAAGTGCAAGTTCATGCGTGACATCCAGTTTACCGTATCCGGTGAAAACCTCTGGTTATGGAAGAAGTACACGGGATTTGACCCTGACGTCTCCACCGACGACTCCTCGACGCTGCGTCGTGTCGACATGGGTGCATATCCTAAGGCACGCACTATCGTATTCAGCATACAGATGCGTTACTGATTCTCTCCATACGCACAGTCAAACTTTTTAACAATTGACCAACATGAAAATCAGATATTTCATAACAGCTGTATTGGTGGCTGCCTCGACGGTTTTCAACGGGTGCTCTCTTGACGAGAAGATGGAATCTTCCGAACCGCAGACCTTCTTCCAGACGAGGGCGCAGTGTGTCTCTGCCGTCAACTCATGCTATTATACGCTGAAAAACCTGTATACAAATGTAATGATGATCGCCACCGAAGGTGTCACCGACCTGGCGGTTATCTATTCGGCGACTGTCGACTGCACACTCGACATCTCCCCGTCGCAGCCTCGATTCGGCGCCACCGTCTGGACGCAGGCCTACAAGGGTGTCATGTTCTGCAACTCGGCTATCGCCGGCATCGAGCGTTCTCCTCTCCCCGCGAAAGACAAGATAGAGCTGAAAGGCGAGGCTCAGATCATGAGAGCTTTCTATTATTATCTCCTCACCAGTTTCTTCGGCGATGTGCCCTACTATACTGTCGACGTGGCCACACAGGAACTGCAGATTGAAGTGGCGCATCTGCCGCGCATGTCGGCCGTAGAGACCCGCAACAAGTTGATTGCCGAGCTTCAGGAACTTTGCCCGCTTCTGCCGCAGGAACGCACCTCCGACGTAAAGGAAAACCGAGCAGGAGCTGCCATGGGATGGATGCTCATCGCCAAGATGGCCGCATGGAACAAGGACTGGGACACTGTCATCGACGCTGTCGACAGGCTTGAGGAGATTTATGGCGATCTCGGGCAGTATCCCCTTGAGGATATAATGTTCCGCAACAAGAACACCCCGGAGTCTATCTTCGAGATACAGCACACCTACACCCTGGGCGGTGTCAACTACTCCTCCAACGTGGCGGCTATCTGCATGCCTTACCCAAAGACCCAGAACAAGCCCATCTACGACAAGGTGGAAATCGAGGAGCTCGGCGCTACCGCTACGGCATGGCAGCCGATGCGTCCAAGCGCTTTCCTTGCCGGCTCGCTTCTGTACAAGGGTGTCAACGACAAGCGCGATGCCATCACGCTCATACATGACGGACTGAACGGGCAGAAGTTCTCCACGACAGGCTATACCTGGATGGGACGCAAGTTCTGGTGTCCCGGCATGTACCAGACCTACGACTCCAACAATTACAAGGTGTTCCGTTATGCCGACGCATTGCTTCTGAAGGCCGAGGCTTATTGCATGAAGGAGACAGACGCCGCTACTGCGGTAGAGTACCTCAACAAGACGAGGCGTCGTGCAGAAGCCGGCGACTATACATTCCGCAACTGGACAAAGCTTTTCCAGGAGATCATGGACGAGCGTGCCCGCGAGCTGTTCGGTGAGTTCCAGCGCAAGTTCGACCTCGTGCGTTGGGGCAACTGGTACGAGCGTGTCCAGGCATTCAGCAACTACGACAAAGTACAGGCGAATATCCAGCCATGTCATGAGTACTATCCCATCCCTGACACCGAAGTCGTTTACTCCGGATATGCTCTCGACAACAATGCATACAAGGCATGCGGCCTGTAGCCCTCCTTATCACACAATATATTAATAACAACAGAAATATGAAAACATCATATATGAAAGGCCGGCTTCTGTTCAAAGCCATGTTCATGGCCCTTGTCGCGGTGTTGGCATCGTGTCAGGAGGACTACAAGCTGGAATTGCCGCTCGCTTTGACACAGGAGGAGCTGACGCTGGGAGCATCCGGCGGCTCTACCCACGTGCTCGTCTACAGCACCGGCAACTGGACAGCCACCTTGAAAGACCCTGACGACGCATCATGGGCATCCATAGAGATGGGTTCCGGCAAGGAAAACGGCGAGTTTATCTTTAATTATGCGAAGAACCCCGGCCTCGGACGTCAGGCCATGATCGTCATAACAACCGGCTCCGAGACCAAGGAACTTGCAATGAACCAGTCGGGCTATGTGACAGCACCCAACCTGGCGCTGTTGAACCAGAACTTCGCGATGCCCTCATGGGAGTCGACAAGTTCGGTTCCGTTCTCCACCAACCTCGACCTTGCGCTCGACCGCATCTATGCGATAATCGATTACGGTGACTTCGATACTGCCGACGGTGCCGACAACTCCGCCGTAGAGACTGTCCGCGCTACCAAGGAAAATCCCGGATGGCTCACCGACATCGTTGTCGAAGAGGACACCGTCCGCTTCAAGGTGGCTGAAAACACCGACGGACTG
This sequence comes from uncultured Muribaculum sp., assembly GCF_910583865.1. Taxonomy (GTDB): domain Bacteria; phylum Bacteroidota; class Bacteroidia; order Bacteroidales; family Muribaculaceae; genus Muribaculum. Next base: position 71,235 of record NZ_CAJTYX010000007.1, read on the forward strand.
CCCCGTGTGGCCCGTCTGACGCTCCGCGCCACCAACGAGGCCACCGCCCGCAACTACAACACCCAGGCTTTCGTGACGCAGACGGCCACTACCGGCTACATGCGCTTCAATGCCCCCGAACAGCCTGCCGAGGTAGAGTCGTTCGAAAAGACCGTCTCTTTCCTCTGGGACACCAACATGGAGACATACTTCAACAAGTTGGAATTCGATGTCACCTATGAGGAGGCCGGCGAGCCTTGGATCAGCAATCTCAAACCTCTCAAGAGCGGCCTTCAGGCAGATATCGCCGAAAGCACTTTCGCAGGTCAGCGCCATGCCACCATCACGGTTACTTACAACGGTCCCGAGGGCAACGTGACGGCAGTACGCGAGGTGGTTCAGGCTGAACCTTCGCTAGAAGTGCCTTTCGCCGACCTGCGTGCACGCCTCACCTCCGCAGGTACTCTCAATCTTGAGCGCGATTATATCATGGCACAGGTGATTTCAGATCCGGGCAATGCCAACCTCGAGACAAATCCGCAGCCTACCTGGACTACCGTCGATTTTAACGAGAGCACACAGACTGCCTATATACAGAGTCTCGACGGAAAATATGGTTTCCGCGTCAAACTGGCTTCGGGAGAGTCTCCGGAGGTACTCCCGCGCTATGCGACGGTTAAGATATCTCTTGCCGACCTTGTTATGGAACGTGAGGATGCCCCCGCGCGCTATACCCTGCGCAATTTCAAGGCAGTGAATGTCCTTGAATCAGCTGCAGGCACAGAAGCCGCTCTCCCGGTTAAGGAACGCCACATCAATCAGCTTACCGATGACGATATATATACGTTCTGTGCCATGAAGGACATGGAGCTTGTCATTCGTTACGGCTCGTGGACCAATCTGCGTCATGACTTTGTGTTGAAGCATGAGACGTTCGCTCCGAATGGAGCTACCGCGCATCGTTGCGACTGTTTCCCGCGTTTCTTCCGCGACATCAACGGAGATAACATCCCGATGCTCATAAATGCTTATACACCTTGGCGTTGCGATGGCAAAAATGTACCCAAGGGATCCGGTACTGTAAATGCCATTGTGGTGCATTCTCCTCTGAAACGGCAGTCTGCCAATGATGAGATGGGCACATATCAATTGCGTGTGCTTGGCCGCGATGACATCCGACTTGATGAAAACAACGGATTCTCCACTGTCCTCACCGAATGGGAGTGGTTCACATCTACGTCGATATCAAAAGCATCCGGATCGGAAACTCGTATCAATCCGCGTATCGGCAACGGTTATATGGATACCAATGCACCGAAAGTCACACTGTCCGGTTCCGGCAATCCTGCCGCTGTCACCGGAACCACGGGTGGATTCTTCAATAAGACTTTCGACGTGAAGTCTAATACTACTTCTGCATTCCGTTACAACCTCAGCTGGTGGGATTTCACTGAAAAGAAAGGATATTCCGTATTCTGGAACTTCTCGACAGCGGGTATTTCCGGTTCAAATCTGTCACTGATGATGACTTGTGCTTCCGGATATCAGAATATCACGGATGTGGTGCCTACGTATTGGAACATTGAATATTCTACCGACGGGGTCAACTTCACTACGCTTAAAAAGAAATGGGTCATTTATCCATGTCCTGTTTATGCGTATGAACTTGGCGACTGTGCTCCCGGTAATGCCGAGGTTATTCTTGAACTCCCCGATGCGCTTTTCGGACAGGAGTCGGTTACCGTGAGAATGACTGCTGCATCTGCAAAGAACACTACCAAGGCCGGAATTGGAAAAGGTACATTGAAGGCTACTAATATTGTAAGCGGCAACCAGCCTTATCTCCGATTCGATGCGATTACAATTAAGTATAACAAGTAACGACTTTCATCTCATCATGAAATATAGCATTTCAAATATAGGAAAGCTGATCGCATGCATTGCCGCGCCATTTTTGGTGGCGGCGTGCAGCGACGACGAAATCGACAACAGCTCCGTGGTTGAATTCGGTATTACCGGGAATATTTTCACGGTAAGCGCCAACGCCGGACATGTCGATCTCCAGCTCATGTCCAACCAGAATTGCCATCTCCGATTCGAGGAGGAGACACCCTGGGCGGAAATAAGCGTGCAGGATGTAAACGGCGATTCCAAGTTCTACATCGACTACGATGACAACCCCGATTTCCCCCGTATCGCCAAGGTTATCGTGGAAGCCCGTGGCAAGCAGCTCGCCGACACTATAGTGCTGCGTCAGCGCGGTCTTGTCACTCCGTCCGTATCACTCGCCTCCGGCTCCATGATACTCAATGGCAGTGCGGCCGGCTCCAACCAAGGGATAATGACCACCAATCTCGACTTTTCCTCCGATGTCAAGCCTGAAGTCGTCTATACGGGCGGTGAAGGTACGGATTGGATCGAGAGCGTGACATCCGATGCCGCTCCCCGTGGCGATGGCGAATCACATCTTGTGATTGCCTACAAGCCCAACACTTCGGCAAATCCGCGTTCGGCGACTCTCAACCTCACATACGACAACGGGTGGGGTGAGATGCAGTCCGTGTCATTGTTCATCACACAGAAGAACAACCGCGACGAGCTGGGACGCAACGTGTCGTTTGAGGAAGTGAGGAATCTGGCAAAGATGAGCGCCGATGTCACGATTGACGACTATCTTATTCTAACCGGATATGTGGTGAGTGACAAGGCGTCGCGCAATGCCGGAGACAATATCCAGCTGACTCCTACCAGCATCGACTACTCCATATGCGACCGCACCGTCTACTTCGAGAGCCTCGACGGGAAGTACGGTTTCAACATCCTTACCGCTACAAAGGAGGACAATGTGTTTGACCGTTACGACAAGGTCGACCTCCTGCTCAAGGGTGTGGTGCTCCATGCCGAGAACGATCCCTACAGGTATAATCTGTCTGGCATAACCACCTCGATGATTGTTGGCCGCTCCGCCGGTTCGGCATCGGATATCCCCGTGAAGGAGAAATACATCTCCGAGCTTACCGACGATGACATCAATACGTTCGTGACTCTCAAGGATTGTGAGTTTGGCGTGCGCAAAGGGCCGCTCGCTCCGATTCACGACGGTTATACTCTTGCCGACAACGCCCACCGTATGACCAAGTATCCGCGTCTGATGCGCGACATACAGGGTTCGAGCATCTACCTCTACACCAACACAACCTGTCCTTACCGCCGTACCGGCAAAAAACTCCCTTACGGCTCAGGCAAGATCTCGGGTGTGGTAGTGTTTGAATACTTCAAGGCGTATGTCTACGGTGACGGATACGATACCGACACTCATGGACGCATCGGTACTTATCAGCTCCGCCACCAGTCGTATGATGACATCCGCTTCAACGAAAGCGAATCTTTCTCTACGATTCTCACAGAATATAACTATGTGAAAGGCAAGAAAACCGACGCCGACGGACGCTACTACTGGTATCCTACATGGGGCAACAACGGACGCTTCACGCATTCATGCCTCCGCTACAAGAACACATGCTACGCCACCACTACCTGGAATTACCTCGGATGGACAGGCACGGCAAAAGGTGTGGCCCCGTTCCGCGGGCATGTCGGCAATGACGGCAACGGTCGTGGCATCATCCTTGAGGACGGCACAAACTGGGGTGCTACAGGTACCAATCCGAACAGTGATGGCAAAGGCCAGAACACCAGCACTAACGGCGATTCCTGGTGCACACAGTACTGGTGGGAGGAAGCCAAAGAGGAAGGGCAGGAAGATCAGCCAAACTACTGGCTCGCCGAGTTCTCCACCGCAGGCATTTCCACCGATAGGCTTTCCATGCAGATTTCCGTGCAGGGCGGACGTGCTTTGGAATTGGTAAGCCCCATATACTGGGCTTGCGAATGGACTACCGGCGCTCCTTTCGATGAAAACACCCGTTGGGAGAGAATCGGCGAATACCAGGTGCCCGACTTCCCTATCTGGAACAATTACCACGAATGGCAGCTCCCGGCGTTCAAGCATATCGACTTCCCTCTGCCGCTGACAATGTTGGGGCACGAGAAGGTATATGTACGTTTCTTGCCGACAAGCAAGAGGGCCAACACGTCATACGGCTTTGATGCAGGCGAAATCGGCCAGGAAGGTTCGGCCCAGAATCCTTACAGCACCTCCGGCAGCGCGATGGAATACTTTGCTATCCGTTACAACAAGTGATTTCCAACAAATTATTTAGAAAATGAAACTAAGAAATATATTGATGGCCGCCTCGCTGCTGATGCTTTCCGCCTGTGGCGACGACAACGATGACAAGCAGGTGGTGGAGCAGGTGACCGGCCCTACCGAGGTGACGCTAATATCCTGCGACATCCTTACCGATGAGGCCACCCAGGCCGGCGACCTGTCATGGAAAAAGCGTCGCGTTGCCTTGCTCGGTATGCTCGAGACCGAAAAGCCCGACATCATGTGCATGCAGGGGCAGTACTGGAATCAGGTCGTGTATCTCGAACAGAAGCTTGCCGGCACATATACTATAGTCGACCATGCGGTTGAAGGTGATGACTCGGAAAAGGGTCGCCACAATTCGGTGATGTACCGTTCCGACAAGTACACCCTCGAAAAGGAAGGCCGTTTCTGGCTCAGCCAGACCCCCAACTCCAAGACCAATCCGTGGGCGGCCACCGACAACGAGCGACGTATAGCCACATGGCTGCTCCTCAAGGATAACAGCACCCGCGCGCGTTTCTACGTGGTAAGCACCGGCTTGAACACCGGCGACCTCGCCGAGGACATGCAGGCACGCGTGAACAGCGCCGACCTGATCGTGACAAAGTTTCAGGAATTCATGGAGACCGACGGCATCGACATCCCTGTCATTCTCGCCGGCAACATGAACGCCTCATATGCCGCCGACGACACCCGCCGCGACTGCCTGAAGCCGTATCTCGCCTGGATGGAGTCCGTACGCGACGAAGCGCCGACCACAGATACGAAGCCGAGCTACAATGGCCTTGGACGTCCCGCTTCCGGAGTCTGCCTGGTGCCCGACCATATCTTCATATACAAGGCGCAGGCATTGGAGTTCGCCACTCTCGACGGTAATTACGGAGTGCCTTACATCTCCGACCACAACCCTATTTCCTGCAAAGTCAAATTTTGAATTGAATTAAGATGATGAAAGCAAAATATCTGTTGCCTCTCTCGCTGTTTTTCGTAAGCGCCACGGCATGCGGCTCCGATGATGACGACGCTGTCGCATCCTCGTCGGAGGTGCCGGGCACTCCGATGAAGGTGATGTCATATAATATCCGATATTCCAACACCATTGACTTGGGTGACACTTCATGGGACGCACGCCGTCAACCGAGCATCGACATGATTCGTGACGAGAATCCCGACATAATCGGCCTCCAGGAGCCGCGTCCCGACCAGCGCGAGGATCTGGTTGCGGGCCTCGGTGATGTCTACACTCTCTATTGCGCCGTCGACAACGGTGTGGCCGACAACCGCACCGGCCATACGGCCATAATGTACCGTACCGACCGCTTTACCGTGCTTGACAAAGGTCACTTCTGGCTCAGCCCGACGCCCGACGAGGAGTCGCGCCCGGCATGGGGTGCAGAGGACACCCAGTTCCGCACTACCGTATGGCTGCATCTCTACGATAATGTGGCGAAGAAGGAGCTGTATTTCTTTAATACACACCTGCCATATAAGTCAGCCGATATAACCGCCCGTACGGAAAGCGTGAAGCTGAATGTATCACGCATGAAGGAGAAGGCCGGACGTTCAATGCCTGTGTTCATCACCGGTGACATGAACTGTTCATATTATTCCACCGACGAACGTCGAGTCAGCCTTGAACCATATCACGAATGGATGTGGGCCGCACGCGACGAGGCTGTCAACCTCAATCCCGAAAGCTATAGCTTCAACGGATTCGGCGACGGGACTCCCGCACCGCGCTGGAATCTCGACCACATATTCTACCGTAAGGTCACTCCCCTCGAATTCAAGGTGGTCGACAGCGACAAGTATGGTGTTAAGTACGTTTCCGACCACTATCCCATCACCCTGACGCTGAAATACTGATCGGAAGTAACTCGCAAAAATTATCTTATGGCGGTGCGCCGGACTCCGGCACACCGCCTTTTGTGCAATGATAAGCAGGTCTGACCCGTCCGACCTGTCAGACTCGTCAGACTGGTCCGACCGACTTCCGCGCCCCGTCCGACCGAGCTGCCTGACCGACAAGGTTGTTTGATTTATTTTACATAATTTTATGCACATATTGCGAATTTCTGTGTAAGATTTTGTTTTTATGGCATAATGTCATAAATTTGCAGCAAGAAATAGCAAATATTAGCCTATGACGCTACGCACTTATATTATCGGCATTCTCGGCCTCGTGGTCGGTGTCCTTATTTCCGTCCTTATACTATATGGAGGGGCTTGGTGAGTGTGCCGTCGGAAAGCATGACTGATAGCGGCTAAGCCCCTCCACATAAAGCGGTAGGGGCTTTCGGTTTCTTTAAATGGTATAATAAAAGACATCAATATAATGACACATCCACTTCGCAGCGACGCTACGACGCAGGGACGCCGCATGGCAGGAGCACGAGCCCTCTGGAGGGCCAACGGCATGAAAGAGGAGCAGATGGGACGCCCCGTAATCGCCGTGGTAAACTCGTTCACACAGTTCGTCCCCGGCCACACACATCTCCACGATGCCGGACAGATCGTAAAGGAAGAGATCGAGCGGCTCGGATGCTTCGCCGCCGAGTTCAACACCATCGCCATCGACGACGGCATAGCCATGGGCCACGACGGCATGCTCTACTCGCTCCCCTCGCGCGATCTTATCGCCGACTCCGTGGAGTATATGGTCAACGCCCATAAGGCCGACGCCATGGTCTGCATCTCCAACTGCGACAAGGTGACCCCCGGAATGCTCATGGCCGCAATGCGCCTGAACATCCCCGCCATATTCGTCAGCGGCGGACCGATGGAGGCCGGCGACCTCGACGGCCGGCCACTCGACCTGATCGACATCATGATCGACTCAGCCGACTCGTCGGTGAGCGACGACACAGTGCGCCTGCTCGAACGCAAGGGATGCCCCACCTGCGGCTCATGCTCGGGAATGTTCACCGCCAACTCCATGAATTCGCTCAACGAGGCTATCGGCCTCGCCCTTCCCGGCAACGGTACGGTGCTCGCCACCCACGCCAACCGACGCGAACTGTTCCGCCGTGCAGCACGTCAGATCGTGAGGAACGCCGAAGCCTACTATTTCGACGGTGATGAATCCGTGCTCCCGCGCAACATCGCCACCCGCGAGGCCATGCTCAACGCCATGTCGCTCGACATAGCCATGGGCGGCTCGACCAACACCGTGCTCCACCTCCTCGCCATAGCCAACGAGGCCGGCGCCGACTTCACCATCGACGACATCGACCGCCTTTCGCGCGTCACCCCCGTGCTTTGCAAGGTAGCGCCCAACTCGCATTACCACATACAGGACGTCAACCGCGCGGGCGGCATCCTCTCAATCATGCGCCAGCTTGCCCTCCGGGGTCTGCTCCACACCGGTGTGCGGCGTGTCGACGGCCTTACCCTCGGCGAGGCCATCGAGCGTTTCACCCCCGAAGGCTCGGACTACACTCCCGAGGTCGACGCGCTCTGGCACAGCGCTCCCGGCGGCGGACGCAATCTCGTGATGGGTTCGCAGGACAACACTTATCCGTCGCTTGACCTCGACCGCGCCGACGGCTGTATCCGCGATTTCGACCACGCCTATGTAAGGGACGGCGGTCTTGCCGTGCTCCACGGCAACATCGCCCTCGACGGCTGCGTGGTCAAGACGGCCGGCGTCGACGAGAGCATATTCCGCTTCAGCGGGCCGGCCAAGGTGTTCCGCTCCCAGGAGGAGGCCGTCGACGGAATCCTTCGCGATAAGGTGGTCAGCGGCGACGTGGTGGTCATCACCCACGAAGGGCCTAAGGGAGGCCCCGGCATGCAGGAGATGCTCTATCCCACGAGCTACATCAAGTCGAAGCACCTCGGCAAGGAGTGCGCGCTCATTACCGACGGACGCTTCTCCGGAGGCACGTCAGGACTCTCCATCGGGCATATCTCTCCGGAGGCAGCCGCAGGAGGCAACATCGGACTCGTACGCGACGGTGACATCATCGACATCGACATACCCGCACGCACAATATCCGTGCGCCTCTCCGACGACGAGCTTGCCTCGCGTCGTCGCGCCGAAGAGGCCCGTGGGAAGGAGGCCTTCACTCCCGCCGGGCGCGACCGCTACGTCAGCAAGGCTCTCCGCGCCTACGCCTCGATGGTGACATCCGCCGACAAGGGCGGCGTGCGCGGCGACATCTGACCTCGCGCTCACCCAACAGTAATAAGCACAACAAACATAGCATAATGATTATGGAAAAGATATCCGGAGGCGATGCGCTGATACGCTCTCTCATCTGCGAGGGTGTCGACCTTGTGTTCGGCTACCCCGGTGGATCGATAATGCCTGTCTACGACCGGCTCTACGATTATCAGGACCGCCTAAAGCATATACTCGTGCGCCATGAACAGGGCGCCACACACGCCGCCCAGGGATATGCGCGTGTGAGCGGACGCACCGGAGTGGTCATCGTCACGTCAGGCCCTGCCGCCACCAACGTGGTCACGGGGTTGAGCGATGCCCTCATGGACAGCACCCCCATGGTGGTAATCACCGGACAGGTGGCCACACCGTTCCTCGGGTTCGATGCTTTCCAGGAGACCGACGTGGTGGGCATAACGCAGCCTATCACAAAGTGGAGCTACCAGATACGCCGTCCGCAGGACGTGGCATGGGCCGTGGCGCGTGCCTTCTACATCGCATCTACCGGGCGTCCCGGCCCGGTGGTGCTCGACATCACCAAGGACGCACAGGTGGGCCTCACCGACTTCGATTATAAGAAATGTGACTATATACGCTCCTACACTCCTTACCCCGACATTTCCCCCGCCGACGTGGAGCGCGTGGCCGACATGCTCAACGCCGCCGAGCGCCCGATGATACTGTCGGGCCACGGTGTGATGATTTCCGGGGCCGAACCGGAGCTTGCCGCTCTCGCCGAGAAGGCCGGCATACCTGTGGCGGCCACCCTCCTCGGCCTTTCCACAATACCGTCCGACCATCCGCTCTACAAGGGGATGCTCGGCATGCACGGCAACATAGGTCCGAACATCAACACTAACCGCGCCGACCTCATTGTGGCCGTGGGCATGCGCTTCGACGACCGCATCACGGGCAATGTCAAGGCCTACGCCCCGCAGGCGCGCATCGTGCACATTGACATCGACTCGTCGGAGTTCGACAAGAACATAGCCACCCATGCCACCATCCACGGCGACGCAAAGGCGGCCCTCCGCGCGTTGCTGCCTCTGGTAAAGGAGAACACCCACAAGGAGTGGCTCGCTTCGTTCGACGAACCCGCGCGCGTGGAGTATGAGAAGGTGGTCGTGCCCGAGGTGCATCCCGCATCCGGACGCATGACCATGGGCGAGGTGGTCAACAGCATCAGCAAGGCTACGGGCCATCGCGCCGTCGTGGTGACCGACGTAGGGCAGAACCAGATGTTCTCCGCGCGCTACTCGCGCTTCACCGAACCGCGCTCGATCGTCACCTCAGGCGGCCTCGGCACGATGGGATTCGGTCTACCGGCAGCCATCGGTGCAAAGATGGGCGCGCCTGAGCGTACCGTGGTGTTCTATACCGGCGACGGAGGCCTGCAGATGACCATACAGGAGCTGGGGACAATCATGGAGTACGGCACGCAGGTGAAGATCGTCCTCCTCAACAACAACTTCCTCGGCAACGTGCGCCAGTGGCAGTCGCTCTTCTTCCACGACCGTTTCTCGCAGACCCCGCTCCTCAACCCCGATTTCGTGATGATAGCGAAGGCCTACGGCATCGAGGCTGAGAACGTGGCCTCAAGGGAGGAGCTGCCCGCTGCCATCTCTCGCATGCTTGCCCACGACGGGGCGTATCTGCTCAACGTCAACATCGACGAGACCGACATGATTTTTCCCATGACACCAGCCGGGGCGCATGTCGACCATGTGATGCTCAACGCCACCGAAACATATCCTTTAGACAAATAATGGAACATCAGCTTTTCACCGTTACAGTCTTTACCGAGAACCAGGCCGGATTGCTCAACCAGATATCGGTGATTTTCTATCGCCGTGGGCTGAATATCGAGAGCCTGTCGGTAAGCCCCTCGTCGATAGAGGGGATACACAAGTTCACTATCACCTGCCTGAGCAACCGCCCGATGATGGAGCGTGTGGTCAAGCAGATCGAGAAGCGCATCGACGTGCTCAGGGCTTTCCTCTACACCGACGACGAGATTGTCTACCAGGAGGTGGCGCTCTACAAGGTGCCGACGCTCCAGTTGCTCGACGATACGAGCGTGGAGGATGTCATACGCCGCCACAGCGCGCGCATACTTGAAATTACCCGCGAGTACGTCATCATCGAGAAAACCGGCCATTCCGACGAGACCGAGGCTCTTTTCCACGAGCTTCAGAAGTACGACATACGCCAGTTCGTGCGCTCTGGCCGCGTGGCCGTCACGAAGTCCGCACAGGAATACTTCTCCATGTTCCTTGAGGAGCAGGAAGTGCGTAAGTCACATGCTGCCACAGCCGCCCGCTCCGAATCGTGACCGTATGGATAAGCAGCCGATAAAGGAATATACCGCCGCCTGGCAGCTCACCGCCGCCGAGTGCGGTCCGGAGCAGGCGATGACGCCCCCGCTCATGGTGACGCGCCTTATCGAGGTGGCCACACTTCATGCCAACAGCCTCGGCATAGGCTACGCGCGTCTTATAGTCGACGGCCTCGCATGGGTGCTCTCGCGCGTGTCGCTGGAGATGTCGCGTTGGCCGAGGGTAGGGGAAGGATATACCCTGCGCACATGGGTCGAGGGGTGCAACCGCTTGTTTTCGCAGCGCGACATGGAGATTACCTCCACCGATTCCGGCGAAGTGCTCGGCTATGCGCGCACCATATGGATGGCCATCGACATAGAGCGTCGTGTGGCCGGCGAGATACCGTCGCTCGACTCCCTTGCGGCGGTGGTGAGCGACCGTCCCTGCCCCATAGAACCTACGCCTAAGCTGCGCGAGCCGAAAGGGGATGGTGTCGTGGAGTCGGCCTACACGTTCCGCTACACCGATCTCGACTTCAACCGCCACGTCAACACCGTGCGCTATCTTGAGCTCCTCATCGACCAGTGGCCGCTCCGGTGGCATGACTCCCACTGTGTGCACCGTCTCGACATGGCTTTCCTCCACGAGGCGGTCTATCCGCAGGCTGTGACCGTGGCCACGGCTCCCGACCCGACCGACCCCATGCGCTTCACCCAGCAGATCACCGGGCCCGACGGACCATGCATGCGCGCCGCTTTCACATGGCGTCCCGACGAATATATCCCCGTAAGGAAATAATATAGAATATCTATTTATAAATCAAGTAATAATCAGATTATTATGGCAAAAATGAATTTTGGAGGCGTTGAAGAGAACGTCATCATCCGCGAGGAATTCCCCCTCGAAAAAGCCCGCGAGATCCTTAAGGACGAGACAATCGCCGTGCTTGGCTACGGCGTGCAGGGTCCCGGCCAAAGCATGAACCTGCGCGACAACGGGTTCAACGTCATCGTCGGCCAGCGCCAGGGCAAGACATATGACAAGGCCGTCGCCGACGGATGGAAACCCGGCGAGACCCTGTTCTCTATCGAGGAGGCAGCAGAGCGCGCCACCATTGTCATGTGTCTGCTCTCCGATGCCGCCGTAATGTCGGTATGGCCCACAATCAAGAAGTATCTCACCCCCGGCAAGGCCCTTTACTTCTCCCACGGCTTCGCTATCACCTGGAACGACCGCACCGGCGTGGTTCCCCCCAAGGACATCGACGTCATCATGGTCGCTCCCAAGGGGTCCGGCACGTCGCTCCGCACCATGTTCCTTGAAGGCCGCGGTCTCAACTCGTCGTATGCCATCTATCAGGACGCTACAGGCCGCGCCATGGACCGCACCATCGCCCTTGGCATCGGCATAGGCTCCGGCTACCTCTTCGAGACCACCTTCCAGCGCGAGGCCACCTCCGACCTCACCGGCGAGCGCGGCTCGCTGATGGGTGCCATCCAGGGTCTCCTCCTCGCCCAGTACGAAGTGCTCCGCGAGAACGGCCACACACCCTCCGAGGCGTTCAACGAGACCGTCGAGGAGCTTACACAGTCGCTCATGCCGCTCTTCGCCGCAAAGGGCATGGACTGGATGTATGCCAACTGCTCCACCACCGCCCAGCGCGGCGCCCTCGACTGGATGGGTCCGTTCCACGATGCCATCAAGCCCGTCGTGGAGAAGCTCTACGCAAGCGTGAAGTCGGGCAACGAGGCGCAGATCTCCATCGACTCCAACTCCAAGCCTGACTACCGCGTCAAGCTCGAAGCCGAGCTTAAAGCCCTCCGCGAGTCCGAGATGTGGCAGACCGCCGTCACCGTCCGCCGCCTCCGCCCCGAAAACGACTGATTCCACCGATAATCCCTCTTTATAATATGGAGATATGCCCCAAAGCATGTCTCCATGTTTTTTATGTTGTGACTCATTTTACGCCCACCCGATAAATTCACAGAAATGTAACTGGATTTATTTGTATTTTGTTGCCGTCCTGATTAGATTTGTACAAATCTTAAAATCTACCGACATGGAATTGCGCCGCCACCTCTTCCATTCTTTCACGGTCTTTTTCCTTGCCTTGGCCTCCGTGTGTGTGACTGTTCAATACGTGCATGCATCCGACGGAGAATTGCTTCTTACCGCTACGCAAATAGAGTTGGGGACTGAGTATATCACCGACTCGGTGGCCGACCTCTCTGCCGGCGAGGTCTTAGACAGGGACTACGGCATACGTGTGCGATGGGTCGGCGACAGTCTGATGGACATTACGACGCTCGGCTTGCGCTGCGACTTCACGTGCCGGGACGACTCCTTGTTGCTGACGATGGTGGAGACCGGTGGCGATGCCGAAGTGTTCGATAGACCGATTGTGATGAATGCCTCGGGGATATTTTCATCTGAAGTGCACCCCTACGGAGGATATGAGGGAAGGACAGTTGGAAACTTGGCCAATTATGTGGTCAGAAGTTTGCTTGTAACTTCCGAGGGCGATACGTTGCAGACGCTCATGAACAAGCAGGTGATTCTGGGAACAACCTATTCTCCGGCGGATAATCCCCGCCTTTATGTGATTTCGATAAGAGAATTGCGCAGCTATTATATCAGTGATAGCCCGTGGCCGGTGGCAGTTGTCGTTACGAATACTTATTATGACAGTGACTACACAGGAATAGGGCAAAAGAGATTCGCACTTGACCTTATTGCACCTTCCTCGGAAAACAGAGGTGCACATGCCAATATGTACCATACCACTGCCCTCGGCAAGGCGCTTGCCGGGCTTTCTCCATTTTCTCAGCTGCCGTATGGCGTGTTGCCCGGTAATGCCCCAAGTTCATTGTCGGCATCGGAATCCGGACTTGAATGTGAAGTGTCGTGCGACGGTGGCTCAATTCGAATCAACCTCCTTGGCTCGACGCATGGAGATTCGTCGGATTGTACCGTGGTGCTCAGCGACGTGCGCGGCATCGTATGGCATGCGGGCACTTTCCGTGACGGTACTGTGATCGACGTGTCGTCGTTGCCCAGTGGGGAGTACCAGATCACCTTATCCGACGGCTCTGCCGTACATACCGAGAAGCTTTCATTCTAAACCCGATAATCTTCAGGTCATGAAAAGATACATGCTCCCGTGCCTCGCGCTTCTTGCGTCAGCAGGTGTTTCGGCATCGACCAGCCAGCTGATGCCTACACCTCCGGAACACCTTTCTCCATCCACCGCGTCACCGGGGGAATACGGCATGACGTCGGTGGATCTCTACTCGGGTACGCCATCCATCGAACTGCCCCTGCTTACGGTCAATGCCGGAGGAGGCCATTCATGGCCCGTTGCCATCGCCTACCATTGCGACGGGCTGAAGCCTTCGGAACCGGACGGCATAGTCGGGGCGGGATGGACATTGAGGAGCGCAGGGGTCATCACCGCATCAAGGCATGACCTTCCGGATGAGCTGGACTACATAAACGGGGTCTCGTTATACACTGACTATAGCGATTTCGGATGGTATCACAGGCACCGGTCCGCCAATATACCTTTTGATGATGCCGGTTCTGTAAGAAGGGCATTGGATGGCTACGCACATTCCGACCGGCTTTTCGATGACACCGAGCCTGACGTGTTCAATTTCAGCTTCCCCGGTTGCCAAGGTGCTTTCTTCCTTGGAGAGGACGGGGAGTGGAAGGTCAGATGCAATAAAGATGTGAAGGTGTTTTTCGGCGGGACTTCCTCCGACTACGTGGACCCTTACGAGCTTCTCGACCTCTACATCTCCGATACGCCGGACTATCTTAAAATATCGGGACAAGCCTATTCCAAGTCGTTCGGACGATTTAAGATAATAGACGAGGACGGCACCGAATACACTTTCGGAGGTAGCAATGAATCGGTCGAGCACTATATACCCTTTTTTACCGCGCCGGGTGCCCAGTTTGTCGCCGGCGCATGGCATCTCACAAAGGTGCGCTATACCGACGGACGTACGCTTACATTCAGCTACAGCACCGACCGGCCCTACATAGCCCGTCTCACCTATGACAATTACAGATGGAGTAGCCATACACTCTCTACAGGGGGCTTCCTCGCCTCCGACTGCGGAGGATTCGGAGCGGGAAGCAGCGGGACGTATGGGGGCAACCTCATAATGCCCGTCTATCTTACGGGAATAACTTCCGACGAGGATTCCATTTCGCTCGAATATGATACAGATAATTCCGCATATTATGATTTCCGGGCGATATGTGACAGGCATGAAACGCGGTACAAGTATGGCAGATATCTTCCGTTGCTCGAGGATGTTGTCAAGAACGTCGACTACTTCGACTACCGGTATCCTAAATGCCTTGAGGCCTTACGACGTAAGAAGCTCGTGACGATGAAGCATTTCAGGATGCACCAGCCCGAACACCGGCTCGATTTCAGCTACTCCGAGGGAAACCGTCTCATCCTTACCACGATAACCGACGATGTGGTCGGCGACATATACCGCTTTGCGACCTACGAGCCGGACCAGGTGCCGCCGTTGTCGTTCGACAAGAGCGACGCATGGGGGTATTACAAGGGTTACGACTATGCCTCCGGGGGGAGCGACGCGTCCTGCTACGGGATGCTTGAACGGATAATATATCCTACCGACGGTTCTGTGCGGTTCGAGTATGAGAGGCACGACTATTCATCAGTCGTCACGGAACTGCGCGATGGACTGTCCTACGAGAATGGAAACAGGACTGCCGGCGGATTACGAATCAAGAAAATATATCGTTGTACTTCTGAAAACGCATCCCGCGAGTTCCTTGACAAGGAGTATTTCTATGTCAAGGACTATGACCGTCACAAAGGCTCTTCCGGTATTTCCAGCGGGTGCATGCTGCGACCGCCGCTGTATTCATATTCATTCGTCGCCACGAGCATCGACGGGAGCCGCCATAGCGTGGCGTTCTCCACGGAAAGGTCGCTTGCTTGCCACGACACTGCCGGAGGCGAGGGGCATGTAGGCTATTCCGAGGTAGCGGAAAAGAATGCCGACGGGAGCGTGACGGTCTACAAGTTCACGGACTTTGCTACTGTCCCCGACGAACGCCCGGTAGCGGAACTTATGGATCCGAAAGGTATAAAGCCATGTTCCTACCGTACCTCCGACCGTGGACTCCTCAAGGAAAGCATCCGCTATCTTCCCGATGGCAACCTCTGGAAACGTACGGTATACACGTATTCCCCGTCCGTGAGCCTCGACAGGTCGTATGTCAAATGCCTGTACCTGTGGGGCGACATGCTCTGCAAGGGTGACGAGTACGGAAACGGTTTCAATACCGGGTCCTGGATATACGATGCACGGCTGACGCATCTTAATTTTATACAACATCAAAACTTTTTAAAGCATAGA
>NZ_CAJTYX010000008.1 GCF_910583865.1 uncultured Muribaculum sp.
CTCGCGACCCTCAGCTTGGGAAGCTGATGCTCTACCAACTGAGCTACTGCCGCAGGGATTAACGATGCAAAATTAGGAAATAATTTTGGCATACCCAACCATTTTCGAAAATTTCGAAATAAAAACAGACACCTGCTCTCATAAAAAACAGGTATCGCAACCGATAAGGCAGGCATCGCAATTGATAAAGCAGGTATTGCAACCGATAAGGCAGGTATTGCAACCGATAAAGCAGGTATTGCAACCGATAAGGCAGGCATCGCGACCGATAAAACCAGGCGCCGCAACCAACGGAGTGGTTACGGCGCCTTTCTATGGAGATTGATTAGCGGCTAAAATTACTCGGCCACGCAGATGGCAACACGGTTCTGGATCGGGTCGATGTAGGGCTGGTACATGTCGTCGCCCATGCTCTTGGTTGTCACGCGGTCGGCAGAGATGCCTCCGGCGATGATGGCCTTGGCCACCACCTTGGAGCGCTGTTCGGCGAGACGCAGGTTGATAGCCTTCGTGCCTGTGCCCTTGTCGGCATAGCCGGTGACTACCACCTTGGCCGAAGGATTGGCCTTGAGGTATTCGATAACCTCTTTCACCTTATATTCCTGATCGTTGGCGATGGTAGAGCGGTTGATGGCGAAGAGCACGTCGCGGCGCAGAGGCTCAAGCTTGGCCTGTGCGTTGGTCTGGTTGGCGGCATTGGAAGCCACAGGGACTTCCACGATCTTCTCCACAATCTTCTCTACGATCTGAGGCTCGCAGGGAACCACCGGAGCGGCAACCATCTTCTTCACCTTCTTCGAGTTGCCTCCGAAGGTGTACTTCACGCCGGCAAGGAAGTTGAAGTACCAGTCGGCGTTGTGGGCGAGCTTGGAGTTGTAGTCATCGTTGAGGAAGTTGGCCTGGGCCTCGAAGCCGATCTGCACGTTGCGGGCAACGTTGAAATCGACGTTGGCACCCATGCGACCCACCATGCGCACCTTTGTGCCGTCCCATATGTTGCGGAGAGCGTTCTCTCCACCGATGGTGGGCTTGAGCGCATCGTTGATCTTCACCGCCTCGCCGTTGTCCCAGGCCACATTGAGGCCCACGCCGGCAAACACGCCGAAGCTGACAAGACGGTCGGGGTTGAAGCCGCCGATAAGGTTGGTGATGTCAAACGTGACGTCGAGCATCGGGGCCACGTAGTTCCACTTCCAGCAATAGCGCTCGTCGAGCGTCATCGCGGCCTTGGAACGCCATGAATTTACAGCCAAACGAAGGCTGAGTACAGGGTTGAAGTTGCGCCCTACGGCAATCTGCGCGTTGGGAGCCATCAGCTTGCCGAACGAGGTCTCACCCAGAGTCTCCTGGAAACCGAACTGTCCCTGGACGTACCAGTTGGGACGGAACACGGTCTCCTGCTCCTCGACCATCACAGTTTCCTGGGCTGAAATGCCCATGGCCACTGCGGCAAGTGTAGCTGTGAGAAATATCTTCTTGAATTTCATTATATAAGCTGTGATTTGCCTGATTTGGCCGTCGCATCAAGGGCTTCTGAAAGCCCTTGATGCGGGGCTATGGGTCAGGGAGTTGGTGTTTACTTGTTTACCTGGAAGTAATACTTGTTGGTGGAGGTGAAGCCACGGTAGTCGAGAGCCGAGTAGGCTACGACGTACTTGAATCCGGCAGTAAGGTCGCCGGTAGCGACGCGGAGGTTCGTACCGTCGATTACCTGGTCGAAATTAGCGCCCTTGTTGGCCTTGTCGAGAGCTGCCTTGGCGGCTGCGTCACCATCCTGTGCGCTCTTGCCGGTGGCGAGGTTCACAGCGTCGCAGATACCTACAAACTTCTTGAATGCGGGCGAGATGATCTCAGCATTGTAGGAAGTCGGGAAGAGGAGCAGCGAGTTGCCTGCGCCGAGCGTGAAGCTTGAGGGAGCGGCCTCGTTGGTCGAGAGGAAGCTGAATCCACCCTCGCTGTTCTTGAAGAGCATGGTCACCTGCATGTAGTGGTTGGGGTTCTCAAGCACCTTGTTGATGCGGTTTGCAATAGAGTTGTAGCGGTTAATCAGATTGTTGACCTTGTCGAAGTACTTGCCTGTCTCGCCGTCGATGTTGTTCTTGATGTCCTCAACGAGTTTGTCAAGCATATCGTTGATCTGGGTGTTGACATTGAGAATCATGCTGTTGATCTGATTCTGAAGGTCTGTCATGATCTTCTTGAACTGCTCGTTGATGTCGTCGTTGGAGTTCTTGACCTGCTCCTCGAAAGCAGCCTGCATCTGGTCTATGAAGTTCTGCAGGTTGTCAGGATTAACCTGACCGGTCAGCTCGATTTCCTGCTTCTCACCCTTGATATCGACTTCACCCTTTACAGTAACTGTAAGATCCTTGTTGATTTCGCTAAAATCGACGTTAGAGAGCTTGAAGTCAATCTTGATATTGCTGAGATCGATAGGCTTGATGTCGATTTTCTCGATTTCGGGGATAAGCTTGTCCCAGTCGATTTTGATCTCCTCATAGATGGGGAGTCGGCGGTTGAACTTCTTGCCCTCAAGGCTCTTGTAAGAAAGCGGCTTGAATGCGGTGGCGGCGATGTCGAGACCGGAGCGTACGATGCCCTGCTCGGTAGCGTCTACCCATGCGGCGCTGGTGTCATCCCACTTCGAGGTGGTGTATTCCCACTCGGCCTTCACCGCCATGCGCGGCAGGATGCCGTTGAGCTGCTCGTAGACAGCGCGCATGAGCGATGCGAGGCTGCTGCCGTTGCGGTTGTTGATAAACTGGGAAGCGGCCGATTTCAGACCCGGCTCGATCTCCACGCGGCAGCTCGCGATGTTCTCGGGAGTAAGAGTTGCGCCGGCCTCGTAGAGCGATACGTCCTGGGCGGCACGTCCGTGGGTGTAGCCGAATGTGAGCACCTGGTCGCTCTTCACGGGAGTCTCGATGGCCATGCCGTTCTCCTGGTTCTGGCTGTTGACGAGAGTGAAGGTCTTGCCGGTCATGTCGGCGTTGCCCGGGTTGACGGTCATGTAGATCGTACCGGCGTTGCCCTTGTAGCCGTTCTCCTCGCCGAGAAGCACTGTGCCCTCGAATGTCTTGGAAGTAACGCCGAGCATCTGCATGTCCTTGGTGGTGATTACCATCTCACCGTCGAACTCATACAGTCCACCGTCATAGGGGAATTCAACCTTACCCATTTCGCCATAGTAGGCCATGGCCACATTGGAAGCGATGCCTGCGGGAACAGCGAATGTGCCGAACACGGGGTTCCATGCACCTTCGGCCACGATGCTCGTAATCATAGCGTCGAGACGCTGGTTAACAAGGTCATATTTATCATGCAAAGCCTTGATAGCGGCCTCGTTGGCAGCAACCTTAGCAGCAATATCAGCACGCCACTGCACCCAATCGGTAAGCAGGTCGGTAAGGTTGGTAAAGTCCGACTTCATACCGTCGAAGTTCTTGGCCACGTTGTTGTATGTGGTCACGAATTCATCGAGAGCATTAGTAAGGCCTTTCTTGTAATTCTCGAAGTCCTCCTTTGTAAGGTATGTGCTTGCAGCATCTTCTTTAGTAAGCAGCTTGCTGGGGTCAAGAGAACCAAGAGTGTTTATGAGGTTTTCAAGAGCAGTCTTATTGGCAGCAACCCATTGAGCTTCAGCAACAGCCTTATTAAGAGCTTCAGAATCCGAGGCCCATGTCGGAGGGGTAACTGTAATCGTACCGTTGTCATCGGTTACGGTAAAACCGAGTTTCTCAAGAGCAGCACGAAGCTGAGCAACGTCATTCTTAATATTAGTGTCGTCGTAGTTTTTATAACCGAGATTATCAAGAGCCTCCTTAAGGGTCTCTGCGGTAAGATAATTGTAAGCGGTTAAAATCTTATCGACCTCAGTCTTAAGATCGGAGGACTTGAGATATTCGGTAAGCTTGGTATCCAACTCGGAATCGGTAAGATATTCATCCGGTATGGAGGTCAGATATCCATTATCGTCGAGATATTTCTTAAGAGCGGTATTGTCGAGATAACCTTTTTTATCGACTTCCTTAAGGATTTCAGTTTTGAGGTTGTTGAGTTTTTCAGCAAGATCGTCGCACTTGCAAATCTGCCCTTCGAGAGTCTTTATCTTTTGAGCAAGTTCCTCGAACGTAACCTTGGATCCATAACCCTTGGTGATTTCATCATCGAGATCCTTACGAGCCTGCTCCAAATCGGCAGCAAACTGTTTCTCTGCTTCCTCAAGAGCAGTCTGCAGAGCCTGAATCTGCTCCATCAGTCTAAAGTCCTCACGCTGCAGCACTGCATACTGATCGTCGTCAGTGTCCTTGCAGGATGTGAAAGCGCTCATGCCGCCCGCAAGCGAAGCGAAGATGAGCATTCCGCTAATGATTTTCTTCATCTTGAAAGTGAATATTGAATTTAGTAAAAAATTGTCGGTAAATTTTCAGAATATATAATGGTTAATATTTTTAAATTAATGTATGAATGCGTTATGCCGGACTTTTCGGGCCGGAGGGACTCCCGAAACGCGGCGAGACCCTCTGCAGCCACACCCGCGTAAATCCAACCACATGATCCCCAGCGGAATATCATGTATGTGATGAAATTTATTCGGCAAAAATACGCAATAATTATCATTTACACAAATATTTCGTCGAATATCGCATCAATGTCATAACACACCTCTTAACCAAAAGTTCAACAATAACCCCAAAAACTTGTAAACCCGCCCCACCCCTCGTTCACCCCATATGCACTATTATCATCACCGTCTTAATCGTTTCAGGAACTCGCATCAAATCATATTTTCACCAAAAATCCCGGAAATTTGTTATACCTTTGTATCAAGCAACCGGATCACCCCAATCAACAGCATTGGCAACCTAAGTGCTTTTTTCCTAAAAGAGATTGAACGTGATGGACTCTACATCTTTCCACCAAACGGCAGCAAAGCGTAGGGATGCTTCCCGAAGCATCCGTCAAGTAGTCAAAATCATGTGGGGCGGATGTGGAGGCGGATGCACCGTGGGTGCATCCCTACGTGGATACATCGACAACTCCCCGCACATCAGCAGGCCGGCCAATTGACTGCCAGACAACCGTAATGATTCATGCATGTGATTTAGACAAACCCGATGACAACGGCAAACAACGACAATACCGATAACGAGGCCATGCAGCCCCGGGCAGGAAACAGCCCGCTGACGCTGGGCACAAAGTCGATCAGCAAGCTGCTTGTGCAGTATTCCGTGCCCGCCATCATAGCCAGCGTGGCCGTATCGCTCTACAACATCATCGACAGCATATTCATAGGCCAGGGCGTAGGGCCGATGGCCATCGCGGGCCTGGCCATCACCTTCCCGCTGATGAACCTCGTGGTGGCCTTCTGCACGCTCATAGCCGTGGGAGGCGCCACGATAAGTTCCATATTCATAGGCCAGAAGAACGAGAGCCGCGCCACCGACTGCGTCAACAACGTTATGGTGTTGTGCCTGCTCCACGCCGTGGTGTTCGGCGGGATGACGCTGCTCTTTCTCGACCCCATACTCCTCTTTTTCGGTGCAACCCCCGAGACCATCGGCTATGCCCGCGAGTTCATGCGCATCATCCTCTACGGCACACCGGTGAGCTACGTGTTCATCGGACTCAACAACCTTATGCGCGCCACAGGCTACCCCAAGAAGGCCATGGTGTCGGCTCTGCTGTCAGTGGCCGTCAACGTGGCCCTCGCCCCGGTGTTCATCTTCGTGTTCAAGTGGGGCATCGCCGGCGCGGCCTGGGCCACGGTGGGCGCCCAGACGGCGTCGTTCATATGGGTGCTCGCCCACTTCATGTCGAAGAAGAGCTTCATCCATTTCCGGCTTGAAAACCGATGGTTCAACCTCTCGATAATCCGCCGCATCTACGCCATAGGCCTGTCGCCGTTCCTGATGAACGTGTGTGCCTGCGTGGTGGTGGTTTTCATCAACCGCGCACTGCTCGACTACGGGGGCGCCAACTCCAACCTCGACGTGGGAGCATACGGCATCGTCAACCGCACCACCATGTTCTTCGTGATGATAGTGTTCGGCGTCACCCAGGGCATGCAGCCCATACTGGGCTTCAACTACGGCGCAGACAAGTGGGACCGCGTGAAACGCACATTATATATAGGTATATGGCTCGGCGTGGCGATCACCCTGATAGGATTCGCCGTGTGCGAGGCCTTCCCCGACGCCATAAGCCGCATGTTCACCAAGGACGAGACGCTTACCGCCATAGCCCGCAACGGGTTCAGGATATATTTCATATTCTACCCCGTGGTAGGCGCCCAGATCGTGATACAGAACTTCTTCCAGTCGATAGGCAAGCCACAGATATCCATATTCCTGTCGCTGACGCGCCAGCTGCTGTTCCTCATCCCGTTCCTGATAGTGCTTCCGCGCTACTACGGTGTCGACGGCGTCTGGGCCTCGATGTGCGGCTCCGATCTCATAGCCTTCATCGTGGCGATGGCGACGATGTTCGTGATGGTGCGGCGGCTCAACAAGCGCTTCGCCGGAGTGAAACCTATCGAACAGCCGGTAGAATAACCGACCGATAAGATAATACAGCTATGTACCAGGATATTGACCTGAGGGTGGCTCCGGCGGTGGCCGGACATCCCGACACGCTGCTGCGCGACGAGGCATGCCGCGCGGCCTCAATAGATCCGGCACGCGTGGCCGCGATCAAGATCACACGCCGAAGCATCGACGCACGCCAACGCAGGGTGATGGTCAACGTGCGCGTGCGCATCTACGTCGACGAGACTCCGGAATCGACCGCACTCGCCGACCCGATAAGCTATTCACCCGTAGAACCCGGCGCTCCGCAGGCTATTGTGGTGGGCGCAGGCCCTGCCGGACTGTTCGCCGCCCTTCGCCTGATAGAGCTTGGGGTGCGCCCCGTGGTAGTGGAGCGAGGCAAGGATGTCGACTCGCGCCGACGCGACATGGCGCGCATAGCCCGCGAGGGGGTGGTCGACCCCGACTCCAACTACTGTTTCGGCGAAGGTGGCGCGGGAGCATACTCCGACGGCAAGCTGTACACGCGCAGCAAGAAGCGCGGCAGCGTCGAGAAGGTGCTGACCGTGCTCTGGCAGCATGGCGCGAGCGAGGATATACTCGTCGACGCGCACCCCCACATCGGCACCGACCGCCTGCCCGACGTGATAAAGGGGATGCGCTTCACCATCGAACGCAGCGGGGGCAAGGTGATGTTCGACACCCGCGTGGAGCGCCTGCTACTCGACGGCGACCGTGTGGCGGGAGTGGCCACAGCCTCCGGGGAGACCATCGACGGGCCGGTGATACTGGCCACCGGGCATTCGGCGCGCGACGTCTACGAGTCGCTCTCCTCATCCGGCATCGCGCTCGAACCGAAGGGACTTGCCATCGGAGTGCGCCTCGAACATCCGCAGGAGCTGATCGACCGTCTGCAATACCACTCCCCCCAAGGGCGCGGCCGCTGGCTCCCGCCGGCTGAATATTCGATGCTCACCCGGGTGGACGGGCGCGCCGTCTACTCGTTCTGCATGTGCCCCGGAGGATTCATCATCCCTGCCGCGAGCGCACCCGGCCAGCTCGTGGTCAACGGCATGTCGCCGTCGTCGCGCGGAGGCCGACGGGCCAACTCGGGCATGGTGGTCGAGATCCTTCCGGAGGATGTGCCCGACAGCCCGGCCGACGGGCCGCTGAAGATGATGCGCTACCAGGAGCGCATCGAGAAGGCATTTTTCGAGGAGGACGGCGGAAGCCAGAACGCTCCCGCGCAGCGCATGGCCGACTTTGTCGACGGACGCGCATCGACCGACCTGCCGCCCACATCGTATGCGCCGGGCATACACTGCGCGCGCATCGACCGCCTCCTGCCGCCCGAGATAGCACACCGTCTCCGCAAAGGCTTCGCCGAATTCGGGCGCAAGCAGCACGGATTCCTCACCAACGAAGCCGCGCTCATAGGCTGTGAGACACGCACGTCATCACCCGTGAGGATACCGCGCGACGCCGAGAGCCTTTGCCACACGGGCGTCCGTGGGCTGTATCCCTGCGGCGAGGGAGCGGGCTACGCCGGAGGAATCGTGTCTGCGGCCATCGACGGCGACCGTTGCGCCACGTCGCTCGCCTTCTCGCTCGGCATTACGGCGCCTCCGGAACGAAAAAACGGGATAGTGCGCGACATGTAGAGGATTAATAGCTATATTTGCATCCTGAACCCGGCGACCCGAAGCCTCCGGCTCAAGACAACATCATCATATGAGACTCTTCCGCAAGATAACACTCGACTTTTCCACGCGCCTCTACCTGTGGACCACCCTGGTGATCCTGGTGACGTTCTGCGGCATCGCGGCCATATTCCGCGCCTACAGTGACGACCGTGAGGAGGAAGTGGGCGGACGTTATGCCGGATTCATGCTCAACGACATGGTGCACGGCATCAGCGAGCGTCTGCTGACTGTGGAAAACATCGTCAAGAGCTACGAGCCCCTGGTGAAGGACCGTATCGGCTCCCCGGACAGCCTGATAAATATGGTGGAACGATGGGCGTTGAGCGACTCGCTGATAGTCGGAGGATCCATAGCATTCACTGAAAGTTACTATCCGGAACGCGGCAAATACTTCATGCCGTACGTGACGCGTACCCTCGGCAACAAGCCCGTGAGCAAATACCTCGGCAGCGAGGACTACGACTATTTCAGCATGGAATGGTATGAATCGACCAAGAAGGCCAGACACGGCACATGGTCGGAGCCTTATTATGACGACGGCGGGGGCGACGTGATGATGGTGTCGTATGCATTGCCGCTGTTCGACAAATACGGCAACATGTATGCCATGATGACTGCCGACATGTCGATCGACGAGCTTGTGAGGGACATAGCCAAGCTTGCCCCATACCGCGAAAGCTCATCTTTCGTGCTCAGCAAGCGCGGCACGTTCATCGTGCACCCTACGCGCACGGTAATCCTCAACCAGACCATATTCTCATATGCCGACTCGCTGCACAGCGAGAGCATGAAGGCACTGGCCAAGGACATGTTCAGCGGCAAAGACGGTTACGACAGGCGCAAAGTGCGCGGCAAGGACGTGCTTGTCAACTACACCACCCTACCGCGCACCGGATGGATAGTGGTCACTTTCAGCCCGTATTCGGAAGTAGTGAGACATCTCGGAGCTGTGACGGGCTACATGCTCGCGGTGTTGCTCGTCGGGCTTGTGGTGCTTCTTATTGTGCTGCGCTACGTCATCAAGCGCAACACCCACTCGCTCGAACAGCTTACCAACGCCGCCTACAAGATAGCCCGAGGCGATTTCTCGACAAGATTGCCGCACAATGCCGGCGACGCGAGCATAAGAACGCTCATCGACGCTTTTGCCCACATGCAGCAGTCGCTTACCGACTATATCTCGAGCCTCAGGCAGTCGACAATAGCCCAGGCGCGCATACAGAGCGAACTCGACATAGCCCACGCCATACAGAAGGAGACCATGCCGCGCACATTCCCCACTTCGGCAGACCGTGCCGGCATCGACGTGTATGCAATGCTCAATCCGGTCAACACCATCGGAGGCGACTTCTACGACTTCATGCTCGCCGACGGGCAGTTTTACTTCTGCATAGGCACCGTATCATGCTCCGGCACCGTGTCGACATCGTTGCTGCTTACGGTGGTGCGCTCCGTGTTCCGCTCGTCGATATCTGCGGGGCAGGATCCCGAGGTCACCATAAAATCCATGAGCAACGTGCTCCATGACAATCCGGAGACCGACCTCAACGCCACTGTGTTTGTAGGCTCGCTCGACCTCGCGTCGGGAAATCTCATCTATGCCAACGCCTCGCACAATGCCCCGCTGTTGGTGTATCCCGACGGAATGACGGAATTCCTGCCCGGCTCATCGTCGCTGCCGTTAGGCGCCAACGTGCTTGAAGAGTTCACGCAGTCTATGATCACGCTGCGTCCGGGATCGCGTATGGTGTTCTTTACCGACGGAATCATCACGGCCACCAACGCCGGCGGCGCGGCTTACACCGATTATACGCTCTACCATACGGTCACCATCATAATGGCCAACTATCCCGGCCTTTCGGCAAGCGAGCTTGTGAAGCGCATAGAAAAATCGGTACGCGAACATCAGGGAACAGAACGCCAGCACCGCGACCAGGCGCTCATGACATTCACCTACAAAGGCCTCGGGACGTCTCCGGCAAAGGATGACTGAAAAGTGTGCTTTTAAACACTTTTCGACCTGCCGCACCCCGCATACGCACCTCCTCACCCCCGGTGGAGACTGCGGCCAGGCGTTTTTTCGTATTTTTTAAGATTTCGCACAGAATAGCGTATTAAAATGTTGCGAGATAAGAAATCTTTTCTTAGTTTTGTGACAACAAAATTTTTAACCTTATTAAAAGTTCCACCAATTTAAGATGAAAACATTAGTAGAAAAGGCTGCCTCTCTTTACGAAGCCTTCAAGAAGGAAGCGGAATCTCAGGTAGAGAACGGCAACAAGGCTGCCGGCGCACGTGCCCGCAAAGCGTCGCTTGAACTCGAGAAGCTCATGAAGGAGTTCCGCAAGGCTTCACTCGAGGCTTCCAAGAAATAAATATGCCACAGGCGCTATCGCGCCACTTCCGCCATGCGGTACAGCCATGTATCGCCGGCCGACACCCTATCACACAGCCCGGACATCACGGTCAACGATGTCCGGGCTGATTGCATACGTCCGTGACTACAGCATTTTTTGTACAAGAAAGAAGGCCCTAATCCATGGTGAAATATTAACTTTGCACAGAAAATTACGAACTATTCATGGAAAAGCAGATCGAACACGAGGGAGTGCGCGTGGCCTACACTGTGGAGGGTGACGGAGCGCCCATAGTGCTGATGCACGGATGGGGATGCGACTCCACCACCCTCAGGTCGGTTGAAAAGACGGCTCTCGAATGCGGCTACCGTACAATCAGCATCGACTTCCCCGGACACGGGAGGTCGGGAGAGCCGGCACACGTATGGGGAGTGGAGGATTACACCCGCTGCCTGGAGGCCGTCATGGCTCGGGAAAAGCCAGAGCGCCCGGTGCTCCTCGGCCATTCGTTCGGAGGACGCGTGGGTATCGTCTATGCGTCGCGCCACCACGATGTCGACAAGCTGATACTCGTAGATTCCGCAGGCATAAAGCCGAGGCGCACGTGGAAGTACTATTATAAGGTGTACACGTTCAAGGCTATGAAACATCTGCTTTATATGCTCCACGGAAAATCGGCGGCAGAGGAGATACTCGACCGCCGCCGCGCCAAGGCAGGGTCCGCCGACTACGCACGCGCCACACCCATGATGCGTGCCATCCTCAGCAAGGTGGTCAACGAGGACCTTAAGCATCTCCTTGGCTTCATAGCCTGCCCCACCCTGCTCATCTGGGGAGAGGACGACACGGCCACCCCGCTCTCCGACGCGAAATATATGGAGAAGCACATTCCCGACGCAGGCCTTGTAAGCTTCAGCGGGGCGGGACATTTCAGCTTCCTCGACCGGCCGGCACAGTTCGCAGCCGTTCTCCGCAGTTTCCTTTCCTGAAATCGTTCGAAAATTCCCTCGTCGTAAATATAAAATAATTTTTGCGAGTTACTTATGAACACATTGATGTCATTCATAACAGTCTCCGTCATACTCCTTGCCGTCACCGGCGCGGCAGGCGTCGCCAACCTGCTGATGGAGCTGAAACGCGACCTGATGATGATGCAGCAGAACAGCTACCGCCCGGAGCGGTACATGAGATGGCTGCGCACCTCGGGCGACACCACCTCATGGCTGCGCCTCACGGCACTGGTGCTGTTTTTCCTCATCCTACTCCCATACACCGGCATAGTTTTAGGCTGCGCATGCATGCTGGTCCTGTTTCTGTTCAACACGCTCAGGCTCGCCACTGCAGTATATAAGAAACCGCTCGTGTGGACTCCGCGCGCGCGGCGCATCTATGCCGTAGCCGTGGCCATAGCCGCATGTGCATCTGTGGCGGCATGGTTCCTGTCGCGCGACTGGATGTTCATGGCCGCGTTCATGCTGGCGCTCTACCTGTTGAGCCATCCGATCATGATGGCTGCGGTAATCATCCTCAAGCCGGTCGAGGCGCATATCAACAAAGGATACTACGACGATGCGGCACGCATACTGCGCTCGATGCCCGACATGAAGGTGATAGGCATCACAGGCAGCTACGGCAAGACCTCGACCAAGCACTACCTCAACCGCATCCTCAGCGAACAGTGGGAAGTGCTGATGACCCCGGGGAGCTACAACACGCCCATGGGTGTGATACGCACCGTGCGCGAGATGATGAAGCCATACACCGAGATATTCATCTGCGAGATGGGCGCCAAAAACATCGGCGATATCAAGGAGATATGCGACCTCGTGCACCCCGACATGGGCATCATCACCGCCGTCGGCGAGCAGCACCTTGAATCGTTCAAGACGATAGAGAACGTGCAGCGCACAAAGTTCGAGCTTGCCGACGCGATTCCCGCCGAAGGATTCGTGCTCATAAACAACGATTTCCCCTACGCCGCGTCGCGTCAGGTCGACAACACCTGCGCCCTGCGCTATTCCATAGGCGACACAGGAGCCGACTTCCATGCCACCGACATAGCCTACGGCAAGGATGGCACACGGTTCACACTCCATGTGCCCGGCGGTGACGCTTACCGCTTCGACACACGCCTCGTAGGCGAGTGCAACATCTCCAACCTCATCCCGGCCATCGCCATAGCCCTGCGTCTCGGGATGCCGATAGAGAAAGTGCAGTCGGCGGTAAGCCGCGTCGAGCAGGTCGAGCACCGTCTCAGCATGAAGCATACCCCCGGAAGAATCACCATCATCGACGACGCCTTCAACTCCAACCCCCACGGATCGCGCATGGCGCTCGACGTACTCCGCGCCATGGACGGTGGCAAACGCATCATCATCACCCCCGGCATGATAGAATTGGGCGACAGGCAGCGCGAGGCAAACGAGGCCTTCGGACGCCACATAGCCGAGTGTGCCGACGTGGCGGTGATTGTCGGCGAATACAACCGCGACGCCATCCTTGCCGGACTGCGCGATGCAGGCATGCCGGAAGAGCGTGTGCACGCCGTCGACACATTCGCCCAGGCTCAGAAAACATTGGCATCGATCGCCACACCCGGCGACACCGTACTGTATGAAAACGACCTTCCAGACACATTCAAATAAACTAAGCATATGAAAACCAACATAGGCGTGATATTCGGCGGAAGAAGCACCGAACACGAGATATCCGTAATATCGGCCTCCCAGGCCATGGCCGCCATCGACCGCGACAAGTACGACGTGACACCCGTCTACATCACCAAGCAGGGACGATGGTACACCGGGCAGCCGCTGTTCGACGTGAAGAACTACCGCCATATCCCCGAACTGCTCAAACAGTGCACCGAAGTCTACATGCGTCCCGTCTACGGCGACTACAACCTCTATCCGGCCAACCCCAAGGGGCTGTTCACCTCATCGGCAATTAAGCCCGTTGGAAAACTCGACGTGGTGATTCCCGTGCTACACGGCACCAACATGGAGGACGGCATATTCGAAGGAGTGCTCCAGACCATAGGCATCCCCTACGCCGGCTGCGACGTGCTCGCCTCAGCCAACGGCATGGACAAGATCACCATGAAGATGATATTGCGTGCCAACGACGTGCCGGTGGTCGACTATGTATGGTTCACCGACAAGGAATGGCATGCCAAGCGCGATGCGTTGATCGAGAAAATAGAAAGCCGTCTCGGATACCCCGTCATCATAAAGCCAGCCAACCTCGGCTCGAGCGTCGGAATCGGTTCTGCGCATGACCGTCAGCAGCTGAAAGAGCGCATCGACAATGCCGAACGCTACTCTACCCGCATAATCGTGGAGCATATGCTGGCCGACATGCAGGAGATCAACTGCTCGGTGCTCGGCGACTGTGACGACTTCCGCACATCCGTGCTCGAAGAGCCTATAAAGAGCGGCGACTTCCTCACCTACGAGAAGAAATACATGGGTGGCGGCAAAGGCAGCGAAGGGATGCAGTCGAGCCAGAAGCGCATACCCGCCGAGCTGCCGGAAGATGTCACCAAAGAGATACAGCGCCTCGCCGGCGAGACATTCCGCGTGCTGTCGTGCCACGGCGTAAGCCGCGTCGATGTCATGATCGACCGTACTGACGGCAAAATCTACGTCAACGAGATCAACACCATTCCCGGATCATTGTCATTCTACCTCTGGGAAGCGACCGGCCTTAGCTTCGACCTGCTCATGGACGAACTCGTGAAACTCGCCCTGCGCCGCAAACGCGAAGAGGGGATGAAAACGGTGTCATACGACCAGAATATCTTCAACCTCACAGGAGGCGCCAAAGGTGGCCTGAAAGGGGCGAAAGCCTAATACACAACATCTATTGATAACCCGGTCATCTGACAGCTATCCGGAATTCAAACGCCCCCGGGGGCGTAAGCATCAGTTCTCCCGCGACGAGGCGACCGGCCTCGATTGCGGGAGAACCGTTTTTCCGACCTCCAGGCAGCGATGGGCCTACGGTATATACAGCCTCCACACCCGGAGCTGTCACACGCTCGGCGAGATAGTGCGCCACCACGCCCATTGTCATACGCAGGTTCAGTTCTATGCATGGTGCGATCATGCCATCACGCGTAACAAGCATGTCTATGCCGAGCCATCCGCAGTATGCATCTCCTATTATATCCGACAGCACGGATTCCAATGCCGAACGGATACCATGCAAGGCATCACGGCCGGCTCCCGCAGAGACAAGCCTCTCCTCTATAGCTGCATCATCGCAAAGCAGGTTCCCGGCATAACCGGCATGCGAGTTGAAGAACAAGGAATAGCCCTTCCATCGCGCCATGCCTCCATCGACATGGAAGAGCATGGCGAAATCCATGACACCGTCCATCGCAGGCTCTATCATCACACTTCCCTGCTTGCGTATTACACCGGCGGCACGCTCGGCTATCTTCGGGGTGAGTCCGTCAAACTTGACGACACCGCGCCCGCTGCTCGACCATGGTGACTTCATGTAGTAGCCGCGTCCGGGCTGTATGCTTCGGCGCAACTCCTCCACGCTTCGTACTTCCATGGGGACATATGGCACACGTACAACCCCTATGCCGGCCAACCTCTCGAGTATGGCGATGCTCGTGCGCCGGTGGCTGAGCATGCGCATACGTTCGAGCGCATCCATATCGGGGCATTCCGCGCCTGCCATGACAAGCCTGCGGGCAGCATCGCCCGACCATCCCCACGGGACGCCCGTACCACGTGCGTCCGCGCCTGCGGATACTGAGATTCCTGAAAGTGACGGAAATAGAGCCGCTGTTTTATCGAGCCATCGAGTACAAGCATCGCGGTCAGCTTCCTGCACCACTACCGCATCGCCGGCATCAGCCCACCACACAGGGAGCATCGCACCCGACCCGCGCAACAACTCTACTTGCGCTCCGAGGGTACGAGCGGCGGAAAACGTGCTTGCCGACGGCCATTGCAGCATTATGTCGTTTTCAGGATTGAACAGCCTGACTTTTCCCATATCTCGTCAAATGAGGTTAATAATGACGCAAATTTACACCGAATCGGCGTGTTATCGAAAAGAAACACTACTTTTGCAATTCAAAAAGCATACCAGCATGTCAAAACAGACATCCGAATCAAGCATCGACAAAGAACACAAGCTCCACATGGATAGCGTCAGCGCGGACGAAGGCCTGCGCACGGCACGCCACGTGACCTGGGTAGGATTCATATGGAACGCACTGCTCGGCACCGCAAAGGTAATCGCAGGTATAGTCGGACATTCCGGAGCCGTGGTTGCCGACGGTATTCACTCATTCTCCGACTTCATAACCGACGTGATCGTGCTTGTGATGGTCACCATCAGTCACCGCAAATCAAATCGCCGTTATGAATACGGCCACGGAAAATATGAGACATTCGCATCGATGCTCATAGCCGTATTGCTGGTAGTAGTCGGTATCGGCATCTTCATCGACGGGCTTCACAACGTAATCCTCACCATACAGGGCCACGAACTGCAGCGTCCGGGAATGATCGCACTGATCATGTGCGCAGCTTCCATCGTGGTAAAGGAATGGCTATACCATTACACGCGCCGCGCCGGCGAACGCATACATTCAGGCGCTCTGGTTGCCAACGCATGGCACCATCGCAGCGACAGTTTCTCATCCGTCGCCACTCTCATCGGAGTAGGTGGCGCCATGTGGCTCGGCCCGCAGTTCCATGTGCTCGACCCGATCGCGGCGATGGTGGTCGCGATATTCATAATCATCGTAGGTGCCCGCATGGCTCTCCCCGCAGTGCGCGAACTGCTTGAAGAAGCCCTCCCACCCGACATGCAGAACGAGATACGCCATTCAATAGCCGAAACTCCCGGGGTAGACACCTACCACCATCTCCGCACACGCCGCAACGGCTCCACGATAATCATCGACGTACATCTTAAGGTGAATCCGACTCTTACGGTGAGCCAGGCCCACTCCATATCATCGGATGTAGAGCGCAAACTGCGCGACATATTCGGCGAAAGTACCATCGTCACCAGCCATATAGAGCCGTATCGTGACGAATCAATATTTCCTGACGGATCCTGTGCCGACTGACACACATATCAGGAGGCTGCCCATCTCACGACATGCCGTGTGACAGTGTAAACAGGAATTTTGGGCATGGAAATTTCGCGGATTAAGATTCATTGACTAATTTTGTTGTGTGGCATCACGGATAAAATCACATCATATCCTGCAACCGAATACGATTATGACTGAAAGTAGCGATCCGACAACATATGTTTCCGACATAGAACATGCCTGCGAGATACTTCGCGCAGGCGGTGTCATACTTTATCCTACCGATACGGTATGGGGCATAGGGTGCGACGCCACCGACAGCCGGGCGGTACGTAGGGTCTATAACATAAAACGGCGGGCCGACAGCAAGGCGCTCATACTTCTCGTAGCCGATGGCGACATGATGCGCGCACATTCCGCTCCGCTCCCCGCCGTGGCCGAGATGATGATCGCGCACCCCGTTGAAAGGCCCACGACCATAGTGGTCGACGGAGGAAAGGGTCTCGCACCCGAAGTCCTCGCCGACGACGGCAGTGTAGGCATGCGCATCCCCAACGAAGAATTCGCTCAGACCCTTTGCCGCTCTTTCGGACGTCCGATCGTATCAACCTCAGCCAACATCAGCGGCGAAAAAGCGGCGGCGTGTTTCTCCGACATCTCCCGTGAGATAATCGAATCCGTCGACTACGTGTGTGTGTCTCGGCGCGACGACACATCCCGGTCCATTCCATCCAAAGTAGTGAAAATCGACCGTGACGGTCATCTTTCCATACTCCGCCCGTGACACAGATGCAACGTCATAGAGTGATTTATATCTCCGTCGATTTCATAACGACGGCTTTTGCCGTGCTGCTCTACAATACCCTGCGCTACCATATCGATCCGGCTGCCGCCCATGGGTCATTAGCGGCATTCCTATGGGATCGTAGCGTGATGCTCGAACAGGTCCTGTTCCCAATTCTCATGATAGGGATATACTGGCTGTCGGGGTATTACAACAATGTATTCCTGAAATCACGCTCGGAAGAACTGGGATGCACCATGCTGTCATCCCTTCTCGGGACCGCCATATTCTTTGTCCTTGCGCTCATCAACAACGGAACGAACCAGAGGATGACCATATACATACTCATACTATGCCTGTGGGGAATATTATTCTTATTTGTATATACCGGGCGGCTGCTTATCACCACATATGTGCGACGTGAGGTATACTCCGGCAAATGGATGCGCAACACAATGGTGGTAGGGAGAGGCGAGGAGGCAGTGAACATGGCCCAACGTCTGCAACGTGAAAGCAGATGGAGCGGAATGCGCATACTCGGATGCATCGCTCCGGACGAAGATCTGGAACATAATGTAAAGATACGTCGCCTTGACTGCCTTGTGCTGATGCCTCAGGATAACAGCCATGAGAAAGTGCTCGACACACTTTACAGGATATTGCCATTAGGCGTTGAAGTTCTCACTTCGCCCGACCTTTACCGTATGCTGACCTCGCAGATGCGTATCGACAAGATTGCCGGAGAACCGCTGGCCAACATAGGACAAGCCAGGGTGCCGGAATCCACCATTAATGTAAAGAGGCTGTGCGACATAGTAGTGGGACTTTTCGGATTGCTGTTGACAATACCCGTCATGTCGGCGCTCGCCATAGCCATACGATGCGAATCATCCGGACCCGTCATATTCTCCCAGGAGCGTATCGGGAAAAATAAAAAACCGTTCACCCTCTACAAGCTTCGCTCCATGAAGCCCGATGCCGAACCGGATGGCCCGGCACTCAGCATACCCCACGACAGCCGTGTGACACGCGTGGGACGATTCATGCGGAAATACCGTCTTGACGAACTGCCTCAGTTCTGGAACGTACTCCGTGGCGACATGTCGCTTGTCGGGCCACGCCCGGAACGGGCATACTATGTGGACCGTATCATGGCCCGTGCGCCATATTACATACTCCTTCAGCAGATAAGGCCCGGACTTACATCTCTCGGGATGGTAAAGTACGGCTATGCCAGCGACATAGACGCAATGCTGGAGCGTCTGAAATACGATCTCATGTATCTTGAGCGTATTTCATTCTCAACCGATTTTAAAATAATGATTTACACCGTGCGCACGGTGCTGACCGGAAAGGGCATATGATTTTCCGGCAAGGAATGACCAAACTCACCACCCGCAGATGAAAGAAACATTAAAAAACATATCCGAAAAGGGCGATACATTGTTCTACCGCATGCTCATGTGGCGCGAAAAGCATATCAAGGAGAAGAACTTCGTACTTTTCCTCGCGCTCATCGTCGGTATAGTCTGCGGATTCGCCGCCCTGGCATTCAAGTGGCTGATACATTACATCTCCTCGTCGCTCTTGCTCAACATCGACATAACCGGCGGCAACTACCTCTATCTCGTGTATCCGCTCATAGGCATCATCATAGTGAGCTGCTACGTGCGATATGTCGTGCGTGACGACATATCACACGGCGTGACAAAGGTGCTGTTTTCCATATCCCAGAATAAAAGCCGTCTGAAGCCACACAACTGCTACACCTCTGTGGTGGCGGCATCAATCACCATCGGATTCGGCGGATCCGTGGGATCGGAAGGCCCTATCGTCTACACAGGGTCCGCGATAGGCTCCACACTGGGGCAGATGTTCAGGCTATCCCCGCGCCTGCTCATGATACTGGTAGGGTGTGGCGCGGCGGCCGGAGTGGCCGGCATCTTCAAGGCTCCATTGTCGGGAGCGCTGTTCACATTGGAAGTGCTGATGCTCGACCTTACCACCGTGTCAGTCATGCCGCTGCTGATATCGTCGGTGTCGGCGGCATCCATCGCCTACATATTCACCGGCTACGACGTGCAGTTTTTTTTCACACAAAGCGAGAACTTCCTGACCGTGCGCATACCCTTCGCCATACTGCTCGGAGTGGTGTGCGGATTCGCATCGCTCTACTTTATACGCGTGATGGCCATGATGGAGGGTTTCTACGGAAAAATCAAGAATCCGTGGGTGCGTGCCTCCATAGGCGGAAGCATCCTGGCGGTGCTGATTTTCATATTCCCCCCTCTCTACGGCGAGGGATACGACGTGATCACCTCCATGATCAACGGCGACACTGCTTCCGTGGTCGACGGCTCGATATTCTACGCCGACCGCAACGTGGTGTGGGTGATCGGCCTGTACATCGCCGGGCTGTGCCTCGCCAAGGCTTTCGCAACATCGTCGACCAACGGCGCCGGTGGGGTTGGAGGAACGTTCGCCCCCTCGCTCTACATGGGATGCATGACAGGATTCTTTTTCGCATACCTCCTCAATCATCTTGGCCTTGGATGCGACCTCTCGGTCAAGAACTTCGCCCTGATGGGTATGGCCGGGGTGATGTCGGGCGTGATGCACGCCCCGCTTATGGCCATATTCCTCACCGCCGAACTCACAGGAGGATATGACTTGTTCCTGCCGCTGCTGATAGTCAGCACAATATCCTACGGAACCATAAAGATTTTCGAGCCGTACAGCATCTATGCCATACGTCTGGCCAAGCGCGGCGAACTGCTCACCCACCACAAGGACAAGTCGGTGCTGCGCCTGCTCAAGATAAACAATGTGATCGAGAACGATTTCAAGCCGGTAAGCCCCGAGATGAACCTCAAGCAGATGGTAGACGTCATATCCCAGTCGTCACGCAACCTTTTCCCGGTACTTGATACGGAAGGCCACCTCATGGGCATAGTGCTCCTCGACGACATACGCAACATCATGTTCCGCCCCGACCTCTATAAGAAAATGTATGTCAGCAAGTTCATGACCACTCCGCCGGCCACCATACAGATAGGCGACACCATGGAAAACGTGATGAAAACCTTCGACCGTACCGGCGCATGGAATCTTCCGGTAGTGGAGGAAGGCCGATACATAGGCTTCGTGTCCAAATCAAAGATTTTCAACTCCTACCGCCGCGTACTGCGCCACTATAGCGAGGACTGACATCTGGAAATTGTGTTGTCAAACACATTTCCACAGCTACTTTCAAACGGCATTTTATGCTATCTTTGTAGGTACAAATCGAATCGATTCGGAGAAGATGCCTACACGCCTGCTGCATGAAGGCACACCCTCTGTGGAGAGATGACATATAACCACCATTCATCAACTTAAAATCTTGAATTATTTCATGGAAAGTACGCTTTTCTGGATTGTGCCGGGCGCATCGGTAGTAGCTTTGCTGCTCGCCTGGTATTTCTACCGGCAGATGCTCCGCGAGAGCGAAGGCACCGACACTATGCAAAAAATAGCCCGCTATGTACGCCAGGGTGCCATGTCCTATCTGAAACAGCAATACCGCATAGTCGGCATTGTCTTTCTTGGACTTGTCGTGCTGTTTTCGATAATGGCCTACGGCTTCAACCTGCAAAATCCCTGGGTACCCGTAGCATTCCTCACGGGAGGATTCTTTTCCGGGCTGTCGGGATTTCTCGGGATGAAAACCGCCACTTACGCATCGGCCCGTACCGCCAATGCCGCCCGGCGTTCGCTCGACGGAGGATTGCGCATAGCCTTTCGTTCGGGAGCCGTCATGGGTCTTATCGTGGTAGGCCTCGGCCTCCTTGACATAGCGTTCTGGTACATACTGCTCAACTGCTGTGTCGACATACTCCCGGGTGACGCGCCTACCGCCAAACTGTGCATGATCACCACCACGATGCTCACATTCGGGATGGGGGCATCGACCCAGGCCCTTTTTGCCCGCGTTGGCGGAGGCATATACACCAAGGCCGCCGACGTCGGTGCCGACCTCGTGGGAAAAGTCGAAGCCGGCATCCCGGAGGATGATCCGCGCAACCCGGCCACCATCGCCGACAACGTGGGCGACAACGTTGGCGACGTCGCCGGCATGGGAGCCGACCTTTACGAATCATACTGCGGCTCCATCCTGGCCACATCGGCCCTCGGCGCCGCAGCCTTCATAGCATCCGGAGATGTCGACATGCAGATGCGCGCCGTGATAGCGCCCATGCTCATCGCCGCCGTAGGATGCCTGCTCTCAATAATCGGCATATTCTCGGTGCGCACAAAAGAGAATGCCACCATGCGCCAACTGCTCGGAGCGCTCTCGTTCGGCACCAACCTTAGCTCCGCGCTCATCGTCGGGGCGACATTCCTTATCCTTTGGCTACTACAGCTCGACAACTGGTTCTGGATAGGCATGGCGGTCGTGATCGGACTGGTTGTCGGCATCGTGATAGGAAGATCCACGGAGTACTATACCTCCCAGTCCTACAAGCCCACACGCCGTCTCTCCGAAAGCGGACAGACCGGCCCGGCCACGGTCATAATCTCGGGGGTAGGACTCGGCATGATATCCACCGCCGTACCGGTAGTGGCGGTAGTGGCGGGGATCATACTTTCATACTGGTTTGCTTCCGGCTTTGACTTCACCAACATCGCGATGGGCCTCTACGGCATAGGAATCGCTGCCGTGGGCATGCTGTCGACCCTCGGAATCACACTTGCCACCGACGCCTACGGTCCTATCGCCGACAATGCAGGCGGCAATGCCGAGATGAGCGGTCTCGGCCCGGAGGTGCGACGCCGGACCGACGCCCTTGATTCGCTGGGCAATACCACCGCAGCAACAGGCAAAGGATTTGCCATAGGCTCGGCAGCCTTGACAGGCCTGGCCCTGCTGGCCTCGTATGTCGAGGAGATACGCATCGGCATGACACGTCTCGGACAAGAATTCCTCTCGCTCCCGGGCAATGTAAGTGTCCGTCTGCACGACGCATCATTCACCGACTTCATGACATATTTCGACGTCAACCTGATGAATCCGAAAGTGCTCGCGGGCATATTCATCGGCTCGATGATGGCATTCCTTTTCTGCGGACTGACGATGAACGCCGTAGGACGCGCCGCCGCCCACATGGTAGAGGAAGTGCGCCGCCAGTTCCGTGAGATAAAAGGGATACTCTCCGGAGAAGCCGAACCCGACTACGCGCGTTGTGTACAAATTTCCACGAAAGGCGCACAGCGCGAGATGGTGTTCCCCTCGCTGTTGGCCATCATCGCCCCTATTGTCACCGGACTCGTGTTCGGAGTGCCGGGCGTGATCGGCCTGCTCGTCGGCGGCCTCGGCTCCGGTTTCGTACTGGCGATTTTCATGGCCAATGCCGGAGGAGCGTGGGACAATGCCAAGAAATATGTCGAAGAGGGCAATTTCGGCGGAAAAGGGAGCGACGTGCACAAGGCCACTGTGGTCGGCGACACCGTGGGCGATCCTTTCAAGGACACCTCCGGCCCGAGCCTCAACATACTCATCAAACTCATGTCGATGGTGGCCATAGTCATGGCCGGGCTGACAGTGACATGGAGTCTGTTCTGACAATACATACACATATCTGACGGACGGCGGGATGTCGAGAAATCCGACACCCCGCCGTTTTTTGTGAGGTGATAAGCTATTCCGGTTGGTCAGACTCGTCCGACCGGTCGGATTGATTTTTACACACAGCCGGTGTTTTCCGACGTTTTTATGATGCCGGTCGCCCAACATTTTGCCAAGAATGGAGAGCGCCGATTAAAGTAAAATTCGTAACTTTGCGCCCGAATTGAAGAGAAACATTTACAACGACACATGCAGAACATCAGAAACATCGCCATCATCGCCCATGTCGACCACGGCAAGACGACGCTCGTCGACAAGATGCTACTTGCCGGCCATCTCTTCCGCGAGAACCAGAATGCGGGAGAACTCATCCTTGACAACAACGACCTGGAACGCGAACGTGGCATCACGATCCTGTCAAAGAATGTTTCAATTGACTATAAAGGCACAAAAATCAACATTATAGACACTCCGGGACACGCCGACTTCGGCGGAGAGGTGGAGCGCGTGCTCAATATGGCCGACGGCTGTCTGCTGCTGGTCGACGCATTCGAAGGCCCGATGCCCCAGACCCGTTTCGTGCTTCAGAAAGCCATACAGATGGGTCTCAAGCCTGTGGTGGTGGTCAACAAGGTCGACAAGCCCAACTGCCGCCCCGACGAAGTGCAGGAGATGGTGTTCGACCTGATGTTCAACCTCGACGCCACCGAGGACCAGCTCGACTTCCCGACCGTCTACGGATCGGCCAAGCAAGGATGGATGTCGACAGACTGGCGCAAGCCTGCCGAGGACATAACTGCGGTGCTCGATGCCATCATCGAATACATCCCGGCCCCGAAAACCCTTGAAGGCGACCCCCAGATGCTGATCACATCGCTCGACTACTCCAACTACGTAGGACGTATAGCCGTAGGACGAGTGCATCGCGGCACGCTGCGCGAAGGCATGGAAATAGGCCTCTGCAAGAGCGACGGCACTGTAGTAAAACAGCGCATCAAGGAGCTGCACACATTCGAAGGTATGGGACGCAAGCGTGTGAGCGAAGTCAGCTCCGGCGACATATGTGCGCTTGTCGGTCTCGAAGGATTCGAGATCGGCGACACCATCACTGTCCCCGACAATCCCGAGCCGCTGCCGCGCATCGCCATCGACGAGCCTACAATGTCGATGACATTCACCATCAACGACTCCCCATTCTTCGGACGCGACGGAAAGTATGTCACCTCACGCCACATCGCCGACCGACTCACACGCGAGCTTGACAAGAACCTCGCCCTGCGTGTGAAGAAAGCCGACCATGAGGACGTATGGACCGTGTTCGGCCGAGGCGTGCTCCATCTGTCGGTGCTCATCGAGACAATGCGCCGCGAAGGCTACGAGCTACAGGTGGGCCAGCCGCAGGTAATCATAAAGGAAATCGACGGACGCAAGTGCGAGCCTGTCGAACTTCTCACTATCAATGTGCCCGAGGAGTATTCAAGCAAAATCATCGACATGGTGACGCGCCGCAAAGGCGAGATGGTAAGCATGAACACGCAGAACGACCGCCTGCACATAGAGTTCAACATACCATCGCGCGGCATCATCGGCCTGCGCAACAATGTGCTGACAGCATCGGCGGGCGAAGCCATCATGGCCCACCGCTTCCTCGAATACCAGCCGTGGAAAGGCGACATCGAACGTCGTACCAACGGCTCGCTCATAGCCATGGAGGCAGGTACGGCCTATGCCTACGCCATCGACAAGCTACAGGATCGCGGACGCTTCTTCATATTCCCGCAAGAGGAGGTCTACGCCGGCCAGGTCGTGGGCGAGAGCGCCAAGGACCGCGACATAGTGATCAACGTTACCAAGTCGAAGAAACTCACCAACATGCGCGCCTCCGGTGCCGACGACAAGGCCAAGATCATTCCGCCAGTAGTGTTCAGCCTTGAGGAAGCCCTCGAATACATCAAGGAGGACGAATATGTCGAAGTGACCCCCCATCATCTGCGCCTCCGCAAGATAATCCTCGACGAGCTCGAGCGCAAACGCGCCAACAAGGAGTAAACAATCATCCTCTCAAAGTAAAAATGAACCGGGTCGCTGACAATCAGCGACCCGGTCCATTTTCATTATCTCCGGAAGCCTGTTCAAATCCACATGACAGGCTCTGATAATACGGTTAACAATTATTCCTGAGTGCGTCCTTCCTCCTCGAATATTTCAGTCTCCTTGTCGGGAGCGATGTTGGGAAGTTCAAGGCCGTAATGCTTTTTGGCATCGAGAGCCTTCAGCCACAAGCCGAACAGAAGGGCAAGTACGCCGAGCGATGCGAACAGTAGCATAGGATTGGTATAGTCATACTTCATCGGGTCGGTCACTCCGGGGTTGGATGCCGTAAGCACGATGCCTATCAGTATCGGGAAGAGCGACAGACCGATGTTCTGCACCCAGAATATCAACGAATAGGCCGAGCCGAGGAAACGCTTGTCCATGATCTTGGGCACTGAAGGCCAGAGAGCCGCAGGAACCAGCGAGAATGATATGCCGAGGAGCACTATAGCGCTGAACGCCAACCATTCCGTGGGATACTTTGGGAGGACGAGCGCGAAAGTCAGGTGACACACTATCATCAGGAGCGCTCCAAGGATGAGCATCGTCGCGCCCTTGCCTTTACGGTCAAGGAAATAGCCGAGAGCGGGTGTAAGGATAGCAGCACCTATCGGGAACCAGCGGAATATGTCGGATGCCGTCGTAGCATCGATTCCGAGATTGCACTGGAGCATATTGGCCGCATAGCGCTGGAAGGGGAAAATGGCCGAATAGTAGAGCACACAAAGCATGGCGATGATCCAGAAGAGACGCGAGCCGAAGATATTTCCTACATCGGAGAGCTTGAACTCCTCTTCGGCAGTCTCGTCGCCGGCGGCTGCCTTTGCGCCGAGTTGCGCGTCGAGCTTGCGGTCCATGACAGTAAACACCGAGAATGCAATCAGTCCGATGAATAGGAGAGCCGTGCAGAATGCCACCGGAGGGACTACCGAAGGATTACTGCCGCCCATCCAGTCGGCCAGACGTGGCGACACCGAGAATATGGCGAACACACCGATACGCGCTATGGCCATCTCAAGACCCATGGCCAGAGCCATCTCCTTTCCTTCAAACCATTTCGCGATAGCCTTGCTGACGGTGATGCCGGCCATCTCGCAGCCGCAGCCGAAAATCATGAAACCGAAAGCGGCGAGCTTGGCGCTTCCGGGCATGGCCGTCCACCAGGAAGAGAGCCACTGTTCAAGAGCCGAACCTGTGAACGGATCGCTGATGGCATATAGCTTTATGCATGCGCCGACAACCATCACTGATGCAGATAACGTGCCGGTGAAGCGCACGCCCATCTTGTCGAGGATGATACCGGCAAGTATCAGGAAGCCGAACACGTTAAGTATATATTCCGCGCCCGCGTAGTAGCCGAACGCGTCGGGCGACCATCCGCGCTGTGTCTCTATGAGAGACTGGAGGGGCGACATCACATCGACAAACATGTAGGCGAAAAGCATCATCGCGGCAATGAGTATCAGCGCTGTCCAGCGCGCCCACGCCTTGTCGTTAAGTGCCTGTGCGGACATGTCCGCCACTTTACTTAATATAGCCATTTTCTATGTAATAATGATTTTGGTTTGATTTTCGAGGAACAAATTTATGCAAAAATGAGCGGATTACGGAAAAAATAACTAATTTCGTAACATTATTTTGCATTTAGACCCCGTTGATATGAGTACGAGCCGTCCATATGATCTCGACCGCGTGGTGCGCCTGGTCATTACCACAATTGTCGTGTGTGCGGCAGTGTGGCTCATCTACCGGCTGCGCGGCGTGCTTCTGCCATTCTGCGTGGCGGCGCTTGTAGCCTACATCCTTGAGCCTTTTGTGCAGTTCAACCGCGAGCTTCTGCGACTGAAAGGACGCGTGGCCGCCATATTCATCACGCTTTTCGAGACCACACTGGTTTTCGGGCTGTTCTGCTACATGCTCATCCCTATGATCACATCAGAGATGGAGCATATGGCACATCTGCTGAAGCTTTATTCCAATTCGCAGGTAAGCATTCCATGGCTTCCGCAGGGACTCCACGAGTTTATCCGCACATATGTCGATTTCGAATACCTTTCAAACCTCTTGAGCAAGGAGGACCAGATGAAACTGATTGAAAGCGCGGTGACCCACTTCTGGTCGTTGCTTACAAGCGGTGTGAGCATGATTATAAGCGTATTGAGCTGGTTCATAGTGTTTCTCTACGTGATATTCATCATGCTCGACTATGAACGTCTCGGCGAAAGCTTCCGCCACATGGTGCCGCCGGCCTGGCGAAAGACGGTATTTCGCATAGGCAACGACATCCAGCGGTCTATGAACCACTATTTCCGCGGGCAGGCCCTCGTGTCATTCTGCGTCGGAGTGCTCTTCACTATCGGTTTCCTAATAGTGGGGATGCCACTTGCCGTGGTGCTCGGCATGTTTATCGGACTGCTGAACATGGTGCCCTACCTTCAGCTCATTTCGCTTGTGCCTACTATATTCCTGTGTCTTGTATG
Source organism: uncultured Muribaculum sp. (assembly GCF_910583865.1). Lineage (GTDB taxonomy): Bacteria > Bacteroidota > Bacteroidia > Bacteroidales > Muribaculaceae > Muribaculum. The sequence goes on from NZ_CAJTYX010000008.1 coordinate 27,618, forward strand.
CTCAGTCGACCAGGGTGTCGATTTCTGGACGATATTCTGGGAATGCATGGCCGTCTACTGCATCGTACAACTGATACAGGATCTGTTCCTCACACCGAAGATAATGGGAAAAGCCATGGGGCTGAATCCCGCGATCATATTGCTGTCACTATCGATATGGGGCACACTCCTTGGATTCCTTGGCCTTATAATAGCCCTGCCGTTGACCACACTGTTGCTGGCCTACTACGATGAATATCTGAAAATGCTACAAACGCACCACACAACCCCGGGGAAGCCACATGACCATCACCGACCATGGCCCGACGATGACAGCGGCACAAGAGGCAATGACCGTACCGGCATTAGCAACAACGAAAAGAAATGAAAGAGCCACATCTATGGCAGACGCAATGTTAAATTATGTTATTATAAATGGCGGTGGCAGTCTACACTGTGCAGCTTCCAGGTACGTCCCGTAAATAATTGGATATTTGCCAAAAAAATCATTAATTTTTCTTTTATTTGAGTGTGACGTGCTGTAAAGTTATATATCTTTGCAAACACAAGTGAATTCGTGATTGTGAATTCAAACAAGGCGGCCGACCCCATCCATTGCCGGAAAGGGAGCACTCCCCTTGTTTAATCCCGTCCGTCGCCATGAATGGCCGATTCCATAAAAATACATTAACGATCAACTACTAACACCTCAAAAGCTTGCACGCGATTCTACGCAATGTCGTCTCCTGCACCATAATTATTATGGTGTTCTGTTCCGGAAAAATTTCGGGACAGACGGTGTACGATGCCGAAAAACTCGATACCGACCGCCTGCTCCGGCAACTTGACAGCGCTCTCGAGATGCGTGACACAGCCATAAAGCGTCGCAATGCAGAGATAGACTCCATGTCGGCAGCACTTCCGGCATCACTACACGAGCGCACTTCCGGATATATCGGCATAGCCGAAAGCTACAGAAGCCTGTGCGCCGATTCATCCATAGCATATTTGCGCCGGGCGCGCATCAATGCACATGAGCTTGGCGACAGCACACTCCTTTTCCGTTCGCGCATGGGGCTGGCAATAGTCCTTCCCATGGTCGAAATGGGTCCTCAGGCCATATCCGTGTTCGACTCGGTAAATCCTTCCATGGTACCCGTAGAACTGAAGCGTGAATACTACGATGCCGCAGCCGACATGTATTCCAGCATATCCGACAAATCACACCTATTGCCCGGACTAAGCGAGAAATATGGCAGCATGGCCGACAACTACCGCCAGCATGCCATGAGATACTATCCTCCCGAATCGGCGGAATGGCTGTTCCATGAGGCATGCAGGTTCTATTTCAACGGCAACTATTCAGCGGCGGCAATCTCAAGTAGCGAGCTACTGAAACGCCTTACTCCCTATGACATGCTCTACGGGCGCGCCGCCGACATCCTTGCACGTGTAAGCGCAAAAAACGGCGACGTTGAAGGCGAGCTTTATTACACACTCCATCATGCCCTCAGCGAAATCACGAGAGGAGACCGAGAAGGCCTCGCCCTGCAACGCGTAGGACACTTGCTCTACAAGAACGGCGATATCGACCGCGCTCATTCCTACCTGTCGGCGGCATTGTCCAATACATCACTGGGGCCCGGAGTAGATTCCGACATGGTGGCCGAATCGCTCATGATAATCGACAATGCCTATAACAAGCAATGGAACCGCAACTATTGGCTGATGTGGTGCATGATCGCGGCAATAACTTTGCTGGCAATAGCGCTGATAATTACGCTGATGCATTATAGGCGTGACATAAAACGGCGCAATGCCGAACACGAACGGGTGGAACGGCTGAAAAAAGACCGGGTACTTTATCTTACCAATTTTCTCAAATTATGCGCGATATCGATGCGCCGCATGAGTGAATTCTCACGCACAACCCAACGGAAGCTTGCCAGCCGGCAGTTTGAGGAACTGTTCAACATCGTGAAGTCAGGAAGCATGATCGATGAGCAGCGACGCGACATGTTCAAGATATTCGACCGGACTTTCCTGAAGATATATCCCGACTTCGTGGAAAAAATCAATACCTTGCTCCGGACCGAAGAGCGTTATGCCGATCCCGACGACGGCCGCCTCGTGCCGGAGCTGCGCATCGCCGCGCTCATGTGTCTCGGATTGACCGACACTACGCGCATGGCCGATTTCCTCGGGTATTCGCCCAACACCATCTACGCATATAGGGCGAAAATCAGATCAAAAGCGCTCGACAACGCCACATTCGACCGCGACTTCCAGAACCTGAGCAACGGTATGTAGCCATCGCGACGCATGCCCACACCCAGCATACAGGACGCCACCTACCAGCCTACCAACCTATCTTACGGTCGCCCTGCGTCATATACTATAGCCATACTGCACTACAACCATACTGCGCAGCCATACTGATTTCTGATTTCACCTTTATTATCGCATCATTCCATAGAAATTCCGACAAATTATTGTACCTTTGTCGAAATTTTGCAGAAAAACAGATAATTCTCGCTCTATCCCTACACACTATGATGAAAAAGTTACTTCCCTTGCTACTTATATCCGCAGTCTCTTCAGTTTCTGAAGCCGCACTCCCGGTTTCCGGATATTACCGTGTACAGAACGCCACTACAAGCCGTTACGTCTATGTACGTGACAACAAAGGCGATATCGACGTGGGTGCCACGACAGCCGACTACGATGCCATATGGCTGCTGAAAGATGTCGAGCGCATACATTATGACGCATCCGGCATAATACGTCTGAACCACAAGAGCGGCAACGAATACGATATCGAGAGCCAGGGGACTTCCGTGTACAAGCTCATCGAGATGTACCCGCACATATATGACCGTGGTAACGGACTGTATAAAATCGGGGGCACAGCGCACGGCACCACCAAATACCTCAGCGACGGCGAGGGCAATCTCGAAAAAGAGAGAAGCTTTCCACGCGATGGAGGAGGAGCACAGGCCGTGCAAAGACAGAACTGGAAAATAATGCCTGTCGAGGAGTCTTATTTCGGCATCAAACCGACAGTCAGAGCCACCGACGGAAAATATTACGGGACCATCTACGCCGATTTCCCCTTCACCACCCTCTCCGAGGGAATGAAAGTGTACGTAGTCACCAAATTCGGCAACGGAATGGCTGCGATAAAAGAGGTGAACGGACGTGTGCCCGTGGCATCACCCCTCCTTATCGAATGCTCCGGGTCTACTCCGGCCGACAATCAGCTGTCGATCGGCGGCAATTCCAATGCCAATCTTGCCGGCAACATGCTGACAGGAGTTTATTTCGACAACACCGACAGTAAAAAACATTGGAACGTAGTGAACTACGACCCGCAGACAATGCGTGTACTGGGCCTGACCTCTGACGGTAACGCAGGCTTCGTAACTGCCGGCTCCGACCTGAAATATCTTCCTGCGAACACGGCATATCTGAAAGTGCCGGCCGGGACTGCAGCCGAACTGCGTCTGGTAAGCGAAGAGGAATTCGAAAGCTCAGCCATCGACGATGTCGCTGCCGACCGCTCCGCAGGCGTGAACATTGAAATAAACGGTCTTGATGTCACCCTTTACGGCAACGCATCGTCCGCTGTAGATATCGAGATCATCGACGTTGCGGGCCATGTGGTAGCCGCCACTGCGCTTACACCCTCATCCTCGTGCACCATCACCCTACCCGCCCACGGCCTTTACATACTCCGCACTCCTAAAGGAGCGCGTAAGTTCCTCCTCTGAACCCGCATAGAAGAGTAGCCGGTAGTTATGGAAGATGTAGTCAAGCTGCTGCCCGATTCCGTGGCAAACCAGATAGCGGCGGGAGAAGTGATCCAACGCCCTGCATCCGTCATAAAGGAGCTGGTGGAGAATGCCGTGGATGCCGGCGCCACAATCATCAAGATCAACATAAAGGATGCCGGACGCACGCTTATCCAGGTGATCGACAACGGTTGCGGCATGTCGCCGATGGATGCACGCATGGCCTTCGAGCGCCATGCCACATCAAAAATCGGACGTGCCGACGACCTCTTCACACTCCATACCATGGGATTTCGCGGGGAAGCGCTCGCCTCTATCTGCGCCGTGGCCGAGGTGGAGCTAAAGACCATGCGCCGTTCCGACACCATAGGCACCCGTATCGTGATTACCGGGAGCAAGATCGAGACACAGGAGCCTGTGGCGTGCGCGCCAGGCTCTACCATGACGGTGAAACGACTCTTCTTCAACATTCCCGCAAGACGCAAATTCCTGAAAAGCGACCATGTGGAGATGTCAAACATCCTCCGCGAGTTCGAGCGTCTGGCGCTCGTCAATCCCGACATAGAGCTTGAGCTTACCCACAACGACGTGGTGGTGCACCAGCTGCTGAAATCATCCTTCAAACAGAGGATAGTCGACCTTTTCGGGAAGTCGCTCGACAAACAGCTCGTGCCGGTAATCTCAGACACGTCGCTGGTGAAGATTACCGGGTTCGTATCGCGTCCGGAGAATGCACGCCGCCGTGGAGCGCTGCAATATTTCATGGTCAACGGCCGCAACATGCGACACCCCTATTTCCACAAGGCGGTGCTGCAATGTTACGACCAGCTCATACCCGCCGACGAGCAGCCACAATACTTCATCAACCTCACCGTCGCCCCGGAGACCATCGATGTCAACATCCATCCGACCAAAAACGAGATAAAGTTCGAAAACGAGCAACCCATCTGGCAGATTCTGACGGCCACTATCCGCGAGGGACTGGGTAAGTTCAACGCAGTGCCGTCGATAGATTTCGACCAGTCCAACGCCCCCGACATACCGGTGTTCAATCCCGATGCCAACGGAGCGCACGGACTCGACCTCGACCCCGGCTACAATCCTTTCGCCACAACCTCACCCACCCGCATGGCGGTTCCGTCGGCAGGAATGCACTCACGTACAACTGCCACCGACGATTGGGAAAAACTGTATTCCGACTTCACGAGTACCGACAGCCATTCCCGCGCCGTACCGTCGGGGATGCCGACCCTGCATGCAAGCTCGTTCAACGATCTCGGCGCCTCGCTCCCGCCGTCTGACGGAGGCCGCAAGGTGGAGTCGATATTCAACAACATGAATGTCGCCGACGACGATGCTTCAGGACAGATAATCACGGCTGATGCTCCTGCCGCGCTACAGATAAAAGGCCGTTACATACTCACCCCCTCCCACGACGGCCTGCTTGTCGTGGACCAACACAGGGCGCACGTGCGCATACTCTTCGACCGCTACATCGAACTGGCCCGTCTGGAAGCCTTTACGTCGCAGAGGGTGATGTTTCCTGAGGCCATCGACCTTTCGGCATCCGACAGCGTAGTGCTTGAGGAGATATCCGGCGAACTTGCCGCACTCGGTTTCGACCTGTCGTTTCTCGGCGATAACTCATGGAGCGTCAACGGCCTTCCATCCATGCTGTCCGGGGTCAATCCACGCGAGGTGATCGAACAGCTTATCGCCACGGCCTCGGAGTCGGGCGAAGAACTCGGGAGCGACATGCGCGTACGCATCGCACTTTCCATGGCCCGCTCGGCGGCAATACGTCCGGGCCAGATACTTACAGCATCGGAAATTGACCACTTGCTGAGCGACCTCTTCAAACTCACGTCACCCGCATACACTCCCGACGGGAAGCGCGTATTCGCCCCCCTTACGGTCGACGACATCGCCGCCCTCCTGTGACATAGCACAGTGTCAGACCCGTCTGACTTGTCCGACCGGTCCGACGGAATAGCTTATCAGCGCCATTATGACGCATCCTCATTATTGTTCGCGGCGATACAGCAGCGTATCTACAACCAGCGGAGGGAGCAGCGGGTCAAGTCCGAGAGGATAAAGCGCCGGAAGTGATGAGCGGAAACGCTCGAGCCACGCGGAGAACTCCCCGTTGAAATTGTCGGCGGACAGAGCGAAAAGATTGACGGCCTCCGGCATGTCGTTGTCGAGCGTGGCGGCATATCCGGCATTCATGTAATCGACATAGGTCGGATTAGCCGACAGCAGACGCGAGTAATATTCACGTGCGCGCGTCGTGTCACCGCTGAGAAGCAGCGACCAGGCAAGCGGACGTATGGCCCTTTCAGGCTTCTTCCCGACAAATTCAGCTTTGAAGAAATAGTTAAGCGCCTCCTTATGGCGTCCAAGCTCCACCAGACAGTGTCCTATGTTGAGCGCTATCGACCCGTCGTCGGGACGCGCCTTTTCCGCTATACGGAAATGGGCAAGTGCTTCCTCGGTACGGCCAAGCAGACGGCAGACAGCTCCGAGCCTGCGGCGCGTCCACAAGCTGTCGGCATTAAGCAGTTCGGCCTGCGAATAATATTGAAGCGCATCCTCAAGACTGCCGGTCTGCTGGCAGGAATAACCAAGTTTCTGAAACAGTTGTGCGTCAACAGGGCCGGATGCGGCACGCATCCTCAACACCTCGGCGGCATCCTCGTAGTAGCCGCGCTGGAAATAGAATTCGCCCACCACGCCAAGCGTCTCTGGAGAATGGAGGTCGGGAGCAAGAAGCGGAAGCACCAGCAGGTTAAGAGGGCGCTCAAACGGATCGGAGAACTCACCCTTGCGCCGGAACAACTTGAAGAAGCGATAGAGCGACTGCACATACTTTGCGGCGGCTGTCTCGCGTGCCGACACGTCGCCTGCGGCATCGATGGTGGCCTGACGCATCTCAAGCTGCGACAAAGCCTCCGGATTGATCTGCGACAGCATTACCCTGCGCTGCACCTCCGGAGCGACAGCCAAGGCGAGACAGAATGAATATTTGTCACCGTCGCAAAGGAACGGGGCGGCGGCAATCAGACCGCCGATCTTCGGAGCTTCGTCGCCAAGGGCACCGGTAATCGCCGTATGGTCGGCCCGGAACGGCACAAACCAGTTGGCCGGCTCATGGAAAAACGGGAAAGTCTTTAGCTGCGCGAACGTCGGCATCATCACGTCGGCACCCTCCTCCTGCATCTTCATCAGCTCCTTCAGCTTGTCGGCCACGCCGCTGTCACGCAGCATGTCGTTCCATTCCGGATTATCCGACATCAGTTCCTGGAGATCCTCTATCGAGGAAGCATCCATGTCGTGCTTCAGCATCTCCGGGCGCAGCTTCCTGAGCCTCGGTATGAGATCGTCATTGATGGTGTGGGCCACCCGGTCGGTGTCGCGCGAGCGGAGGAACTGCATGAACACTTTCTGCACGTCGGCGCTCCAGGTGGTAGTGTCGCGCAACGCGTCGATACGTGGTTTCAGTCGGCCGGCATCTACCGACTTGCGGCATATGTACATGGCCATCAGTGCCGCACACAACGCCTGCATGGCCAGCCGGGATGACCGGCCGGAGGAATACACATCGAGCAGCAGCGTCAGGCGCCGTTCGTCGTAATGCGCGAGCAGCCCGAGGAGGAGCGAGGATATCAGAAGCGACTTGAAGTCATCGTTGAAAGCTTCCGAATCAAGCGTCGCGCCCAACTCTCCGGCAAGCTCCGCCGAGAGCGGATACGCCACCCACAGCCGCATGAATATCCTCCGCTCCAATGCCTCACGCTCGGCGACATCTGACTTTTTGTCAGTACCATTCTCGCCAAGTATGGCATTGAACGCGGAATTCCTGTCGGCAAGAGCCAGATAGCGGTCAAGAAGCGAACGCATGGTGTCGCCATGCTGCAATGCCTCATAGCGCAGAGTGGAATAATACATCGTCGGGGAGTCACGTCGTTCTATGCGGTAGACGGCACGGTCGGCGACACCGCGCAGCCCTGCCACTATTAATGCGTAAAGATTGTCGCGCCCGGGATCGGCATGCCCCTTTGAGGCATAGTCGAGCATCATCCTGTAGGTCTGCTCAAGACGGTCGATCTCCTCGGTCAACCGCCAGTCGGATGCAAGTCCGGCAAGGGCACGCACCTGCACGAACGCATCCCTGAGCCTGCGCTCTCCTATATACTTGTCTATTCTCTCTATATATTGTCGTGGTGTTGTAGCCATATATATCAATTCGTTGCACAATAACGGCCTGCCATACCCCACGGCATGACACGCCATATTAAAAGACAACAAAAACCGAGCCAAAAAGATGATGGTACACTCATAATGAATCATCACTCCCGATACGGATAAGGCCGCAGATAAAGCCGCGCCTGGCTCCTCGGACAAGTCAGACTCCTCGGACCGGTCAGACAGGTCGGACTCGTCTGACCCTCAGGAACGGCTTATCCCTACAAAAAACCGGGGTGTGTCATTTCATTTCGACACACCCCGGTTTAAACAATATCAGGCAGTTTACATAACTACCTTATGGGTCACACCGTCCGTAACCACTATGTAGAGGCCGGAAGGCATATCCAGCGACAGATTCGAGACTCCGGGCAAAGAGATGCGGAGCATGCAGGCGCCTGTAATCGCGAACACCTCCACATTTGCAACCGATTCACCCCTATTGCTGATGGTCATGACATTATTACCGGTAGAGACAATGCACTCAGATCCATTGCCGGTTTCTGTTTCCCATATACCCGATTCGGCCATCGTGCGGACCATGCGCGGGAGGGAAGGAACAGAAGTGAATACACCATCGGTAGCAGTGACACTATATTGATAGAGGGTCGACGGCTTCAATCCGTCCACTTTAAAGGAAAGGACATTACCCACATCGATCCCATCATAAGGAAGAAGGGGTTGCGCCAGAATGCCGGTATGCGCCACTTTTATATCATCAATCACGAGCGTACCCTTGGTCACAGGCTTCCGGAACTTGATACGTGTTGAATAGCATGGCATATCGGCAAACTCACTTTCAACAACAACCGTTGCCCCGGCTTTGTCCGACACCAGGGAAGTGATTTCGGCAAGAGTGCGCCATTCTCGGCCATCATAACCGGAAACCTCTATCGCATGGCTGTCATCAGCCTTGATTCCACGATACCAGAATGACAGTGATGTTATCATATCATGGCTTAGCGGCGACTGCACAGACGCCCCGTCAGAGGCCATGCTCAACCCCGGTGCCATACTGCCATAATATCCGGTAAATGAGCCTGTGGTGCAACCGGGAGTCACACCCCATCCGTCAGGCGTCATGATGCCGTCGGCAAAATCATTTATCTGTACTGACGGGGACTGCTCAGACACCTCGCTGACAGTCAGCATATAACCAGTGGCTCCTGCCAGCGCGTCCCAGTTGGCGGTAAAGCCCGAAGATGTCACCTCGGTGCAGGAAGCGGCCTGCATCACCGAAGAGCGGAAATCGGGCTCCAAGGTCGTCACGGCATTCTCGGCAGAATAATGACTCACACGTCCCCCGCCCATGGCACGTACCACACAGAAGTATTCGGTCGAAGGGGTCAGCCCGGTCACATCGGCCGAAGTGGCGTCACCGGTCATATAGATCCGGTAACCATCGACATAAACCTTGCTTACAACCGACCCTTGGCGAACCTTGGTATAGACATCGAGTACATACCCTGTCGCCTCTGGCACAGGATTCCAGCCGACCATGAACGATACAGGTGAAATCTCACCGACTCCGTTTATCTCAGGCGTATCAAGCATATTGCCCGTATGAGCCACATGAAACACGACTGTGCCGTCGGAACCTTCCCTGATGTTGAACAGACCGGCATCCAACGCCGACCCGCTCCATGTTTTCATCAATGACAGTTCCCTCACATCGGCAGCTCCGGGGAAAGAATCGCCGCTGCGCGTTGCTGACGATGAATTGCGGTCAGCCTCGACAAGGTCTATGCGCTGATGTGACGCGTTATTGTTGACGGTGTTCTGCTTCCAAGCCGCCTCATCATAATCGATATGCCATACCAGAAGGCCGTGCCCCGGCAGATATGCATCCCATCCCGAGCGCTGCCTGTTCTCTATGAGATAATATTCATTTTCCGAAGAGGCAGGAACCATGAACGCCTTGTTTACACCGGGAGCAATCGAATACTCCTTTTCAGAAGCCGCAAGCTCCTCCGGTTCAATCCAGCCAAGCGCATAACGTTCATAGGCAGAGAACAACGGAGGAGTGTGTCCGTTGTTGTTTCTGCCACCCGATGCCATTATGCTCCATGTGCCCGGATGCTCTTCGTTAGAATAGTCAGTGGCATAGAGGTCGGGAAGCCCCAGGACATGCGAGAACTCATGACAGAAAGTGCCGATTCCGACAAGCTTGTTGGTTGACATGTCGATTTCGTTGGAGCATGCATATCTGTCAAGGCGCACCCCGTCGAATTCGGCATGAAGCTTCGCCCATGCAAAACCCGAATGAGGCCATATCGTGTTGATTGCCGCCCCGTCGGCCTGACTATATCCGGGATAAAACACATATACGTTATCGATATAACCGTCCTCATCGAGATCGAACTCCTTGAAATCGATTTCGTCATCGACAAGCGCGCAGGCATCACGAATCATCTCCTCAGGCCGCACGTCCGGCCGTCCTTCAACCGCAGCGCCATAATAAGCCATTCCATTCGGCAAGACAACCGGCCCGACCACAGTGGGATCAAGTTCGAATGCCCCGAAAGAGCTGTCGGAAAAATAGTCGCATACGCTCCCTGTGGCCCCGTTGTCGCTAAACCCGTGCTGGCTGATCATCCTGCCCATCAATTCGGCCGGATTCTCCGAAACAAAAGGCTTATCGGCAAACGCTGCCAATATGACCAATGTCTTGACCTTCCCTTTGGTAGGATATGAGCCAACACGCCGTACCTCTTCTCGGGCCGATGCCGAGACTGCATTCAATGCGGCAGCTTTCCGGAGAGGAGAGGAAAACGAACGCCCGGTTGGCACAAGCGCCCCCGACATGTCCGGTTCAAGCACCATCCCGTCGGAAGCGACATACACACACCAGGTTCCGTCACCATATATCTCAGCCTCGACAGTGGATCCGTCAGGTTGCGCTACCGGCACAAGGCCCGGGCGCGGCGGCATAGCGAATGCCGCCGCGCAGGCCAGTGTCAGAGAAGCCATAAAGAAAATATTCCTCAGTTTCTCCATGTCAAATTTATTTGATTATCACAGAACGCGAGACATCGCCGGCTTTCACGATATAGATTCCCGGTTCCATCCCTATGCGCACTTCGCCATCGACACCAGCCGAACGCAACATACGCCCGTCAGGAGAATAGATGGCGGCAGCTACGGGTGCATCGGCAGCAATGACTACGTACCGTCCTTCAACCTTGATAGAACATCCGCCTTCTGATCCAGCGTTCACATCAAGGATTCCGGAATAACCAGACACAGTAACCGTGTTGGAATATGGCGATTCCCCTTCGGCAAACAGCGCGGTCACGTTATATCGATAAGAACCGTCAGATTCCGGTCTGTCGACGAATTCAGGCGATTTAAGAGGTTCATCGTTAATACGTGTGCCATCACGATAAACATTATAGCCCAGCAATTCAATGTCAACCATATTGTCTGCCGGTGTGTAGGAAAGGTCATCGACAAGCAGCGCCATTGTTCCGGCGGAATTATAACGTATGGCGACATACTGAGTCTCTTCCGGAAGGTCGAATTCATAGTAGACATAACCATGTTCGGCATCCGTAGCATATCCGGCAGGGATATTCGATGCATAGGTGAACCGCTCAAAATCGGCAATATCGTCGGATTCGAGCGATACCATTATCTCGAATGATTCAAGACCATACTTTTCCGTCAGCGATTTAGCCCAGAACGAGATGAATTTGTCATCTTCCGAGAGCTTCGGCAGAATCAGCCAATCGTCATTGGGTTCATCGTACGAGTCCTTTCCTGTTTCAGGATCATAACGCTTGCTTTGCCAGAAAGCAAGAAGTTTATTGCCCGAATGTGCTTCCCATATCGTGCTCGTACCGCGAAGATTGAACTCAACCACATCCACAACCTGGCATACCATGCCGTTCTGGCTGTTGGGAGTACCCATCATCGGTGCAGTGGTCGTGGTGGCAAGCATGTCGTTATCCACAAGTTTGTAATCATTCAGCCAGCCTATATTCTGGTTGACAATCATGTTGCCGTCAGGACCGCGTTTCACATCTATGCCACCTACGCTGCCGGCTTCCAATGTTTCAAAACTGTCAGTTACAGGAGCATTATACCGACATTCAGGGGCAGTCCACGAAAGCCGCACCTCCGATGATGATTCCGATGTGTTTCCAAGACCGACAGGAGCGGGAAGGGCCGACCTTACGACCTGCAGGTTGGCAACAAGGGCGTTGTTTGTCTTGTCCTCGTCGCTCATGCAATAAATCTGGGCCTGGACACGTGCAGAAGTGGCATTCGATGAAAGGAATGATTCCAGGTCGATTGTAGCCACACCACTCGGAGGAAGAGATGCAAGTGGCATACTTGCAGCCAGCTTGTCGTCAATAAGCACTTGCACTTCACAAGCCGGCGAAGCCTTAAGTCCGGCATTGGCAACTTTCACAGAGGTGTTGAATGTCTTACCGGCATATATCTTAGAGGGGAAATCAACTCCGGCCACCATCAGGTCAGTATCAAAGCCCTCCTCTATACTGATACGGTCGAAAAGCACATAGGTTCCACTGCCGGGTGTTGAGCATTGCACGCAGAGCTGGAGGCGCGATTCGCCTTTGAACTTGTCAATAGGCACTACCACGAGGTTCCAACCGCTCGGTTTGTCGCCTTTTCTGATTACTTCCAAGTCAGTCCACTCTGTTCCGGAATTATTATTCCCCTTTATTTTGACCTCAGTCTGGTCATCGAAGAACATAACCCACATCTTCATTACAGGCTTGGAAAGGCCTGAAATATCAACAATAGGCATTTCCAGACATGTGACGCCACGCGTAAACGGTGAGTAAACAAGCATTCCGCCATCATTATCAAACGCCGTGACAGGCACACCGTTAATGTCGTTTAACCCTTCGACATACGTAACAACATTCATCGCGTTGTATCCTTCTTCGATTTTACGCAACCACGGTGTCGAATGAAGGGCAGCCATCTCAAATGACTCATAGAATGGCGTCTGATATGGTGTACCGAAGGCCGACTGATTGGATCTTGCCACAGTTCCGGCACCTGTTTCATTCACAGCCCATACATTGAACTGGAGCACATCCTGCGGATTCTCTAATTCCGGCTTGAAATCGGCAGAGAAACCATCGGTCGCTTCACCTATAGGTTCCGGTGAATCACCAACCGACACATGATATTGCAGTTTGGATACATCCATATAACCGCCATGTTGCCCGGCGGCGGGAGCCTCCCATGTAAGACGCGCGAATTCGCCATCCTGAATCCAGCGGACATTCACAGGGGCACCGGGAAGGTCAACACCTATCCAGCATGTGGATTCGACCGGCATACCATCGCCGCTGTCGTTATCACACGTCACACTATACGTATTGTTGCCTTGGGCAGGAGCTTCATCGACAGCCTCCAGAACCGCGCCCGGCGCCGGATTCTCAAATACCTTCACAACAGTCCCGGTGGTGGTATTGGTAAGGACAGCATGCTTGATAGCACCGAGTTCATTGCCAGCAAAATCAATGGTCGGACATTTGAACGACACAGTTGCCTGCATTGCACCCATCGGAGCGGCCTTGACTTCGAGACCGGAAACCGTGCCGGGCACCGTTGCATTGTATCCGGCACCTATATAAAAGTCCGTAATGCTGATAGCGCCGTTACCCTTTGGTGTCAGCACATGCAATCCGAAGTAATATTCACCGTCCTCCTCAGGAACAATCCATTCGTCAAGCGCGGCATATCCACGGAAAACCGATGTCCTTATATTGTTGGTCATGCTTTCAGGAGTGGCATCTTTCCCAAGACAGACATCAACCCTGTGGATTTCCATACCGACACTCCCGAGAATGTTTAGCTTCAGATTATAATGCTTCCCTTTTTCAAGAGTGATAGGCGGCGACATAAGCCAGTCATCTGAATCCTGCTGGGGGTTAAGCATAAACCACACAAGATTCTCGGAATACATCCATGAAAAGCCATCATTATTTGCATCTTCAAAAGTGAACAGTCCAAAACCCTGGTTATCGAAAACATACGAGAACGGAGGGTTCACGCCAAACTCCTTACCCAACAAAACGGGGGTGCTTACAGCCTGTTCACTGGTGTTTACCCCGTCGGATGCCACAACCTTGTATGTGTAATAGTTCATGGCATCTATCGTAGCATCGGTCCAGGACGCATCCTTCACACCCTCTGCAACGACGACCTCTCCGGGATCACGGGTAATAATGTAAGCCAATGCATCCATGTCGATATATCCACCGTTGACACCGCCTGTTGAAGGAATCCATGAGATAAGCGGTGATGCGCCCGTGCCACTAACAGTGACATTTTGTGGCGCCATGGGGATGTCATGACCGATATACACACTCTGCCGGCCTTCCATACCGGCATTCCCGTTGCATTCGGCATAAGCGACAAATTCGTGGGTTCCGGCTTCAAGTGTCAATGGTATGGAAATATCCTCGCCGGGAGCCGCATCGCCACTGTTATCTTCTCCGTCAACCAACAGATGATATGTCAGGGTTTCTGACAGCGGTGTGCCGGAAACCGACGTCGCAGGCATTTTCATCGTTACATGCCCTGACAAAGAACCTTTTGGGAAATCGATTGTCAGGTTATCGACCCATGTCGGCACGGGGCCTTTGTCGACAGGCAATGCAAACACGGCCGACCACTGGACCATGCGTCCCCCGAAGTCCGCCACCTTCGTCGCGGAACCGTCGGCAGTGTCTACCGTGTACACATCGCTACCTACAAAATAATAGAGTGTGGTCCCGTCATTATCGAAGCAGAGACTACTGTTGCCCGACACCGAAATGCCAGTTGCCCCGAGGGCTTCAACCGCACCGGTGGCCTTGTCGATAGTGTAAAGCGTGCAATCCGCCCCCAGCCCATAAAGTTTACCGGACTTATCAAAAGCAAGAGTGGGGAATTTTTGCGGCAACGAGCCGACCGGCGACTGTTGCCCGGTATTCACATCTAATGTGGACAATGAGAACGACGATCCCGCTGCATCGGCGAAACAGCCATATGCGACCTTATCAACAGGGTCATACGTCAAGGACGAGGCTCGAATCGCACTGACCATGTTGTTTGACATATTGGCCCAGCCAAGTGACGAACTATATCTGTATATGAAATACAGATTAGCCATGGCATACGACTCGACCACATAATACTCCCCGTCTATAAACACAGCCGAATTGGCTTCCAGCGGGGCATTAATATAATTGCGGTTTTCAATCGTTACATTTTCACCAAAAGAGAAAGTGGAAACAGTCAGCATACCGTTCTCCTGCAACAACCCGACGAACTCTGTTCCTTCGATGTCAGAAGAAGCCTTAGCTGTAGAAAATAATTGACCGTCAGTGTTTTTGAGTAAATTGTTTTCATCGACGCTGACAATTGACACACCTTTCGACGAAGCATCAAGGCGAGCTGATTCAATGCGCTGTGGAAAAAAATTCTTGGCTGATGGCACAGTCGGCCCTGTATCAGCAGCATAGGCATAAGCACCGATCCCTCCCAGTAAGGCACTTAAGAACAACAAGTTAACTCTCATATAAATTTGAGATTTTAGATAAATAATAATGATTGTCTCTGCCCGGATAACCGAGCGATTGCAAATATAAGCAAACAAATGTAAACTTCCAATAAAATATTTGTAACCAAAGCAAAATTCAAATCCACAACAACATCGGGCGGCATATTGTCACCAATCGCCGATTCCCGATGTCATAATGGCACAGCCACCTTAAGGTGGTATTCAGAAAAACCAGTAAGTCCGGAACGCACCGGAGGAGTAAGGTTGCGCGTAGAGTTGGAGAGAAAACCATTGAATTGCGCAACCAAATGATGCCACGATTAAAGCGCCGCAGTCTATTTGCGGGCTGCGGCGCTATATCGGACGCGACGGCGCGAAGCCGTCATGAGGGATTCCTCTTTACTTCATCTTTACTTTACATGCACTTCCACGACTTTACATGCACGTTTACGGGGTCGTTACTTCACAAGCACTTTCTTCGTGACAGCGCCCTGACGGACGACGTAGATGCCGGGGACTACCTTGTCGGCCGGGATGCGCAATCCCTGGAGATTGTAATATTCCACCGGAGCGGCAGGATCGATGACACCCGCGTCCACACCGTCAATGCCGGATGTGCCGCCGACAAACTTTATGCGCGGAGATATGGCAAACGACAGACCTCCGTTGTCTGTATCGTTGCTGTACCACTGCAGCTCGCCGGTAGGCTTATTCTCTTCATCCATGACAACGACCTGATGGTAGGCGGTGTTACGATCGTCGGATGCACGACGGGCAAGATACATGGCAATATCATCGCCGTCGGCGTTGGGGAAGCCTGCTATAGTCACGAAGAACTCATCGGCGACGTTCACGGGAGCGCCGAAGCTGAACACGGTCGGGTCGTTGTAGGTCTCGGATGCGTCGACAAGCTCCGAGGCTTTCAGCTGTGAGGTGGCAAGCACCTCTCCGGGCAGACCGTTCTCCGACTTGGCGACAGACACGGTGATCGGCGTATCGGCAGAGTCCTCGGAAACAAGAGCCTTGGCGAAATAGACGTTGACGCTCGAAATCTCCGCAGCAGCAAGCGGTTTGGCAAACTTCTCGGCGAATGCCGGCATGTCGAGCCAGTTGGTGCCGCCGTAATATCCGTACCAACCAAGGACAACGGTTGTGAGATCTGTATTCTCCTTGGCGGCAATATTCCATGCGTTGGCCTCCTGCCCGGCCTTGATCTGATAGAGATAGGTTGACGACTCGCCCGCGGCATTCTTCACGGTGAGGTCGAGATCGTATGTGCCCGCCTCGGTATATCTGAAAGTGACGGCCTTGTCGGTGGAGGTTGTAATGTCGGCGCCCTGTATCTTCCACAGACGGCTCTCGACATTTCCTGTAGAGATGTCGGTGAATGTGAGGTCGACACCTACGGGCACCACGAGGACGGCCTCGGGAGAGTAGTATGCCTGCTCGGGCACGCCGATCTCAGCCGTAGGCGGAATGCCGCGCACATTGATGAAGTTCTTGCGCGTGACGGTATTCTTGCCGCCATTTCCGTCGGTGACGGTAAGCGTCACATCGTAGCTGCCGATATTATTGTAGACCACTGTAGGATTCTTTTCGGTTGATGTGGCTGTCTCCGCTCCGGGGAAGCTCCATTCCCATGATATGGGATAGCCTCTCGACAAGTCGATGAAATCGATGCTCTCGCCGGCGATAATGTTTGCCACGGCATCGTCGCCGGTGTTGGTGCATACCACCTCCACATCATCTACCATCACAGGATCGCCATACGTTCCATCGTAGACAAACGCAAACTCGATGGTCTTACCGGCATACTCCGACAGATTGACGCTATACTGCGCCCACTTCGTATCCTCCATCGCCTGATCCTGTGCTACTCTGAACGCATCCCATACGAGTTTCACACTCTCTCCTTCGACTATATATACCTGAAGGTTTGCATAGACAAGCCATACGGGGTTGAAAACAGCCCAAAAATTCAGTGTCGCATCGGATGGGATCTCCACGGCCGGGCTTATAGCGAGATCCTGGACCTCGTTACGGTCATACGGATGATACAGCGAATACTTGCTGGTGGGATTCACGGTACTGAACGCCGGGACATCATCATATGTTTCCTGCAGACTCCATGTAGCACCCGAACTAATCGACCATCCGGCGGTCTCCTCCTCCGAGTCGAAATGCCAGGATGCCACAGCAATCTCGGTCTGACGGGCAGTAAAGCGTGCTGCGAGCTTCTGGTTGACCTTGAACGAAGCCATTTTCACCTCGCTCCAGATGTTGTCGCCCACGGCCTGGATCCATATGGTGGTGTTCTCGTCGAAAGTCCGAGTCATAGTCGGCTCATGGTTGATCTCGAAGTCCTGGAGAAGCCCCCACTCGTCGATTTCAGGCTTGGTGTCGCCGATAGTGTACCACAACGCCTGCGCGCGTTCGTCGGTAGCGGTGAATGTCACCGTCACTTGCTCGTCAAACTCACCGCCATCGGGAGTAATCACCGGCGCGTCCATAGGAGGCTTGGCCACGACATGGAGGGCATAGCTCGCCTCGCCCGGATAATATGTGTCGTTGCCGGCAAAGGTAGCGCGAACGGTTGTCTCCCCGACCTTGACAGTTGTTATCCATCCGAACTTATCGACATAGGCAACTTCCGGATCATCCGTCTTATAGGTTACCGTGAGCCTATCAGGATTGTTTAGATACGGGCCGCTACCGTCATCGGGCCACTCTATGGAGAATTCCTGCTCCTCGAAGCTGAGGACAGGAGCCTTGCGGATCACGTATTTTGCAACGGCTACCGCTCCATACACACCATCCTTACGGGCGACGGCCTTCAGGGTCATTGTCTCGTTAATGGTAATGGGAGCGGAATATACCACAGCGGTCTCCGACGAACGCGGGTTGCTGCCGTCGGTGGTGTAGACCACTTCGCACCCTTCCGGAGCCGTGATGCTCACTGTCTGGGCCTCATCGTATGTGCCCTCGGCCACTGATAGCGCAGGAGCCTCGAACGCAGGCGCCTCCTCTTCCCACTCTACCGTAATCTTCTTGATATAAAACGGTTTGGTTGCCCCGGTCTGCGTGAATTCTATCTTTATCTCCCCTTCCTGCATGTCCGTGGATGTAAACACATGCTCTATCAGGGATTTCCCGGCAATGGAAGCCGGAGTGGCAGCGGAAGCGTAAGCCTTGCCGTTGACACTTACATTGACCGCCGCTTCAGTAGCCTCAGTACGGGAACTGATAGTGACACTTTTGATTTTACCTTCAAATGAACCTGAAACAAGGTTGAATGCATCGACAGGCAATACTCCACCTGTAACCTTTCCTACCATCTGGCCGGATGTAGTAGTGAACGCAAGATAGCAACCTTCCGGAACGTTTATTGTCCACTCACGTTCATTCAGAGTACGAGTCTGAGTGGTCAACGTCTTGTCACTGCCAAGATTATAGAAACCGGCATTCTTGTCTTTTGTAGCCGAAACGGGCCAATCGTAGCTCCACGTGCCGGCCTGCGACGGTAAGGCCGTCAACAGAGCCACAAGGAGCGGAAGAAAATTAAGGTAAACTTTTTTCATACAATAAATGTGTAAAATTTATATGATTTTCAACGTTTAAGCTGTTTTCATTCACTTATTTCGCAAATATACAACAAACATTCCGCATATACAACATCCTTTAACGATATATATTCAAGGGTAACTATCCAAGGCTTTTGCCGGTAACGCCTATGCCGAAAAGGGCATAATCGTAGTAGACGGGATCGGCGGGGCGCATCTGTCGGAGCACCTCGGTAAGCTGCTCCACGGCACGGCGGTCGTTGCCACGGCGCTCAAGCAGCCCGAGCGAACGGGCGGTGTTTCCGACATGCACGTCAAGGGGGATGTAGAGACGGGAGGGGTCGATTACGCCCTTCCACACACCCATATCGACAATGCCGTCGTCACGCACCAGCCAGCGCAAGGCCATGTTGACGCGCTTCAAGGCCGTATTGTCGAGATTTCCGGGAAGGCAACGTGAATCGTGCACACCACCCTCGCATACGGCATCAAGTTCGGCATTGACCAGCTCGACCAGCCGCCACGCAGGCGCCGTCGCGTCACCGACATTGTTGGCACGGGCAAAATCGGCAAGGGAAGCGTACCGCTCATATATGCGCCGCAGCCCCGACAGGAAGTTTACCAGATTACGGGCGAAAAAGGTGCGATGTATGTTCATGTCCGGATCCAGATCCTCGTATCCACGGTCCATCATATACTTATAGGGCTGATGGTCCATCAGCGCGAGCATGCGGTCGGCATCGCGGCATATCATCTTGCGGTTGCCCCACGCTATCGCCGAGGCAAGAAGAGCCGTGATCTCAATGTCGGCAAGCGACTCGAAACGGCGCGGGAACTGCACGGGATCGTCCGCAATGAACTCAGGCCTATTTATCAGCGCCGCCTCCCTCTCCAGGAAGTCGCGCATGTCATTCATATTAAACTCCATATCCATAAACTGTTTATTTTCGGGGTAAGAGGAGGAGGACGGGCGTCGATGCTTCGGATGCCTCACCGAGATAAAGGGAGTTGGAGGTGAGATAGCGGTCGGCGCGGAGAACGGCACGGTCGAGGAGAGGCGCGTCCTGCACGCGGAGAGTGAGGGCGCGCCGATGGCCGGATGTCAGCCGGGAAGAATCGCACACGGCAACGAGTCCCGAGACGAAAACCGTCTGCGCTACCTCGCCGTCAAACGGCTGAATGACGACACGACCGGCGACAAGCGACACGATAGAATTGCGGTAGAGCTTTCCTCGATGAAGGACTCCGAGAGCAAGATACTGAATATTTGACATCTTCAGAAAAATATGCCTGCGACATCGGCAAGCGGTCATTCCGGCTTCTCGCCGGGACGATAAGTCGACAGAGGCGTGCGGTCGTAATGATCGGGCGAGAAACGCGTGCGCACAAGGGATATACTGTCGATATATGACACTTCGGAAGGAGCAGGCGACACGGTGGCGAAACCAAATACATTCTGGGCGGTACGGGCGGTGTCGAGCTGCATCACAACTTCGTTCCACCCCTGGGCCGAGGTGGTTCCGGTCACGTAGTCGGAAGTACCATCAGTATATTGTGTCGCAAGGGCATAATATAACGGCGACTGCGTGCGGTTCATGTAGAATCGCCACGTGTAGATGTCACCCTTCTCCCAGTTCTCGTCGCGGCGCAGATTGAACCTCACCATGGCATCGGGCTGTCCGTAGAAATAGCGGTGCATGCGCGCTTCAGGCCATGCGTCGACCGAATCGCCAACCACGGCCATGTCGACACGTGCGCCGCCCTGGTCGGCATCGACCTCAGCCACTTCCGCCTCGATGCGCGCCACCACGTCGTTGTATATCTCTATGTATTTCTCTATGTTGTGGCCGTACCAGACCATCGACGTGTCGAACTGCTCCTGGGTGACCCCGTGGCGCATAAGCACCGACTGCTTCATCACCTTGCGCATGGAGTCGGAGCCGTAGCGTGCGCGGTTGAGGTCCACCACCCCCTCGGCCTTGTGTATGTCGACAAGCAAATCTACCATGCGGCTCTTCCCGATCACATAATCGGGAGTACGGTCGCAAGCGCCTGTAAGAGCCAACAAGGCGAGAGCGGCAGGGACAAGAAGAGAGCGGCGGCGCATCATTCGGCTTCAGGCTTAGGCTTCTCCCCCTCGGACACCGACAGCGCCTTGGAATAGAACAATATCAACACAAGGATGCCGACCGTAATCGCCGCATCGGCGATGTTGAATATCGGCTGGAAGAACAGAAAGAACTGTCCGCCTATGAAAGGTATCCAATCCGGCCAATAGAAGCTGAATAGCGGGAAATAGAGCATGTCGACCACCTTGCCGTGGAACAACGGTGCATAGCCCCCGTCGGGCGGGAACATCTGCGCCACCATGGGAGGCGCAGGATTATTGAACAACACGCCGTAGAACACCGAATCAATGATATTTCCGGCTGCACCGGCCGTAATAAGCGCGACACATGTCATGAAGCCGGCGGAATAGCGCGGCTTATCCTTTATGCGGACTATGGCGTAGATGAGCGCGGCTACGGCCACGATGCGGAAAAGCGTGAGGAAAAGCTTGCTTCCCATCTCCATTCCGAAAGCCATGCCGTTGTTCTCGATAAAATAAATCTGGAACCAGTCGGTCACGAAGATACTTTCGCCGAGATACATATGTGTCTTTATCCAAATCTTGACGATCTGGTCGGCAAGCAGCACGGCAATGATGATGATGGTGGCAAGCCACCCCTTGGAAAGCTTCATAGGCTATGAAAAAAGATTGTATCAGCGTTTGCGCCCGGCCTCTTTGGCCTCGACGCTCAGCGTGGCATGGGGCACCGCCATCAGACGCTCCTTGGGAATGAGCTTCCCGGTCTGGCGGCATATGCCGTAGGTCTTGTTCTCGATGCGTATCAGGGCGGCCTGCAGGTGCTGGATGAACTTCATCTGGCGCTGTGCCAGCTGTCCGGCTTCCTCCTTGCCGAGGGTGCTCGCACCCTCTTCGAGAACCTTGAATGTCGGCGACGTGTCGGCGGTGTCATTGCCGTCGCTGTTCATCACGTTGGCCTTCAGCAGCTCATAATCCTTCTGGGCCTTGTCAAGTTTTTTCAGAATCAGCTCCTTGAACTCCTGAAGTTCCTCATCGGTATAGCGTGTTTTCTCACTCATAATGTGTCTATGTTATGTGGTATTATACAATGCATATCTTGGCAACGAGACTGATCCCGTCGATATCCATCACTGCGGCATCGGGGTCAGAGGCATCGACAGGGGCTATGGTAAGCTCCGTAGCGAGCACCTGACGCATGATGTAGCCCGAAAAAGCCTCAAGAGCCTCGTCGGTAGCCGGGTTCGGGGCAAACTGCAGGCGGATCTTGTCGGTGATGTTGAATCCGCGCTCCTTGCGTAGATTCTGCACACGGTTGACTACATCGCGCGCTATGCCTTCGCGGCGCAGCTCGTCGGTCACGGTCACATCGAGCGCCACGGTTACAGTGCCGTCGGTAGCCACCTCCCATCCGGGGATATCCTCGCTGACTATATCCACGTCGGTGACTTCTATGGCCACGGGTACGCCGTCAAGGTCGAGCGTGATGATACCCTCGCGCGACAAGCGCGCTATGTCGGGCTGCGACATGGCGGCAAGGGCGGCGGCGGCGGCTTTCATCTGCTTGCCGAGCTTCTTGCCGAGTTTCTTGAAGTCAGGCTTCACGCGCTTTACCATCACGCCATCCTCGTCGGTCACTATGCGCATCTCCTTGACATTTACCTCACTCAAGATGAGGTCGGCCATAGAGCGCAGCATTTCGGCCTGATGCGCGTCGGACACGGGCACCATGAGCGTGGCGAGCGGCTGACGCACCTTAATGTTGACCTTGCGACGCAATGCGAGCACCATCGACGTGATCTGCTGTGCAAGGCGCATGCGCTCCTCCAGCTCCGCGTCGCTCGCACCGGCCTCGGGGAAGAGGGCGAGATGCACGGATGTGGAAGTGCCGCGCGTGACAGATGTCAGGTCCTTGTAGAGACGGTCGGCGAAGAAGGGTGCGACAGGAGCCATGAGCAACGCAACGGTCTCAAGGCATGTGTATAGTGTCTGGTAGGCCGACAGCTTGTCGGCATCCATATCCTTGCCCCAGAAGCGCTTGCGGTTGAGGCGCACATACCAGTTCGACAGGTTGTCCTGGACAAACTCGCTTATGGCGCGTGCCGCCTTCGTGGGTTCGTAATCATCAAGGTCGGCATCCACCTCGCGTATAAGAGTGTTGAGCACCGACAAAATCCACCGGTCTATCTCGGGACGCTCCTCCACAGGCACCTGTGGCAACGAATTGTCGAAGCCATCGACATTGGCATAGAGGGCGAAGAATGAATATGTGTTGAACAGAGTGCCGAAGAATTTACGAACAGTCTCCTCGACGCCTGCGGGATCATACTTGAGGTTGTCCCACGGCGAAGAGTTGCTGATCATGTACCAGCGCAGCGGGTCGGAGCCGTAGGTCTCTATCGCCTTGAACGGGTCCACGGCGTTGCCGAGGCGCTTCGACATCTTGTTGCCGTTCTTATCGAGGACAAGACCGTTGGACACCACGGCCTTGTAGGCCACGGAGTCGAACACCATGCCGGCAATGGCATGAAGCGTGAAGAACCATCCGCGCGTCTGGTCGACACCCTCGGCGATGAAATCGGCGGGGAAAAGGTCACCACGGTCGAAGGCCTCCTTGTTCTCAAACGGATAATGTATCTGTGCGTATGGCATCGAACCGGAGTCGAACCATACGTCGATAAGATCCAATTCGCGGTGCATGGGCTTCCCGGTTGGGCTTACGAGCACTATGTCATCGACATAAGGGCGGTGCAGGTCGATCTTCTCGTAGTTTTCCTTCGAATAGTCGCCCGGCACGAAGCCTCGGTCGCGGTAGGGGTTGCTCTTCATCACGCCTGCCTCGACAGCCTTGTCGATTTCGGCAAAGAGAGTAGCCACAGAGTCGATGCAGATCTCCTCCGTGCCGTCGGCATTGCGCCAGATGGGGAGCGGGGTGCCCCAGTAGCGCGAACGGCTCAGATTCCAGTCCTGGAGATTCTCAAGCCATTTGCCGAAGCGGCCGGTGCCGGTCGACTCGGGTTTCCACTTTATGGTCTTGTTGTTGGCCATAAGCGCCTCGCGGGCGGCGGTAGTGCGGATAAACCAGCTGTCGAGCGGGTAGTAGAGCACAGGCTTGTCGGTGCGCCAGCAGTGGGGATAGTTGTGCACATGCTTCTCTATCTTGAACGCCTCACCGGCCTTCTTCATCTCCATGGCTATGACGATGTTGAGATCCTCGGCCTTGGCAGCCGCAGCCTCATCATACTTTCCGTCAGGATTGAAGCGCGGATCGTAGGCATTCTTCACATATTCGCCGGCATGGTGCGAATATGCAGGCACGTCGGCACATGCCTCCACGAAAGAGGGGGCAAGTTCGTCGACGGTATAATATTTTCCGGTAAGATCCACCATCGGGCGTGTCTCGCCCTTGGGTGTCACCATATACAGTCCGGGGATGCCTGCGGCCTTGGCCACCTTGGCGTCGTCGGCACCGAAAGTAGGAGCTATATGCACGATGCCTGTACCGTCCTCGGTGGTCACATAGTCGCCGGGGATGACGCGGAACGCCTCCTCGGCAAGCTCAACGAAGGTGTCGCGCCCGGCTGTAAAGGTCTTGTCGGTATGCGCTTCGGCATATTCATTGACAAACTCCGGAGCGAGACGGCCTGTCTTTTCACAAGGCTTCACCCACGGCATCAGCTGGCGGTAGCGCATCCCTATCAGTTCGTCGGCGGCATATGTAGCGGCGACGCGGTAAGGGAGCAGCTTGTCGCCCGGAGTATAGGTCATCTCGGCCTCGGCCCCCTCAGGCTTGAAGTAGGCCGACACACTTTCCTTGGCCATCACGGCGCTTATCTTCTCGCCCGTGTAGGGGTTGAACGTGCGCACAAGCACATACTCGATCTTCGGACCGACACAGAGGGCCGTGTTGGAGGGAAGTGTCCATGGAGTGGTGGTCCAGGCAAGGAACACCGGCGTGCCCCACTCCGCCATCTCCGGCTTCGGATCGGCAATGAGGAACTGGGCCGTCACTGTAGTGTCCTTTACATCGCGGTAACATCCCGGCTGGTTCAGTTCATGGCTGCTGAGTCCGGTGCCGGCAGCGGGAGAATAAGGCTGGATGGTGTAGCCTTTATAGAGATATCCTTTCTCGTGCAACCGGCTCAGAAGCCACCACACGGATTCGATGAAGCGGTTGTCGTAGGTGATGTACGGGTCGTTCATATCCACCCAATAGCCCATCGAGTTGGTAAGGTTCTCCCACTCGCGGGTGTATTTCATCACCTCGCGCCGGCAGGCGGCATTATAGTCGTCAACGGAAATCTTTGTGCCGATGTCGGTTTTCTTTATGCCGAGGCTCTTCTCCACGCCAAGCTCCACGGGGAGGCCGTGGGTGTCCCATCCGGCCTTGCGCTTCACCTGGAAGCCTTTCATGGTCTTGTAGCGGCAGAAGGTATCCTTGATAGTACGAGCGATGACATGGTGGATGCCGGGCATTCCGTTGGCCGAGGGCGGACCCTCGTAGAACACAAACGACGGCGCGCCCTCGCGCACCTTCATGCTCTGCTCAAACAAGTGCTCGTCGTTCCACCCCCGGAGCACCTCGCGGTTGACTTCGGAGAGGTTGAGCTTATCGTACTCGTTAAATTTCTTGCTCATACTATATTTGGGGAAATAATCTTGTTATTCTCTTTCTGTTCCGTCAGAGACCTTTGGTCTCATGTTAAAATTTCCGCAAAGGTACAAATATTTATCGTGACAGCCAAACGCATTTTCCCGCCATCCACAACGCGCCATATGATGCGTTCAGCAGATAACCGACAAGGATAGAATTTCGCACGCTGATTACCCATTGACCCCGGAAAAGAGCTTGCGCCGCAATGCAGGACATTACGGCGCAAGCTCTTCAGCCGGATATCAGCCAAAGGAGAATGATGTCGTGGTGGAGAGAAATCCTTTTTCAGCAAAGACCCTTATCCTGACCATGCTTAAGCACAGCCTCACAAATGAAGTCTGTAATGCTGTCGACCTGCTGAAGTACAGCATGTACCGTGGCCGGCGCATTAAAGCCATAGCGCTTCACTGTCGATTTCTTGCGGCCTGCACCGGGACGACGACCGCCTCTTTTCTTTGCAAAGTTTTCCATAATTTATAAGCCTAAAACTGCTAATAGCACGATTTTGATTTCACAAATGGAATGCACTCATCTGCCATGTGAGTGTAAATGACATGCAAATTTACTAAAAAGAAAACTATATCATAACATTTTAATATAATTTTATGCAAATGCCCACCCTTTAAAGTAAATCACGCAAATGTAATCATGATCATTAACCAAATTTAACCGAGCATCCACGCAACCGGATTTTTCCCTTTACAATGACGTGACATCGCTATGAATCAATCCGTTCCCCAATGCAATCCGGGAATCGGAGACATGAACAGTTCAAGGACACCGCCAGCGCTGATCTCATCGAAATCAATACGACATTTATCATAAGGCCTCCCATTGAGCAATGCATGGTCGATGTAGATATTTCCGTGACTATTGCCATGAGCGATGATCCGGAACTTTCCACCTTTATGATACCTGTCGTCAAGACAGTATTCCACTTCATCAAACACCGGCGAGGTTATCTCAAGCGAAGATTCTCCGGGGCATGACGGATGAATGCCGGATGCCGAAAGTACATACCACGCCGACATCTGCCCTACATCCTCATTTCCGACAAGACCTTCCACGCCTACCCCGTAGGCCGACCGGCATATGTCGCGCGTATGCAGCTGCGTGAGCCAGGGCGCTCCAAGCCGGTTATATATATATGGCACGAAATGGACAGGTTCGTTGGCATGGTTATAATACGCATTCCACTTCATATCGCCCGGAGTCTTTGAAAACAGCGTGTCGAGCGCCGATATGGCCGCAGGCTTCCCGCCCATAAGTCGCGCCATCCCTTCAGGGTCATGGGGCACGAACCACCCTTGCTGGTACAGATTGGACTCTATGCAGCCGTAGCCCTCACGAGTGAGGGGCGAATCGTCGGGATTCCACGGCATCCATGTGCCGTCGGCCTTACGCGGGCGAAACCATCCGACACTTTCATCAAACACATTCCTATAGGCCTGCGCCCGGCGCTCAAACTCAGAAGCGACAGAATCGTCACCACAGGCACGCGCCAGCCGCGACAAGCACCAGTCGGCGTACGCATACTCCAACGTGCACGACACACTCAACGGCTCCGGAGCATACCCCAAAGCCTTTGTGCCGAACATGTCGGATGAGTTTACGGCATAACGCAACGCCTTCTCCACATCGAAAGTACGTATCCCCTTGACATAAGCGTCGGCAATCACAGGTATGGCAGGGTTGCCAATCATGCATCCGGAGTAAGCGTTCAGCAGCTCCCAACGCGGAAAGTACCCCTTGCCGCTCTCCTCGGCGATGGCGATCAGGGAGTTGATCTCGTCGCTGACGACAGCCGGATTGATTATGTTCTGCAAAGGGAACTGGCTGCGGAACACATCCCAGCCGCTGAAAACAGTGCGCCGCACATAACCGTCGGCACTCTTGTGCACGGCATTGTCGGCCCCGACATAGCGCCCGTCGACATCCGAGACGATACGCGGGTCTATCATCGTATGATACAACGCCGTATAGAATGCCGTACGCTCATTGTCACTGCCACCCTTCACGCGCACTTTGTCGAGAGCCTTCTCCCACATGCCGACAGCATCAAGGTGAACGTCGTCGAAGCTGCGCCCGTCCACCTCGGCCATGAAGTTGCGCTTCGCTCCCTCCATGTCAACAAACGACACCCCGACCTTCATCTCTATCGCCTCGTGACCTGAAGTGGCGTACTCTGCGAAAAAGCCGATATGGTCGCCTTCAAGTTCATACGCGCCATGTATGATTTCCGCAGAATCACGGATCGCAATCATATAGGCATCGGAGCCTATGTCGGCGAGATGACGTGACGTGCCCTCCGGAATCGTGGCGCGCCATAAGCACACCTTTTCCATCGGCCGGCTCAGACGGGCATAGAAGTGCAGCCTATACTCCACCTTTCCCGCACCGTCACCCCAACCGCCACCTTCGGGAGTGCAGTGCATCCATCCGGCCAACGTACTGTCGTTTACCACCTTCACATACTGATGCGTGGAGGCGCCTCCGACGCGGCGAGCAAGATCTACCTGAATACGCGACGTGTCCGACTCCGGAAACGTGAAGCGGGCGATTCCGCATCGTGGAGTGGCGGAAGTCTCGACTTTTATGTCATAATCTGTGAGATGGACGCTGTAATATCCCGGATGAGCCGTCTCGCTCCCCTTGTCATAGTGCGACCTGTAACCGGCGATACGGCCATCTTCCCGGCCGGCCACCGGACAGAATTTCCCGACCGTAGGCATCATGAGGAAATTCCCCATATCGCCATACCACCCCACTCCGCTCATCTGCGTCAGCGCAAAGCCCTCGATCGTCGTATGCTCGTGACTGTAGCCGGACCCGTTGTCGCCTCCGGTCACGGTGTTCGGACTTACCTGTACCATGCCGAAAGGCGTAGTAGCTCCGGGAAAGGTCTTGCCGAGCCCATGATACGTCCCCGCACGATCCATGTTGGTGCTTGCTCCTATAAACGGGTCCACATATGCAACCGGAGAACCCGGCACGGGAGATATCCAACACGATATCCCCGACGCATCATCGGCACTAATGCCAGAAATGCAGCACACCATGCTCCCCGAAAGGAGCAGTATCCTATAGCTACTCTTCAAAATATCCACTTTCATCATAATTCATAATCGTTGGTTATTACATCTATAATCCGATATCTATAATCCGATATACTATATCCTTCCTGCCACTATACTCTCGCTGTCGGACGAATGGGATCTGAAATTGCGGAGAGCGGCCGCATGGCTCCTATTCGCATAGCAGTATATGCATCCATGCGGACACGTGTCGTACATGCCTATATCCTTGCTTATCATGCACCCACAGTCACGACGCTGCCCTTTGTCCTTAAACCTATGCGATGCAAGGAGTACAGAAAGAGTCCCGCCAAAGAGATCGGCCTCGGGCAACTTGCCATAATCAAGATAATGCACCAGCTCCCTGTCGTCAGAAAAAACATCCATCATCATCTCCCTATCGATACAACTGTTATGGATAATCCCGAACCGGCTCAAATCGACG
Organism: uncultured Muribaculum sp.; assembly: GCF_910583865.1. Classification (GTDB taxonomy): domain Bacteria; phylum Bacteroidota; class Bacteroidia; order Bacteroidales; family Muribaculaceae; genus Muribaculum. The sequence goes on from NZ_CAJTYX010000008.1 coordinate 56,980, forward strand.
GACTCGGCGCATGTAGCCATCTCAACAGGCCATCCCTCTTCGTGCCATCTGCGGCGCAACTGCGCCAATCCCTCCGCAAGACACACCTGCATATCATCCGACAGTTCGCCCTGCAAAGGCTCATTATCCAAGAAACTATCGGCCACAGACATAAGGTTCCGACGAATCCTGCCGTATGATGCGATATCCACAAAACTAAAAACCATTTTCCCGGTATATCCTTTCAGCAGCTCGCCGACACGCGAGATCCGGCCGAGCAATCCCGCGACATCAAGCGAAGATGTGACGATCAGAGGATCAAACCGCCACACCACCCTTTGCGTGCCTATCCTGCGTGCCAGCGCCCGAAATGTCTCGACACGACTGTCCAATGACGGCAAACCGGGCTCAAAACCTTCATGCTCGTAATCATTGAGAGTAAATTGGAAGTAGTAATTGATTCCAAGCTCATCAAGACGGGAAAGATACGGCATCAACGGTGCAGGATTCTTGCTCCAGAACACTATGACCCGGCAATTACGGAATGAAACATATGTCGGCCTCCGGTTGAAAGGGTTATACCACAAACAATATCCTTTGGAAAGCCTGTCGAAGAACCATTCCGCATAGAATGCCGGTATATCGGTCGAACGGCTTGCCGATATGACCACCGGAGCCGACGCCTCCACCTCATCACCCCGTTCGGTCATAATCTTTATTTTCTCCGAAAGCATCATATAGTCCTAATCGAGGAGTCCGGCAATTTGCGGACATGGATCATTTCCACAATCCGATTGGACATCGTTTAACAACGTACCGAAAAGCTGCCGGTGGAACTCCCGATAGACATCGGCAATATAATGGTTATCATATGAAAAAAGTATGTCAGTGAAATCCCTTGGCATGTCGGCGAAGCCATTGAGTGCACCGAATATGGCAAATGCAAGCCTGTAATCAGTCATTTCCACACTCTGCATGAACCCCAACAACCGTCGCCAGTCATCTCCCGCCATTATCACCGCCGCAACGGCGCTCAAAGGGCCATTGTCCCATGCCACATCCATATCTTCGCCGCGTACATGCCTGCGCAGACGGTTAAGGAAATCTTTAGTCAAGCTATCCGGCCAGCGCTCCCCGTATATATCCCTGGCTTTCAATGTAATCGTGTCGGCCAATTTTTCCCTTATGCGTGACAGGCGTCCGTTAAATTCAGGAGATGCGAACGCTTTATTGCACCATTCAATGAAAAGACTTCTGTCGACAATATTGTCAATGCACCCGATGCCGGAAAGCTCCAGCCGCTCGACGACAATCTCCCTATCAGCCGGATCAGGCCACATCCGACGTCGGGCCATCGCTCTTTCCGCATTCTCTATCTTGGAATCAATCCACCGCAGAGGGGCATTGCGGCCTCTGTCCTTCAGCAAGGACTTAAGCAGCACATCTTTATCAGCCCCGATGAAGTACTGGCCCGAAGAGTAGATACATTCCAACACCCTGTCGGCCTTTTCCTCTGCGGAAAAACGTGGAGAAGCTATCGTCTCCTTTATCCTGTTGTACCAGTAATCTGAATCCCGGATTATCTTCAGGAGAATATCAAGCCTCGCGTCCTGGCATGCCGTAGGCTTTCTGTCACCCCCCGAAACTATGGAGGCGAATATGTCGCGCACTTCTTTCAATGCATTGACAAGCGCCACAGAGACACCATCGGTCGACAATGCCGCACCTATATAATATCCGTAGAGCATACCTTTCATCCGGTCAAGGCGTATATCATCCTTAATCGCAGCCCGGTTCAAGACTGCCCGACGTGCCACGACTGATCCATAAGCCTGCACCGGATTCATTACGGTGAATCCCTTGCGATAAAGCCTCAAAAGCTTCGTCTCGATGCTTGCAGCAGACATGGAGATGGCGGTATTCATATCCGCGTCCGAGAAAAAAACGAATCGCGTATGCCATGGATCGAGATAGATAGTACGGTCTGACATATACACACCCGGCGCATAATCCTGTACACATGCCCCATCAACCACGATCTCGACAAGCATGGGATGATCTTCAAGTCCGTTGTCAGGACGCGAAAAAGTAGCAGGATGATCGTAAAGCAGTATGACATCGGGATCATTGTTCCCATCAACGTAAAACCAACGGCTGTAGCCGAATCCCCTCTCGGTGTAGAAGCGACCGGGTGAAATGCTTTCACTCGAAAGTATATTATTGAAATTGAGAGTAGTGGTCGGTATATATAATTTCTTCATATCAGATGTCCTCTATATTCTCAATCGATGTTGTCTTATATAAATCTACAGGAACCACATCGGGCGACAGATGTGAAGGCAAATCTCCGCTGTACATTATGTACAGATTGCGGCAGGTCCGTGTCATAGCCACATATAGAGCCTTTCGCTGACTGAGGCGCACCTCCTTATCTTCCGACAATTCGGCAATAAACGGAAGGAACACACTCTCAAACTGCAATCCCTTGGCACTATGATATGTCATTATCTTGGGGTTGGCGGTATTGAAATCGAGGCTGTCGGCCCACGAGCCGTTATTGTCGTTGAATTTCTGTTCGCAGTTCATCCCCAGATTACCCAATAGATACACGACACGTGACACGTCATCGTTTGTAGGAAGCAGAATGCCGACATCCTTAAGCCTCTGACGACGTATTATCTCGCTAATCCCCCTCATCTGGCAGAGGTAATCGTCGTAATGCAACATCACAGGGACAGCAGTCTCCTCGCTTTTGTAAGTACGTTCGTCGAAACCGTCGAGATCGACACCTATATGCTGCACGAAGCGGGCCACACCCAGAGGCAAACGATAATTGCGATACAATTCAAAGAATTTCGGACGCGACTCGCGCGGAAGCATGGCAGGAATCTCCTCCAAAGGCATAGTCTCCTTGCGCCATCCATCATATATCGATTGTGCCGTATCACCGAAAAAGAAAAAATTCTTACCCGTAGCGTCTATGAATTCCTCGATTTCCTCGCGACTGAAATCCTGGATCTCATCAACTATAAAATAATCGGCGCCCTCACAGTTGAAACGCTCTTTCCAGTCACGATAATAGTAGAATTCCTCGTTCAGGCCAAGTTGTTCGCGCCCGGCTTCCATATACCTTGAAAGCGCCTTTGTGAATACGATGATCTTGTAATCATCTCCTTTCTCACGCTGTATCCTCTGGGCCTTAAGTAGGGCGAGCACTGATTTCCCGCTACCGGCACATCCTGCCACCACGCAAGATTTCTCAAGCACAGCCATCAGCACAAGAATCTGGTCATCGTCCAGTTCCGACTCCTTTATCATCCAGTCTTTCTTTGCCATAACTTATTTTCTTATAATACGCCAAGCAATTTTGGTCGTGTAGTTGTCCGCACGTGAGTGCGATACGTGAAACTGCTGATTATGCCCCTTGTTACCATCCACCACACGACATCCCGCATCGGCAAGTCCACGGTCGAGCATATCCGGAAACCACTCTCCTTGAGCATTGCAGAATGAAGTTATGTCCGCAATCAGCATTATGCCGCCATCATTCAGTTTACCATACAATTGCGTCGCTATGTTACGATAAGGATTATCCTTCCCGAAACAGTTGCGTGTGGCGAATTCTCCGATAGCTTTGAATGACAATGCTATATCAAACCGGCCGTCGATCACATAGCTGGTTACCCCAAGATCGTAATTGTCGTCAATGGCTATGAATCCCTCCCGGCTGTCTATATCAAACGGCATCCGCACCCGCATTATATCGAGCAACTCTTCATACAAACGCAGACAATGCCGGTTTCCGTCAAGAGCATGCATATGTACCCGTCTTACCGAGCCGAGATTTTCAGCAATGGCCATAAGCAGTCCGAATATATCCCCGCCTGTGCCGCAGCCGAAACCTAATATTGAAATCTCCCTGCGGTGTCTCCATTCGGAGATATTGTTCGAGAAATAGTGGCTGAATATACAATATGATTCGGCATAGCTGCGCGGGAAATATGTACCGAGATATGAAGGCATATCATCCTTGCCCCAATCTATCACGGTCATATTCCCTTTTACAGGTGATATAGTGGCTCCCAATACCCCGAATATATGGGAATCAAGCCATTTGGGAAGTACAGTCGAAGTGCGCATTCGATATTCCATCCATGCTGATATACCGACGAGCGGCGCACATAAGCACGTTTTAGCGGACTTTGCCGGACGAAGGAATATTACATTTATGCAAAAATAAGGATAAAAACGGAAACATCCAACCGATTTGTATTATTCGTCAGACTTTTTCAGCTCCGAATTGAAGCAGGCATTTGCAAAATAAAAATGTTTTATGTAATTTTGCACGCGATTTTCCACGAGCCGGTCGTGGCACGTAGACCGTACAATACAGATTAATAACAATAAAAACATTATACTGCAATGAAGAGAACATTCCAGCCCTCCAACCGCAAGAGAGTAAACAAGCACGGTTTCCGTGAACGTATGTCCACTCCTAACGGCCGCAAAGTCCTTGCTCGCCGTCGCGCCAAAGGTCGCATCCACCTCAGCGTGAGCGACACCATCGCCCGCAAATAATCACTGCCACGTACAGTAACAATCTATCAGCTGGGCCGTATCGGATATATCCGATACGGCCCAGCTGATTAAGAAGTTGTTTAAAAACAACCTCTTAATGGGAAGAGGACTTCAAAGGGGCTTGATTCCGTCGACCTCCCTGAGCCATGCAGAAGATGACGCATCGGATGGCATGCGCCAGTCTCCGCGAGGTGACAGGCACACGCTGCCCACCTTAGGCCCGTCGGGCAGACATGAACGCTTGAACTGCTGGGAGAAGAACCTCCGATAGAACGTACGAAGCCAATGGAGTATGGTTGCCGAGTCGTAAATGCCATCAAAGGCATGCGTGGCAAGATAATAGACGCGGCGCGGCGTGAACCCGAAGCGTAATGTATAATACAGGAAAAAATCATGTAGCTCGTACGGGCCTACCAGATCCTCGGTTTTCTGCTTGATATTCCCGTTTTCGTCGGCAGGGATCAGTTCCGGACTGATCGGGGTGTCCACTATGTCAAGCAGGATATCGCGTTCATGGAGATCCGGTGTCGACATCGCACACCATCTTACGAGATGCCTTACCAGCGTCTTGGGTATGCCGGCATTTACCCCGTACATCGACATGTGGTCGCCGTTGTATGTGGCCCACCCGAGCGCGAGTTCAGAGAGATCACCCGTGCCGAGCACCATTCCCGATACCTGGTTTGCTATGTCCATGAGCAGCTGGGTACGTTCACGGGCCTGTGAGTTCTCATATGTCACGTCGTGCACATCAATGTCGTGTCCGATGTCGGAGAAATGCTGTTTTACGGCATCCACGATTGAAATCTCACGGATCGTGATTCCGAGCGACTTCATAAGCTCGACAGCATTGTCATGCGTGCGGTCCGTAGTGCCGAATCCTGGCATCGTGACACCTGTTATGCCTTTGCGATCGATGCCGAGCGCGTCGAATGTACGCACAGCCACCAACAGCGCCAGCGTCGAATCGAGTCCTCCCGATATGCCGACCACGAGACTGCCGGTATGCGTGGCATGCAGGCGCTGGGCGAGGCCGCTGATCTGGATATTGATTATCTCCTCACATCTCGCGTCGATAAGCTCACCATTGTCCGGAACGAACGGGCGTGGGTCGACCTTCCGCAGTAACCCTTCCCTTCTCACAGCCGGAATGACGGCACACACACGCCGCATCCCCTCCTTGGCCTCCAGCTTCCGTGAATCTGAGAAAGACATCATATGCCGCCGGTCACGCCGCAAGGCTTCTATGTCGACATCTGCCACGGCGAAAACGGCATGCCGCGTCCATCGAGGCGCTTCAGCGAGCAATGCGCCGTTTTCATACACGAGAGCTTTCCCGTCGAATACAAGATCGGTCGTAGATTCACCGAATCCGGCGGACGAATACACGTAGGCGCTCATGCAGCGTGCCGACTGTTGGGCGAGCAGTGATTTCAGGTAACCGTACTTGCCGATGAGATCGTCGGAGGCGGAAAGATTCAGGATTATCTCTGCTCCCCCAAGTGCCGCACGCGTCGACGGCGGTACCGGAGTCCACAGGTCCTCGCAGATTTCAATCCCCACACCTACACCGTCCACGTCGATAATTACATCCGTGCCGAAAGGAACGTGATCCACTCCCCACTCCGTCACCCCGGAAGGAAGATCGGCACCCGACGCAAACCAGCGCCGTTCATAGAATTCGTTGTAATTGGGCAGATAGGTCTTTGGCACTACGGCGACAACCTTTCCGCCCGCGAATGCCACAGCACAATTATATAAAGTGTCGAGCACCGTCAGCGGCGCACCGACCACGAACATCATTCCGCATCGGGATGACACCTCTTTAAGGCGTTCGATTCCGGCAAGTACGCCATCAAGCAGTTCCGACTGGTGGAACAGGTCTCCACATGTATATCCGGTAAGCGACATCTCCGGAAAAACCACGATTCTGACAGCGCTCTCCTTCAGTGTCTCCAACGTCTCGGCTATGGCATCGACATTGGCGTTTACATCCGCGATGGTGACTGTCGGCACTGCCGCCGCCACTCTCATGAATCCTTGTGCCGATGAATCGCAAAGCGATCTTTCAGGTAATGTATAATTATGATTCGACATATGCTGTTGTGTTTAGTCCTGCAAATATACTGATAAGCCGGGCGCAAAAGCAAATTTATTTGAGCCATATACATGCGCATTCCCGCGATTCTGCGGATAGAGCCGGTTTCTTAAAAAGACAACAACTAAGTAACTCACAAAAAATATTTCGCATATGATAAATTCTAAAGCTTTATATTTCCGCCGGAGAATTTTAGGCACTTTTCACTCTCTTCATCAGTCGTGTAGCTCGCTACACTCCTTCTTCATCGAGCAAAAATCGCTCGAAAATTCTCTCGTCGTAAATATAAAATAATTTTTGCGAGTTACTTATGTATAAACTTTTTATCGAAAAAGCATGTTTCCAATGTATAATGGTTTCTGCCTCCTCACAGTCCATTGTTACGTTATTTACCAACCCCAACAGTTAATCTCGGGTGAGACCGCTCGATCTGACGGAACATCGGTTTCATCCGCAACACATCGCACCATGGAAGAGAAATTCATCCTTTCACTTGACCAAGGCACCAGCAGCTCGCGTGCAATAGTTTTCGACCACAACGGCACGATACGCTCCGTGGCCCAGCGTGAATTCGAACAGATTTTCCCCCAGTCGGGATGGGTCGAGCACGATCCACACCAGATATGGGCCTCACAGGCATCGGTAGTAGCCGAAGCGATATCGCAGATCGACATCAACGGCCTCAACATCGCAGCCATAGGCATAACCAACCAGCGTGAGACCACCATAGTCTGGGATGTGGACACCGACCTGCCGGTCTACAACGCTATCGTATGGCAGGACAGACGCACGTCGGAATATTGCGACAGGCTCGCCAAAGAAGGATGGGTAGACAAGATCCGACAGAAAACCGGCCTGATTATCGACGCTTATTTCAGCGCGACAAAGGTGAAATGGATTCTCGACAATGTGCCCGGTGCACGCAAACGTGCCGAAGAAGGAAAATTACGCTTCGGCACCGTGGATTCATGGCTCGTGTGGAGACTTACGCGCGGCACCGTGCATGTGACCGACGTGACCAACGCGTCGCGCACGATGCTCTTCAACATACACACGCTTGAATGGGACGATGACCTACTGGCACTTTTCGACATTCCTCGCTCGATGATGCCCGAAGTAAAATCGTCAAGCGAAGTCTATGGATACACCACTACCACCCTGTTTGCACACAAGGTGCCCATATCCGGCATGGCAGGAGACCAGCAGGCCGCCTTGTTCGGGCAGCTGTGTATAGAACCGGGTGCCGTAAAGAACACCTACGGAACAGGATGCTTCCTGCTAATGAACACGGGCAAAGAAGCCATCGAATCAAAGAACCGGATGCTTACCACTATCGCATGGAAAATCGGGCATGAGGTGACATACGCCCTCGAAGGATCGATCTTCGTGGCCGGTTCAGTAGTACAATGGCTGCGCGACGGCTTGAAGTGCATCGACAAGTCGAGCGACGTAGAGGCACTTGCGGCATCGGTCCCCGATACGGACGGAGTGTACTTCGTGCCTGCCCTTACCGGACTTGGAGCACCGTATTGGGACCAGTATGCCCGTGGAGCCATCTCCGGCATAAGCCGTGGCACGACCACAGCCCATATCGCACGTGCCGCACTCGAAGGTATAGCCTACCAGGTATATGACATTGTGAAATCGATGGAACGTGACTCATCTTTGCCCATAGCCAACCTTAAGGTAGACGGAGGAGCGTCGCGCAACAACCTGCTCATGCAATTCCAAAGCGACATACTGTCGTGCGACGTGTTGCGTCCGCGCATCACGGAGACTACCGCACTCGGAGCCGCCTATCTTGCAGGACTGGCCGTAGGCTACTGGAAAAACATCGAGGAGCTGCGCCAGCAATGGCAGGTGGAGACCCGTTTCGAGCCGGAAGGCGATTCAGAGAAAGTAAAGAGAGAACTCGACGGATGGCATGATGCCGTAGGCCGCGTGCTACACACCAAGCCGGAGGACTCGATCTGAGCGTAAACAGAATGTTAACCATCATTTTTATATCATGGAACCATCGACATGGCAATGTTTCGTACAATGCATATTTGAATTCATAGGCACGTTCGTGCTGGTGCTCCTCGGATGCGGTGTTGTGGCATGCGTGAGTCTGCGCAAATCAAAAGGCGAAGGCGGCGGATGGATCGTCGTCACCCTCGCGTGGGGACTTGCAGTGTTCTGCGGCGTGCTGATCGCCGGTCCTTGGTCGGGCGCCCATCTCAACCCGGCTGTCACCATAGGTCTTGCCGCTGCCGGAAAATTTCCCTGGGTGTATGTAGGGCCTTTCATCGTGGCACAGATTCTCGGAGGAGTCCTTGGCGCAATGTGTGTCTACGTCTTTTATAAAGATCATTTTGATGCGACACAGGAAGCCGAGACGAAGCTCGGAGTATTCTCCACGATTCCTGCCATCAGCAACCGCTGGCGCAACTTCCTGTGTGAGGTAATCGGGACATTCATTCTCGTCCTTGTAATCCTATTCATAGGGGATGAAGGGAATGCAGCCGCCCTCGACACCCCGCAAGGCGAGCATGCCCTGATCGGACTTGGCAGCGTGGGAGCCCTACCGGTGGCGTTGCTCGTAGTGGTGATAGGGATGAGCCTCGGAGGCACTACAGGCTATGCCATCAATCCGGCCCGCGACCTCGGCCCGCGCATAGCCCACGCCATGCTCCCTATCAAGGGGAAAGGGTCGAGCCAGTGGGGGTATAGCTGGGTTCCCATATTCGGTCCTATAGTCGGAGGCATCCTCGCAGCGCTCGTCTACTGGCTTGTCTGCGGTCTCATACATCCCTGATGATTCCCGTACTATCTACTGAACTATACATACGAGGGTGTGTCATAATGGCTCATCTGGGTCGTCGCTATCGACATTCGGCTTCGGTCACGTAGGGAACTACGCTCCCATCAGCCTCAGTCTCAGCTCCTACCATCTGAGGCCATTCTGACAACACCCTCCCGTCCGGACACAAAAACGGCGGTATGCCGAATTTCAACACACCGCCATTTCAGCATCTCCGGCAGGCATGTTCCGATGCCGGGATGAGACGTATGTTTATTGTCCGAGATATGTCTTGAGCAGCTTGCTCTTCTGGCCTTTCAGCCGACGTATGGCCTTCTCCTTGATCTGGCGCACGCGTTCACGCGTAAGATCGAATTTCGCTCCGATTTCCTCCAACGTCATCTCCTGGCAACCGATGCCGAAGAACATCTTCAATATCTCGCGCTCACGTTCATGCAACTGCATGAGTGCGCGGTCGACCTCTTTCGACAGCGACTCCTGGTTGAGGCTTGCATCTGCCATGGGCGAATCATCGTTGGTAAGCACATCAAGGAGGCTGTTGTCCTCACCCTCCACGAATGGGGCGTCTACCGATATGTGACGACCCTGCACTTTTAGTGTATCGGCGATTTTCTCCACCGGCACATCGAGCACATCGGCAAGCTCGTCGGCCGACGGACGGCGCTCGTTCTCCTGCTCGAATTTCGAGAGGGCTTTTCCAATCTTGTTCAGAGAGCCTACCTGGTTGAGCGGCAGACGCACGATACGCGACTGCTCTGCCAACGCCTGAAGAATCGACTGGCGTATCCACCACACGGCATATGATATGAATTTGAAGCCTCGGGTCTCGTCAAACTTCTGCGCGGCCTTTATGAGTCCGAGGTTGCCCTCGTTGATAAGGTCAGGCAGAGATAGACCTTGATTCTGGTATTGTTTGGCAACAGAAACAACGAATCGTAGGTTTGCACGTGTCAGCTTGTCGAGAGCCTTTGCATCACCCTGACGTATTCTTTGAGCCAGCTCCACTTCCTCTTCAACAGAGATTAAGTCCTCTCGGCCAATCTCTTGAAGATATTTGTCAAGTGACGCGCTCTCACGATTGGTGATCGACTTGGTTATCTTTAATTGTCTCATCTGTAACTATACAAGATATTAAGCACGCAAAATTACAAAAAAACGCGGAGAGAATTTACGCTTTTAAGTAAATTTCACTATTGAAGGTACAACATACCCTTTTTACCGCGATATGCTTCTATTAAAGAGCAACCCGGAGAGACTCCCTGTCGAAGTCCTTCCGGGCCGCATATCTGATTAAGGGTTCCTGTATTACAACATTCCTGTGGGGAGAATGTGATTGGATTTACAGAAATTCAATAATTAATAGTACCTGTTAACTCAGCGCTGCCATGCCGCTATCTCATTCGGCGAGATCCACGGCGTAATACACACGACGTCCGGTAGGATATATGCCGGTTATGAACATCACCTTGTCGGTGTCGCTGCTCTTCATGATGGCGGTGTATATCTTCTCCACATCATCCTGAGTGCGCACGCGCATGTTGTTTATGTCGAGCACGATGAATCCGTTCTTTATGCCGGCTTCCTTGAATTTGCCATCCTTCAGCCCGGTAACCTTCAAGCCGGACGAAAGCTGGTATTCGCGCTTCTCCTTGTCGGTGAGCGGAGCAAAGGCACATCCGAGAGCCGAGATATTTCCTGCCTGCGTCACCTTGGTGTTGCCCTGGTTGTTGCGCAGGGTGACGGATGTCGTGGCGATCTTGTTGTCGCGCACGTACTTCAGAGTGATCTTGTCGCCGGGACGGTACTTGCTTATCTCGCCCTGGAGCTGTGCCGTATTGTGGGTCGGGGCGTTGTTGATCGCTATGATTATGTCATTGACCTTTATGCCGGCCTCCATTGCCGCGCTCTGGTCCATGACCTCACCCACGAGAATGCCGTCGTTGGTGGCGGTGATATCCTTCTCCTTGGCCATCTGCGGCGTCAGTTCGGTGAAGGCTATGCCGAGAATCGCACGCTGCACCGTGCCGTACTGGCGCAGGTCGGTCACGATCTTGGTTACAATCGATGCCGGGATGGCAAACGAGCATCCGGCATAGTTTCCCGTCTGGGAATATATGGCGGTGTTTATGCCTACCAGCTCTCCGCTGATGTTGACAAGAGCGCCCCCGGAGTTGCCCGGATTGACTGCGGCATCGGTCTGGATATAGCTCTCTATACCCATCTTTCCGCTGTGGGGAGCGCCCTGCATGCCGCGGGCCTTGGCGCTGACGATGCCGGTGGTCACTGTCGAGGTGAAGCCGAAAGGATTTCCTACGGCAAGCACCCATTCGCCAACTCGCAGATTGTCGCTGTCGCCGATAGGAATAACATGAAGCCCCTTCTCCTCGATTTTAAGGAGAGCCACGTCGGTCGATGGGTCGGTGCCTATCACCTTGGCATTATAGATACGGTTGTCGTTGAGCGTAACCTCAAGGCGATCGGCATCATCGATCACATGGTTGTTGGTGACGATGTATCCGTCCTCGCTGATGATCACCCCGGATCCGAGACCTTTCTGCACCTCCTCTTTCTCATTGCTTTGAGGTTGCTGACGGCGCGGTTGCTGCTGGCCGAAAGGGGAGCCGAAAAAGAATTCAAACGGATCGATATACTGGCCGCCACCGCCCTGGCCGTATTGCTGGCGGTTGCTGTAGCTCTTGATCGAGACCACACCGTTTATGGTCGACTCTGCCGCGTGGGTGAAGTCGGTAGGTGGTGTCACGGTATTCGCGACAGTATAGAACGCACCTCCGTCATGCTTTGTGCCATCCTCGTTGAAGAGTGTGGTGATCGAACGGGCCACGTTGTCGGTGCTGTCCATTCCGTTTACGGCAAGCATTGTTACCGCCGAGCTGGCCACGGCTACGCCGCAAGCCAGTAAAGCTGTTTTTGCGTACAGATTCATAGTTGAATATGATTGATTTGTTTATTTTTTCAGAATCGGTAATGTCAGGATCAATTGTTAAATCAGAAATTCCATTAAGTTAAAATTTAACGTTTGGAGATTTGACGCAAAAATAATGCTTTCGTTTAAATCAATCGACATGCCTCCGCCCAACCTTAAATCTATTTAATACTCACGTCGCGAAATTAAGTGAAATTGACATACTAAATGTGAAAATCGTTTAATTGGAGCAGAGAAAGCGCGTCGGAGGCTTTGATTTGTCACAGCTTCAACCCGTCGAGCACACGGGTATAAACGGCGATGGCCGAACGTATTTCCGGCAATAGGATGTATTCGTCAGGAGTATGCGAACGTGCCGAATCGCCCGGACCGCATTTTACCGAGGGCCACGGCATCAATGCCTGATCGCTGAGCGTCGGAGAACCGAACGGCTCAAAGCCAAGCATCTCCAGACGTCGCACCACAGGATGCATGCGGGAAATAGATGACGGATTCAGCCTTGTAGAGCGAGGAGTGAGCGTACAGCCGGGCAATTCCCGGCGCATGATTTCCAATGTCTCCTCATTGCTGTAGACATCAGTGGTCCGGACGTCGATCACGAAACGGCATGTATCGGGTACCACATTGTGCTGCGTACCGGCTTCTATCTGGGTCACAGTCATTTTTACCGGCCCGAGCATGTCAGACACCTTTTCAAGTTTCAGCGACCGCAGACGGCATATCGCGTCCATGGCCTTATAGATTGCATTCACACCTTCGTCGCGAGCCGCATGCCCCGCAACCCCTCGGGCTTCGGCGTCAATCACCATCAGTCCCTTTTCCGCTATGGCAGGCCGCATCCCGGTCGGCTCGCCGACAATCGCCATATCTATATGGGGAAGCATAGTGACCACCGCCTCCATCCCATCACGACCGCTCACTTCTTCCTGGGCCGATGCGAGCATCACCAGATTGTATTCTCTCGGACGACGCCCCATATAGGCGAATGCCCCAATGAGCGACACCAGGGATGCTCCCGCATCATTGCTCCCCAGCCCGTAGAGCCTTTCTGTCTGAGGGTCCTCCGCAGGTAGATATGGATCGCGCGTCCAGCCCTCCACCGGCTTCACGGTGTCGATATGGGAGTTAAGCAGGATTGTCGGCAACGACACGTCATACCCGGGGGCTACCGCCCATACATTATTGATATGGCGGCGCGGCTCGAAACCGAGCTTACGCATGGTCTCCTCGATGATATTGGCCGCCGCCGTCTCATCGCGGCTGACCGATGGCGTGGCTATCAGGCTTTTCAGCAAGTCGGTTGCCATGTAGTAAAGTTCGTCTGTGTCCATTTCGTTCATAATAGGGTGTGCAGTGTCTTATATGAGCAAAATTACTAAAATCCATGGTGACTTAGGAAAAAATTTGATAAATTTGCAGGCAGTCAGAGCCTGTCCGGATTATGTGGGCAGACTTTCAATCCAATATATCCACATTCCGTTACGCATATTGGTAGCCTCAGGCGAATCTTAACAAGTAATCTATCATGACCATTCGGGGATAACCGCATGGTCGCCACGCATGAAAATCATAATACTATAAATATGGTAAATTTCTCACTTGAAGGACGTATAGCCCTCGTAACCGGAGCCGCCTACGGCATCGGACTGGCCATCGCGCAGGCTTATGCCGAGGCCGGAGCAAAGATTGTTTTCAACTGTTCCCGTCAGGAGACCGTGGATCGCGGCCTCAAGGCCTATAAGGAGCTCGGCATAGATGCCAAGGGATATGTGTGTGACGTCACCGATGAAACTGCCGTAAAAGCCATGGTAGCCGATATAGAAGCGACAGTAGGCACAATCGACATTCTCGTCAACAATGCGGGAATAATAAAGCGCATCCCCATGGAAGAAATGGCGGTGGAGGATTTCCGCCGTGTGATCGATGTCGACCTTGTGGCTCCGTTCATAGTATCCAAGGCGGTCATTCCGGGCATGATAAAGAAGGGACACGGAAAGATCATCAACATATGCTCTATGATGAGCGAGCTCGGACGCGAGACCGTGAGCGCCTATGCGGCCGCCAAGGGCGGACTGAAGATGCTCACACGCAACATATGCTCGGAGTATGGAGAGGCCAACATCCAGTGCAACGGCATCGGCCCGGGCTACATAGCCACCGAACAGACCGCACCTCTACGTGAGCGTCAGGCCGACGGCTCTCGCCATCCGTTCGACCAGTTCATCGTCTCAAAGACCCCGGCAGGCCGGTGGGGAACTCCCGAGGATCTGATGGGTCCGGCCATTTTCCTCGCTTCGGACGCATCCGATTTCGTCAACGGCCATATCCTTTATGTCGATGGAGGTATTCTCGCCTATATCGGCAAACAGCCCAAGTAATCATGGTCCACAGTAGAAGGCTATTGCCCGCCATAGCCGTCGCTTTCATGCTCGGTGCATGCGGGCGCACACCCGTCATAGAAGTGTGCAACCATCTCGACGAGGAGCGTATAGGCGAGATTGTCGAAGTTCCCATAGCGGATCTCGGCGTCTCTTCGCGGCAGACTTTCATATTATGTGACAGCGGGGGCGTTGAGATACCCTATCAGATCACTTACGACAGCTTGCTCATATTCCCGGCTTCCGTGGCCCCGCTGGGCACATCATCATATTTCATAAAGGAGGGAGTGCCGGCGGCCGTAGACACGGTGGTGACCGGTGCGGTATATCCCGGCCGGCTCGATGACATAGCCTGGGAGAATGAACACTCCGGCTACCGCATCTACGGGCCGGCATTCGAGGCCAAAGGCGGCAAGGTCTACGGCTACGACATCCACACCAAGAGCGTGGAGTTTCCCGTGGTGGCCGAGCGTTATCGCCGCGAGCTTACGCAAGCCAACTGGGACAGCCTCAGGCAGCTCAGGGCCGAAGGACGCATGGAGGAGGCCGACACCCTCGAACGGTGGATATCATATCATGTGGACAGCGGCACGGGCATGGACCCATATGTGGTAGGCCCGACGCTCGGAGCCGGTGTATCGGCTTTCATGCGCAAGGACTCCACCCTGGTCTATCCGCGATGCTACAGCTCGTGCCGGATTCTCGACAACGGGCCTCTGCGCTTTACCGTAGACATGACCTTCGGTGCTATCGAAGTGGATGGCGACACCTCCGTAATAGAACACCGCCTCCTCACCCTCGATTCGGGCGCCCTGCTCAACCGCATGGTGCTCCGATATGACGGCCTGACAAATACGCAGCCCCTCGCCACAGGCCTGGTGGTGCACAAACAGAATCCCGAGGAATACCTTTCCGACAGCGAGCTGGGCATAATATCCTATGCCGACTCCACCGATAATCCGCGCAACGGCAACGGTGTGATCTACGTGGGAGTTTTCGCCCCTTCACGTGCAGATTCCACCAATACGTCGGTGGCCTATCTGGCGCTCCCCGAAGAGACCGCCGATGCGGTCGGACATATCGCACTCATAGGCGACTATGTTCCAGGAAGCGAATACGAGTATTATTGGGGATCGGGATGGAGCAAGCACGGAATCCCCACAACCGACGACTGGATGGATAGGATGCGTGGTTTCGCACGCCGCGTCAATGTTCCTCTGGATGTAAAGGTAAAATAACGTTAAATAACTGTATCCAAAAATGGAGGAAGTATTCAAATACATCATAGGACTCGGTGCGGCAGTGATGATGCCGGTCATATTCACCATCCTCGGCCTTTGCATAGGCATAAAGCTCGGTGACGCGCTGAAAAGCGGCCTTAAGGTGGGTGTGGGCTTCGTGGGCCTGAGCATAGTGACGGCGCTCCTCACCACCACTCTCGGCCCGGCGCTCGACGGGGTGGTCGACATCTACGACCTGCAGCTCCACGTGTTCGACATGGGCTGGCCTGCTGCTGCGGCAGTGGCCTACAACACCGCCGTGGGTGCGTTCATAATCCCCGTGTGTCTCGGAGTCAATCTGCTGATGCTCTTCACACGCACCACCCGCACTGTCAATATCGACCTGTGGAACTACTGGCACTTCGCATTCATCGGCGCCGTGGTCTATTTCGCAAGCGGCTCGCTCGCAACGGGATTCTTCGGGGCGATAGTGTGCTACATAATCACCCTTGTCATCGCCGACATGACGGCCTCGAAATTCCAGAAGTTCTACAAGGGCATGGAAGGGATATCGATTCCCCAGCCGTTCTGCGCCGGTTTCGCGCCTTTCGCCTGGGCTATCAGCAAGGGGCTTGACAAGATTCCGGGCATGAACCGCCTGGAGATCGACGCCGAGGGCCTGAAAAAGAAGTTCGGGCTGTTGGGCGAACCGCTATTTCTCGGTGTCGTGGTAGGTGTGGGCATAGGCTGCCTCACATGCCGCACATGGGGTGAGATTGTCGACAAGATACCCTATATCCTCGGACTCGGCATCAAGATGGGTGCCGTGATGGAGCTGATTCCGCGCATTACTGTGCTTTTCATCGAAGGTCTTAAGCCTATATCCGACGCCACACGCTCGCTGATCGCCCGCAAGTTCAAGGGAGCCGAAGGCCTCTCCATAGGCATGAGTCCGGCGCTGGTGATCGGGCATCCCACCACGCTCGTGGTGTCGCTCCTGCTCATTCCCGTCACATTGCTGCTGGCAGTGGTGCTTCCGGGCAACCAGTTCCTTCCGCTTGCCTCGCTTGCCGGCATGTTTTATGTGTTCCCGCTGGTACTTCCGTTCACAAAGGGCAACGTGGTCAAGACTTTCATCGTAGGCTTCGTAGTGATGGTGATAGCACTCTATTCCGTCACGGCGCTCGCATCATGGTTCTCTCTTGCGGCACGTGATGTATATGCCGCCACCGGCGACAGCGCCGTCGCTATACCGGAGGGATTCGAAGGGGGCAGCCTCGACTTCGCCGGTAGCCCGATGGCGTGGGTGGTGTTCCAATTCACACACAATATGGGCTATATAGGCGTTGGACTCATCTCTCTGTTCACAGTGGCCATGATGGTGTGGAACCGGTTCGCCATCGCCAATACAAAGAAAGCACCCGAGACTGAAGAAGTCGAGGCCGCATGACCGACAGTCAATCTTAGTAGGTGTTGCATCCCTACAATTCAGTGGCAAATAACAGGTTTTGCAATACCCTCATATAAAGGAAACCAAGTAAACCAAAAATGAAAAAAATATTAACTCTGGCACTCGCCATGACAGCAATCGCAGCTTCCGCGCAGACTTCCTACAGCATACTCCGCGCATGTCATCCCGATGACGTCAAACACTACGACACCGAGCAGCTCCGCTCGCATTTCATGATGCCCAAGGTGATGGAACAGGACAAGATCAACCTCACCTATTCGCTATACGACCGCATCGTCTACGGAGGTGTGGTGCCTGTGGGCAAGACTGTCGTGCTTGAGACTATCGACCCGCTTAAGTCGGAATATTTCCTTGAGCGCCGAGAACTCGGCGTGATCAACACCGGAGGCGACGGTATCGTGAGCGTCGACGGCAAGGATTATGAACTGCATTTCAAGGATGCGCTCTACGTCGGACGCGGCAACAAGAATGTCACATTCCGCTCAAAGGATGCCTCCAACCCGGCACGTTTCTACCTCAACTCCACTCCCGCACATAAGGCGTATAAGACCCAGCTTGTGACTATCGACGGGCGCAAAGGCTCGATAAAGGCCAACTCGTTCCATGCAGGAAAGATGGAGGAGAGCAACGACCGCGTCATCAACCAGCTTATCGTGGCCAATGTGCTTGAAGAAGGCCCGTGTCAGCTTCAGATGGGTCTCACCGAGCTGATGCCCGGCAGCGTATGGAACACCATGCCGGCCCATACCCATGACCGCCGTGTGGAGGTGTATTTCTACTTCAACGTACCCGAGGGCAATGCCATATGCCATCTGATGGGGGAACCGCAGGAAAACCGGCTGATATGGCTCCACAACGAACAGGCCGTGATGGCCCCGGAATGGAGCATCCACGCAGCCGCAGGCACGAGCAACTACATGTTCATCTGGGGCATGGGCGGCGAGAACCTCGACTACGGCGATATGGACAAAATCACATATCTTGAAATGAAGTGACGCATATTCCGGATAAAATAAGGAAAATATGTTAAAATCTCTGCCACTGATTGCTGACAGTGGCAGAGATTTATTATTTTTGTCATGATGGAGCGAAGCGCGAGATTCAATACAGTGATTGTTTGTGTGGTATGGTGTGTCCTGTCGTTATGTACGGACATGGCGGCTGCCGACCTGCACATCCGCAGCCTTGCCGACGGGCGCACGCTAAGCGACTTGACTGTCAACACCATCTACAAGGACTCCCTCGGGTATGTCAACTTCGGCACGGACAACAGCGTAGAGACTTTCGACGGCTGGCATGTGCGCCATTACAGGCTACCCGGCGATGAATCCCCGCAGAAGCGCGTAAACGCCATCGCCGAGGATGGCAGGGGCAACCTGCTTGTAGGCAATGGATTCGGCCTTTGGAGGCTCGACCGCCGGAACGCCGGCAAATATACGCGCATAGCCTACCCTGTGACTGCCGACCGTCACGGAGTGAACTCCATCGCCCGCTCGGGCGACTCGATTCTCATAGGAGGCAATGCCGGCCTGTTTGTCTACCATCCCGGCTCTGATAAGGTGCGGCCGCTTCTTACTGCGACCAACCCGTTTGCCCCTACGGCACATATCAATGACATAGCGGTGGCTGATTCGGTGGCTTATCTTGCCACACGGGGTGGTGTCACATGCGTTGACCTGCGCGACATGTCGGTGAGACATAGCACATGGGACATAATGGGCAACCCCGCTTTCAATTCGATAGCCATATCCGGAGACAAGGCCTATCTTGGTACGGCCACCCACGGCCTCGCGGTTATGCGTCTGCCGTCAGGAAGGATAGAGCGCGGACCCGACGTGGGATGCAGCGTGATTTCAGCCCTCGACACCGGTGGCGACAGCCTGCTCGTCGTAGGTACTGACGGAGGTGGTGTGGTGATGATCGACCTGAGGTCGATGACGGTGTCGGAGACGCTGCGCCACAAACCGGGACATGAGAACGTGCTGCGGTCAAATTCAGTGTACTCCCTGCTTCTTGACCGCGACAACCGTCTTTGGGTGGGGTTCTATCAGCTCGGGGTCGACTATACACTCTTCACCACCGGAGAGTTCACCACTTATTCGGAAGGTGGATTATCCACAGCGGGAATGCCCGTGCGCACGATCAACCTACTTGGGAACGGCGCTCTGATAGGCACACGCGACGGTCTGTACTATGTCGACGCATCACGCGGCGTAAGCATGGAGTTCAAACGGCCCGACATGCGCTCCGACATGGTAATCGCATCGGCGGTGGCCGGCGGACGATTCTATATCGGCACTTATGGCGGCGGCATGTATGTGTTTGATCCTGCCACCCTGAAACTGTCGCCATTCCTCCCTGACGGAGGCATAGGGGCGCTTACCAGCGGCCATGTGTTCAGCATAGCCTCGGATGCGGCGGGCGACCTGTGGATAGGCACATCCGACGGACTTTACCGCTACAGCGGCAATAAGGAGAAAGCCCACTATACATCGGCAAACAGCCATCTCCCGGAGGGGAACATCTATGAAGTGATGTTTGACAGCTCGGGTAAGGGATGGATATGCACTGAAAACGGTATGGCCATGTGGAACCCGTCGCGGCAGGAAATCACCACATCCGTTTTTCCGGCAAAGTTCGTGCATAACGACAAGATACGTGTCGTCTATGAGGATCGCGGCGGAAGGCTCTATTTCCTACCGGACAAAGGTCCGGTGACCATCTCCGACCTTGCGATGACTCATTTCCGCAAGGTAGATGCGGATATTTTTGACGGAGCCGACGCCAAGGCCATCATAGAGGATGAGCAGGGGCATATGTGGGTGCCCACCCACGACGGGATATTCCATTGGGACCCGTCGCTTGACACGTCGGTGAAGTACGGATTTATCGACGGAGTGCCCGGTCCGGTGTTCAACAACTGTAATCCGGCCAAAGACGATGATGGCAATCTCTGGTTCGGCAACTCAAAAGGCCTGGTCGTATGGCATCCCGGATTCGACAGCGACACCGCACCGGCCTATCCGTGGCGTATCACAGGTGTCTGGAACGACTCTGACACCCATGCCGATGCGAAAGTTGAAGAAGATGGCTCACGCTATGTATTGACCTTCCCGAAATACACCCGTTCTCCCGGACTGCAACTGTCGGCATTCGACTATTCCATGCCCGACGCCCCTCGCTACCAATACAGATTTGAGGGCAAAGACACCACCTGGATAGACCTCGTCGGTGAACCGCTCATTTGGCTAACCGACATCGGCGGTGGCTCCCGACGCATATGGATACGTTATCGCAATCTACCGGGTTCACAAAGGGAGGTGGTGGTGAATATGCCCCAGCCATGGACATTCTGGGTGATGATAGCGGCAGCAGTGACCGTCGTGTTGCTTACAGTGGCCCTCGTGGTTGTCGTGCGACGCAGACGCAGGCGAAAAAGGAATCGCAACCGCACATTCATCGGCATCACACGCCGCCCGCGCGAACGGGATGCGGAGATGACGCGTATCACCATGAATGAATCGGACCTAATCGAGGACCGGCTCCATGACGTGCTCGACACGCAGAAACCATACACTCGTCCCGACCTTCAGCTGCCCGAACTTGCCAGGATGGTCGGAGTAAGCACCTACAAGCTGTCGATATATTTCTCGCAGTCACTTGGAGTGTCATATTATGACTTCATTAATAATTACCGTGTTGCCGAGTTCAAGCGTCTTGCCCGGGAGACTGCGAGCGAACGATATACACTGTCGGTACTATCCGAACGTGCCGGCTTCAGCTCGCGTGCTACCTTCTTCCGCTACTTCAAAAAGACCCAGGGCGAGACTCCGGCCTCCTACCTGCGCCGCCTCAACCCCGAAAGGTAAAACAGCCGGGCCTTTCACCGTGTAACATGAAATTCCTCCATACGGGCATTATATGCCATATCGCGGGTATAGCCATATTTCTGCCGGGAAGGTTGGAGATAAGATTTTGGTTTACCTGAAAACCAATTGCAAATCATGTCGAAAAGGGCGGCTTCGCATAGAAAGTTCCAGAATGACATAGCTATAGTGTTACACGTTGTTTAACTGCTATCCGCACATCATTTAATTGATATTAGCACCTTCTTTAAGAGCTTTGCAAATCCAACCGAAGAAACAGAAGATAAAAATAATTAATGACATATCTGACTTATTTAAAGAGTTCCAAGGAAAGCCATCATGACTTTCATCCGCGAAATTAGCCACGCAATGGGCGACAATACAGCGCACGAATGTTAAATAACATTACACAAATAATTCCAGATGAGCGCAGTATCTGCGGGATAATTGTTAATTTTGCATGAGAAGCATTCATTGCCGGATAAATCGTTCCACATCAATGATATTGCCGATTATCAGATTGTAGAGTTCACTCCTACTGTGTTAATTTCTGAAAACATAAAAACATTTTTGACATGATTGAAACCGAGAGACTTGTTCTGCGCCCTTGGCGTGAGGATGACATACTTCCATTCGCTGAAATCAACAGGGACAAGGACGTTATGGAGTATCTGCCCAAATGTCTTTCTTTGGAAGAAACGGAGCAGTTCTATAATCGCATAATAGCCGAACATGACTCTTACGGCTACGGTTTATATGCTGTGGAGGCAAAAAGCGATGGCAGCTTTATCGGTTATGTGGGATTCCATCACTTTGATTTTGATGCAGAGTTTTCTCCCGGAGTCGAGATTGGCTGGAGGCTGGCAAGGAAGTTTTGGTGTCAAGGCTATGCCACGGAAGCCGCAAAAGCCTGCCTTGATTATGCGAAACAACACAGATTATTCAATGAGATTTATTCTTTCACAACCGTATGCAACCATCGCTCGGAACGTGTGATGCAGAAAATAGGGATGGAGCAGCTGGGATTTTTCTCTCATCCGGCATTGCCAATAGGTCACAAATTGAAGCCTCATGTACTTTATAAATTGAATCTATGCCATAATATTGAAATGGAAATATATTCATGAACCACTACATGGAAACACCCTCTTAAAATGAAAAACAATATATTGTTCATACTGCTATTGGCAATCTGCATCTCCACATCTGCCAAAGCCGGAAATCCTAATCTCGTCGGTGCTTGGCAAGGACCGAAAGAATTGACAATAAACATCTGTGCGCTGCCCGAAAATCGCTTGGGCATGTGCCATTGCGGGATATTCCGCACTTTCGGTTGGGCGGATGTCGCATTGACCGTTGACGGCGATTCGTTGATGATTAAGGCGAAAGATTATGGAAGCCCTCTGGTGGGACGGTTTCGTATTGAGTCAGCAGAGAGATTGACGGGAACTCTGACAATGGGCAATCCTGGCGACGACTGGTACTTCAACGGTCTGGCAGAATTTATAAAGCAAAAGCCGATAATGCCGGAAAATATCAATCATGACCTTGAAGGAACGATACTTCCGGCGGATTACGGGAATTTGGCTCTCGCCAGGGACAAAGCATGGAATGCATTATCGACAGTTTCCCCAAGTTCGTATAATCGCAAAAACGAAACGTGCAACTTTCAAAAACGAAACGAGCAAATCTTC
>NZ_CAJTYX010000009.1:0-6970 GCF_910583865.1 uncultured Muribaculum sp.
TGACCTCCTTGGTGCGGAAGTTGGCGGGTTCGTCAAGCACGAGACCGTCGCGGTTGCCGAGGATGTTGGTCGAGAACCAACCTGCAAGGCCGAGGCAACGGACACCAATGATGGGGGCGAAGCCTGACTTCACGAGGGTCTGGCCTGTCTTGAAGTCCTTGCCGGCGATAGGCATCTTGGTCTTTTCGGCAAGTTCCCAGATGGCGGGGATGTCGACGGTGGTGTTGGGGGCACCCATGATGAAAGGAGCGCCTTCGGAGAGGGCTGCATAGGCGTAGCACATCGAGGGAGCTACATGCTCCTTGTCATCAGCCTTCATGGCTTTCTCGAGGTCGGCCAGGGTGTAGTGGTAGTCCTTGTCGGGAGCCACATATACTTCGGTGGAAGCTGCCCAGAGCACTACGATGCGGTCGCAGCCATGCTCCTTCTTGAAGTTGCGGATATCCTCGCGGAGAGCTTCTACCATCTCCCAGCGGGTCTTGCCGTGCATGATGTTGTCGCCGTCAAGACGCTTTGCATAGTTGTGGTCGAAAGCGGCCTTCATGGGGACGATCTTCTCAAGCTCGTCCTTGACGGGGAGGATGTCCTTCTCCTTCAGAACCTCGGCGTTCATGGCCGATTCGAAAGCGTTGGCGGGATATACGTCCCACGAGCCGAACTCGATGTCGTTGAGATCGGCCATTGGCACGATCTGGTTGTAGTGGAGATATTTCTTGTCGGCACCTTCGCCTACGCGCATGATGTCGTATTGTGTCATTGATCCTACGGGCTTGGCCAGACCTTTGCGGGTCATGAGAACACCTGTGATGAATGTCGTGCTTACAGCTCCGAGTCCTACTACGAGAATACCGAGTTTGCCCTCGGCTTTCTTTACGTCAGTTTGGTTCATGATTGTGGTTGATTTTGTCTATTTGTTTATTGTCGTTTTTGTTGTTGAAACAAAGAGGAGTAGCCAATCAAGCCTCTGCGGCTGAATTAGCGTGTAAAAGTAGTCAGTATTTTTGAGTTGTAAAAAGTTTTCGAGACTAACTTTATTGAATTTTTGTGAAAAATGTCTAAATTTTAGCTCGATTGGTTAATTTGGCCTAATTTGTGGCCTTTTGGACTTTTAAATGTTAACGAATCAAAATACTGCTTCGGCTGCCTGCGTGAGATTTTCGATTATGCATGGATGCGTCACAGCGTCCTCTTCGGCTGTCCATCCTTTGCCTTTGAGCCATGCCACACGGCATCCGAGCGACTGGGCCGGGATGATGTCTTTTTTGTAGGAGTCGCCGACCACGAGCACCTGCTCCGGCGCGAGGCCAAGCGCCTCCACCCCGAGGCGGAAAATCTGCGGGTCGGGCTTGCGCACACCCACCACGGCGCTCTCCACGATGCTGTCGAAGTAACGCAGCAGGTCGAAGTCGGCGAGCACGGCCTGCACGTTGCCGTAGAAGTTGCTTACGAGTACCATCGGCACGCCGTGCTCTTTAAGCGAGTCGAGTACCGGACGGGCTTCCTCCACGCACTCGCGCGCGCGTTCATAACAGTATAGGGCGATTTCCCCGGCGAGGCGTTCGGTGTCGGATGGGTCGATGTGGCCATGCTCGGCAAGCCATCCAAGTTCGATACGCATCTTCTTCAGGAGCAGCACGTGGAAGTTGTCCTCTGGCATGATGTGGCGCACCTTGGCCAGCTCGCGTTCGGCGTAGACGTAGGCTTCGCGGAATGTGTCCTTGTCGACATCCACACCGCTTGCGCGGTAGCCGTCCCAGATCACTTCGCTCCAGTGCACACCGCGACTGTCGATGGTGCCGCCGTAGTCGAATATTACGCCTTTGATATCAGTATTTTCCATTTTCGAGTTCTTTGGTGAATGAGCGGCATATGCGCTCGTGGCGCACTATCATGTAGACGAGCAGGATGTTGAGTACCGTAAGCTCGAACGCGAAGTAGAGCCAGGGCATCCGCAGGAACAGCGCCGTGAACAGCGCTATGACACGCCAGTTGAATGAGAGTATGTTGGTGTACTTCATCAGCGGGAGGCTCTTGCGGCGGAACGCCTCGCGGAAACCGGCAGGTATCGTTCCCGAGGGGAAACGCTTGCGCAGTGTGGCGCGCAGTGCCTGCATCGACGGTGTAAGCACCTCCTGGTTGGCCGTGTAGTTGGTGTAGACGGTCAGCGTGAGCTTTTTCCAGAAGTCTTTGCTCCAGCTCAGTGTGTCGAGGCGTTTGCGCAGTTCCGAGCACGATTCAAGCTCGCTCCCTTCCTCTCCTTTGAGGAAGTAGAGATGGAACTGGCGGTAGTAGTCGGCGGCAGAGGCTTGCTTGGCGTGGCACATGCCGGTCACTACGGCCACTGCCCATATCACCCATGGGTGGGCGCTGAAAAACTCGGAAGTGACATTCTCGCGCAGGCAGATGGCCACATATATGGCGGCGAACCATAGGTCGCCCGACAGTCCGTCGAGTATGCGCCCGAGGCGAGAATACTGCTTGGTCATACGCGCGAGCTGGCCGTCGGCCGAGTCAAACGAGTTGGCCCATATCAGCAGCAGCATCCCTATGACGTTCATCCACATCTGCGGGAAGTAGAACATCACTCCCGCGCCTATCCCGAGAAATATGGATGCGATGGTGATGGCGTTCGGGGTCACGCCGAGGCGCTTTGCCAGGCATGCCCACATGTAGCCTATCGGGCGGTAGAACGCCAGGTCGATGTGCTCTTCTGTGTCCATCGACTTCAATGTGTCGCGGTAGCTCGACTTCGTGGCGCTGTCGGTCGAGGCTGTTTTTGTGTTGGCCATGGCGTTCATTTGTTTAAGCGTTCTTTGATGGACGATAGGATGCATTTGGCTATGTAGGGGGCGGCTTCCTGGCGGCATGGTGCGAAGCTGGGCCAGTCGTTGAAGTCGATTATGCGTATGTCGCCCTCGGGGCTTACGATGCAGTCGCCGCCGTAGACCTTCACGTCGAGCACCTCCGATGCGTTCTGGCAGATATCGCGCATGCGCTGTCGGTCGAATTCCAGGCCCCGGCTTTTACCGTTGATGGCCTCGTGGCCATACTTGGAGTGGCCGGCGTCGAAAGGATAGAACCAGAAGAAGAAAGGTGTCCCCTGCACTCCGTAGAACTTGATTAGGTCGCCTACGAGATGGCGGTTGATGACGGCGCGCTTGATGCCGCGCAGGAAATACTCCTGAAGCACCTCCTGGGCTTCTTCGGGATGGCGCACGTAGCTCACGTCCTCTTTGTGCATGGCGTGGAAGTCGCCGCGCTTTATCCAGCACTGGCTGAACCCTGCATCCTTCAGTGCCGACCTCACGCTCTCGTCGGTGTTGACGATGAGGCTTTCCGGGTAGGGGATGTTGCTCCCGACAAGTATGCGTGTCATGCGCTCGCGGGTGCAGTTCTCGATGCCGTAGCCCGAGTTTATCACGAGCGCACCGCGGTCCTCAAGCTGCTGTAGCCGCTGTATGGATTTCATTTCGCGGCACATGTTTATGATTATGTTCTCTTTGACGAGGCCGTTGTTGAACTGCTCCTCGCTGTAGATGTTGACCACGCAGCCGCGTTTGCGCAATTGGTCGGCCACGGCGTTGAATATGGCGGCATCGTTTCCGATGTGGTTTGGCGAGTATGCGCCGGCGCGCATTATGCCGGCTATGTTTATTTCAGCCATTGCTGTGTTGGATGATGATTGGTTGTGATGGTTCGTATGGAGTGTGGGGATGGGGTACCCTACTTGCCCATGGCTATGAAGCGCTGGGCTGTCTCTATGTCGCCGGCATGGTCCACGTCGATTATCTTGCTGAACGGGAATGCTTTTAACTTGAGGCCGCCATCGACCAGGGCGCGCTGATAGTTGCGCATGCGGCTCGTGCCTTCGGCCAGGCACCGGTCGAGTATGCCGAGGGCGGGTGGGGTGAGTCCGTAGATGCCTCCGGAGATGTAGCGCACGCCGTCCCACGGCTTGTCGCGGAACGCTTTTATCGTCATCGACGGTTCGTCCACGTCGATGTAGAGCGGCTTCTCGTCGTCTATGAAGGTGGTGACGCCCATGTAGCCGTCGGCATCGTCGCTCTCGGCGAAGGCGTTGACGTAGCTGCGGAAATCCTCCTCCAGGAATATGGTGTCGACGGTGGTGAGCACGAATTTGCCGCAGGAGGGGAACGTGCGGCTTACTTCGTAGAACGAATGCATCGAGCTGGGTGTCGATTTTACTGTCAGGTGGAACGGGATGTCGAGCGAAAGTCCTTCGAGATAGCTGCGCACGTCGGTCATCTGCTCGTTGACGATTATCGAGAGCGATTCGGCGTTGCAACCGAGCATCATGTCGATGAGGCGCTTTATCATCGGACGCCCGTCGAGATCCACGAGCGGTTTTGGCAGTTGCACGCCTTCCTGCACCAGGCGCGAGCCTTCTCCGGCTGCTATTATAGCGTAATGCACTGTTGTAGCTTATTAAGAGGTTGTTGATTATGCCTGCTGGGCGCTGTCATCTTTGCTGAGGTCGAGCACCACATTGTCCTTCCCTTTGTCGAAATACTGGCGGCGCAGCGGATTGGCCCGCGCGTCGTCGAAGGCGCATCGCGAGCGGAAAGTGTCGATAGCCATGTAGATGGCCTGGCGGAACGATTCTTCGGAGGCCACGCCCTGTCCGGCGATGTCGAAGCCTGTGCCGTGGTCGGGTGAGGTGCGCACGTAGGGGAGGCCGGCCGTGAAGTTAACGCCGGAGTCCATGGCGATGGTCTTGAATGGCGCGAGTCCCTGGTCGTGGTACATGGCCAGCACGCCGTCAAACTTGCGGTAGGCCTCCGTGCCGAAGAATCCGTCGGCGGCATATGGCCCGAAGGCGAGTATCTTCTCCTTGGACGCATCCTCTATGGCCGGTGAGATTATTTCGGCCTCTTCGTTGCCGAGCAGTCCGCCGTCGCCGGCATGGGGGTTGAGCGACAACACCGCTATGCGAGGATGTCCTATGTTGAAGTCGCGCATGAGCGACCGGTTGAATATGCGCAATTTTGCGAGTACGGCTTCGCGGGTGATGGCCTCTGCCACTTTTGCGATGGGGAGGTGGGTGGTGACGAGCGCTATTCGTATCCTGTCGTTGGCGAGTATCATAAGGGCCTCATTGCCGTCGCCAAGCGACGATTCGAGGTATTCGGTATGGCCCGGGAAGTGGAATGTGTCGCTCTGTATGGTGTCCTTGTTTATTGGTGCCGTGACGAGCACGTCGATGTCGCCTGAGCGGAGGTCGGCCACGGCCCTTTCGAGAGCTGCGAAAGCAGCCTCTCCGGCTGTTTTCGACGGTGTGCCCGGCTCGATCTTGAAGTCCTCGCCCACTACGTTGATTATGTTGGCCTCACCCTCCTTGGCCTGTGCGGCGTTCTGGATGGTGTTGACCTGCATCTGGGGCAGTTCCATACCCTTGCGGTAGTAGCCTACTATCTTGGCCGAGCCGTAGATGACGGGGGTGCATAGTTCCGCTATGCCGGGGTTGCTCAATGTCTTGAGGATCACCTCGTAGCCGATCCCGTTAGGGTCACCGTGGGTGATGCCTACTTTTATTTTTTTGTCCATTTCTGATTTCGTTGGTATGCTCGGGTAAAATGCCGCATATTTCCAATATCGGCCTATTGCCCCAATTTGGCCGTAAAATTACTCATTTTTTCCATTCCAGCCAACCTTAATGGCATTTATAACAAGGCAAAACACGTCGGATGGTTATTGCAGTGATGGCATAAAATGACTAACTTTGCTTTAGAATGACAAAAGAAGAGCTTGTAGCGAGGCTACGCGACATGGAATGGGATGACTTCGAAGTCAAGGCCGCGAAGTCTGAGTTGCCGAAGAATATTTGGGAGACCGTCAGTGCGTTTTCCAATACTTCCGGCGGTTGGCTTGTGCTTGGTGTAAAGCAATCCGGCAGGGTCTTTGAGATTCAAGGTGTGGATAACCGAGAGAAACTTGAACAAGATTTTCTTGGTACATTGCGTTCCGGCAAATTCAACACCACTATTTTCGCAATCCCCAAGCAATACACGGTTGACGGTTGTAAGCTTCTTGCGTTCTATATACCTGAGGTGGAGACAAAACCTGTATATTTCGGCAACCCCTCCAATACGTTTATACGGATGGGAAGCGGTGACCAAAGAGCGACGGAGGGAGAAATACGCGCCATGTTCCGTAACCAGTCATTCGGCAATAAAACGGAGGAGACTATCACTGGGTCAGGTGTTGAGATGCTCAATCTTGATGCTCTCCACAATTACCGTTTCGCACTTGGAGAGACAAGCAACCTTGTTGATCTTCGCGACGTCAGCGATGTCGAATTTTGCGAACAAGTCAATATCACCAACAAAGGGTTGCTCACATACGCCGGACTTCTGATGTTTGGGAAAGCTCCGTATGTATTGCGTTATGTACCTACTTTTTGCATAGACTATATCGAAATTCCCGCTCCGACAATCCAACAGGCTGAGGTCAGGTATACTTACCGCATCCCGGAACAGCAGAACATATGGGAGGCTGTGCAGATTATACTGCGTCGTTTCCGTACACTTGTTGATGCTCCGATACACATCAGGGATGACGGTTTTGCGACGACAGACGAAAGCCAATATAA
The DNA here is from genome assembly GCF_910583865.1 of uncultured Muribaculum sp. GTDB lineage: Bacteria > Bacteroidota > Bacteroidia > Bacteroidales > Muribaculaceae > Muribaculum. The sequence continues at coordinate 6,611 of NZ_CAJTYX010000009.1, forward strand.
GGTTCTTCGAGAAGCCTTGGCAAACATGGTGATGCATTGTGACCATTTTGATTCCCTACGCTCATGTGTGCGGGTCTATACGGATCATATCGAGTTTATGAACGGTGGAGCCTTTCCGCTCCCGGTCAACGAAATACTCGGCAAGATATATTCCAAACTCCGTAACCCTACCATAGCCAAACTTTTCCGTTATGTCGGTATCGCCGAAAACGCCGGATATGGCATGAGCAAACTTACAAGTTGGGAAACCCTTACCGGGACCAAACCCACCATTGAAAGTGACCGCACCATCGCCACTGTCACTTTCCCTCTCATATCCGCAATCCAACGGATAGCAGACACCAACAATGCCGATGTCGC
>NZ_CAJTYX010000009.1:7070-79079 GCF_910583865.1 uncultured Muribaculum sp.
TAAAAATGTCGCTAAAAATGTCGCTAAAAATGTCGCTAAAAATGTCGCTAAAAATGTCGCTAAAAATTTAACCGGGCGACAGCAACAAATAATAAACTTCATCAGCGAGAATCCTCATATCACCCGTGCCGAGATAGCAAAGGCAATCGGCGTTGCCACCAAAACAATCGAACGTGAACTCTCCATTCTCTCCGAGATAGTCCGCTATGTTGGCTCTAAGAAAGGCGGATACTGGGATATTAAACAAGGTTGATTGCATGTTTTGTCCTATATTATAAACTGGGGTAAATGGCATTCAAGCAATAAATTGGATGATATGGAGTGGTTTGTGCGGGGAAATGAGTAAATTTGAGGATTGAAATTTACAATAAGGTTAAAAATCCGATCAATATATCATGGCTGACTTCAACGGTATTGTGGCACGGTTTGCCACCGAGGGAACTGTCGGGAGCGTTAAGCCTCTCGGCAACGGTCTTATCAATGACACTTATGTGGTGCGCACGGAGGAGGCGGACATGCCCGACTATGTGCTGCAGCGCATCAACCATCATATATTCACCGATGTCGACGTGCTACAGTCCAACATCGAGGCTGTCACTGCGCATATACGCCGTAAGCTTGAGGAGAGCGGCGCGGATGATATCGACCGCAAGGTGCTGCGTTTCATTCCTGTTAGAGGTGGAGGCAAGACGTATCATTTCGACGGTGAGAGCTATTGGCGCATGATGGCGTTCATCCCCGGGGCGCACACTCTCGAAGCCGTCACTCCGGAGTCGTCGCGCGACGCCGGCAGGGCCTTCGGCGAGTTCCAGGCGATGCTCGTCGACATGGATGCCGACCTGAAGGAGAGCATTCCCGATTTCCACAACATGGAGCTGCGTCTGCGCCAGCTCCGCGAGGCCGTGGCGCTCGACAAGGCCGGACGCGTGGAGGGCGTGCGCGACATTCTCGAAGAGATTGAGAGCCGTGCCGATGAGATGTGTCTTGCCGAGAGGCTTCATCGTGAAGGGAAGCTGCCAAAGCGCATATGCCACTGCGACACGAAGGTCAACAACATGATGTTTGACGAGCATGGGCAGGTGCTTTGCGTGATCGACCTCGACACGGTGATGCCGAGCTACGTGTTCAGCGACTACGGCGACTTCCTGCGCACCGGAGCCAACAAAGGCGACGAGGATGACCGCGACCTTTCGCGTGTGGAGTTCGACATGGACATATTCCGTGCCTTCACCGAAGGTTACCTCTCGTCTGCACGGACGTTTCTTACTCCGGTGGAAATTGACAATCTGCCTTACGCAGCCGCGATGTTCCCCTACATGCAGGCGGTGCGCTTTCTCGCCGACTATATCAATGGCGACACATATTATAAGATACAATATCCCGACCACAATCTCGTACGTACCCGTGCCCAGATGAAGTTGCTCCATAGTGTCGACAGGCACACTCCGGAGATGCGCGCATTTATCGCGTCGGTGGCCGGGGCATAATGGAAGGAGCATAGAAAAACAATTGGAATGAAGGAACTGCTGACCATTTGCGCTCCGTCGCTGACATGGCGTTTATGCCGGATTACCGTCCCGCGCGACATCGTGATTCCCGAGGGTGTCGCGGTGCTGTTCGGTCCCAACGGATCGGGCAAGTCGACACTCGGCAACATTATCGAGAAGGGGTGGAACATCACTACTAACCGCATCACCACGCCGAGGGCGCAGAAACCGACGGTGAGGATGATCGAGTTCTCCGACATACATTCTCTCGCCGGCTTCCATACTGAGTATTACCAGCAGCGCATGGAGGCCACCATGAACGATGACGTGCCTACTGTTGGCGCTCTGCTCGGGGCGCGCATGCAGATGCCCCGGTGGGGCGAACTGTCCCGGCGTTTCTCGCTCGGCGACATAGCTGACAAGAAGATCAATTACCTGTCGAGCGGGGAGCTGCGCAAGCTGTTGCTCGTCAACACTCTCCTTGACGCTCCTGACCTGCTCGTGCTCGACAATCCGTATATCGGGCTTGATGCCGCCTCCCGCGACGTGTTCAACGACACCCTGCGCGAGGTGGCTGCCTCCGGGACGTCGGTCATGCTTCTGCTGTGCAACCCTGTGGAGATTCCCGATTTCACCGACATGTTCATCCCCATCGAGGATATGTCGGTGGGGGAGCCGATTGCTGCGGCTGATGGCGTGTCGGTCACAGGTGTGCGCGAGGCCGCATGGGCAATGATGGATTATGCCGTAGACCTCAGGGCGATTCCTTCGCGTCCGGCCCCGGTCGCGCCCCACGACGTGACGTTCGCCCTGCATGACTGCCGTGTCGCCTATGGCACACGCACAATCCTTGAGCATGTCGACTGGACGGTGAAGTGTGGCGAGGGATGGGCGCTCGAAGGCCCTAACGGAGCCGGGAAGTCATTGCTCCTTAGCCTTGTCTTTGCTGACAACCCGCAGGCTTATTCCAATGACATAACCATATTTGACAGGCGTCGCGGTTCCGGCGAGAGCATATGGGATATAAAGCGGCGCATCGGCTACGTGTCGCCGGAGATGCACCTGTACTTCCGCTCCGGGGGTACGGTGCTGCAGGTGGTGGCGCAGGGATTGCGCGACACTTCGGGTGGCTTCGGCTCCGTATCTGCCGCCGCTGCGGAAGAGGCAATGCGGTGGCTGCGGCTGTTCCACATGGAGGGGATGGCGGGCACCCCTTATCGTACCTTGTCGGCAGGGATGCAGCGCCTGGTGCTTATCGCGCGCACGTTCATCAAACATCCCGACCTGCTCATATTCGACGAGCCGCTCCACGGGCTTGATGCGGCGAGGAAACGTGCCGTGCGCGCCGTGGTCAATGAGATTGCACGCCGCGATTCGCCATCCATCGTCTACATCACCCACTACAGGCCGGAAATCCCCGAGTCAATCACCCGTCATTTCGTGCTTACGCGCAGGGACTGAGCCGTCGGGAAGGAGTTCCTGACTTTCCGGTGTTTTAAAGTTTCACCACATGCATGCGGCATGCCGCGCAGTCGAAGTCGAGGCGCAGCATCAGCCGGCGCTCGCCTGACATATCCGCCACCAGCTTTAGCGGCCCTTTCAGCGAGGCGCACCCGGGAGTGCGCAGGCATGCGCCAAGCTCGCGGCGCAGGCAGTAGCGCGTGGTCATCACGGTCGGTTCCGCTTCGCTGCGTATTGTCGATGTTTCCGCCGCAGGCTCTATCTTCCCCGTCACACCATGGTCGCGGTAGACCTTTTCAGCCAATGTGTTGGCCACGTTGGCATGGCGCGACAGCGTGGTGCCTGACGGCCACACGACCTGTGGATCCTCCTTGCGCCTGGGTTCACGCCGGTAGTTGATTTTCGCGTTGCGGTCGAGCAACGCGATTGCGTCGCGCCGCAGCGCAGTGAGTATCGATGCCGGGATGAATATTCCGGAAGTGGCACGGTTGTCAATATCGCGCACGCGGTAGATCGTGCCGCCGAGCTTGGCGAGCACACGCCGTTGCGCGTCGGCCTGTGGGGTGCGCGCTGCCGATAGGGGGATGTCGCGCGCGATGGTGGTCACTGACGTGCCGCGCTCGTCGGTAAGGTCGATGGCTATCCCGTCGGTGCTTGTCGGGCGCAGCCGCATGTCGAGCCATATGGTGCGGATGGCAGGGCGTGACACTTCGCGCTCGAATGCCGTGTCGCTGTTGCGGTAGAGCACTGTGCCGGGCGTCGGTGTCACCCTGGAGGCCGGGAATATGCGCGATCCATCCACTCGGTTGGCCCGGAAGCCCGAGAAAAGTCCGGCCGCGTTGAAGTAGCCAAGGCCGTCGCCGTTGGCGAGACGCGTGAGCAGCGACACATCGATTGACCCGTCGGGGCGCGTGCGCACGACTTTCCCTACCGGTTCGCCCTGCGATTTCGGAGTGCGCATGGATGCCATTTTCGTTGTCGGTCGCGCTTCGTCGAGGAAGTAGGACGTGAATCCTCTGTTGAAACTCTTTTCGAGCGCCGGCGTAAACGGAATCTCGCTTTGGCCGGCGGAGCTGCGGCGGTAGATGTCGGGTGCGGCGGCTATCGCCTCGTCGACGGCATGGCGGTAGAATGCTGTCACGTTCTTGACATATGCCTCGTCCTTCAGCCTCCCCTCGATCTTGAACGAGGATATGCCCGCATCCATCATCGGCAGGATTGAGCCGGCACGCCGCAAGTCGCGGAGCGACAGGTAGTGGCGCGGGATGCTGTCGACTGGACGGTCGTCACCGTCGAGCAGCGTGAATGGAAGGCGGCATATCTGGGCGCACTCTCCACGGTTGGCGCTGCGTCCTCCCGCGAAATAGCTTGCCTGGCAGTCGCCGCTGTAGCTCACGCACAGCGCGCCATGGACGAATGCCTCAAGGGCGGTGTCGGGCACCGCCTCTTTCACGGCACGTATCTCGTCGAGCGTGAGTTCGCGCGGCAGCACGAGCTGGCTGAAGCCGAGTTGCGCAAGGAAGCGCGCCTTTTCCGGTGTGCGTATGTCGCATTGTGTCGAGGCGTGCAGAGCTATGGGCGGCAGGTCGAGACGCAGCATTGCCATATCCTGCACTATCAGCGCGTCGACCCCGTCTCGCCACAGGCTTGTGGCGAGACGCTCGGCGTCGCGTAGTTCGTTCTCATATATGATGGTGTTGAGGGTGGCGTAGATGCGTGCGTCGAAGCGGTGCGCATAGTCGCACAGGGCCGCTATCTCGTCGACCGGATTGCCGGCGGCGGCGCGTGCTCCGAATCGGTCAGCACCGATGTAGACGGCATCGGCTCCGCAGTCGATGGCGGCGCGGGCGATGTCGGCATTGCGTGCCGGCGACAGCAGTTCGATATGGCGTGGTGGCATAGGATATCTTTATTGGCGCAAAGATACGGATAAGTCGAGTGCAAAGCCAAATTTATTTGGGCTTTGCCGAGCGTAAGTATCTAAGGCGATAGTCAAAGATACGGATAAGTCGAGTGCAAAGCCAAATTTATTTGGTTTTGCCGAGCGTGAGTGCCACATTTATCGGCCGCCTGCGGTAGAGGCGTCGGTCTTGGCGTCTGCGTTGACGAGTTTGTTGACTCCGCGTTTCTGTCGGCCCCACTGCACGTTGTAGCTTACGGATATGTACGGCATACGCATGTCGAGGCGCATATGCTGCTCGTTGGTGTTCCACTTGCTCAGTGACCGCGACCCCTGGTCGTATCTTCCGAAGGGCATGATCATGCCGGCGCTGAACTGCCAGTTTTTCCAGTTATATGCCAGGTCGATCATGCTGATGTTCTCGCCCCAGCTTATTTTTTCTCCCCACAGGTCATGCTGTGCGCGGACGTACATTCCGGAGAGGATGAATCCCCAATGGGTCACCTGCAGGTTCACGTTGCCGCTCCATGCGTTGTTGTGGTGGTCATAACCGGTGCCGCGCATCCGTTCCATTCGGTACTGCACACCTCCGCTGAGGGTCACCCAGCCCGGAAGCACCTCGATCTGCGGGTATAAGAAGAACGACAGGTTCTGTAGCCCCCGGCTGTTTTCGTAGGTGGTTACGAGCCGGTCATCCATCCATTGCAGCAGCGGGGTGATCGCGTTGGGCGAAGTGAAGGCGCGTATGCCGAAAGAGCCGTTTACCCTCGGCAGGTTGAAGCCGTAGCGGAAAGTAAGCATGTAGGAGTTGGCCGTCCGGATGTTCGTGTTGCCTATGCGCCATTGGAAGCCGTCGAGCTGTTGCGGCACGGGATTGGTCTCGGCAAGCGACGGCGTCGACTGCCATGAGGTGAAGTTGAGACGGAAGTTGTGGTTCTGATTCAACGAGTAGGTGACCGTGGCCTGGGGGCGTGCGCTCCATGAGTGGTTGCCCCGCGATGATTCCTTGAAATAGAAGTCGGTGTATTGCGCGCCGATTCCAGCCGTGGCGGTCCATTTCCCGAAGCGTTGGAGATATTCGGCGAAGAAATATACTCTGTCCTGGCGCTGATGGAATATGGCGCCCCCGAGGTTCTCATACCGCGACCTGTTGCGGTTGGCCTTGTATGATGCCCCTGCGGTAAGCCGCGATTTGTCCCAGTTCTTGATGTAGTCGGCTTCGATGCCGTAAGCCTGGTTGCGGTCCTTGATGTTGGTATGGATGTCGGTCAGATAACCGGTAGCGCCCGGCAGTTGCTCCATATAATCGGAGTATGAACGGCCGAAATATAACGAACTGTTAAAATCTACAACAAGCATCTGTTTATTAGCAAAATGCTGCTGAAGATATAGCGAGAGATAAGGCGTTGTGCCTTTGTCACCGTGGGAATCGGTGAGCAAGATATCGTCGGCGTCATTGCTGAGCGAGAGCAGCCCGTTGTAAAGAAATTTGTCGGAAAATTTATGGAAAGTGTTGATCTCGGCCATAAACACTGTGGTATCAGGCTTGACATAGCTATAGGAAACGTATGGCCGCATGAAAGAATTGTCAAGGTGGCCTCCGCGCGAAGTTTCATCTCGTCGAAGCACACTGCCGTCGGGATATGTGAACGTCTCGGTATAGTCGCGATGCGTTTTCAAATTCTCTGTCATCTTGTAGTGCAGTCCGGCACTCCATTGCGAACGTCCTGAATTGATTTTTACATCGGCCATATAATATCCCCATGCCTCGTTGAGTGCCGGTTGTGCTCGCAACTGCAGTGAGCCTCCGAGTGTGGGATTGGCCACGATGAAGTTCAATACGTAGTTCGCCCCTCCGTACCTTAGTCCGGGATTGTCCATCCACTCCACGCGCTTGATGCTTTCGGGGAGCAACGCCCTGACCTGGTCGATGGACGACTCTCTGCCGTTGATGCGCACCTGCACTGACTCTCCTGCGGCCTGTATGGTCCCGAGGGCGTCGTTGACCGTCAGTGACGGAATCATGAGGTTGTTGAGCAGCTGCATGCCATTCTTGGATGCCTCCAATGCGCTCTGCGATGGATGGTAGACATCCATGTCGGCCTTGCGGACTACTTTGGGCGCCTCGATCACGACCTCTTTGAGTTGCTGTGTCGCCGCCACAGTATCCGTTGTCTCTGTCTGTGCCATGAGGGATGCCCCGCAGCATGATAAAGCTACCGCAAAGGCATAGATATTCTTCATATTGATGACTCTTTTGGATTCAAGGCACAAATTTAAGGTGTAAAGTGTAATTCTGTCTCAACAAATGTTGAAATATTAGAGGTTGATATTCTTCCGGAGGCGGCTTAGATGGGTGGGTGTGATTTTGAGGAAAGAGGCGATATCCTTCAATGAAAACAGATTGAACAGGTCGGGATGCTTCGTGATGAGATCGTTATAGCGCTCCTGCGGAGATTTTGCGTATAGGGCCGCATAACGGTCGTAGACGGTCGAAAACACAGCTTCTGTACTGATCATGACAATATCTTTCAGCTCGCTGTCTTTGTCAATACGGTCACCTATCGTCGCGGTCGGGATGCAGAGTATGTCGCACGGTGTCGTGGCGACGACCGAAGTCCTGGCCGGGATGTTTCTGAATGAGAAAGGGAAATCGGCTACGAATTCTCCGGTGAATTCCAATCCCAACACATGTTCCGAGCCGTCGTGCCCATACGCCACATATTTGAGAGTCCCCGATCGGATGAATCCCAGATACTGTGCCACGTATCCCGCTGTGAAGAAATCCTCCCCCTTGTCATAATGGCGTGGAATGCCTTCCTTCAGGCAAAGGTCACGCCAATAGGCCACGGCGGGAGAGTCGATATATGAGTTGAAATTGTCAGTCATCCATATGAATTGTTAAAGGCTGCATATTTTTTATGTTAAAAACGAACCTGGGAATAGGTATGCCCATAAAATAAAAAAATTACTCGTCATCACGACGAATAATCTTTTTACCTTAAATCTAATACCATGAAAAACTGATGCAAAGATACGGACACTTTGGTAAATTGCAAAATTATCCCAACAAAAATGAGCATTATTAACAAATTTTTACCAAATATGCGGCTTTATGCTCGCCATGGTCCGATTTCGCTATGCCGGAATCATTTGTTGTATAAAACGAGAGAGGCTGTGTCGTGTGACACAGCCTCCGGTAGCTTGTTCCCGAAGGGGGGGTAGCATGTGATTATTCCTGTCCGTCGGCCTTGGCCTTTTTGGTGGCGCGAGGCTTCTTTTCGGACTTGGGAGCTTTTTCAGCAGCCGGCTTGCGTCCACGCTTCGCCTTTGCGGCGGGAGCGGCCTCTTCTACCTTGAGGTTCTCGTCGAGCTTCTTGCCTTCGGCCACGGCGGCACGGGTGGCATGCTCCTCGTTGAGATGCTCAAGGTTGTTGCGCATCGACTGAAGCTCCTTGTTGAGCATCTCGATCTCCGAGTTCTGGTTGTTGATGGTAGAGAGGAGGGCGTTGAGCTCTTCGTTGTCGATCGACTTGGGATACTGCTCGTCTACGCGCACGAGGAAGTCGGCAAGCACGTTCATGTAGTTGGTGAATGCCTGGTAGGGTGTCTCGTAGGGCGAGAACATGGCATGCGCCGCACCGTCGTTGAAGTGCTTGGTCGACATGTAGAAGAAGTGGTCCGACGACTGCAGGTGGTTCCAGTCCTGCTTCAGGCGGCGGTCGGTGCATAGGCGCACGCGTTCGGCCACGGAGTAGAGCTTGTTGAACGCCTCGTTCTGGAGCTTGTTGCCGAGCCATGCCGAGGTGTCGCGGGCTTCGTCGGCCCAGGATATGGGGTGGAGCACGCTAAGTTCGGCCACAGGCTTGAGCTTGCTGATGGCGTCGGAGGGCGTGATGAACTCTACGCCACGCTCTGCGGCAAAGCGCGGAAGAGCTTCGAGGAACTGGAAGATGCCCGTCTCGCGCGGCTGGAAGTCGCCGAATGTCTCCAGGTTCATGAATAGGTTCACTACCTGCTCGTCGGCGGGTGTCGAGGCGATCCAGTCCATGTACTTGTCGGCGGTGAGGGGGTAGGCCTCCCACGAAGGGTTGGAGAAGTTGCGGGCCACATCGTCGGAGAGCTTGTCGTTTTTCAGCAAGAGCTTCAGCTTGGGGCATGAAGCTGCCTGGTAGACGTAGTTGGGCGACTTCCATCCGAGGATATGCTTTGCACCTTCGGTGATCACGCCTTTGTAGCCCATCTCGTGGATCATCGGGGCCATTTCATCGCAGTAGATAAGCTCGGTGTTGCGGAGCACCTTGGGATGCTGGCCGAACTTCTCGTAGATGAGCTGGTCGTGGGCCTTGACCTGGGCCTGGAATTCTTCTGGATCGGTGAGCGACGCCAGCGAGTGGGAATAGGTCTCGGCGAGGAATTCCACGCAACCTGTGTCGGCAAGCTTCTTTAGGAGGTCGAGGAACTCGGGCACGTAGATTTCAAGCTGCTCGATGACGACGCCGGTCAGGGAGATGGCACAGCGGAACTTGCCCTTGCTCTCCTCGATCATGCGCAGGAGCGATTCGGCGGCGGGGATGTAGCTGCGGTGGGCTATGCGCGAGAGTATGTCCTCGTTGGTGAACTCGTCGTCGTAGTAATGGTCGTTGCCGATGTCGAAGAAGCGGTAGCGTTTTAGACGGAAGGGCTGATGGATCTGGAAATAGAAGCAGATAGCTTTCATAAGCCTATATGGTATTTTTTTAATTTATTCTATGGTATTGGTTAGTTTATTCTCCGTTGGTCGGGTCAGTTGCGGTGGAGCACCTGGTTGTAGATGTTTATTACCTTGCGTCCGGCCTTGTCCCATGTAATCTGGTTCACCTCTGCGAGTCCGTCCTCCTTCAGCTGGTCGTGCATGGCGGGGTAGCTCACTATGGCGTTGATCGCATCGGCCATTGCGTCGATGTCCCAGTAGTCGGTTTTGATTACATTGGTGAGGATTTCAGCGCATCCGCTCTGCTTGGAGATGATAGAGGGCACTCCCATCTGCATGGCCTCGAGAGGAGATATGCCGAACGGCTCCGACACTGAAGGCATCACGTAGACATCGCTTGCTTTCAGCATTTCGTAGACCTGTTTGCCTTTCTGGAATCCCGGGAAGTGGAATCGGTCCGCTATGCCGCGTGCGGCGGCCAGGTCGATCATCTTGTCCATCATGTCGCCGCTGCCGGCCATCACGAAGCGTACGTGAGGATTGTTGCGCAGCACCTTGGCGGCTGCCTCCACAAAGTATTCCGGGCCTTTCTGCATGGTGATGCGGCCAAGGAAAGTGACGACTTTCTCCTTGCATCGCGGCGGGTTGACGTTGAGCAGGTCCTCGCTGAGCGGGGTGACGGCGTTGTGCACGGTGGTCACCTTGGCGGGGTCGATACCGTACTTGTCGATCACGGTGTTGCGCGTCAGGTTGCTGACGGTGATGATGTGGTCGGCGTGGAGCATGCCGTCGCGCTCGATATTGAACACTGTCGGGTTGACGTTGCCGCGCGAGCGGTCGAAGTCGGTGGCGTGCACGTGGATCACCATCGGCTTGCCGGTGACCTGCTTGGCGTGGATGCCGGCGGGGTATGTCAGCCAGTCGTGGGAATGGATCACGTCGAACTCCTCGGTGCGTGCGATCACTCCGGCGCAGATAGAGTAGTTGTTGATCTCCTCCAGCAGGTTGTCGGGATAGCGGCCGGAGAATTCGATGCATCCCAGGTCGTTGAGGCGCATATAGTTGAAGTCGGCATAGATGTGGTCGCGCAGACGGAAGTATTCGTCGGGATCCATCACGTTGCCGATACGGCTCTCGACATACTCGCGGCTGACGTCGCGCCATCCTACGGGAACCTGCGACGCGCCGATTATCTTTGCAAAAGAGCGGTCCTCGTCACCCCAGGGCTTGGGGATGACGAAAGTTATGTCCATGTCGCCGCACTCCCACATGCCTTTGGTGAGACCATAGCTGGCAGTGCCCAGACCGCCGAGGATATGAGGGGGGAATTCCCACCCGAACATTAATGCTTTCATTGGCAGAGGGTGATTACATGTTTAACTTCTTGAGAGTGCGGATGGTGCGGAGCACTTCGGCCACGTTCGACACCTGCGATATAGCGCCGTGTCCGCTGTAGGGCGGGTTGCCGTCGTACATCTGCGATACGGTAGCTATGCAGTTCTGGCTCATTTCATCTTCGAAGCCTATGAGCATGCGGTCGATGTAGCCTACGCCGGAGTGGCCGTAGACCTTGAGGTAGGCGTCGGCATATGCGCCGATGAGCCACGGGCGTGCAGGGCCGTTGTGGTAGGCCTGCTCGCGTTCCTGCGGCGAGCCTACATAGAATGGACGGTAGCCGTAGCTCTTAGGCGAGAGGGTACGCAGCCCCTTGGGGGTCAGGAGCTCGCGGGTCACCACGTCGAGCACGCCTTTGCGCTGCTTGCGGTCGAGCGGCGAATAATCGAGTCCGATGGCCACGGCCATGTTGGGACGCACGGAGGGGTCGGCGTAGGTGCCGTTCACATAGTCGTAGAGGTAGCCGTGCTCGTTGAGGAACGTGTCGATGAATGCCGGCTTGGCCTCGTCGACGAGAGTGGTCCACTCGTCGCGGCGCTTCTCATATCCGGGAACGTCGGCGGCAAGGGCGCAGGCAAACATCAGTGCGTTGTACCAGAGTGCATTGAACTCTACCAACAGGCCTGTGCGCGGTATGAGCGGCCAACCGTTGGAGGTGGCGTTCATCCACGAGACGGGGGTGTTGGTGCCGGTGGTCCCTACCAGTCCGTTGGTCTCCACGGCGAGGTTGGGATGTCCGCCGGCGATGATCCAGTCGAGTATGCGTGCCACCTCGGGCAGATACTCCTTGCGTGCGGCCTCGATGCCTTGCGAGCGTGCATACTGCTGGATGGCCCAGATGCACCACAGCGGTATGTCGGGCAGGTCGATGCCGTGGATGCGCTCGTCGAGCATCTCGTTGTCCATATAGTTGTTGAGCGCCTTCAGGATAGTGCCCATTATCGAATGGAAGTCGTCGAAATGGTCGATGGCGAGCGTACAGCCGGGGAGGGCCATGAAAGTGTCGCGGGCGCGTATCGATCCCCATGGATAGCCGGAGATGAGATACATGTCCTTCCCTTCCTTTATATAGAACTGCTTGGCGGCGTTCTTCAGGCAGTTGTAGAACGAGGTGCGGCGTGTGCGGCCTGCAATCTCGGTTTCATACAGCTTGCTCAGTGAGCGTGGTTTCGCCTCGCTCGTTCCTGCCGAGAAGATGATCGACTCGCCTTTCTTTATAGGTATCTCGAAATAGCCGGGCACCCAGAGGTCCTCGGTGTAGGGGATGCCGCGCTGCAGGTCCTTGACATATTCGATGCCGTTGTACCAGTTGGGGTCGCTTACCCACTTGGCCTTGTGGTTGAACTGCATGTAGAGCGTCGGGAATCCCGGATAAAGGCAGAAGCCCACTCCGTTGTCGACCTCCGTGAAGTCCTGGTTGAGACGGTTGTTCTGTACCACGAGCTCGTTGGCCTCGCGGAAGGCGAGGAACGGACGGAACTGAAGTGTGGTGTCGGAGTGAGCGTCGACGAGCGTGTAGCGTATCAGGATACGGTTTTCCTGCGAGATGAAGATGGCTTCCTTGGTGAGGATCACGCCTCCCACGCGGTAAGTGGTACGAGGCACGGTCTCGCAGTCGTATTCACGGATGTACTTGTGCCCGTTAGGGCTGTAGACGCCGCCCTGGTAGCGGTGGAGCCCGAGGTTGAACGGTGCGCCGTGCTGGATTACCGTCTCGTCGAGCGACGACAGCATCACGTAGTTCTTGTTGCCGAGTTCCGGAACCGGAATCACCAACAGACCGTGCTGCTTGCGGGTGTTGCACCCTACGATTGATGAGCAGTGATAAGCGCCGGCCTGATTAGTGCGGAGCATCTCTTTGTTCAGCGATTGCTCCAAGTTAATCATGAGGTTTTTATCAAATTTAAGATAACTCATTTGATGATATGGTTAGAATTTTTAGTTTTAGTTTGGTTTTCAAGGCTCTGAATACAGAGGTCAGGTTAAAATCGAAGGATGATGGATGCTTGTTTTCAGAGTGTTCATACCATAATCCGAAAGCTTCCGCCGTGAGAAGAGAGAATGTCGGCTTGCGGCGTTCTGTATTTTGATTTCACAATGTTACGGTTTTTCCGTCGCTTATGCAAAAAAAATTCCAAAAAAAATCGAAAAGCGCATTTCCGGTCGGGGAAAGCGCTTTTGCAAGGCCTATTTTCTGTTGAAAAGCCGTGTTACAGAACATGCGATATCCCTTGCGGCATTCTCGATGGGGGTGATGAGCGGGCGGAATGTGATCTCCTGCTCGGGTGTGAAGATGCGCAGTCCGGCGGGGTGGCACTTTATCTCCATTGTGTCGTCGATGGTCAGCGGCTCTCCGTCGAGATGCGCCGGTCCGGTGTGCTGGCGGTAGATCACCGCTGCCGGCGCGCGGAACGAGTGGATGAGGGTGTTCTGGTTGATGTAGCCGGTGAAGAGGTCCATGCCCACCATGGCCGTGTCGAGCGGGTTGCCGGCATGGATTATGGTGATGTCAAGCTCGCCGTCGGTGATCGACGCGCGGGGGGCGATGTAGGCGTTGTTGCCGTACTGCGATGCGTTGCACACGGCTATCAGGAAGGCCTTCTCGGTAAGCACGTGTCCGTTGGCGCTCACGGTGTAGACCTGCGGGTGAAATTTCACATACTCGGCGATGGCGCTCCTTATGTAGGTGAGCGGGCCGCGGCGGTGCTGCCTGGCGAAGTTGGAGCTTACGGCGGCGTCGAACCCCACGCCGAAAGTGCAGAAGAAAGGCCTTCCGTTGACGGCGCCGAAGTCGCTATCTGTCACGTGGCCTTCGGCGATGATCTTCACGGCGGCGGCAGGGTCGATAGGTATGCCGAGGTGACGGGCAAGGCCGTTGCCCGAGCCGCATGGTATGATGCCAAGGGCGGTCGACGTGTGGCACAAGGCGCGCGCCGTCTCGTTGACGGTGCCGTCGCCTCCGGCGGCAAGCACTCCGTAGTACCCCTCTTTGACGGCCTGCCCGGCCAGACGCGTGGCGTCGCCCCGGGCGCATGTGTACACGGTCTTTATCTCGTAGCCGAGCGGTTCGAGGCTTCTACGCACGAGCGGCTCGAAAGTCTCTTTGCTTCCGAGTCCCGATATAGGGTTGATTATAAGCAGCAGGCGGCGCTTTGTCGCTTCCATCTTCTAAAGGGATATTGAACTGATTTAAACTTATTACAAAATGTTAAATCCAGAACTGATGTAAGCCTTATCGTTAACCTTCAGGCCTGTTTCCGGTCGATTTCTTCTCTTTTCTCGGTCACGATGGAACCCCATCGCTCCCTCGAAAAGCTCAAAATCGCCTCGCAAACAGCCGCTGAATGTTAATTTGTAATAAGTTTAAATCAGTTCATTGTTTGGGATATGTCAGTATGCAAATTTAGTGATTTACTTCCAATAATTACCCCCTTTCCCCGCATTTCTCCACCAATTCGTTCCATGCTGTCATTTATCTGATTACTTAAGTACGATGATCGAAGTCCGGAACTCGAACTCGGGATGACATGAATTCGTAAGGCTATTGGATAAGGCGGCCGTTTTTCAGCTCGGACCGGAGCAGATCGTACACGTATGCCGGACTTTCGATGTAAAGTCCGGTCTCGAAATCTTCAAGCTTGGCGAAAGTTTCGGAATTATGGAAGGTGGATATCGCTTCCGCCAGATCCATGCCGTCGCGTTCTATGAGATAGCGGACGACATCTGATGATATACCCTCGAACAGGTAGCGTGCAGTATCCTGGTTCATATCTTTTTCAGCATCTTTATCGTTGCCTCCGTATGAAAGAAATATTGTGAGGTGGTTTCCGAGAATGTAAGCTCTTTTACGAGCTGTTGCTCGCTGATGAAATTTTCCGTGAACATACGGAGCAGCCGGGCGATTGTGTCATCAGCTACCGGGCCGATCACGATGTCGTAGTAGTGGCATGGCTGTTTGACGTTGATATCGCGGTTGTCCATTATGAAACGTGCCCATTCCTCGTCCGGCGAATTGAAAATCTTTATTCGTAACCCTTGTCTGGCTGCTTCCTCCGGGTCGAATTCATAAGATGTAAGCGTGGGCTCGCCTCGGAACATCTTCACGGTTCTCGCCGCCATGCGTTCGGCCTGCCGGCGAATGTCGGTCAGGTAAAATCCTTTGCCGAAGTCCTTGTATGGCCGGCATTTATCAAGATCGATACGGTCAATCTCTATGTTGGAACCATGATACAGTGTCATTTTATCTCCCCTCCGTTGTTTTGACATACTATCGTAAGGTCATTGACACAATCGTTGAACGACAATGTATGTTCCACATCGTAAAATTCGGTAAGGAATTCGATTCCCCTGAAACGGTTGAGGTAGTTGCTTGCCTCGCGAATGGTAAGGTCATGACTTTTTGCAAACTCGATTATTGCCGTCATGACATACTCTATTATGGTCTTGTCTGCCTTTTTTACAGGTTTGAGTTCCACGATCGGCTCGACTTCGAGGGCATTCGCGATGCGGGTGATGGTGTTGAAATTTAGACAAGAACCCGTTTCTACCTTCGATACGATTGACTTTTGCAATCCTATTATCGAGCCGACCTCATCTTGGGTCATCCCTTTGCTTTTTCTCCGGATGGTCAGCAGTTTCCCTATTTTTTGAGATTTGTGTTCATGTTGCGAATTTATAAAAAGTTTCTCATATAGGAAACCATATCGGAAGCAATAATGTTTCCGGGCGAAGGGGTCAGTGGCGGCGACGGGAGTGGATGAATTGCTTGACGAGGCGTGCTGCAGGGCGTGCGGCGATGAGCATGGTGACCGAGCCGACCACGAGCACGATGCCGATGCAGGCGCCGAGGCTCAGGTGCTCGCCGAACACGCATACGCCGATCACCAACGCCGTCACCGGCTCCAGCGCGCCGAGTATGGCCGTCGGTGTAGAGCCTATCTTATGGATGGCCGCGACCATGGCTATCAATGACACGATGGTTGGGAAAAGGGCGAGCGAGAGTGCGCACGTCCAGCCAAGTGTCCCGGTTACGGGCGTGAATCCATGCCACGCCATGCCGGCCACGAAAACTGCGATGCCTATGGCCACGGAATAGAATGTCATGGGCATGGAGTCCATACGGCACAGGCTCGTGCGGTTGACGGCCACCATGTAGACGGCATAGGAGAGCGCCGAGAGCATCACGAGCACCGTGCCTGTGACGCTGAGAGTGGCGGTTCCGTCGCCCCGGTAAAGCAGCATTATCCCGGCGGTGGCCATGGCGATGGCCGAGATGGTGACCGCCGACAGGCGTTCGCGGTAGAATATGGTGTTGATCAGCGCCACCATCACAGGATAGACGAAGAGCAGCGTCGACGCTATCCCTACGTCCATATGGTTGTAGGCCTCGAAGAGGAGCAGCGACGACAATGCCATCAATATGGCTGCGATTGTCATCGCCGGAAGCTGGCGTCTCTGTAAGCTGAACGGCTTGCGCATGGCGTGCATTATCACCCACAGCATCACCGTGGCGAAGCCGTAACGGAAGAAAAGCACGCTGTCGGCATTCATCCCCTCGGCATATAACGGGAGGGCGAGCAACGGGTTGATTCCGTAGGTGCAGGCGGCGATGGCCGCGCACGCATATCCTTTTGTGCGGTTCGAAATCTGTCTCATAGGTCCTGCAAAGTTACAAAATGCAGCACGTACACGGGCGTATATTCAGGTTTAAAACTTAATTTTTGCTGAAAATACGTTAATTCCCGTTTTTTCATTAACTTTACCCGTGATAACATATTGTATTATTGTGTGGGTCACGGCTTTTCTCCCGGCCAACCCCATGATTCTGAAGATAGAAGAAACCGAATAGACACAATAGCATGAAACTTACTTTAAACATTGACTACCGCACGAACTGGGGCGAGTGGCTGTATGTCGTCGGCGATTGTCCGGCGCTGGGCGGCGGCAACGAGGATGAGGCGCGCAAGCTTGAGATGGACGGCGTGGGACGCTGGACTCTCGAAGTCGAGCTTCCCGACGACACCGGCGCGTTCGGCTACTGCTATATCGTGCGCCACGACAACGGCTACGTGCGCCGTGAGTGGGGCGCGCCGCATCGTTTCCTCCCGGGCATCGACGTGGCGGGATATGAGATTTACGACCATTGGCAGGAGCTGCCGTCTGACAAACCGTATTATTCGTCGGTGTTCACCGAGTGCATGAACCGCCGCGATAGCCGCGACGAGCCTATGCCCGTGGTCGGCGGCACTGTCACCATCGATGTCGAGGCCCCCATGGTGGGGAGCGACGAGGTGGTGGCCCTCTGTGGCGACGACGAGACCCTCGGCGCGTGGGATCCCGCGAAAGCACTGGTGATGAACAACCACGATTTCCCCCGTTGGGCCGTGAGCATCGACCTGCGCGAGGTGTCGCTGCCGTTCCGCTACAAGTTTGTGGTTCTCGACAAGGAGACCCACGCCTTGAAGGTCTGGGAGGGTGGCGACAACAGGGTTATGAACATCGTGCCTGCCCACAAGCACGACGCTCTATTCGTGCTCGGACAGCGCATGGTCAACTCGCGTCCGGCATGGCGATGTGCAGGTGTGGCGATACCCGCGTTTTCCGTGCGCACGGAGGAGGATTTCGGTGTCGGCGACTTCTTCGACCTTATGAAGATGGTCGACTGGGCTGTCGTCACAGGACAGAAGTTCCTACAGATACTCCCGATCAATGACACCACGATGACCCACACGTGGACCGATTCATATCCCTATAACGCTTGCTCTACCTTCGCCCTGCATCCCATGTATATGCGCCTGGAGCAGCTCGGACGCCTCGCCGACGAAGGGCGCATGCGCTACTACGACGACCTGCGCCGCGAGCTTAACGCAAGTCCTACGGTCGAGTACGAGCGTGTCAACAACGCCAAGCTTGCCTACATGCGCGAGATATTCGCCGAGCAGGGGCGCGACACCCTCGACAGCGACAGCTTCAAGGAGTTCTGTAGCGCAAACGGCGAATGGCTTCGCCCGTATGCCGCTTTCTGCGTGCTGCGCGACCTCAACGGCACTCCCGACTTCAGCCAATGGGGAGAATATGCCGTCTACGATGCCGCCAAGGTCAATGCCTTTATGGCCGCCCATGCCGAAGAGGTCGATTTCGTATGCTATGTGCAGTATCATCTCGACCGGCAGATGCGTGCCGTACATGACTACGCCCGCTCCCATGGAGTGGCGTTCAAGGGCGACATACCTATCGGCATATCGCGAGACAGCGCCGACGCGTGGATCAATCCGCGCCTGTTCAACATGGACTGTCAGGCCGGTGCGCCGCCGGATGATTTCTCGGTGCTCGGCCAGAACTGGGGATTTCCCACCTACAATTGGGAGGAGATGTCGCGCGACGGGTTCGCCTGGTGGAAGGCTCGTTTCCGCAAGATGGCCGACTACTTCGACGCATACCGCATCGACCATGTGCTCGGGTTCTTCCGCATATGGCAGATTCCGATGGACGCAGTCCACGGCCTGCTCGGCGTGTTCAACCCTGCGTTGCCGTTTACTCCCGAGGAGCTGCGCAGCGACTACGATTTCTGGCTCAACGTCGACATGCAGACACGTCCCTACATCTGCGACTATTTCCTCTATGACTTTTTCGGTGAATACACCGACGAGGCGCGCAAACGTTTCCTTCTCGATGCCGGAAACGGGCGCTACACATTGCGCCCGGAGTTTGACACTCAGCGCAAGGTGGCCGACTATTTTGCCTCCGAGGAGAAGGATGACAAGAACAACCGCCTCTGCAACGCCCTTATGGGGCTGATCGACGAAGTCCTTTTCATCGAGGACCCCTATGAGAAGGGGAAGTACCATCCGCGCATCTCGGCGCAGCATACATATGTCTACCGCTCGCTTACCGACTATGAGAAATGGTGTTTCAACCGCCTCTACAATGACTTCTATTACCGCCGCCACAACGATTTCTGGTATGGCAAGGCCATGTGGAAGCTCCCCCCGCTGCTCGACGCCACATCGATGCTCACCTGCGCCGAGGATCTCGGCATGATACCCGACTGCGTGCCTGCCGTGATGAGCCGTCTGCAGATGCTCTCGCTCGAGATACAGCGCATGCCCAAGGATCCGCAGGTTGCGTTCGGCAACACGTGGGCGTACCCCTACCTGTCGGTGTGCACCACCTCGACCCACGACATGGGCGGAATACGCCAATGGTGGGAGGAGACCCGCGACACCACGCAGCGCTATTTCAACGAAGTGCTCCACCAGCCCGGCACGGCTCCACAGTATGCCGAGCCGTGGGTGTGCGAGAAAATCATATCGCTCAACCTTAAAGCGCCATCCATGCTCGCCATATTCCCCTTGCAGGACTGGCTTTCGATGTCTGGCGAGCTACGCCGTCAGGATCCGCGCGAGGAGCTGATCAACATCCCCGCCAACCCCCGCCACTACTGGCGCTACCGCATGCACCTCTCCGTAGAGGCCCTGATCGAGTCTGCCGACTTCAACCGCCTCGTCCGCGACAAAATCCGCGAGTCCGCCCGCTGATACCGGGCCAGGTTCAGGTCAAGGACATTAGAGGTCTTAGGGGCAATAAGGACATTAGGGACAATAAAGACAATAAATTCCCTAATGTCCTTATTGTCCCCATTGTCTTTAATGTCCTTACTCTCCTTATCCTCCTTATTCTCCCTAATGTTACATCGGGTCGACGTCGTAGTAGACGAGCATGGAGCGGAGGGATTTTTCGGCCATGAACTCCTCGTAGACGGCGCGGAGGATGTCCTTGACCTTGCGCATGGAGGCCTCGGTCTCCACTTTGAGCATGATTTTGCGGATGTAGAGCGACTGGACGCGCCCTACGTGGGGCTCTTCCGGCCCGAACACGCGGTTGCCGAAGAGGTCGTGGAGGCGCTTGGCATAGCGCATCGCGGCGTCGGCCACTACCGGCAGTTCGCGGTGCTTCAGGTAGATGTTTATCACTCGGGTGAACGGAGGATAGTTGTAGAGCCGGCGTTCCTCCAGTTCGCGGGCATAGAATCCCTTGTAGTCATGTCCGCGCAGGAAGCCTATCACCGGATGGTCGGGCTGTGTGGTCTGCACCACCACCCGTCCGGGAGTGTCGTCGCGTCGCCCGGCACGCCCTGCCACCTGCTCAAGCATGTTGAACGCGCGCTCGGCCGACCGGAAGTCGGGGAAGTTGATGAGGGTGTCGGCGTTGAGCACCCCCACGAGGCTCACGCCCCCGAAGTCAAGCCCTTTTGTCACCATCTGCGTGCCTACGAGTATCTGCGCCTTGCCTGCGGAGAAGTCGGAGATGATACGCTCGTACCCCTCCTTGTTGCGCGTGGTGTCGAGATCCATGCGCAGCACCTTGGTGTCGCCGAAAGCGTTGTCGGCGATATCCTCCAGACGTTCCGTGCCGTAGCCGAACACCTCTATGGCCGGTTCCTTGCATGACGGGCATATCGTGGGGAGCTTGTAGGTGGCCCCGCAGTAGTGGCACACCATCTCGTCCTGCCGCCGGTGGTAGGTGAGCGACACGTCGCAGTACTGGCATTTCGGCACGTAGGCACACTGCTTGCACATCACTACCGGGGCGAATCCCCTGCGGTTGTGGAACAGGATGGCCTGCTCGCCGCGTCCCACCGCCTCGCGGGTGAGGCGCAGCAACCGCGTCGACAGCGGCGACCCGGTGGTGAGCCCGCGCTTCTTCTCGTCGAGCATGTCGACGATCTCGATTTCCGGCAGGCGCGCTCCCTCGTAGCGCTCGGTCAGTTCCACAAGGCCGTAGCGTCCCGACAGGGCTTTGTAGTATGTCTCTATCGACGGTGTCGCGCTCCCCAGCAATGTCTTTGCGCCATGCATCGATGCGAGCACGATGGCCGTGTCGCGGGCGTTGTAGCGCGGTGCGGGATCGTATTGCTTGTAGCTCGACTCATGCTCCTCGTCGACGATCACGAGGCCCAGCCGGGAGTAGGGGAGAAACAGGGACGAGCGCGCGCCGATCACCACGCATGGCGAATTGTCATGCAGTAGCTTCTTCCAGATGTCCACGCGCTCGTTGTCGGAGAATTTCGAGTGGTATATCACTACCTTGTCGCCGAACACCCGCTGCAGCCGGCGCGTGAGCTGTGTGGTCAGTGCTATCTCTGGCACGAGGTACAACACCTGTTCCCCCTTGCGCAGTACGAAGTCGATTAGGTGGATGTAGATCTCGGTCTTGCCGCTTGATGTCACTCCGTGGAGGAGCGTCACGTCGCTTTTCAGAAATCCGAGGTGTATGCGGTCGAGCGCCTCGGCCTGGTGCTCGGTGAGGCGCGGGGGAGTCCCCGAGGCCATCCCCGAGAATACGAAGCGGTTGACCTCGCGTGTGGTCACGCGCACTATCCCTTTGGCGGCGAGCGCCGACACGATGGCCGGGCTTAGGCCGGTGGCGGCGAGAAGGTCGGAGCGCGTCACCGTCTCCTCGCGCCGGTCATGGCGCAGCTTGTTGAGCATGTCGACGAGGGCTATGAGCAGCTGTTCCTGTTTCGGGGCGCCATGCACGGAGTCGAAGGCGCGGTGCATCGCCTCGGCGTCGTCGCGTGAGAAAGAAAGACCTACAAGGGTCTCGCGTTTGGCGCGGTACCGCTCCACGAGTTTTTCCGAAATCATCATCGCCCCGCGCTCCACCAGGCGCGACACCGTCTGGGTGGTGCTTGTGATGCCGGTGCGGCGTTCGAGGTCGGCCACCGACACGCGGCCCATATGGTCGACAGTCTGCATCAGCACGGCCTCCGTCTCTGTAAGGCGTCTGTCTGCCGGCTCCTCATAGTCGGGCGTCACCTCCACGAATGTCTCGCTCTCCACCTTCAGCCCTGCGGGGAGCGCCGCTTTCATGACATCGCCTATGGCACACAGATAGTACTCGCCGATCCATTCCCAAAGGCGCAGTTGAGGATGGCGTAATATAGGCCACGGGTCGAGAGCCGTCATGACGTCCTTGACGGCCATCCCTTCGGGCGCTCTTGGCGTCAGTCCGCACACGATGGCCGTGTAGAGCTTCTTGCGTCCGAACGGCACTATCACACGGCTGCCTATGGCGACTTTGCCCTCCAGTTCTGACGGAAGCCGGTAGGTGAAAGTGGTGCCGAGCGGCAACGGGAGTATCACTTCGGCATACATGCCTCCCGTGAATCCCGCCACATCGGGCGTTATGGCAGCTTTTCGTATCGAATCATCCATGATTCGACAAAGTTACGTAAAAGACTGTGAAATACAGATGTAAAAAAACGTTACTTCCCCAGCGAAATTAATATAAAAGATTTTTGCTTGTAAATTTGGTTGTTGTCTGGCTTTTTGCTTATTTTGTGGTGTGATATGGAGAAAATTGCCGTATGTGTGATAAGATGAAAAGTATTATGTAAATATAAACCGCTTATTTGTTGACTTATGACTGTTAAAGGACGTAAAATCAGCTACGGATGGCTTTTCGTGTTCGTGCTGTTGCTTGCAATCAGTGTGACGGGCCTTGTGGGCACGTCGGGAGCCGGGACATTCGACATGCCCAACAACCACCTGTTTGCCAACGTGGCGTGGATGATTACCGCCACTATCTTCGTTTTGATGATGACCCCGGGCCTCTCGTTTTTCTATGGAGGCATGGTGAGGGTCAAGAACGTGATTTCTACCATGTTGCAGAGCTTCATCGTCATGGGGTTCGTGAGCGTGATATGGGTCGTGTTCGGCTTCGGGCTGGCTTTCGGCAACGACATAGCCCATGTCATCGGCAATCCTTGCGACTTCTTCATGTTTGACGGGGTCGGTGTGGATAATGTCACCAACCCAGATTCGCCGCTGTTGTCGCAAATCGGAATCGCCACGACCACGATTCCGCTGGCGCTTTTCGCGCTGTTCCAGATGAAGTTCGCCATCATCACCCCGTCGCTTATCACAGGTTCGTTTGCCGAGCGCGTGCACTTCTCCGGCTACCTGCTCTTCATGGTGCTGTGGGTGATAGTGGTCTACTGCCCGCTGGCCCACTGCACGTGGCATCCCGAAGGGCTTTTCGCCATGATGCATGTCCATGATTTCGCCGGCGGCATCGTGGTGCATGCCGCCTCCGGAATCGCCGCGCTTGCCGGAGCATTGTTCCTGGGACGCCGCACCCCCTCGCAGCAGGCGGCCAAGCCGGCCAATGTGCCGTTCGTGCTCCTCGGGGCCGCGTTGCTCTGGCTCGGATGGTTCGGGTTCAACGGTGGTAGCTCGCTGGCCGCCGACGGCATAGCCGTGGCGGCGTTCCTGAACACCAACACCGCCGCCGCAACGGCGATGGTGACATGGGTGGCTTTCGACGCCCTGCGCGGACGCAAGCCCTCGGCCATGGGCGCCGCCATCGGTGCCGTGGTAGGCCTTGTGGCCATCACCCCCTGCGCCGGATGGGTCACGGTGGGACAGAGCGTGTTCATCTCTTTCATCATCACCATATGCTGCAACCTTGCTGTGTCTTGGAAAGGCTATAGCCATATGCTTGACGATGCTCTCGACGTGTTTCCCACCCACGGCCTGGGTGGCATACTCGGCACGGTGCTCACCGGCTACTTCGCCTATGATTTCTTCGACTCGCAGAATGCCGACATGATTTCACGCGGAGAGTTCTTCTGGAACCATATCATCGTGCTGCTCATCGTGTTTGTCTACACGTTCGGCGTAAGCTACCTGCTGTATTGGATTACCAACGAGATCATCCCATTGCGTGTGTCGCGCCGCAGCGAGGAGATCGGACTCGACATATCGCAGCATGGCGAGGAGTACGGTGCGGAGACCGGTCTTGCCGAGGACTCCATCAGCGACAGCGAGTGGATGCGCAGCGTCGAGGAAAACTGACCTTTTAAACGCACACAGAGCACACAGAGAATCTGAGACCGTGGCAAAACTCTCTGACCCGTCCGACGAGTCAGACCCGTCAGACCTGTCAGACATGTCCGACGGATCAGGAAGTTTTAGCCACGCACAAAACGGCGTTATTTAAAACCCTGCATGAGCCACGGCAGGTTGAAGCGGTAGTGCAGGCGTGAGCTGAGGAGGTGGATTACGTTGTCCGGAGTCTGGGTGGCGCAGAGGTAGCCGCGCGGTTCGGCATGTGTGGCATCCGATTCGAAAAATCCGGTCCATGCGCCTCCGTCGAGGAACCGCGGCTCGGCGTCGCTGATAAGGCGTCGCACGGGCCATGTCTTTCCTTCGTCGAATGACACCGCCGCATACATCCCGTAGCCTTTCTCCACGCTTCCGTCCGGCATGCGCAGCTCCATCCCCCTGTCGGCCTCCGGTGTGCGCTGCGGGTGGTCGGTGAACGACACCAGCAGCAGCGGCCCTTCGTTGAGGCGGCGCAATACCAGCCGCTGTCCTCCGTCGATCGGCGGAAGTTCTGATGCATGGTAGGTCCATGTGCGTCCCATGTCGTGTGATATGCTCATCGGCATCCGTGGCTTGCCGTCAGGGCCGGGGAGGCTGTTCCCTCTGCCGAGCGCCATCAGCGACCCGTCGGCGAGCTGCACTACTCCTGCGTGTATGCCTGCGATGGTACTACCGGTGTCATCTTCCTTGAAGTCCGGCAGCGGGGCGCCGTCCCATTGGTCGTTCCATGTGAGTCCGCCGTCGCGGCTTATATGGAGCGCCGTGCCGTCGGCTCCTCCCGGCCCGGCATCGCACGGTTGCAGAATCCACCCCTCGCGGGTTACCGAAGTGCCGGCTATCACCTGATGGCGCTTTGCATGCTCTGGGGCGATGATTCTTGTCGCCGACCATGTGGCCCCGTTGTCATGGCTCTCGCGTGCCACCATGGCCAGGTTCTGCCAGTCGCCGGAGGCCTCCATGCCGTTGATATGGAGCAGCCGTCCTGTGCCGTCGTTGAGCAGGGCGCTCCCGGTGAGGTTGCGGTCAGGCACCCGGAAAAACTCTCTCGCTTCCTCCCATCCTGATGCGCCGGCTTTCAGCCGCGACGAAAGCACCGTCACCTCGCGCCCGTTTTCCTCGTTGGCCGAGAACCATATGGCCAGCAGGTCGCCGTTGTCACACCACGTCACCGCAGGCTGGTGGTTATGGCGGTAGAAAGGTGTCGCGCTCCCGCATGAAGGCTCTATCACGAACGTCACGGGCGGGATATACAAGGGTTTGTCCGACGGCTTTCCCCATTCATGTCGGTTGGGGTTTATGTCGGCACGTGGTGCGGGCGCGTTCCATCCCTTTCCCGACGGGCGCAGCGTGGCTGCCGACTCGACTATGCGGAATCCGGTCTGCGAATGCCGGTCGGATGGATGCATGGCGCTGCGGTTGGCGCTGCGCAGGTATTTCACCGGCGTGTGGTGGCTTCCTCCCCGGGTCACTCTGAACTCACCCTTCTCAGGCCCGCACGGGTCTGTAAGCGCCATGTCGGGATAGGGGGCATAACGGTCGAGGCACCACTCCTCCACATTGCCGTGCATGTCATATAGCCCGAAGGCGTTAGGCGCGAACATGGCCGTGCGCAGCGACACCGGGTCGAAGTCGCGCGCCACGCGCTGCGATTTGTGGCATGAGTCGGGAAACCAGTCGCCCGTATTATATAATGTGTATGAGCCGCCCCGGCAGGCATATTCCCATTCCGCTTCCGTAGGGAGACGGTACGTCCTGCCGTCGCGCTCACCGAGCCTTCGGCAGAATTCCATGGCATCGTCGTGGCTCACGTTGACCACGGCGTCATCGTCGCCGGTGGAGACGCCGTTCTTCCCGCGCAGCGCACGGTGCTGCGGGAACAGTTCTTCATACTGTGCGTTGGTGATTTCGGTAGCGCTCATTCTGAACGGCGTGGAGATTGTCACCTTGTGCACAGGCCCTTCGTCGAAATCCTCACCGAGGGCGCGGCTTCCCATGTAGAAGTATCCCGCCGGAATGTCTACCATCCTTATCGGCTCGGCGGCATATGCCGCAACGGCGCCGGCATACAGGATGACGGCGATTGCTAAATTGTTGTTTATCATGATTACAAGATTGGTTATCGGGTGTCCATACCCCACATGAGCTTGTCGCGGAGGGTGTCGGTGAAATGGTGGCCTCGGCGCTTGATCAGTCTTATGGCGAAAGGAGCGCGCCGCAATGTGACGGTACTGTCGGATGTCAGCGACATGAAGCGCCCGTCGAGGCTCAGGCGGTAGGCCGTGGAGCGCGAGCGGGTGGTGATGGATATCACGCTGTCATCGCGCACCACCAGAGGACGCATGGTCAGTGAGTGGGCGGCGATGGGCGATACGGCCCATACCGGCGCCGACGGCTCCAGGATAGGCCCTCCCACTGAAAGATTATAGCCTGTAGATCCTGTGGGCGTGGATATTATCAGCCCGTCGGCCAGATAGTTGGCCAGAGGTGAGCCGTTGATGCGCGCGTCCATCCGGATCATCGACGAGGTGTCCTGCTTGAGCACTGCAACCTCGTTGAGGGCATATGGCCATATGCCGGAGGGCAACGGCTTGTCGGACTCTACGGCTATCAGCGTGCGTGTCTCCACGTCGTAGTCGCCGTCGAGAAGCCTGTCGATCCAGCGGTCGGCGTCTCTCATATGTGTGGCTGCGAGATAGCCCAGGTGTCCAGTGTTTATCCCGAGTATAGGTATCTGCTTGTCGCCCACCCATTGCGCCGTGTGCAGGAATGTGCCGTCACCGCCGATGCTTATGGCTATGGCGGCGTTGAAGTCGTTGCCATGGATTATGTCGTTGACGGAAGGCGGCGAGGGGAGCACCCCGCAAAGGTAGCGGTAGAATGATTCCTCGACCTCTACCCACATGTTGCGGCGGCACATGGCCTCGAAGAAGTAGACTATCTCGTCGAGATGGCTCTCCTGGTATGGGTTGCCGTAGATGGCGATGCGCATGGTATGTGATGGTTTTGAAATGTCGGATTCGTTCTGGCGGCTACACTTCGAGATAGTGGAGCAGGGAGTTGACGCGCTCGATCATGTCGGCGTTGAGCAGTCCGGGCGTGCCGGCCATCTCCACCGTCTCGTAGCCGTAGCGCGCCAGGGAGCGTGCTACCGACTCGCCGCGCGAATGGTTCACACGCAACAGCACCGTTGTCGGCGAGTTGGGCTGTGTGCCGGCCGTCACGTTGAGATTGAGCAGGTGGGCGTCGGCATCCTCCACGGCGTGGGCTATGGCGGAGGCGCTGTACTCGCCCGGAGGGCATACGGCGGTTATCTCGGTGTAGTCGTCGAGCTGCGGGAATAGCGATGCCGCCAAGCGGAGCATCCCCTCGCGGTCTGCCGCTCCGAGGTAGCTGTCGCTTGAATCGTCATCGACCACCGCCACAACCCTCTCGCCTGCGGCCATGCGCTCAAGCAGCAGCGACACCGGCGCGGATGCTGCCACGGGACGCACGTGTGCCACCACTTCGCCGAGCCTGGCGTGGGCGTCGGCACGGAGCGCCGAGGCGTCGGCCATGCCCAGATAGCGGCCCGAGGCGTCGCACACCGGCAGCGGCCCGACATGCTCTATGGCCATGCTGAGGCGCGGCATCGACTCGGCGACTGTCAGGAGGCCGTCCAGGGCCTCGATTCTTGGAGATATGGCATCTTTTGCTGTCAAAACGTTTCGTGGTTTACGTATTTCTCACTAATTTTGCAGTTGCCAATGAGGCCTCGTGGCCTCGGGCATCGTGAAAAGGCTACAAATTTACTGATTTTTTCCGATTACATAAAGCCTTACGGGTGGATTGTCGCCCCGGCTACTTATGACAACGCATCAACAGCCAATAAGGATGACTAATCTAAGTGTAAATATCAACAAGGTGGCCACTTTGCGCAACGCGCGTGGCGAGAACACTCCCGACGTGGAGCGTGTGGCAGTCGACTGCGAGAGGTTCGGGGCCGACGGCATAACCGTGCACCCGCGTCCCGACGAGCGCCACATCCGCCATGACGACGTCATTGCCCTGCGCCCCCTTGTAAAGACCGAGTTCAACATCGAGGGATATCCCTCCGACGATTTCATGCGTCTTGTGCTGATGGTGCGTCCCGAGCAGGTCACTCTCGTGCCTGACGCTCCCGACGCCCTGACTTCGAGCGCCGGATGGGACGTAGCGGCCAACATGGAGACCCTTACAGCCATCGTCGACCGCCTGCATGAGGCTGGAGTCAGGGCCTCGATATTCGTCGACCCGGACCCCGACACGATAAAGGCCGCCGCAGCCACCGGCGCCGACCGCGTGGAGCTTTACACAAAGCCATATGCCGACATGTATCCCGCTGATCCCGAAGCAGCCGTGGCCCCGTATGTCGCCGCAAGCCTCGCCGCCCACAAGGCCGGGCTGGGAGTCAACGCCGGGCATGACCTCAATCTCGACAACCTGAAGTTCTTCCACGAGCGTCTGCCTTACCTCAACGAGGTGTCGATAGGCCATGCCATCATTTCCGATGCGCTCTACCTTGGTCTGGAGACAGCCATACGCAGTTACAAGAAATGTCTGCAATAAACGGAATCTTAAACGACTGTAAGACATGTTCGCTGCGCTGACGGATGCCGTAAGGCTTGTGGCCGACACAATGGCCATGATTGCCGACATAGTATTTACCACCATATCTTCTGCAATGTCAATCATCAACACGATTTTCGCCGGTGTGCCGGGCGCTGTGACCGACACCGTCAACATAATGAGCGAGACGGCCGCCGTCCCGACCGAGGCCGCCGAGACCGCCCGCATGTCGGTGTGGGAGCTGTGCCTAAAAGGCGGATTCATAATGATTCCGCTGGCCATCCTCCTTGTCATCAGCATCTACATCTTCATCGAGCGCTACATAGCCATCAGGCGCGCCGACCGCGAGGACGCCACATTCATGAAGCGTATCAAGGACTATATCCACGAGGGCGAGATTGATAGCGCAAAGCTGCTCTGCAAGAAAAACGGCACGCCCTACGCACGCCTCATCCTCAAGGGCATCAGCCGCATAGGACGCCCGATGAACGATGTGCTCGTGGCCATAGAGAATACCGGCAACCTTGAGATAGCCAATCTCGGCAAGGGCCTCACCTGGCTCGCCACCACTGCCGCCGGAGCTCCGATGCTCGGGTTCCTCGGCACGGTGATCGGCATGGTGGAGGCATTCTTCTCCCTGGCCAACGCCGGATCGTCGG
Source organism: uncultured Muribaculum sp. (assembly GCF_910583865.1). Lineage (GTDB taxonomy): Bacteria > Bacteroidota > Bacteroidia > Bacteroidales > Muribaculaceae > Muribaculum. The sequence continues at coordinate 36,137 of NZ_CAJTYX010000009.1, forward strand.
CCAACATAAGCGTGCTCGCCGGAGGCATCTACGAGGCGCTTGTCACCACCGTCGCTGGACTCGCCGTCGGCATCGTGGCGCTATTCGCCTACAACGCCCTTGTGGCGCGCATCAACGGCGTGATGAAGCTCCTTGAAGGAAAGACCATGGAGTTCATGGACCTCCTCAACGAGCCTGCCGAGTGATCCGCGCCCTTTAAGCAACTCTGTCTATACCCTCTTACCCTCTCCATATCCGACCTATGGCTCTGAAACGTCAACACGACATGATGGCAATGTTCTCGATGGCATCGATGACCGATGTCATCTTCCTGTTGCTTATCTTCTTCATGATAACATCCACATTCGTATTTCCCACGGCGCTTGAGGTGAACCTTCCGCAGAGCACCGTGCAGACCTCCCTCAAGCCCGGCACACGCGTCTACATCGACAAGGATGAGAAGCTTTACGCGTCGTTCGGCGACGAGGAGCCGCAGCCGATAGAGGGCGACGCCCTGCTGCCGTTCCTTCAGCTCGCCGCGCAGAACGCTCCCGCCGACGAGGCGTTCATTGCCATATACGCCGATGAGGAAGTGCCCTACGGGAAGATTGTGGAGGTGCTTGACCTCGGCGCGCGCAACAACCTCCGGATGGTGCTCGCCACGCGTCCGTCCAACGCGCGCAAGAGCGCATATGCCGATCCTGCAACCACCTCACGGCTCTGACCTCCGCCATGCGACAGAAAGATAAAGACCGCACGATTGCCGCTCTCGGCACGATTCTTGTGCTGGCTCTCCTGCTTCTGTGGATAGTCCTGTCGGAATTCCGTGTCGACATAGCCGACATGGAGTCGCGCAAGTGGCCTCCTGTCGATTCGAGCGAGATCGTGTTCGGCGGCGAGTATGTGAAGTTGGGCGACATGCCGCAGCCCGAGCCGCAGCAACGCCCCGAGCCTCAGCCTCAGGAGTCGGCGCAGGAGCCTGCATATGAAGGAACCGACCTGCGTGATGCCGGACCGAAGTCGGAGACACCCGCACCGACGGTAGCATCCGACCGTCCGTCGCCGATGAAGGTGGAGAAGAAGCCGGAGACTCCGGAAAAGAAAGGCCCGACCAAGGAGGAAATCGCCGAGCGCGAGCGTATAAAGCGGCAGAAAGAGCAGGAGGCACAGAGCCGCAAGATAAGCTCCGGGATGAAAAACAGCTTCAAGCGCGACAACAAGGCCGCCAAGGGCACGCCCGGTAGCCCCGACGGAAATTCCGACTCAGGCGTTCTGTCCGGCACTCCCGGATTCAGCCTGAAAGGGCGCACGCCGGAATCGTGGGGACGCACGCGCAGCACCCTCGCCGGCACGATCATCATACGCGTGAGCGTCAACCGCCAGGGCCATGTGGTAGGTTCGCCCGTCTATGTGGGCGGTTCCGGTCCTGCCGCAGCCAGTTTGGAGGTACGTCGCACATGTATCAACGCCGCCCGCCAGTCGCGCTTCTCGGTCGACCTCGACGCTCCTGCCGAGCAGGTCGGCACAATCACCTGGACATTCCGCTGACATACCTCCCGCCGTCGGGCGGGAAACCTAATGAAATAAACCCGAGTGCTTGCTACCTCGTTAAAAACAAGAAAAATGACAAACAACAACACTGATTCACTTCAAAGAGAAGCGCGCGCATCGTTCACGCTTCCGTTTCTGATTTTCACAGTACTGTTCTGCGTGTGCCTTATCGTAGCCAATCTCGTCGAGATCAAGACTGTCGACATAGGCTTCACTACCATCACCGCCGGAATGGTAGTATTTCCTCTGAGTTACATCATCAACGACTGCATAGTCGAGGTCTACGGCTTCCGCAAGGCCCGCATGGTGATATGGCTCGGATTTGCCATGAACTTCTTCGTCACCATGATGCTACAGCTCGCCATCCTGCTCCCCGGAGCCGGAGAGTGGCAGGCTCAGGAGGCGTTCGAGGCGGTGTATGGCACCGTGCCGCGCATCCTCACGGCCTCCTTCATAGCATTCGTGTGCGGCTCGATGGTCAACGCATGGGTCATGAGCCGCATGAAAGTGGCCGGCGGAGGACGCCATTTCTCATTGCGCGCCATCCTGTCGACCCTCTTGGGCGAGGGTGTCGATTCGCTCATATTCTTCCCGGTGGCATTCTGGGGGATATTGCCCGCCGATGTAATCGTAGAGCTTATGTTGGCCCAGACCTGCCTGAAAACCCTCTACGAAATCATCATCCTGCCCGTCACCATCCGCATCGTCCGCTACATCAAACGCATCGAACGCCTCGACACCTTTGACACCGGCATCCGTTACACCCCCTGGTGATCCCATCCCTCCCCGGCATAACTGCCCTCCTCCCCCCAATTCCCCGCCTCACTTCTGGGGTAAGTTAAAACGCACAGAGCACACGGAGATTAAAATATTCAGTGATGAAAATTCACTCATTTTTCTCTGTGCCCTCCGTGTGCTCCGTGCTTTATTCCTTACCACTAAATACCTCCGTAAATTGGTTGGGAAACGAAAAAGGTGCGAAAACTTGCGTAGTTGCGAAAAATTTAGTTACTTTGCACACTGTTTTTAGGCTCATCCTGTAAAATTGTTGAGAATGATGCACTTAGCGATGATATGAGACTGAGATGGCGGCCTAATGACTGAATACAAGCAATTCAACAAAACAAAAGATAACAAACAGCCATGTCAAAGATTTGTCAGATTACAGGCAAGAAAGCTATGGTGGGCAACAACGTGTCGCACTCGAAGCGTCGTACAAAGCGCACGTTCAATGTCAACCTCTTTGAGAAGAAGTTCTACTGGGTAGAACAGGACGCATGGATCCGTCTGACCATCAGCGCAGCCGGTCTCCGCACCATCAATAAGCTCGGCCTCAACGCCGCTATGCAGCAGGCAGCCGGAAAGGGTTATTTAACTGGTAAAGACATCAAATTTATAGACTAAGCTATGGCAAAGAAAGCTAAAGGTAATCGCGTCCAGGTCATCCTCGAATGCACCGAGCACAAGGCCAGCGGCATGCCCGGCACTTCGCGTTACATCACTACCAAGAACCGTAAGAATACTACCGAACGTCTTGAGCTGAAGAAGTACAATCCCATCCTCAAGCGCATGACGATTCACAAAGAAATCAAATAAGCACTTTAACATCTCCACGATATGGCAAAGAAAACCGTTGCATCACTGCAGAAAGGTGAAGGACGTACCTACAGCAAGGTGATCAAGATGGAAAAGTCACCCAAGACAGGCGCTTACGTCTTTAAGGAAGAGATGGTCCCCAACGACCAGGTAAAGGCCGCTCTCAAATAAGAAACCACTGCGGAACCTTATCCGCAATCCCATACACCCTCCTACGCAGCGTGTCGCACTTCGCGGCACGCTGCCGTTTTTTACTCTGATTACTCTTATGGGTCTTATATGTCTTATAAGTCCAATTAGTCCTATTAGCCCAATAAGCCCGCTTAGGCTAATTGGGCTAATCAGTCAATTGGGCCTATCGGATGATTATTCTCTGTGCTCTCTGTGCGTTTATAGCATCCTTTTTTAGTGAATAATCGATATTATTGATTAACTTTACATCACAAATTTTTACAATCCTTATTGAATATCCGGTCATTGTCATCATGATTCGCTCTGTCAAACACATATCCTCACTTTTATCCCTGATAACTATTGTGCTGTCGCTTGTCGCCTGTTCCCGCTCTGCCGCTGACAGGGCACTCGCCCGCGCCGAGAGCCTGATGGACGAACACCCCGATTCAGCGCTCGTCGTGTTGCAGTCGATACTGCCTGAAAAGCTGCATTCAAGGCAGAGCAACGCTCTCTATGCGCTTCTGCTGACGCAGGCGCGGGATAAGACCTACCGGTTTGATACCTCCGACTCGCTCATATCCATAGCTGTCGATTATTATGTCGATAACGGCGATTGGGAAAGAGCGGCATGGTCACACTTCTATCGAGGAGCGGTCTATTTCAACAAGAAGGATTACCGCTCCGCCATATCCGAAATCCTAACAGCACGGGAATTGTCGTATGGAGGTGGAAATCCCTATCTCACGGCAAAAATCCATGAGCAGATTGCCGATATCTATGCTGCGTCTTTCGATATGAGTAAAGCCATATCCAATCGTCATGTCGCGGCCGCCAACTTCCGGTTGGCCGGAAAAAAGCTCAATGAACTCTACGCGTTTGTCGATATGGCACGCGAATATGGTAGGGATGGACGTGTCGAGCGGTCTATCGCTCTGCTCGACAGCATTATGCAGAATGCCGACACGTTGTCCAATCCCGACCTGTCGGGATATATACAAGACTCTTACATATGGCCTCTGATGAAGTCGGGCAGGACGGAGGAAGCCTTGCAACGATTTCGCAAAAGCCGTGCCGTATGGCCCGACGGGGAGGATGAGATTCAGGATTTGCCCGGCATAGCCATTATGTACAGCCGTCTTGGTATGCCGGATAGTGCGGAATATTTTATGGTCCGGGAGCCGTCTCCCGGGCCGACCCTGCGGCATCTTCGGCCACCGATGGCGTGGCGACCGGCATAAGGATGCGTCTTGACGTGATGCGTGCGTGGCCTCTCTTTACGGCATTGGCGCTGCAGGTGGCTGCATTCCTGTTTAATCAGAAGTCCGGAACGCTACTCCCAGTCATATGGATCAGCATAGTGTTGCTTACCGTCATGTGCATAGGCATAATGGCGATCCGGGGCGTTGAGCGAAGCGCCATGATGCTCCATTCGCTCAACGGATTCCCGCTCACCACTATAGTTGGCGTGCCATCTCTGGCGGCTATATTCCATGTGTTCGTTCCGCAGGAATGGTGTCTCCCGCTTTCCATCGCGCTATTCCTCATCAGCGAGATAGTGCTCGTCTACGGATGCCTTGTCGGCACGCCGCGCATCGGCCATTCCGATTCCGTCGACTGAAAAACAATTGCACATAATCCCAGGCATCCAATCTGGCCACATATAAGCTCGATAAGCCTAATCAGGCTAATTGGTCGGATTAGTCTGATTGGGCCTATAGGTTGATTATTCTTTGTGCACTCTGTGTATTCTGTGCGATTTTATCCTATTCGATATATCTCTGTGCGCTCTGTGCGGGATGCAGGCTATTCTTTGTCGCGGTCGGGGGAGAAACGGACGGGGTCGCCGTATTGCTCCTGTAGGCGCAGCAGCTCGGTCTTGAGCGAGTCGGTCACGGACGCGTACTCTTTCAGACCGTAGAGGTTGCGCATCTCCGTGGGGTCGGCCTGGAGGTCGTACAGCTCCCAGTGGTCGATGTCGTTGTAGAAGTGGATCAGCTTGTAGCGGTCGGTACGTACCCCGTAGTGGCGCTTCACCATATGTTCGGCGGGATACTCATAGAAATGGTAGTAGAGCGACTTGCGCAGCGTGTCGGTCTGTTCGCCTTTCAGCAGCGGCAACAGCGAGAGGCCTTGGATGTCGGAAGGTACTTCCACGCCCGCAAGTTCCAGGAATGTCGGGGCGTAGTCGATGTTCTGCACCATAGCATCGATGTCGCCGCGCCGGTCGAGACCCTCGGGCAGGCGCATTATCAGCGGCGTGCGCATCGACTCCTCATACATGAACCGCTTGTCAAACCATCCGTGCTCCCCCATGTAGAATCCCTGGTCGGAGGTGTAGACCACGAGCGTGTTGTCGAGCATGTCGTTGTCCCTCAGGTAGTCGAGCACGCGCCCCACGTTGTCGTCGAGCGACTTTACGGTTTTCATGTAGTCGCGCATGTAGCGCTGGAACTTCCAGTCGGCCAGCTCCCGGCCCTGCATGTTGCTCCGGTAGAACTCCTCGATTATCGGTCCGTAGAACCGGTCCCATGCCGCCCGCTGCTCTTTATCCATGCGGCCGATGTAGCTCTCGTAGAGCGACCGCAGGCGCGAATCCTTGTCAGGGCGCAGCATCTTCAGGTCGTAGATCATGTCCATGTCCTTCACGATGCTCATCTCCTGCGCGGCGGCTGCCGGACGTCCCTCGTAGTCGTCGAAGAAATTGTCGGGCAGCGGGAAGGTCTTGTCCTCGTATAGCCGCAGGTTGCACGTGTCCGACAGCCAGTTGCGGTGTATGGCCTTGTGGTGGATAAGTATGCAGAACGGCTTCTCCTTGTCGCGCTTGTTCTCCATCCAGTCGATGGCGTCGTCGGTGATGATGTTGGTCAGGTAGCCGTGTTTCCTGATGGTGTCGTTGTCCTGGGTGATGAAGTCGGGGTTGTAGTAGTCGCCCTGTCCCGGCACAATTTCCCAGTAGTCGAATCCGGTAGGCAGGCTCTCCAGATGCCATTTGCCCACGAGTGCAGTCTGGTAGCCCGCTTTTTGCAGCAGCTTGGGGAAGGTCTGCTGGGAGGAGTCGAACACGCAGGTGCTATTGTCGTAGAACTTATTGGCGCAACTGTGCTTGCCCGTGATCATGCACGCACGGCTCGGCCCGCTCAACGAGTTGGCCACGAAGCTGTTGGTGAAGCGCACGCCCTCGTCGGCTATGCGGTCGAGGTTGGGGGTCTCCATGTAGCGCTTGTCATAGCAGCTCATCATCTGGGCCGTATGGTCGTCGGTCATGATGTACACGATGTTGTAGGGCTTCTTCTCCTCCTTTTTCTGCGACGCGCATGCCGCCAGCGACGCGACGGCTGTGAGCCCCGTCAGTGATAATATAAGTCCTGACTGTAGATTGTTCATGTTGATTAAATTTAGGTTTCGCGTATGCAAACATACGGAAAATCCCTCGGAATCACATGGATTTGGTCCACAAATTACATGAATTCAATAAAAAAGCCACGAAAGGACTGTTTTTTAGGTATAAAAGATTATATTTGCGGATAGAATCAAGTTAACGAAACGATTATCACGACATGGGAAAATTCAATACCATCGTATTGGCCTTTGCCGCTATTATGTTGGCGGCACAAGGGGGCATCGAAGCAAAAAAGATTTCAGGACACGAACCGGTGTCGCCGCGCCACGTCATCTCGCTTGACGGCCCGGTGTGGCATATGATGCGCGACACGGCAGCATCATGGGAGCACGACCGGCTATACCTGCCGGACGAGATCGGCGACGTCTCGCGCCTCCCCGTCAAACCCCCGGTAGGAGGGTGGGAGATGCTATCGCCGGAAAATGCACTAAAGGTAAGCGTGCCCGGCATCGTCGAGGAGTATCTTACCACGTCGAAGCGTCCGTCGCCCGACGATTTCAAGGGAGTGAGCTGGTGGTTTACCACCGTAAATGTGCCGGAGCACCTGAAAGGACGTCGCGCTCTGCTGCGGTTCGAGTCGGTGAGGATGCGCGCTGAAGTATATCTCGACGGCAAACTCGTGGGCTACGACATAGTGGGCGAGTCGCCTTTCGATGTCGACATCACAGATGCCGTTACGCCCGGCAAGCCGCAGACTCTTGCCGTGCGCGTGACCAATCCCGGAGGAAATTTCCATTGGCAGGATTTCACGCAGATGCGCTGGGGCGAATACATAATCCCTCCGGGCCGAGCGTTCGGCGGCCTGATTGGGCGTGTGCGCCTCGATGTGGTCGATCCTGTGTACATTGATGATATTTACATGCAGAATCAGCCGGTGCCCACCCGCGCCAAGGCGATTGTGACCGTCCGCAACACCGGCGACAAGCCTGTGGAGCGCAACATCGCATATGCCGTGTCGCCGAAGTCCGATGCCATCGCCGCGCCGGTTGCGTCGGCGAAAAAGAAAGTGGAGCTGCTACCGGGCGACAACACTGTGGAGTTTGACATAGACCTCCCGGATGCGCGCCTGTGGGACATCGACACCCCCAACCTCTATCGATGCGACGTCACCGTGGCCGACCGCCGTCGTGCCACAGACAACGACAGCCGCACCTTCGGCTTCCGATGGTTCGCCCCCGAAGGTATCGGCGACGAGGCCGTGCTGCGTCTCAACGGTCGCCGTGTGATGCTCCGCTCGGCCATAAGCTGGGGTTACTGGCCCGCTACCGGCCTCCATGCGTCCCCCTCGATGGCCCGCAAGCAGATAGCTACGGCGCGTGCCATGGGCCTCAATATGCTCAACTTCCACCGTTCTATCGGTTCGCCGGTGGTGCTGGAGCAGGCCGACTCGATGGGTATTCTCTATTACGAGGAGCCGGGATCATTCCACTCTGCCGACCACGACCCTTTCATCCGCGCCATCGTCAACACGAAGCTCCACCGGATGGTCAAGCGTGACCGTTCCCATCCGTCGCTCGTCATCTACAATCTTATCAACGAGCTTGGCGGAGCGCGTGCCGCCGACACCGCCCTTATGGCGAAGCGGCGTGCCGACCTCGTGGAGGCACACGCCATCGACCCGTCGCGCGTGATGACACTTACCTCCGGGTGGGCGTCGGATGAACGGAGAGAGGAGGACTCCAAGTACCATATGCGCCCGTTCGACCCCGTGCCGTACTTCCGCGGATGGTTTGACAACCACCGCGCCGGCGGTCCGGCCACGTGGAACGACGGCTACTATCGCAGCCTTCGCGATCAGCTGATGTATTGCGACAACCATACCGAGGTGTATATGCGAGGCGAGGAGGGTGCGATATCCACCCCTCCGCGCATAGCTCTGATAGAACGTGCGCTCGACTCTACAGGCATCGACGGCTGGGACGGCGCTTTTTGGCGCGACCAGGCCCGTCAGTGGCATGAATATTTCTCGCGCAAGAATCTCGCCGGGGGCTTCGGCAATCTCGATTCTCTCACGCGCTCGCTCGGCGACATTCAGCTCTACCACCAGGGACGCCGCATTCAGGGTATGCGCATGGGCGACCTTGGCGATGCCTACGTGATCAACGGCTGGGAGTCTATGCCCTACGATAACCATTCGGGTGTGGTCGACAACTACCGCAACTGCAAGGGCAACCTCTCCACCATAGCCCGCTTCACTGCCCCGCTTTATGTGGCCGTGTCGCCGCGCACTCAGTTCGTGCGCCTTCCGGGTAGCGTCGATGTCGATTTCCATGTGGTCAACGAGTCGGATCTGAAAGGCGATTTCTCACTCGTTGTGGAGGTTGTGTCGCCATCGGGCGTGAGGAAGGAGCTCCTGACGCGCCCGGTGCATGTCGACGGCGGTGACCGTTTCGGGCAACTGCTTGCAGAGGCTCTCCCCCTGTCGGTCGATGGCGAAGATGGGCTCTACAACATATCCGCACGCCTGACTGATGCCGACGGTCATACGGTTGCATCGGGCCACGAGGAGGTGCTCGGCATCGTCCCCGACTACGACGTGCTGCCCGGCAACGGGGCTATCTACGGCACGCCTGACGATCCGGTGGCACGCTACTACAAGGATGTCACCGGCAAGGAACTGCCGCAGTACGACCCCTCGATGGGACGGCTCGACTGGCTCATCGTCACCCGTCCGGCCCTCGACGAGGCCACTCCTGTCCCGGTGAAGTACTTTGACAACTCCGGGAATCCGGCATTCAAGGTCACATGGTTCAAGGACAATGACATATCCTCCCCTGCCGGCACCGGCACCGACGACTGCCTCGACCGGCACTTCGTAGGTGGCGCGCAGCCCGATCCGCTCATACCCGCCAACCAGGAGTTCTCCGCCATATGGGAGGGTACTCTCGTGGCTCCCGCCACGGGCAACTACCTGCTCGGCGTGCACACCGACCGTGGCGTGCGCATGGAGGTCGACGGACAGCGCATCGCCGACGACTGGGGCAACGGAAAGGATGTCACCTTCTCGTCGCCGTTCTATTTCGAGAAAGGGAGGAAAGTACACATAATGGTGCAGTACCGCCAGACGCAACCCGACGGCATGGTGCAGCTCGTGTGGACTATGCCCGGCACCTCGGCAATCGCTCCGGAGTCGGTGGTCGACCGTGCCGTGGCCGACGGCACCACACTCCTTCTGCTCAAGTCGCCCGAGTCGTGGATGCAGTTCCTCAACCCTACCGCCTCGATAGGCTACGGCGGCAACTTCACCGTTGGCGACAACTGGGTGGGAGGCGTGCATTTCGTCGCCGACCATCCCGTGCTGCGCGGGCTTCCCGTAAATGTCGGCATGAACTGGCCATACCAGGAACTTGTCAGGGACGGCAATCAGCGCCTCGGATTAAAGGTGGCTCGCGAGAATTTCATAGCCGGCGCCTACCGGTCGTGGCCTTTCCATCTCGGCACCGCCATGGGCGAGGCTCCGTGCGGCAAGGGCCGTGTGCTCTACACCACTCTGCGTCTCACCGATCCGCTCCTTTCCCCCGCTCCCTCCGCCGAAGTATCCCGCAAGCTCTTCGGCAACATCATCCGCTGGGCCTCCGCGCGCTGATCTCCCCGCACTCCTATGATTTTCCCGCACATGGATGTTTTTAAACCTCTTATTGCACGTATCTCTGAAAACGGCTAAATTTGTAGGATAAACGGTAGTAGATGCATAACAGTAACAGACATCGCGTGGACATGTCCACGGCCTGGGTGATATTTGTCGTCGGTGCGCTTGCCGCTGCATGGAGCGTGATGTATATATTCACGCTTCCGCAGGGAGATGACCTCGTGTACACGACCATATTGCGGCAGGCCGACGGAATAGGGAACGGCGCTTACTCCGTGTGGGAGTTTCCCCGGTACTGGGCGCGTCATTGGGTATTCACCAACGGTCGATCGGCCAACATGCTTGCATCCTTTACGATGGGAGTGCTCCCTCATTGGCTCGTGTCGGTCATGTGCGGGATTGCTACCGGCGCCATGTACCTGCTGGTACTGTATTTCTGCCGTCTGTTCCCCTCGGTAAGGCGCGGATTTGCCGCTAACGTGGTGATCGGTGTCATTGCTTTTTTCTTTCCGTGGTGGGATTCGTTCTCGCTGATAGATGTCTCCTACAACTACGTGTGGGCTACCGCGTTGCCGTTGGGGATGCTCCTGCTGCTGCGCCGGGCCGACACACCTCTGTTGGCCGATGTCGGACGGATGGATGGCGTGGGTGCCGGGCTGAAAACGGTAGTGGTCGTTATCTTTTGCGTGCTTGCAGGCATGGTTCATGAGGCGGCCACATTGCCGCTCTGCGCCGGGATGCTGTGGATGGCCTGTGTGCGCCGTTCCGTTTCGTTTGCGGCATGGAGAGGATTGTCGCGTTCGCGCCGGATCATGCTCGTGGCTTTTCTGGCCGGGGTGGCGGTTGTGGTGCTCTCCCCGGGAATAATCATGCGTGCGTTGCGTGAAAAGACACCTGATGATGTCTGGTGGCTGTTGGTCGTGAAGTCAGCGCCTCTGACGTTGCTCCTTCTCCTTGCCATGCTCGTGTCTGCATTGCGGAAATCGTCGCGAGGCTCGCTGCGGGCCATGCTCACGGGCGACGCCGGCTTCTGGGCTGTCTGCGCTGTCGTGGCGCTGTTGTTCGTGGCTGTCGGGGGCATAGTCGGGCGTAGCGGATGGTTTTCTCAGGTCTATGCCCTGATAGCCTTGTGGCTATGGTGGACTCCGGGCGAGAGGTATCATGTCGGGCGAGCATCCGCTGCGGTCATGGCGTCGGCCATCGGCCTGCTTGCCGTGGCCCAGATGATCGGTGTAGATATATACAGCCATAAGGGGTGGGAAGCCGACAGGAAGCTGCGGGAATTATATGCGGCTTCGTCCGACGGGATAGTATGTCTCGACATGCCCGACGACAACGACCTCCCTTTCTGGGCCTTCTCGCGCGTGCGCTATCTGCGTCCGGAAGATGACTATACCCACTACGGGCTGCGAATGTATTACGATAAAAATCATCCGCTGATCAATCTTCCGGCTGCCCTCGGGGAAACCGATTGGACGGCTTTTGATTATTTCGTGGCATATGACAGCGCCGGACATCCGGAGGTTGAGATTTCCGCTGCATGTCCCGCCGGGACTGTCTTTCCTGACGATCCGGGATGGGTAGGACGCCATGTGGGACGATTCACGGCATCTGACGGCGATTCGTTGATCCGGAAATGGGTGATACCGTTTGAGAAAGACGGACGCCGGTTGTTCATGGCGCTCCCTTTCCGTCCTCATTGGGGAGACCGGTTTTAATGGAAACAACTAAGTAAAAATCATATATAATGGCACAGATAGGTGATATGGTGCGCTACCTCAATTCTGTAGGTGGCGGACGGATAGTAAGGATAGAGGGTCAGATGGCTTACGTCGACGAGGATGGCTTCGAGACTCCGGTGCTGCTGCGCGAATGCGTGGTGGTAGGCCCGGCGCAGGCCGCCCCGGCGGCAGCCCGTGCGGCCAGGCCCTCCGGCACAGAGGCGTCTGCCGACCGCTGGTGGGAGAAGGAGCTGAAAGGGGGAAGAAAGGAGAAAGCCCCGTCGAAGGAGAAGCCGGTCTACGACATTCCTGCCCCGTCGGCTAAGGTTGCCGCTCCCGACCCCGACGACACGCCTGAGGGGGAGAAGCTCAACATCGTGCTCGCTTTCGAGGCTGAAGAGCCTAAGCACCTCAACACCACCGAATACGATGCCTACATCGTCAACGACTCAAACTATACTCTGTTTCTCACCTACCTCACCCGCGCCGACGGCGACGAAGGGTGGACGCTCCGCTTCGCCGAGGCCGTGGAGCCGCACATGCAGGTGCCCGTGCAGCACATTACCCGCGACGAGCTTGGAGCCATGGACCGCATAAGCGTGCAGTATGTCGCCTACAAGTCCGGCGGACGCCTGTTCACTCTGAAATCGCCTGTGGCCGTGGAGCATACGCTCGACACTACCAAGTTCTTCAAGCTCCACTGCTTCCGCGACAATGAATATTTCGACACCCCCGTCATAGCCATTGACATAACGCGCGACGATGTGCCGCGCCGCCCTGTGGTGATTGATTCCGGACGTCTGGAGGATGCCATGCGCGCCAAGCGCCGTTCCGACGGGCAGCCTGCGCAGCCCCGGCGCGTCAGCCGCCATGATGCCGGGCATACTGCCCCCGACGGCCCTCTCGTGGTCGACCTCCACATCTCCGAACTGCTCGACACTACCGCCGGACTTGACAACGCCGACATGCTCGGGGTGCAGCTCCGCGAGTTCAACCGTGTGATGGAGGAGAACCGCTCCGCCAAGGGGCGTAAGATCATCTTCATCCATGGCAAGGGTGAGGGTGTGTTGCGCAAGGCCCTGCTGAAGGAGCTTACGTATAAGTATAAGACATGCGACGTGCAGGATGCGTCATTCCGTGAATACGGTTTCGGCGCCACGCAGGTCACCATACGCTGATTCCACCCATGGTGTACTATTTTTCCGGGCAGGGCAACTCGCGCCTTGTTGCCGAGGCTATCGCCGGTAAGCTCCGGCAGGAAACGTGCCGAATCACGCGGCGCACTCTCGATGCAGCTTCATCCGCCCAGGCTCCCGATACCGACCGTCCGAACGTATGGGTGTTCCCCGTGCATGCATGGGGAGTGCCCCGCGTGGTGGGGAAGTTTATCCGCACTCTTGCATCCGCCGTTCCCGGAGCGGCTTCCGGGTCGGTTCATCATATGGTGGCCACGTGCGGCGACGACATCGGCCGCACCGACCGTCAGTGGGCGCGTATGATACGTTCCCGTGGATGGCGGGTAGGCGGGGTGTTCTCTGTCACGATGCCCAACACGTATGTATGCCTCCCGGGCTTCGATGTCGATTCCCCCGACCTGGCCCGCGACAAGATGCGCCGTGCCTCGGAGGATGTGGACTCGATAGCCTCGCGCATTGCCGATAATCGTGCCGACGGGCTGCGTATGGTGGTCGCCGGGTCGATGCCGCGCATCAAGAGCCATATACTGCGCCCGCTCTTCAACGCTTTTCTGATGTCGCCGCGCGGCTTCCGTGTCGACCGCGACAAGTGTGACGGTTGCGGCACGTGTGCTGCCGTCTGCCCGATGGGCAACATCACCATCGACGGGGGCGCCCCGCGTTGGGACCACGACTGCACCATGTGCCTGGCCTGCTATCATCGATGTCCACGCGGAGCTGTGGCCTATCATTTCACTGCCGGAAAAGGACGTGTCGGCCATTTAAAAAACTCTGACAGTCAGACCCGTCAGACCTGTCAGACCGGTCTGACTTGTCCGACAAATCCGACCGCTTTTATCCTACACACAAAAAAGGCGATGTGCTTCAGCACATCGCCTTTTTGTGTCTGCTTTGCAGAGCCTGCTTACTTCTTGAAGTAGCGGTTGTAGAGGCCCTGGAAGCCCTGGCCGTGGCGCGCTTCGTCCTTGGCCATTTCATGTACGGTATCGTGGATGGCGTCGAGGTTGAGTTCCTTGGCGCGCTTTGCGATGCGCATCTTGTCGGCGTTGGCACCGGCCTCGGCGGCCATGCGCTTCTCGAGGTTGGTCTTGGTGTCCCATACCACTTCGCCAAGGAGTTCGGCGAACTTCGAAGCGTGTTCGGCCTCTTCGATAGCGTAGCGCTTGAAAGCCTCGGCGATTTCGGGATAGCCTTCACGGTCGGCCTGGCGCGACATTGCCAGGTACATGCCTACCTCGGTGCACTCTCCCATGAAATGGGCGTTGAGGTCGGCGCGCATCTGGTCGTCGGTATCCTTTGCGATGCCGATTAAGTGCTCCGTTACAAACTGGAGCATGGCTGTCTCGTCGAGTTCCTTGAACTTTGATGCGGGTACGCCGCACTGCGGGCACTTCTCGGGGGCTGTGTCGCCTTCGTGTACATAGCCGCACACGGCGCAGATGAATTTCTTGCTCATTTTGTGATAATTATGCTTGAATTGTTGTTAGTCGTAATAGTGTGTTGGATATATACGATTATCTTATGCAAAATTGCGTAATTTTCCCAATATCCACAAATCTGCGGATTAAATATTCCTTAAACTTTGTAGCTATATTACAATATTCACAATTCCGAGAGCCTGGGGAAGCAGCGGGGCGGACGGGTCGAGGCGTGCCACACCGGTGTCGCGCTTGAGCCATGTGAGCTGTTTCTTGGCATAGACGCGGGTGTTCTTGCCGATACGCGCCACTGCGGTGTCGCGGTCCATCGTCCCGTCGAACCATGCGAACATCTCCTTGAATCCCACCGTGTTGAGCGAGTTCAGATGCCTGAGCGGGTAGACGCGTCGCGCCTCCTCCTCAAGCCCCTCGGCCATCATGCGGTCGACTCTCCGGTTTATACGGTTGAAAAGTTCCTCCCTGGGGTGGTCGATCATCATCTTCACCGTGCGGAACGGGCGTTCCTTGATCGCCCCCTTCCTGAGCGAGGAGTAGGGCACTCCGGCCTCGATGCTGATCTCTATGGCATGGATCAGGCGCCGATGGTTCGACAGGTCGGCTCCGGCGAGATAGTCCGGGTCGAGGTTGCGCAGCGTGGCGCGCAGCCCTTCTATACCTTCGCGCTCATAGAGGGAGAGCGTGGAGGCGCGCACTTCGTCGGACACTGTGGGCAGGTCATCGATGCCGTGGCACACGGCGTCGACATACATCATCGAGCCACCGCACATGACGGCGCATCCGTCGCGCCGCAGCAGCCCAGGGAGCAGGGCCATCACGTCCTCCTCGTAGCGTGCCGCGCTGTAGTATTCGTTGAGTGCAAGTGTGCCCACGAAGTGGTGGGTGGCCGCTCCCAGCTCCTCCGGGGTGGGGGCGGCGGTCCCTATAGGTATGTCGCGGTAGAGCTGGCGCGAGTCGGCCGATATTATGTCGCATCCGAGCTTCTGCGCCAGCTCAATGGCCAATGCGGTCTTACCGGAGCCTGTAGGCCCGGTCACAACCACGAGCAGCGGCTTTTCGTCCATGCCGGAAGTGGGGTCAGCGGTTGGCCACAAGGCGCGCTATCTCCACGATCACCTCGGTGGCCTTCTCCATCGAGTGGATGGGCACGAACTCATAGCGACCGTGGAAGTTGAGTCCTCCGGCGAAGATGTTGGGGCATGGGAGACCTTTGAAGGACAGCTGCGCGCCGTCCGTGCCTCCGCGTATGGGCACCACCACCGGCGTCACGCCTACGTTGCGCATGGCTTCCTCGGCGATGTCTACCACATACTTCACCGGCTCGATTTTCTCGCGCATGTTGTAGTACTGGTCCTTGATCTCGATCACCGCGCAGTTGGGGAATTCGCTGTTGATCTTCCTCACCAGATGTTCAAGCTCTTTCTTGCGGCGCTCGAAGCGGTCGCGGTCGTGGTCGCGTATTATATATGTGATGACGGTCTTTTCCACGTTGCCCTCGGTGGATATCAGGTGGTAGAATCCCTCGTAGCCTTCGGTATGCTCGGGGGTCTCCCAGCGAGGAAGCATCGACATGAACTGGTTGGCTATGCGCTGCGAGTTGATCATCTTGTGCTTGGCGTAGCCCGGATGTACGTTGCGGCCTGTGAATGTCACCTTGGCCACGGCGGCGTTGAAGTTCTCATACTCAAGCTCGCCGATCTCGCCGCCGTCCATCGTGTAGGCCCAGTCGGCCCCGAACTTCTCCACGTCGAATTTATGCGCGCCCTGGCCTATCTCCTCGTCGGGATTGAAGGCTATGCGTATCTTGCCGTGCTCGATCTCCGGATGGGCCTGGAGATAGGCCACGGCGGTGATTATCTCGGCTATGCCGGCCTTGTCGTCGGCGCCGAGCAGCGTGGTGCCGTCGGTCACTATAAGCGCCTGCCCCTTGTAGTGGTCAAGTTCCGGGAATTCGCGCGGGCTGAGCACTATGCCGAGTCCCTCGTTGAGCGTGATGGGCTGTCCGTCGTAATCCTTGATGATGCGCGGATTGACGTGGCGTCCGCTCATGTCGGGCGATGTGTCGAGATGGGCGATGAAGCCTACCGTCGGCACCGGTTTCGACGTGTTGGCCGGGAGGGTGGCCATCAGGTAGCCGTTGTCGTCGAGGGTTACTTCGGTGAGACCCATCTTCTTCAGTTCTTCTTCAAGATACTGCGCGAATATCATCTGCCCGGGGGTGGAGGGCCAGAGGTTGGTGAGTTCGTCGCTCTGTGTGTCGAACTTCACGTATTGTAGGAATCTGTCCGTTACGTTCATGTCGTAGAGTGTTAAGGTTGTTTTCACAAATTTACATATAAATCGCGAGAATTCGAAACCGATAGATATGAATAAGTCGGGTGCAAAATCAAATTTGTTTGATTTTGCCGAGCGTATTTTTGTGGCTCTAATGTATTCAAAATTAGTCGGATGTAAATTGACAACAAAAATATTGTAAAAATAGTTGGCGAAATATTTGGAGGGTTTAAAATATTGACATATCTTTGCAATGTCGGAAACCGATAATGTGGTGACTCCGACATCTCGACAACTATGTTTATTTACCCTTTAACTTGATTGACTATGGACAATGCACCCCAGCCGCCACCTAACGAATCTATAGAGAACGACTACAGGAAAGGCTATCTTAATGGGCTAAATGAGAGGGCAGTCGCCGAACTTGCCACACCGGACATGGGCGAAGAGCCTTATCCCGATGGACAGCATGGCGCGCCCGTCATCCCCGACCCGTTCTTTCTGCCCGAATCCTACTCCGTGTGGGATTAGCATCCGCAGCATGCCTGCGGTTGTTGCAAAATTACAATCGGAAGCCGACTTTTTAATCTTTTTCAATCTTTTTCCGATACTTGGAAAACACACTTTTATCCAACAGTTTTATAACCTCTTAATCTCTTTTTTATGGAAACAGCATCAACAACCCATGCCGAGCATGTGCTCGACCGTCCGCTCACAGTGGCGGAAGTGGAAACCATCGACAACGGATTCATGCTTCCCGACATCGACCGCCGCATATTGAAAATAAGGCCTATGGCTACGCCCGTCGACCAGATTTCGCGCTCGGCGCGTCCGCGGACCACGGCATCGATGGAGGTGCAGTATTTTTCGGTCGACAACCGCCCGTCATCGTCGGAGGTGTCGCAGATAGCGGATGCCGAAAACAATGAGTTCACTATCAGTTTCAAGAACAAGCTCGATGGAAAGGCGTTTTCGCGTACCGATACGGTGCTCCTTACAGGAGCGCTCGCAGGGGGCAAGCCGCACACGTTCTACGTGACCGCCGCTGAGGGACGAGCCCTCACTGCTGTCTACATCGGGCCTGATAAGGAGTATGCCCTGCCTGCCGACACCGAGGGGGTAAGCACTGTGGTGCGCATGGGACGTGCCGCCGCCGAGCTCGATGTGCAGACCCCGCAGACGACATTCGTGCCGAAGCCCGACCATAATTTCTGCCAGATCTTCAAGGCACAGGTGGAAAACGGTGCGCTTCTTGCCGCCGGGCTGAAGAAGGCCGACATGTCGTTTACCGACCAGCAGGAGGCCGCGATCATCGACATGCGCATGGGGATGGAACGCAATTTCCTTTTTGGTTCGCGCAAGAAGATGGCCGGACCCGACGGCAATACCTATTTCACCCGTGGCATATGGGACCAGGCTGCCCGCGAGTTCATCATGCCTGCCTCTCTTACCGGTCTGGATTTCATCGAGATGTGCCGTCAGGCGTTCACCGGCCATGGTGGCTCTGCCCGGAAGGTGCTTATCGGGGGCTCGAAGTGCGTGAAAAATCTTGTCAGCCCATCCAAGGACTCGACCGTCAAGCAAGTGGGATCTGTGGAGACGGAAGTCCACTGGGGATTGAACCTCAAGGTGATATCATCGAATTTCGGCACACTCTATGTGGTGCATAGCGAGACTTTCGACCTCTGCGGCCACGAAAGCGACGGTATGATCATCGATCCGGAGTATCTTCAGAAGTACACCCACATACCCTTCTCGGCACTCCGGCTCGACCTCAAGCGCAGCGGCCAGCGAAATTCCGACGCTGTGGTTCTCACCGAGGCCTCCTGCCTCGTGCTCCGCTATCCCGAGGCGCATATGCGCCTGATCGGCGCCAAGGCTTGAAAACCTGAGGAAGGACTTTAGGGAGAAATCCTCCATCCGATGCTCTCCCTAAAGTCCTTAATGCCCTTAATCTCCCTAATCTCCTTATCCTCCTTATTGTCCATATTCTCTTTAATCTCCCTATTGTCTTTATCCTGTTATCTTATGCCAATCCTGACCCTTACCCTTGAAGAAATGATGTCGGCCTGGCGGTTGCGCGCCTTCCCCGAGGCCGTCAACGACGGATGTGTCATCACACGCTGCGACGGCATCGACCTCGACGCGCATTTGCAGGCACGCATGCAGGCCTGGTACGACGCTCTCCTGCGCGACGCCACGCTCGACATGCTTGCCCCTGTAGATATTTCCGCCGACGTCGAGGTCGATATCCTTTCCGACGGCACCGGCTGGTTCACGCTTCCCGACGAGGCCGTGCGCCTCGTGTCCCTTATGATGCCCGGATGGAGCGCCCCCGCGCTCATAATCCCCGACGCCACGCTCCCCGGCGCATCGTTGCAGCTTTCGGGTCGACAGCGCTCCGACCATCGTGTCCCCGTGGCGGTAGTCGATGGACGCACCGTCCGCGTATGTTCCCCTCCGCCCACAACGCGGAAATCCCTGCGCCCGCTCTCGTGTCTCGCCATCCTTGACACCCCCGGCCTCTACCGCCTCCACTCCCGCGCCCTCTCCACCATCCCTCTCCTCCTCTGATAATAGGCTTAGTCCAATTAGTCTTATTGGTCTAATTAGTCCTTATTGTCCCTAATGCCCTTTATCCTCAAAAACTGACTATGAATGACACTGTATTGTCGCGCGCACGCGCGGCCTGGGAGTCGGGAGCCACGTTGCGCTCGCGCCGTCTCCGCTACAAGCGCTACACTTTCGGCAGGCAATGGCTCGACCCATGCCTGTTCGACAACGGAGTAGTGCGCACCGAACGCGATTATCTCATCGAAAACGGATACTCGCCCGTCACCAACAACATCATCCGGCAGCTCGTCAAGACTATCACAGGATGTTTCCGCGACTCCGTGGGCGCGGGTACTCCCCTTGCCGACACTGTCGAGACCGACGCCTCGACCTTCCAGGAATTCCTCATCTCGGGCTGCGCCATACAGCGCATTCCCCTCCGCCCGGGAGCAGCCCCGTTGCGCATGGTCAGTCCGGCTCGTTTCTTCATCGACCGCCTCACGGCTCCCGACGGATCCGGCGCCGAGCTGATGGGCGAGCTTCACGACCTATCGCTGTCGGCACTCGTCGAACGCTTCTCCCACGGCGACGCCGGGCGCATGCAGATGCTCCGCTCCGCTTTCCGCCGTATGGCCGCCGACACGTCGCCCGACGCCATTTTGCCGCGCACGGGCGAGAGCGCCGACGACAATCTCACCTTCGACTCGTCGGGACGCGCGGCCACGCTGCGTGTGTTCGAGGTGTGGAGCCGGGAATGCCGCCGCATGCTCCGCGTCCACGACCCCGCCGACGGCTCGCTGTCGCTCGTCGATGCCGATGCCGAGAAGCGGCTGCGCGCCTCCAACCGGAAGCGTGAGCGACGTGGCGAGCCGGCGTTGCAGTGGCGGCTGTGTGTCGATGCGCGTTGGGTGTGCCGGTTCATGACTACGGATGGCCGCGTGCTCGACACTGTCACCGCCTCGCGCCACCCCTATGCGCTATGTTTCTACCCGATGATCGACGGCGAGGTGCACTCCTTCGTGGAGGATATCATCGACCAGCAGCACAACATCAACTGGCTCATGACCCTCAACGACCGCATGCTCTCGCAGGCCGCAAAGGGTGTGGTGCTCTTCCCCGAAAACCAGTTCTCGTCGCAGATGCCGGCCGCCATGGTGGCCGAGAAGCTGCGTGAGCCTGACGGGATAGTGGTCTACCGTCCGGAGCCGGGAGTGCCCGGCCCGCAGCAGGTGATGACAGCCGTCAACACCGTGGGCACGCGCGAGATGCTCGACACTCAGTTGCGCCTCATGCGCGAGGTGAGCGGCGTGGGCGACGCACTGCGCGGACAGATGCCCTCCGGCCTCACTTCGGCCTCGCTATATCAGAGCCAGCAGCAGGGACAGCTCCTGGCGCTCCGCGACCTCCTCGACACATTCCGCGCTTACCTCCTGCGCCGCAATGCCACCATGGCATGATGAAAATAATGTACGTAATAAAACGTAGGGATGCACCCCCGGTGCATCCGCAATCCCCGCAACCTCTTGCAATCTCCATAATCTCTTGCAAATTCAGCTATGAAATGCACTGTCTGCCTCGCGGCCATGGCCGCGATCATCGGCGCGGCGGCATGCACCCGCGCCATCTATCTCCCGTCGTCGCACACCGACAGCATCCGCAGCGCCGTCGAGCGCACCGACACGCTCGTGGTGATCGACAGCGTGGCCACCGAGCCGAGGGGCGATACCGTCTACCATACGCGCCTGCGCACAGTCTATCGCACGGCCACTGTCCGCGACACTCTACGTGTGGAGCGCATCGACACCGTATCTCTCCCTGTTGGGGTTCCGGCGTCGGACGGCTCATCACCGTCACTTTCTCTTTGGCGTCGCATCGCCTTTGCCGCATCGGCTCTTGCCGTGCTGCTACTTTGGCTTCTCAGGCGCCGTTTGTGAAAAGTGTCACGGATGCGCGGGTGTCTCCTCGGCCTTGAGGGTGAGCGCGTCTGGTACAAGCTCCGGCAGCAGGGCGATGTCGAACACCTCTTTCACCGTATTGACGTGGTGGAAGTTGAGCCCTTCGAGGTATTGCGGTTCGATGTCGGCGATATCCTTGCGGTTCTCCTCCGAGAGGATGATGTCGGTGATTCCGGCACGTTTGGCCGCGAGTATCTTCTCCTTTATGCCGCCTACGGGCATAACCTTGCCGCGCAGGGTGATTTCGCCGGTCATGGCAAGGCGCGGGGCTATGCGGCGCTGCGTGAACGCCGACACTATGGCGGTGGCCATGGTGATGCCGGCCGACGGGCCATCCTTGGGGATGGCGCCTTCAGGCACGTGGAGGTGCAGCTGGTAGGAGTCGAACAGCGCCGGTTCGATACCGTAGTCGGAGGCATGCGCCTTGACATACTGCAGGGCTATGGCCGCCGACTCTTTCATCACGTTGCCGAGATTCCCGGTGAGGGTCAGTTTCTCACCCTTCGAGCGCGTCAGCGCCGCCTCGATGAATAGTATCTCACCGCCGGCGGCTGTCCACGCAAGGCCGGTGACCACTCCGGCGAAGTCGTTCCCCTCGTAGCGCTCGCGTGTGAAGCGCGGCACTCCCAGTATGGCGTCGAGGTGGGCCGGTGATATGCGCGACGGGAATTTATTGCGCTGCAGTTTGTTGAGTATCGACTTGCGAACTATTGCCGCCAGCTCCTTTTCGAGCTGGCGCACGCCGCTTTCGCCGGTGTAACGGTCGATCACTGCGGCTATCGCCTCGCGCGACAGCGACAGCTGCCTGCCGTCGACATTGTATTCGGCGAGAAGGCGCGGCAGTATGTGGCCGCGTGCTATCTCCACCTTCTCCTCAAGAAGGTAGCCCGACAGCTCGATCACCTCCATTCGGTCGATGAGCGGCTGCGACAGGGTGGAGAGGGTATTGGCTGTAGCTATGAAGAGCACCTTCGAAAGGTCGTAGTCCACGTCGATGTAGTTGTCGTGGAAGCGGCAGTTCTGCTCCGGGTCGAGCACTTCGAGCAGCGCGGCCGATGGGTCGCCCTTGAAGTCGCTGCCTATCTTGTCCACCTCGTCGAGGAGCAGCACGGGGTTGACGGTGCCTGCGCGCCTCATGGCCTCCATGATGCGTCCGGGCATCGCGCCTATATATGTGCGACGGTGGCCGCGTATCTCCGCCTCGTCGTGCAGGCCGCCGAGCGACACGCGCTCATACTTGCGCCCCAACGCCTCGGCTATAGCGGCGCCGAGCGAGGTCTTGCCCACTCCGGGAGGGCCTACGAGGCAGAGTATGGGCGATTTGCCCGAAGGGTTGTTGATCATGACGGCTATCTGCTCGAGCACGCGCTCCTTCACCTTGCGCAGCCCGTAGTGGGCGCGGTCGAGCACGCGCGTGGCGTGGGCGAAGTCGGTCTGAAGCTCGCTGGCTGTACCCCACGGGAGCGCCAGGAGGGTCTCCAGATAGGAATATTGCACGTTGTATTCCGGCGATTGTTGGTTGAGGCGGGTCAGTTTCTCCAGCTCATGGTCGAAATGCTTCGCTGCTACCTCGGTGAATTTCGTGTCCTGTGCGCGCTGGCGCAGTGCCGCGATGTCCTCCTCTTCGTCGCCGTAGAGTTCCTGCTTTACGGCGGCAAGCTGGTTCTGGAGGAAGGCCCGACGCTGCTGCTGCTCGAAGTTGGCCTTGGCGTTCGACTTGATTTTCTCGGTTACCTGCATCATCTGTTCGCGCTCGGCAAGGGCTTCGAGGAGTATCTGCGCACGCTCCTTGAGCTTGCTCTCGGCGATCATGCGCATCTTGGCCGGCATGGCCACCGGAAGCTGCGTGCACAGGAAGTTGAGCACTACTCGCGGGTCGGCGTCGTCGGGTATCTGTATCATGAGCGACTCCTGCAGGCTGTCGTAGTGCGACCGCAGCAGCTGCAGCATCTCCTGTATGGCCGACATGGTGTCGGCAAACGCGCGGTCGTTCTTGCGCGGCTTAACGTCGCGCTCGATCTCAGCCGAGCAGCGCATGGGGAAGGCCGCGTTGGCTTCGCCTGATGCCGGGCCCGTGATACGGGCGCGGTCGGCGGCGGCGAGAAATGCGGCGTGCGACCCGTCGGGCAGGTCGAACACCTTCAGTACCTGTGCAACCACGCCGTAGGGGTTCAGACGGCTGAGGTCGGGATTGTCATCGGAAGGGTCGAGCTGGCAGAACACCCCTACTGGAGTACCCGTCTCCTGGGCGAGGCGCGCCGTCGAGAGCGTCACCTCGCGCTCTATGTTGATTGGCATCGGTACGCCGGGGAATAGCACGAGATTGCGCGTGGCAAGCACCGGCAGTGCGTCCATGTCGGGCCGGCGCCCGTTGTTGTCGGGATGTATCTCTATCTGACCTACGCGTATGGTGGTGGTGTGTTCGGAATTGCTGTTGCTCATTCTTGTCTGTTGCGGGGAATATTGCCGTTTTTCTGATTCAGAGCCGCAAAGATACGAATAAGTCGAGAGAAAAGGACAAGCTTGCTTGTACTTTTCCGAGCGTGAGTATCTAAGGCGTCAGCCCGCAGGGTGATTTTTTCGGACTGAAGCTGTGCGCATGTCGGACAAAATCACACCTTGCAATCTGATATTTTCTCGTAAATCCTCTAACATTTTTCTTATGCCGCCTCCTACATACTCGGGAGGACAATCAGGACAGGTATATATATATATTCATCTTCAGTGATTTCAAGACGAATGAAAGGCTCAGGACGAACAAAAGAGCGTAATTTCTTCATAATCGGGAAGAGTTTGGTTTATGTGTAACGAAAAGATATGGTTAACTTGAACATGATTGTGTTTTTACAACATCTTCCTTATGGATTTGTCCGTTTGCTGAGATTGAATAAAATGTTTCTTTCTTCAAAGAAGTATCAAAAACACACTCTTCGTCATCATTCCAGCCTTTTGTAGCTGAAAGTTCTGTAATAGTAAAGTGGATATTATCAGTAAATATAACAGAACTTTCAAAATAATCAATGTACTCAATATCATCAATTACATCTTTTATGTCCGAATGTTCTTGAATAGGGAGCTTTAATACATCGGTAATTACTGTGTCTTTATATATAGCCATATAAATATCCTCTATATCTGAATACTCGTAAACATAGACTCCCAAGTATAGGCTATCTGATAGTTCCTTAACGGAAAATAAACGAATCGAGGAATATGAAAGGCATGCCATATTGGGAATCTTGTCCGCTAAGAGTTGCTGAATTTGCAGACTATCTAAATATATTCCTTTTTGAGAGAAAGCATTGGGAATGGTATCAACGAAAATAAGACTATCCGAGTAAACGCCTAAATTTCGAAACAATAAAAAGTTATCACTCACAACCTGTATGCTGTCAACTGCGACCGAATCTTGCGTTTTTGTCGTATTTTTGGGATCACACCCACCAAATATCAAAATGGCAAGAAAAATGAAAATTGGATAGTAGCGATTCATATTGTCTTTATCGGCTGTATACATTCTATGTGGTAGAAAGCCTAATGTGCATTAGGTACAATCCCAATAATACATAATATCGGAAAAGTCTTTTTCCATCAGTTTTTTATGATTTATGAAAAAGTGAGCTATACCCATGTCGCCCCAAATCGCCATAAATTTAGTTCCTTCTTCGTTATAACTTACCATTTGGAATAATTGCGTATCATATTGTGCGTATTGTGTATAGTCAAAACGCGGATCGCCTAATTGGGTATATACAGGATATCCTAATAAGCAATTTTCCTCATGACAGCCATAATCGTCCAGCTCGTATCCAATTTCGTTCTCCAAACAATTACATATATCATAATCCGGTTTATTTTCTATTTTCCAGCCATATAATGCAACCTTTTCTATAAATTCGTCCTTGAAATTGCCATAATGAGGGGAGGCTGTTTTTCTGATACTGAAATCAAGTGCGATTTCTCCGGATATGGGTTCGTAATCATTTGTAGATACAGAGGCTATTGGAATATGTAGATTCTGGACATCCTCCACTGTAATATTTGGATTGATTGTTGGATGATAGATTACACGGAAATGGTCGTCATTGGTGTAATTTTCATAATCAGAGCCGTAAGAGTAATTGCTGCCTGACAAAATAAAGAACTGGAGGATTCCCTCTTTAGGAAGTAGCCCGACTTCACCTTTGCAGGCTTCCGAAATTTCATTTAGATTGAACTGAGCGAGAAGTTTCAGTTTATCCCCGTTTTTATCCGTGGGATAAGGCAACGAGGAATCCCAATAAGGCATTCCTCCGAATTTGCTGCTTGTTAAAGAAATCTTCTTGCGTTTGTTCGGATTAATAAAAATTGTAGGCACACCGATTTCCTCATTAAGCTCATCAGTGATTCTTCGGGTCAATTTAACCTTATCTATTGACATATCGCTGTTTTGATTATCGGATTCTTCTATTTCTTCGGAATGATTAAAGTAATATCCCATATTGCATACGTCTTTTTCAATTTTGTTTTTTGAGCATGCTACCAAGTTCAAAAGACAAAGTGCTACGGAAAATAGGGCTATTACTATTATCTTCATAATCGGTTGATTTTACTGCAGACTTGCTGAACGTGGTCGAGACCATAGAGGAGCGAATGACTGTCAACACCCATCCAGGCGAACATGTTGCAAATCTTGGAATAAATTGTGATTATATATGCAGTGTCAACTTGAGCGGTCTGTGCGGAGAAACAGATTGGTTCGTGGTGTGCGATGCGGTTACGCAACGAATTGATTTTATCCAACTCGTTAAATACATACCGTTGATTGTATTGCTGTTGTGCCGATGAGCGAGGCTTGTTTGGAAATATCTGCAACAGGTTTCGCCCTGCTTGAGCATATTGTATGGGCGAAAACATATATTTCCAAATCCCAAATTCCATTTCGGCGAGCAGTTTGGGATGCGTATAAAGATTGCCTCGATTCAACTTTCGGTATGCATGGAATATAATGTCGCGGGTCTTGGAAAGTATAGGCAAAGTGAATATGCCATTGTTTACAACCGATTCTCTTAGCCAATCTGCTCCAAACTGCGACTGCATATGCCTGTCAATCCGATTGCGTAGCGTTACCTCAAAACAACTGACCATCGTAAACATCTCCTGTGAAACTTGGAGATTGTAACGGTAGAGCGTCATTGCCTTTCGGGTGTCGCCATTGCATGCCGTGACGTATCGCGACATCCTTTCGGACGAAATGGCATCTTCAAAATCGGTATAATTCATTGGCTTAACAACTTTTTGAACCCAAAATTTGTTTAACTCAGACAAAAGCACTACTTTTACAGTGTTGAATCCCGGTAGCCCCTGAGCAATCAAGCTATCGGGTTTTGTTTTATTGATGCAAATTTTACGATTTTCATCTCATAAATACATCCGACAAACCTCCAAAAACAGTTGGATTAGATGCCGATATTGGGTCAGTTGGCGAGGATGTAGCCGCCCATGGCGGCGGGATGCGCGGTGTAGCGCTTGAGACCCCATTTGCGGTCGAAGGCCGGCCCTGACACCGGCGAGCCGAAATGCTCGCAGACGTTGTAGCGCGAACCGCATTGCGGGCAGGTGGCTATCTGGGTGTCGCGGTCATAGGACACGCGCACCGTCTGTTTGCGCTCCACGGGACATGCAAGGTCGTAGAGCAGAGGCTGGTTCTCAAGGTCGGCCACGAGCAGAAGCCCCCCGAATCCGGTGGCCGAAAGGTCGTTGTAATGGAAGTTGCGCGGCTGTTGGTCGGCACTGCTGCCGGTGCGGAGGAATATACGCCCTTGTCCGAACCCGTGAACGCCGTAAGTGTCCCACGTGCCCGTGCCCGAAAGGTCGACATGCACCGGCGCGAACGGTATGCGCTCGCTGTCGACGGTGTCGTGGCAGGCACCGAGCGCGCAGGCGCACAGTATGGCGGTGAGTATGGTTTTTATTACGTTAGTCATGGTTGCGGTGGATGGGGTTGCGGCTCAGGCGGCGTGTTAATCGTTGCGTCCGAGCAGGGCGGCGAAAGCATTGTGGCATGCGTCGAACCCGAAAGCGTCGAGGGTCTTGTCGAACATAGCGCGCAGGCGGTCGTTGCACAGATTGCCTATCGAGCCTTCATGGGTGTGGTGCACGCTCTTGCACGGGACGAAGTTGCCGTTCTCGATGTCGAGGCCCACCTTCTTGTAGGCGTCGCGGAACGGCATCCCCCCGGCTACGAGGCGGTTTACCTCCTCGACCGAGAACATCAGGTCGTAGCGCGGGTCGTCGAGTATGTCGCGGTTCACCTTTATCTCCGCCACCATCCGGTCGACCATCGTCAGGATGTCGATGAGCGAGTCGAAGGCCGGGAGGAAATTCTCCTTCACGAGTTGTAGGTCTCGGAAGTAGCCCGACGGTAGGTTGTTGGTGATGAGGGTGATCTCGTATGGAAGCGCCTGGATTTTGTTGCACTTGGCGCGCGTAAGCTCGAATACGTCCGGATTCTTCTTGTGGGGCATTATCGACGAACCGGTGGTATATTGGTCCGGGAGCTTGATGAATCCGAAGTTCTGCGAGTTGAACAGGCATGCGTCATAGGCGAGCTTCCCCACCGTGGCGGCTATCGAGCCGAGGGCCTGCGCCACGATGCGTTCCGTCTTGCCGCGCCCCATCTGGGCATAGACGGCGTTGTAGTTCATCGACCCGAAGCCGAGCAGGCGCGTGGTCATCGAGCGGTCGAGCGGGAACGACGAGCCATATCCCGCCGCCGATCCGAGGGGATTGCGGTCGGCCACCCGGTATGCCGCCTGGAGCACGGTGAGGTCGTCGACAAGCGATTCGGCATATGCGCCGAACCATAGTCCGAACGACGATGGCATAGCCACCTGCAGGTGGGTGTAGCCCGGCATCAGCACCTCCTTGTAGCGCTCGCTCTGGTCGAGCAGGGTGGCGAACAGCGACGCCACGGCGCGGGTAACGTCCTCGATGCGCTGGCGCATGAAGAGCTTGAGGTCGACGAGCACCTGGTCGTTGCGCGAGCGCCCGGAGTGGATTTTTTTCCCGGTGTCGCCAAGGCGGCGTGTGAGCATCAGTTCCACCTGCGAGTGCACGTCCTCCACGTCAGGCTCGATCACGAATTCACCGCGCTCGATCACTGAATATATGTCGCGCAGCTCGTCGGTGAGGGCCTTCAGCTCGTCGGCGGTAAGCAGTCCTACCGATTCAAGCATGGTGATGTGGGCCAGCGAGCCGAGCACGTCGAAGCGGGCAAGGTACATGTCCATCTCGCGGTCGCGACCCACGGTGTAGACCTCTACATCGGTGTTTACCGTGATGTTTTTCTCCCAGAGTTTTGATGCCATAGACAGAACAGGTGGATAAGGTATGGATGTATATATCAGATTTTGACGATATTGGCGATCATCTCGCCGAACTTGTCAGCCGACTGGCGCAGCATAGGCTCGATCTTAGGCCCGATCATGGGCTTGAGCATCGCGGGTATGTCCACGTCGATGGCCGTCTGCACCTCGGTAAGCTCGGGGGCCTTTGCGTCGAGGTTGATGGCCATGAACATGGGCACGGGTGCGTTCTCTGCCTTCAGGGCGATGCGCTTGTCGGGTACACGTTCGCTGACGCGCAGGGTGATCTGGCCGAGCATGTTGTGGGGTATCACTATGGTGTCGGCTGTGAACTTCACGTCGCCGAGTTGCGAGCGCACCTCTTCCGGCAGCTTGGCCACGAGGTCCTCGAACTTGGAGAAGTCACTTATACGGGCATAGATTGCCGAAGCGGCCATATCGACCTCTTTCGGCTGGCTTGTATATGATGTCATTGCAATGTTGCTTCGATATCGAAAGGGTAGTCCGCTTACTCGGCGGCGGGGGTGTGGGGATTCCATGCGGCGGGATCCTTGCGCCACTCCTTGAGGGTTTCGAGGTGTTCCGGGCGGATGTAGTCGGTCTCTACGGCGGCTTCGAGCATGGCGTTGTAGTTGCTCAGGGTTATGAGTTTTACGCCGGCTTCGTTGAAGCGCTTTACCGACACGGGGAAGCCGTAGGTGAACATGGCGGCCATGCCTACAACCTCGCACCCGGCGTTGCGGATGGCTTCTACGGCCTTGAGCGAGCTGCCGCCGGTAGATATGAGGTCCTCGATCACCACCACTTTCTGTCCGGGCTTCAGGTTGCCCTCGATCAGGTTCTCAAGGCCGTGGTCCTTGGGTGAGGAGCGCACGTACACGTATGGCAGGCCGAGCTCGTCGGCGATAAGGGCGCCCATGGCGATGGCTCCGGTGGCCACTCCGGCGATAGCGTCGGGGCGGGGAAAGTTCTCCTGGATGATCCGGCAGAGTTCCACCTTCAAGAAAGTTCGTAGCTCCGGATAGGAGAGCGTCTTGCGGTTGTCGGTGTATATCGGCGAACTCCATCCCGAAGCCCATGTGAAAGGCATGTCTGGCTGAAGTTTTATCGCGCTGATCTTTAACAACTTTTGTGCGACGAGACTTTCTAACTTTTTCATCTTCTTCTTGATTATATGATTTGCAGCCGCAAAGTTAGTGGATTGCGGGCCAATATTCAAGAAAATCCGGTTAAAACTCTGTGGCAATTCCTCCACAGAAAGCCAAAATTTGCTACATTTGCATCGCGTTACCTCACGGGCGTGGCTTGCCGGGATGCCGATGCATCGGCGCCACGACTCCCCGGGTGACATAAAACACTCTTACTATGTCGACAGTACTTCAATTGACCGATGTATATCGCGCGGCCCACGTGCTCAAAAGCGTGGTGCGCCGCACCGAGCTGATCCATGCTCCGAAAATCAATCCCGAATGCACCATCTACCTCAAGCCGGAATGCCTCCAGCACACCGGCTCGTTCAAGTTGCGCGGTGCCTACTACAAGATATCGCAGCTCTCCGAGGAGGAGAAATCCCATGGCGTGATAGCCTGTTCGGCAGGCAACCATGCCCAGGGCGTGGCTCTCGGGGCGAGGGCCAACGGCATAAAGTCGATCATATGCCTTCCGGAGGGTGCGCCGATCTCCAAGGTCGAGGCCACCAAGAAATACGGCGCTGAGGTGCGCCTCGTGCCGGGAGTCTACGACGATGCCTACGCCGAGGCCCTGCGCCTGCGCGACGAGCACGGCTACACGTTCGTCCACCCATTCGACGATCCTCTCGTGATAGCCGGACAGGGCACGATAGGCCTTGAGATCATCGACGACCTGCCCGACGTGGAGGCCGTGATAGTGCCTGTGGGCGGTGGCGGACTGATTTCCGGCGTGGCGTTCGCCATAAAATCCATCAATCCCAAGGTGAAGATCTACGGCGTGCAGGCCACCGGCGCGCCGAGCATGGTGAAGTCCATGGCCGGGGGCGAGCGCATCACCCTGCCGTCGGTGTCGACCGTGGCCGACGGTATCGCGGTGAAAGAGCCGGGCGAGCACACCTTCGAGCTGTGCCGCGAGTATGTGGACGATATTGTCACCGTCACCGACGACGAGATTGCCGCCGCCATCCTCGCCATGATGGAGCAGGAGAAGCTCGTGGCCGAGGGTGCGGGAGCCGTGGCCGTCGCCGCCGCCATGTTCGACAAGGTGCCCGTCAAGGGGAAGAAGGTGGTGTGCCTGGTCTCTGGCGGCAACATCGACGTCAACATGCTTAGCCGCGTGATCAACCGAGGCCTCATCAAGAGCGGACGCCAGTATGCCGTGACAATCGATCTCAGCGACAACCCCGGCGTGCTCGCCCATGTGAGCAAGGTGGTTGGCGAGCTTGGCGGCAACATCATCTCCGTGACCCACGAGCGCATATCCACCGACACCCCCATCGCCAGCTGCACGCTGCGCCTCGTGATGGAGACGCGAAATCGCGAGCATATCGAGATAATCCGCCGTGGGCTTGCCGAAGCCGGCTATAATGTGGTGAAATAGAAACCATGAGACGACACATATTCATCGTCGCGTGCATCGCCGCCGCGATGGCGATTGTCTACGCGTTCGCCAAAGCCGGCGATGCCCCCCACGCCGCCATATCGTCGCGCGAGCTTCCGCAGCCCAATGTGCCGGAACTATTGCCGGGCAGTGCCGACAGCACCGACTACGTGCTCGTGCGCTTCTGGGACGCTCTCGACTTCGCCGACCCCGCATCGGGAAGCCGCGACACCGCTTTCATCGAGCGGGGGTTCCTCCGCTTCGCCGGGATGCTTCGGCAGGCATCCTCCGACAGCGTGCGCGCAGCCGCCGTCGACACGTTGCTTCGCCGGGCATCCGCCGACTCCCTTGCCCTCGACCTTCTTTCTTGGGTGGCCGAGGCAAATCTGAATGCCACCGACTCTCCCTCCTACAGCGAAGGCGCATATATAATGTTCCTGAAATGGCTCGCGCAGTCATCCTCGATTGATCCGGCCATGCGCGAGCGCTATGCCGCGCAGCTCTCCGACATGGACCGCAACCGTCCGGGCGACATTGCCGCCGATTTCTCATATACGTCGCTCAACGGCACGTCGTCGACGCTGCTCTCGCTTGTCGCCGCACACGACAGCACGCTCGTAGTGCTTTACGACCCCGATTGCGGCGACTGCCACGTGCTCATCGACTTGTTGGGTGCTGACACCCTGCTACGTGACGCCGTCGATTCCGGCACGATGGCCGTCATGGCGCTCTACCCCTACGACGACACTGAGCTGTGGCGACGCACCGCCGGTGACATACCCTCATGGTGGATAACCGCACGCACCGACAGCCCGATAGAGGATGAAGGCACATACTATCTGCCGCGCACCCCGCGCACCTATCTCCTCGACCGCTCCGGCCGCATACTCCGCGTCCGCGAATGACCCTCGCCCGTGCGATTTTTCAATATACGATATTGTCTCCATGCGCTGCTATAAGCCGAGGGTGGCGAGAAGGCGGCTGACGGCGGCACGGGGTGAGTCCTCGGCAGCCAGGCACTTTATGAACAGCGATCCCACTATCGCCCCCGACGCATGCCCGCAGGCCATGCGCAGGGTGGCGGGGTTGCTGACGCCGAACCCGATCATGCGCGGGTGCGCAAGCCCCATCCCCGCTATGTCGCGGAAATAGCGCTCCTGCTCCGGCGAGAAGCTGTCGCGCGTGCCGGTGGTCGATGCGCTAGACACCATGTAGATGAATCCGTCGCATGAGCTGTCGATCTGCCGTATGCGCTTCTCCTCCGTCTCCGGGGTGATGAGCATTATCATGGGCAGGTCATGTTCCACGCAAAGCGGTCGGAACTCCGACATGTACTCGTCAAACGGAAGGTCGGGCACGATGAGCGCGTCGATTCCGGCCTCCTTGCAGTCGGCAAACAGCCGCTCGATGCCGTATCGCATCATAGGGTTGAGATAACCCATCAGCACCAAGGGCATGTCGTCGCGCAGCGACGGACGCACATCCTTCACCTGCCGGAGAAGGGTGGCGAGCGTCATACCCTCGCGCAACGCCACGGAGGAACTTTCTTGTATGACAGGACCGTCGGCCATCGGGTCGGAGAAGGGTACGCCGACCTCTACCATGTCGATACCTGCGTCGCTGAGGGCGCGTAGCACCTCGCCGGTGGAGTCGAGGTGTGGAAATCCTGCGGTGGCGAATACAGAGAGGAGGTTTTTCTTATTTTTCCCAAAAAGGCGTGTAATTCGGTTCATATTCGTTTAGTGATCGTAGTGAAAGTATGAATTTTATAAGTGTGCGGAGGTTCTTCACCCCGGGCGCAACCTCGAAGCGCGAGTTTATGTCGATTCCGGCCATGCCGGGGCGCATCGCGGCCACTATCGCGTCGACATCGTCAGGTCCGATGCCTCCCCCGAGCAGGTAAGGGATGTCGAGCGCGTACCCGTCGAGGAGCGAGTGGTCGAACTTGCGCCCCGTGCCCCCTCTGGCTTCGCTCTTTGTGTCGAACACGAACATGTCGACGCTTCCGGCATATCCTTCCAGTCTCTTCATGTACGTTTCGTCGGCTATCCCCACGGCCTTGAACACTGTCATCCCGGCCTCTCTCAGCCTGCGGCACGTCTCCGGCGATTCGTCGCCGTGTAGCTGCGCTATGCGGATTCCGTAGCGGTCGCACACCGACAGCACCTCATCGACAGTGGCGTCGACGAAAACACCTACGGGGCGCACATGCTCCGGGAGCGAGCGTACCACATCGGGGTCGAGACCGCCCGCGTAGCGCGGAGAGCCGGGGTAGAAGATGAATCCCATCATCATCGGTGTCAGTGCCGCCACGTTGCGTATGTTGTCTGGCTCTTTCATGCCGCACACCTTTATCATCATCTCGGCGTGCAGCGGCAGCTTGTCATTTCTCATGATTCCATTTTTTTATCATTGTTCAGGAATGCGCGGAGGGCTTCGGCGGGGTCATCCTCGTGCATGAACCGCTCGCCGATAAGGAATCCCCGGTAGCCGCATCCGCGCAGGCGCTCCACGTCGGCCATGCTCGTTATGCCGCTTTCGGCTATCACGACAGCATCCCCCGCGCGGCGCGCCACCTCCTCGCCGAGGTGCATGGCGCGCTCCACGTCGGTCGACATGTCGGCGAGGTCGCGGCTGTTGACGCCTACCATGTCGGCGCCGCATCCGGCGGTCTTGTCAAGTTCGGAGAGCGTGTGCACCTCGACCAGCGTCTCCAGTCCGAGCGAGCTGGCGCACGAGCATAGCGAGGCAAGTTCGGCGCCGTCGAGCACCGAAGCGATGAGCAGAACCGCCGACGCGCCGAGCACCCTGGCCTCGGCAAGCTGTTCCGGCACCACCACGAACTCCTTGCGCAGCAGCGGCAGCGAGCACTCACGGGCCGCCACGCGAGCACGGACAAGGTCGGCGCACGAGCCTCCGAAGAAGGCCGTGTCGGTGAGCACGCTGCATGCGGCGGCTCCAGCACCGGCATATCCACCTACGGTCTGTTCCACGTCGGCGTTGCCGTTGATCAGCCCTTTGGAAGGGCTGCGGCGCTTGAACTCCGCTATGATACCCTTGGCGCTCTTTCTCAGCGCGGCGGCCATGGAGGGAACGTCTTGCGGGGCATCCATGGCGTCGAGGGCACGGTAGTAGCCGCACTCCCTTAGCGCGTCGGTCTCGCGGCGCTTTGCCGCGACTATCTTGTCGAGTATGGTCATTGTCTGTTGATTTCAAGGAATTTATCGAAACATTTGCGTGTGCGTCCCGACTCCACCGACTCGTGCGCCAGGGCTATCGCCTCGGTCAGGGATGTTTGCGGCTCAAGGGTGTGGATGGCAAAGGCGGCGTTGGCTATGACGCAGTCGGTCTGCGCCCGGGTGCCTCTTCCGTCGAGCACGTCGTCGAATATCTTTGCCGCGCGCTCCACGGTGTCGCCTCCCCACAGCTCGCTCTGAGCCGCCGTGCCGAATCCAAGTTCCGCCGGTGTGTAGACACGCTCGCCCTGCGCCGAGGCCACCTTGAATGGCGACGTGAGCGAAATCTCGTCGTAGCCGTCGAGCGAATGCACCACCGTGCACTCGATCCCCTCCCGCTGTGCGATGTAATGGTAGAGGCGCATCATCTTCAGGGAGTAC
This sequence comes from uncultured Muribaculum sp., assembly GCF_910583865.1. GTDB lineage: Bacteria > Bacteroidota > Bacteroidia > Bacteroidales > Muribaculaceae > Muribaculum. Next base: position 71,095 of record NZ_CAJTYX010000009.1, read on the forward strand.
ACCCCAAGGAGCTGGTGGCGCGGGCGCGTGGGGTTGACCAGCGGGCCGAGCATGTTGAAGAACGTGCGTATGCCGAGTTGGCGGCGTGCGACGGCCACGCTCTTGAGGGCCGGGCTGAAGAGCGGCGCATGGAGGTAGCACACGCCTGACTCGTCGAGCGAGCGTCGCAGCACCGACGTGTCGGCGGTGAACTTCACGCCGTGGTGCTCCAGCACGCTCGACGCGCCGCTCACGGAGCTTGCGCCGTAGTTGCCGTGCTTTATCACCTTGCGTCCCGTGCCGGCCACCACGAAGCATGTGGCCGTGGAGATGTTGAACGTGTTCTTGCCGTCGCCGCCGGTGCCTACGATGTCGATTGCGTCCACGCCTTCGAAGTCTACCGGCAGGCGGCGCTCGACGATGGCGTCGCGAAATCCGATAAGCTCGTCGAGGGTGATGCTGCGCATCATGTAGACGGTCATGAATGCCGACAGCTGGCAGTCGTTGCACTTGCCGTCGGCTATGTCGAGGAGCGCGCGGCGGGCCTCCTCGCGGGAGAGCGGTGCGTGCTCTATGAGTTTGCTGAGTATTTCTTTCATTGTATGGTCGGATCAGCGGTTGATGAAATTAGCGATGATAGTGCACCCTCCGGGTGTAAGCACCGACTCTGGGTGGAACTGCACGCCGTGGATGTCGAGCGTGCGGTGGCGCAGGGCCATGACTGTGCCGTCGGCTGTGCGTGCCGTCACTTCGAGCGACGGGGGGAGCGAAGCCTCGTCGACGGCCCAGGAGTGGTAGCGTCCGGCGCGGAAGCGTTCGGGCAGCCCGTGGAATATGTAGTCGTCGGCTACGACCTCCACCTCGGAGCTTATCCCGTGGCACACCTGCGGCATGTTGAAGATGCGTGCCCCGAAATGCTCGGCTATGGCTTGATGGCCGAGGCATACGCCGAGCATGGGTTTTTCGCCGGCGCATGCGTCGATCAGCCGCGGGAGGATTCCCGCCTCGGAGGGTATGCCCGGCCCGGGGGATATGATTATCTTGTCGTAGCGTGTGGCCTCGTCTATGGTGATTTCGTCGTTGCGCCTGACCTCCGGTTCGATGCCGAGCGAGCGCACGGCGTGCACGATGTTGTATGTGAACGAGTCGTAGTTGTCGAGAATAAGAAGTTTCATGTGCGTGTATGTGTTTGGGGTCAGACGTTGAATGATTCCGCGTAGTCGACGGCTGCGGCGAGGGCGCCGAGTTTGTTGACTGTCTCCTGGAGTTCGCTGCGCGGCACCGAACGTGCCACTATCCCTGCACCGGCCTGCGAGTAGAGCGTGCCGTCGAGGCTCAGGAAGCTGCGAATGATGATGGCCTGGTTGAGCGACCCGTCGAATCCGATCTGTCCGATGCAGCCGCCGTAGACCACTCGCGAGTGAGGCTCAAGCTCGTCGATGATCTCCATGGCCCTCACCTTGGGCGCGCCGCTGAGGGTGCCGGCGGGGAAGGTGTCGGCGAGCAGCGACAGTGTGTCGGTGTCGGGAGGAAGTGTGGCCTTGACGCGCGACACCATGTGGATCACGTGGGAGTAGTAGCTGATATGGCGCAGGAAGTCGATTTCGACCTTCCCTCCGCTGCGGCTCAGGTCGTTGCGGGCGAGGTCCACGAGCATTATGTGTTCGGCGTTCTCTTTCTCGTCCTCCAGGAGGGCGGCGGCAAGCTCGTGGTCGCGGGTGTCGTCGCCGGTGCGCCTGAACGTGCCTGCTATCGGGTCGATGTAAGCCACCCCTTTCTCCACTCGCAGGTGGGTCTCGGGCGAGGAGCCGAAGATGCGGAATCCCCCGAAGTCGAAGTAGAAAAGGTAAGGCGAGGGGTTGACGCATCGCAGGGCGCGGTACACGTTGAAGTCGTCGCCGATGTAGCGCTGCTCGAAGCGTCGCGACAGCACCACCTGGAACACGTCGCCGCGCCGTGCATGAGCTATTCCCTGCTCGACCATGCGGCAATAGTCGTCGTCGCCGGTGACGGGGTGAGGCTCACCTTCGGCATGGAAGGAGTATTGCGGCACGTTGTTGTTGTGGAGCATCGATATGATTGTGTCGATGCCCGATGGGGTGTCCGGGTCTGTCGTGTGCTCCACGATGGTGATGTTGTTGCGGTAATGGTCGAAGCATACCACGTAGCGGAAGAGTATGTAGCAGATGTCGGGGATCGCCGCGAAGCGCTCCTCGCGCTTCGATATGCCGACCTTCTCGAAGTATCTGACGGCGTCGTAGGCGGTGAAGCCGAGCATGCCGGGCGACGTACCGCCCTCCACGCTGATATTGCCGATGAAGTTCTTGAGCATCCCGACCACGCTTCGTCCGGCCACACCGTCGGTGCGCTCGACAGTGCCGTCGGGATAGCTGCATGTGACCCTTCCGTCGGCCACTCGGAACGAGCCTATAGGCTCTACTCCGACGTAGCTCCGGGCGTTGTGGCTCGTGTGGTAGTCGGAACTTTCGAGGATGGCCGACTCGGGGCAGAGGTCGCGCAGGCGCAGATAGACGGCCACCGGGGTCTGGAGGTCGGCGGGGATGGTGCGGGAGTTGATATATAGTTTCATTGTCAGTCGTTTATAGATGGTGGATATGTCAGTCGTTCAGATGCGACAGGTAGGTGTCCATGTCTTTGTCGCCACGGCCCGAGAGGTTGACCACGACGGTGCTCCCCGCGTCAAACGGGATGCGTTCCAGCACGGCAAGCGCGTGGGCCGACTCAAGGGCGGGGATGATACCCTCCGTGCGTGTAAGCAGCATGGCGGCGTCGAGCGCCTCGCGGTCGGTGACGGCCACCACCTCTTCGCGTCCGCATTCGGCGAGGTGGGCGTGGAGAGGGCCGATGCCGGGGTAGTCGAGTCCGGCGGAGATGGAGTAGGGTTCGATGATCTGTCCGTCGTCGGTCTGCATCACCATCGTGCGCGCGCCGTGGATTATCCCTTCCGAGCCGGTGCTTATCGTGGCCGCCGTCATGCCGGTGTCGCATCCCAGTCCTGCCGCCTCGGCGGCTATGAGCCGCACCTCGGGCCGGTCGATGAAATGGTAGAAAGCGCCTGCGGCGTTGCTCCCGCCACCCACGCATGCTATCACCGCGTCGGGCAGTTCGCTGCCGGTCTGCTCCAGCAGCTGGCGCTTCATCTCGCGGCTGATCACCGACTGGAAATGTGCCACGAGGCGCGGGTAGGGCGCCGGGCCTACGGTGGAGCCTATCACGTAGAAGCTGTCGGGATTGCAGCACCAGTAGCGTATGGCCTCGTTGGTGGCATCCTTGAGGGTCTTGTTGCCGGACTCGACCGGCACTACGCGCGCGCCGAGCATCTTCATGCGCTGCACGTTGGGCTGCTGGCGGGCAACGTCGACCGCGCCCATGAACACCGTGCAGTCCATGCCCATAAGGGCGCATACGGTGGCCGTGGCCACCCCGTGCTGCCCGGCGCCGGTCTCTGCTATGATATGGCGCTTGCCCATGCGCTGCGCCAGAAGCACAGACCCTATGGCGTTGTTGATCTTGTGGGCGCCGGTGTGGTTGAGGTCCTCGCGCTTGAGGTAGATGTCGGCGCCGTAGCGTTCGCTCAGGCGCTCGGCATGGTAGAGCGGGGAGGGACGCCCTACGTAGTCGCGCAGCAGGTGGTCGAGGCGTGCGTTGAACTCGTCGTCGTCGCGGTAGCGGTCGAATGCCTCTTCGAGCTGCTTCACGTTGCGGTGGAGGATTTCGGGGATGTATGCGCCTCCGAAACGTCCGTAGTAGCCTTTTTCATCCACGGAAAATCGGTTGTGGGATATGCTTGCTTTCATTATTATATATGTATTCTTATTTTGTCCTTGAGAATTTTAGTGATTTCAGAGAAGCTTGCGGTTTTGGCGGAGTCTCCGGTTTGCACGGAAGCCTGTCGATTTGGACTGGTTCTGTCGATTGGGTGAATCCTGTGGCTTGAGTGAATCCTGTGGCTTGAGTGCGGTCATTCTACCCGACGGTTTTGCTTGGATACGGCAAAATAAAAAGCCGTCGATGCGAGACTCGCTCAATCGACGGCAATCGGTTAATCTGTAATTACCTTATTGTGTGTTACCCCGTTGTATATTGGATTTCCGCATACAATCAGAGCCGCCATCGATTTTTTCCATCGAGGCGCCACCAATAATTGCTGTGTATGCAGAAACTTGTATTCATTATTTATGCAATTTGGCAATTGGTTTATGCAATTTGCCGATTGTTACACTGCAAATATCTGCATATTTTTTCTATTTTCCAAATTTTTTCTCCACAAATTGCATATTTTTCGATACTCAGTCCATTCAGACAGCCCCACCTCGTCGGACAGGTCCGACAATTCGGACCAGTCGGACAGGTCCGACCCGTCTGACTCGTCCGACTGAGCCGGGTTGCCTTGTCCGCGCAGGCCCGCGTCTGTAATTTTTTTTGCGGCTTTTTCCTTTGACTGTTGCGTTTATGGGAGAGATAATGTAAATTTGCGATACGACTGTTTTCAATTGAAAATGGCAGTGAACGGTAAAATCCTCTTATCCTCAAATATAAATCAATGAACGGCTTTCTTCCAAAGAGCGGCGGCTATCGACAGTTAAGGGCGTTCAGGCTCACGGAGATCATCCATGAGCTGACAGCCGTTTTCGTGAAGCGATTCATCAGACCGGGCAGCCGCACCGTCGATCAGATGGAGCAGGCTGCAAGAAGCGGCAAACAGAACATTGCCGAAGGGAGCAAGGCCTCTATGACTTCCAAAGGAACAGAAATCAAACTGACTAACGTTGCCAAGGCTTCACTTGAAGAGCTTCAGCTTGATTATGAGGATTATCTAAGGCATAACGGCCTCCGGTTATGGGACAAAGCGCACCCGCGCACATTGCGTCTGCGTGATTATCTCAGGAGTGATGTGTTCATGAACGACCCTGTGCGGTATGCCTCGACAATGAATGCGGAGGAATATTGCAACATGTGCATCACCTTGATCAACCAGACCACCTACATGTTGAGGCGGCTTATCGAACGGCAACAGGAACAATTTCTCAGGGATGGAGGCATAAAGGAGCGCATGTATCGCGCACGGGTAAGCTACCGCACCGGCCGCCCTTCCACCCCGCCGTCGGACTAGTCAGACCGGTCTGACGGTTATGGTTGGTTCGTATTTTGCAGCCTTATGGGCAATATCTGGAGGTGGTGGGACGTTGTATGGGTAGGAGATTAGTGTCGTCTACAGAAAAGCAGATTGCCTGATCGGAACGATTTAATTATAGCTTAAACAAAAATTACATGAGTAAAATGCTGATTACCGGTGTTGTCGGCCTTGCTGCGGTAGGCGCATGCGGGTCGGTCGAGGCTACATCGGTCACTACAGAGCAGGCACCTATGCGTGCCGTCTACGCCTCTCCCGCGAAGGTGTGGGAATCGGAGGCTCTTCCAATTGGCAACGGGCATATGGGCGCCATGATTTATGGCGAGCCGTTTGTGGAGGTGATCCAGACCAACGAACATACGCTATGGTCGGGAGGCCCGGGACAGGACAAGGATTACGATGGCGGACACCTGCGTACTCCCGCAGAAAACCATGCCATGCTCCAGGCTTTCCGCAAGGAACTGCAGCGGCGCATGAACGCTATGGACAATTCCCTCTATGAGCGCACCGGCAAGGTGGACGATGCCGTGGAGTATGACGAGAGCGGCCTCTACGACACTTATGTGGCCAACCTGCTCGGCACGAAGGACCATTTCGGGTCGTATCAGACAGTGAGTGACATACGCATCGCCGACCTCGCCGCTCCGGCGCAATACTCCGACTACGAGCGCTCGCTCGACATCGACAATGCGCTGCACGCGGTCAAATACAAGGCCGCGGGCGCTGAGTGCGAACGCGAATATTTCATGAGCTATCCCGACAACGTGATGATGGTGCGCATCGTTTCCGACAAGCCTATGACGCGCAGCGTGCGCATCGACACCCCTCATAAGGACTACACGCTCACCGCCGCAGACGGCCGCATCACCCTCTCCGGATGGCCCACGCCGAGCCGTGAGCGCACCAACCCCGACTGGAAGGATTGCCTGAAGTTCGCGCAGGTGCTCGACGTGCATTCTACCGACGGCGACGTGAAGGCTTCGGGCGACTCGCTCGTGATTTCCGGCGCGAAGGAGATCGTGCTCACCATGTCGGCGGCCACCAACTACCGCCTCTGCACCGACGAGACCTTCGATTTCTTCTCCGACGAGGATCCGGTGGCCAAGGCCTCGGCGCGTGTCGATGCCGCCCGCAGTAAGAGCTACAAGAAGCTGCGTGCTGCCCACGTGGCCGATTACCGGTCGCTATACGACCGCAACAAGCTGCTCCTTGGCGGGAGCACCGCCGTCCCCGGTGGATACACCGACAAGTGGCTCGCCGACATGATGGCCGGAACGGCTTCGGAGGAGGTACGCCGCTATGTGGAGACGCTTTACTACCAGTTCGGGCGCTATCTGATGATAGCTTCCTCGCGTCCGGGATCGCTCCCCGCCAATCTCCAGGGTGTGTGGGGCGAGAGCCTCAACAATCCGTGGAATGCCGACTACCATACCAATATCAACGTGCAGATGAACTATTGGCCCGTGCAGTCGACCAACCTCGCCGAATGCCACGTGCCTCTCATCGACTATATCCGCTCTATGGAGCCGCGCGGCCGCATCACGGCACGCCACTACCATTGCCGTCCCGACGGTGGCGACGTGCGCGGATGGGTGGCCAACCACGAGGCCAACATCTGGGGCAACACAGCTCCCGCCGCCTCGGGTTCATACAGCCTATATCCGGAGGGTGCCGTGTGGATGTGCCAGGACATATGGGAATACTACAACTTCACCCAGGACAAGGATTTCCTGCGCCGCAATTTCGACACGATGAAGGATGCCGTGCTCTTCTGGGTCGACGCTCTTTGGACCGACGAGCGCGACGGCACTCTCGTGGTCAACCCGTCATACTCTCCCGAGCACGGGGCATTCTCGCTGGGGTGCACATCCTCGCAGGGGCTCGTGTATGAGATGATGGATGCCGTCATCAAGGCCGCCGGAGTGCTCGGCAAGAGCGGCGACGCCGACATCATGGAGATCGCCGGGGCGAAGAGCCGCATGTCGATGCCCAAGATCGGCAAGGGTGGCCAGTTCATGGAGTGGAAGGACGAGGTGCGCAAGGACCTCACCGGCGACGGCCGTTGGAATGCTGAGACAGGGCGCTACGAGGGCACTCATCGCCACGTCAACCATCTGGTGTGGCTGCATCCGGGCTCGCAGGTGGTGCCCGGGCGCTCGGAGCGCGAGGACTCGCTCGTCGATGCCATGAAGGTGACACTTAACACCCGTGGCGACGAGGGCACGGGATGGAGCCGCGCATGGAAACTCAATTTCTGGGCGCGCCTGCGCGACGGCAACCATGCCCACCGCATGTTGTCGAGCTGCCTGTCGCTCACCAAGCCCGGTGGCGCTGGTGGTGTCTACGGCAACCTTTTCGACGCCCATCCGCCGTTCCAGATCGACGGTAACTTCGGCGCAACCTCCGGCGTGGCCGAGATGCTCCTCCAAAGCCAGGGAGGAAGCATCGACCTGCTCCCCGCTCTCCCCGACGACTGGTCCGACGGCAGCTTCAGCGGCATGCGTGCACGCGGCGGCTTCGAGGTCGATGCGTCATGGGCCGGTGGCAAGCTCTCCAAGGCGGTCATCACCTCGCTAAACGGCAATCCGTGCACGGTGAAGTTCCCCGGCGCCGGCAGCTGCCGCGTCAAAGGTGCCAAAGCCACGGTGCTCGGCCCTGACGCCATAGCCTTCACCGCCAAGGCCGGAGCCAAAGTCACCCTCTCGCACTGATTTTCTGAAATCCGGCTATTTGCCCTATTAGACCAATTGGACTAATTAGGCTAATAGGTCTAATAGGGCAAATTAGTCTAATATGGCAATTATTACTGTCCGCTAAACCATAAATCAGAGAGTCCAACATCTTGAAAGGC
>NZ_CAJTYX010000010.1 GCF_910583865.1 uncultured Muribaculum sp.
TCAACGGATAGAATAGAGGTTTCCTAAACCTTAGATAGGGGTTCGATTCCCCTCCGGGCTACAATTATTCCTTTATGGACATTACCGCTTTCCTTCAGGAACATCATCTGCTTGGAGTGACCATCGGCGCAGCTACTTTTCTGATAATAGGGCTGTTTCATCCGCTGGTCATAAAGGGGCATTATTATTTCGGCACTGTGTGCCGATGGTGGTTTCTTGTGGCGGGGATAATATGCCTGCTGCTCGCCGTGATGGTGGGTGATGTGCTTTGGTCGAGTCTGCTCGGCGTTGTGGCGTTTTCGTCGCTTTGGAGCATAAAGGAAGTGCTTGAGCAGGAAGAGCGAGTGAAAAAAGGCTGGTTTCCTGCCAACCCGCGTCGGAAAAATTGCGGTGATTCCGAATAATCAACTGTTTGATGTATTGTATTCAAGTTAACCGGGGGCGAATGCTTCGGGAAGCATCCATACGAGTTTGGGTGGATGGAGTTCCGGCAGGCTCTAAGGGCTAAGAGAGATGCCGGTCAGTCGGGGTCTATGCCTCGTGAACGGAGGTATTCGTCGTAGGAACGGATATAGTCGGACTCGTCAAACGGATGCGAGGCAAGTACCATGCAGACTGCTCCGGAGCTGAAATCATCGAGTGTGCGCCATATGCCGGTAGGAACCAGCACTCCTTCGTAGGGATGATTGAGAAGGAATGACCGACGGTTTATGCCGTCATCAAGAGTTAATGTGAACGAACCGTTGATTGCTACGATCATTTCAAGGCATTCCTTGTGGGCGTGTCCGCCACGGCATTCGCCGCCGGGAACGTCGTAGACCCAGTAGGCGCGGTGTATGTCGAAAGGCACGTCGGTACCGGCTTGCGCCACGGTGAGGTTACCGCGTCGGTCGGTAATCTTGCAGAAGGGTGTGATTCTGATATCTTCGATGGTAGCCATTGGGTTGTAGCCGTTAGATTGTGAATTTATTGATTATCGCGGCGATGTCGCGGGCATCGGCGGTGGTAGTGCATGCCGGGGATATCGGCAGACTCAGTACGCGGGAGGCAAGCTGCGTTGCCACAGGCAGGTAGTATCCTGCGAGGCTGCTGTAGCATTTCTGCATGTGTGGGGGACACGGGTAGTGGACGAGTGTCTCCACGCCGTTGTCGAGCAGATGGCGACGCAACGCGTCGCGATGCTCGGTGGTCACGACATACTGGTGGTAGACGTGGCGGTCAGGCCCGGGGTCGGGCGTTGACACGAGCGGGTTGGTTATCTCCCGGTTGTAGATGGCGGCTATGGCACGGCGTCCGTCGTTCTCACGGTCGGTGTGTGGAAGCTTCACCCTTATCATAGCCGCCTGTATGGGATCGAGGCGTGAGTTGGCACCGAGGTGGTCGAAGTAGTAGGCCTTGTCGCCGCTGCCGTAGTTGCGCAGGGAGCGGAGCATGTCGGCAAGAGCGTCGTCGTCGGTGGTGACGGCTCCGGCATCGCCGAGCGCCCCGATATTTTTTGTAGGGTAGAAGCTGAAGCATCCGGCATGGCCGAGCGCCCCGCATCTGCGTCTGTCGGCCATGGCTGCGCCGATGGCCTGGGCGGCATCCTCGATGACGAGCAGGCCGTGGGTCGATGCGAATTCCTCAAGACGCGTGTCGAAGGCCGGTCGTCCGTAGAGGTGCACTGTCATGATGGCGCGCGTGCGTCCGGTCAACGCCGCGTCGAGCAACTCCGTGTCGAGATTGTGGGTGGTGGCATCGGCATCTACCGGTACGGGCGTGAGTCCGGCGAGACTGATGGCAAGTACCGACGCGAAGTAGGTGTTGGCCGGTACGAGCACCTCGTCGCCCGGGGCAAGCCGTCCGAGCCGGATCCATGCTGAAAGCGTCAGGCTCAGGGCATCAAGTCCACTTGCCACACCGACGGCATGGCGCGTGCCTACCATGGCGGCAAGTTCGCGCTCAAGCGCCTCGACCTCCGGGCCTCCGATGTAGCGGCCGCTGTCGACCACACGGGAGCATGCCTGCTTAAGTTCTTCGGCATAGGGCGCGTTGACCTTTCCAAGGTCAAGAAATGGATAATGCTTTGGCATAGACGGTGATGATGGAAAAGGATGCTATCGGGAGGCAGGTCCGTCGTTGGCGAGTTGCACGAGGTAGGCCCCGTAGGCGTTTCCTGAAAGAGGCGCGGCAATCTCCAGCAGCTGTTCGGCATTGATGAATCCGCGACGGAAAGCGATCTCTTCGAGTGCGGCTATCTGGAATCCCTGGCGCTTCTCGATGGCTGCCACGAAGTTGGACGCTTCGAGCAGGGAGTCTACCGTGCCTGTGTCCAGCCAAGCGAATCCGCGTCCGAACTTCTTTACGCTCAGGCGGCTTTGGCTGAGATAATTGATGTTGACAGATGTTATTTCCAGTTCGCCGCGTGCCGAAGGCTTTACTTCGGAGGCTACCTTCACCACATCGTTGGGATAGAAGTACAGGCCGACAACGGCGTAGTCCGAGGCCGGAAATTCGGGCTTCTCCTGGATGTCGACGGCCTTCCCGTCGGCGTTGAAGCTCACAACTCCGTAGCGCTCGGGGTCCTGCACCTGGTAGGCGAACACCACCGCGTCGCGCTGCTCACGGACGATACGCGCTGCATCGTTGAGCATTCCGGTGAATCCCTGCCCGTAGAATATGTTGTCGCCGAGCACGAGCACCACATCGTCATCGCCGATGAAGTCCTTGCCGATGATGAAAGCCTGTGCGAGACCCTCCGGGCGCGGCTGTTCGGCATATTCGAACTTCACTCCCAGTCGGCTTCCGTCGCCAAGCAGGCGCTTGAACGCGGGGAGGTCGTCGGGTGTGGATATTATGAGTATGTCGCGTATTCCTGCCAGCATCAGCACCGACACGGGGTAATACACCATAGGCTTGTCGTAGATCGGCAGCAACTGTTTCGATACGCCCTGGGTGACAGGGTAGAGGCGTGTGCCGGCACCTCCGGCGAGAACTATACCTTTCATATATGGTTGTGTTTTGTCTATATAACGTGGGGGAGGGTAGGTATGGTGTGGAATTTTAGTAAAATTCACTTTTTGTCACTTACTCCGGTGAGCGCGGCAATCTGACGGTCGACATATGGTGTGGCTTTTATGTCCCGGGCGCGCTGTAGATAGTGTAGCGCGTCGGCGGCTACTCCTTTGTCCTTATAATAGTTGCCGAGATAGAGCAGGGCGGTGTAGTTGTCGGGATGGCGGTCGAGCAGGGCTTTGTAAGCGGCGACGGCTTCGTCGTAATCGCCCGTAAGGAGAAAGCCCTGAGCCAGGGCGAGCATGAAGTCGGCGTTGTCCGGTGCACCCGAAAGCATTATACGGCTGTATCTGATGATTCCAGGGCCGTTGCGGCGAAAGAGATAGTAGCCCAGAAGCTGTTTGTCGATGCTGCGCCCGAGCCATGGCTGACGCTCTTTCAGCAGGAGCAGGAAATGCTCGTAGCGTGATGTCTGCCCGAGCGAGAAGCTCACTCGGCGCACGCTTTGAAGGAGCGAGTCGAGCGGCACGAGGTTGGCCTGTGCTTTTTCGGCGAGCGCAATCTCGTAGTCCGGAAGATGGCGCATTCCCGCCGTAACGATGGCATGGGCATATGTGTCGCACACCTTCGGGCGCTCCTCAAGCATGAGCTCGTACATGGCGGCGGCGTTTGCCCATTCGCCGTACTTGAAAAAACGTTGCGCCTTCACGGCCACCGACGCATAGTCGGGACGTCGTGATGTGCTGTCGAGTGCGTATGAATTCGCGCCGTCAAGCAGGCATAGCGACAGGCATAACCATATTTTTGCATGCAATAGTTTCATTCCGGGAATGCTTTTTGTATATTTGCAGAATTGAATCCTGTTTGAATCAGTTCTGAAACTCAAAATTACACAAATATCGCAATGAGAACAAAATATAACCGCATACTTTTGAAGCTTAGCGGTGAATCGCTCGCCGGCGGCAAAGGGCACGGCATAGACACCGAACGATTGAACGCATATGCCGTGCAGATACGCGACGTGGTGGCATCCGGCGTGCAGGTGGCCATAGTGATAGGCGGAGGCAACATATTCCGCGGGCTGCAGGGAGCGTCCAAAGGCTTCGACCGCGTGAAGGGTGACCAGATGGGTATGCTTGCCACCGTAATCAACTCGTTGGCTCTCAGTTCGGCACTTGAAGCCGTAGGGCAGCCGGCGAAGGTCTACACAGCCATCAACATGTTTCCCATCGGTGAGCACTACAGCAAGTGGCGCGCCATCGAGTCGATGAACCGTGGCGAGGTAGCCATAATCTCCGGCGGCACCGGCAATCCGTTCTTCACCACCGACACCGGCTCGGCCCTGCGCGGTATCGAGGTGGAGGCCGACGTGATGCTGAAGGGCACGCGTGTCGACGGCATCTACACCGCTGACCCCGAGAAGGATCCCACTGCCACAAAGTTCTCGGAAATCACCTACGATGAGGTCTACACCCGAGGACTAAAGGTGATGGACCTGACGGCCACAGCCCTGTGCAAGGAGAACGGCCTTCCGATAATCGTGTTCGACATGGATACCCCCGGCAATCTCGGCAAAGTGCTTGCCGGTGAGCCTATCGGTACGCTCGTCTATTGAAAAACAATTTAAATTCTATAATACGATGGAAGTAAAAGACTATCTCGACCCCGCTGAGGAAAAGATGGAGATGGCCGTGGCCTATCTCGACGAGTCGCTGGCCCATATCCGCGCCGGCAAGGCTAATCCGAAGATTCTCGACGGCATACGTGTGGAGTATTACGGCAGCAACGTGCCTATCTCCAACGTTGCCAACATATCCGTGCCCGATGCGCGCACCATAGTGATAACTCCTTGGGAAAAAGCCATGTTCAAGGAGATAGAGCGTGCGATCATCAACTCCGAGGTGGGTATCACCCCTGAGAACAACGGTGAGGTGATACGCCTCTCGATCCCCCCGCTCACCGAGGAGCGACGCAAGAATCTTGTGAAGCAGTCGAAGGCCGAGGCCGAGAATGCCAAGGTGTCGGTGCGCAACGCTCGCCGCGATGCCATAGACGGGCTTAAGAAGGCCGTGAAGCAGGGTATGCCTGAGGATGTGGAGAAGGATGCCGAGGCACAGGCGCAGAAGCTCCACGACAAGTATCTCAAGCAGATTGACGAGCTTTTCGCAGCCAAGGAGAAGGAGATTCTGACCGTCTGAGGCAAGAGTCAGACAAGTCTGACAGCTCTGACGAGTCTGACACACACGTGTCCCACGAAAAAATTAACAAATGGATATAACTGCAAGATAACCACTGTCTCCGAGTGCATTTTCCGGTGCGGAGGATTTGAAAGCGCATAAAATTCATTAAGTTGTGGCAACTAACAATTTGCTACAATTCTATGCAAACGCCTTACATTCTGACCCAGTTGATGCACTATGTGGACCGGGGTTATTTCGAACGCCAAGTGTCGCGGTATGGCGGCAACCGGTATGTCAAGACTTTCAGTTGCTGGAACATGCTGAGCTGCCTGGTATGGGCGCAGCTTAGCGGAGCTCGCAGTCTGCGAGACATTGTCATGTGCCAGAATTGCCACCGGGACAAGTCCTACCGTATGGGAGTGGGGAGAAATGTCTCAAGGAACAATCTTTCCAATGCCTTGGCAAAGCGAGATGTGGCCATGTTCAGGGAACTGGCATCCCGCATGATGGAACGGACCGGCGGGACATGCATAAGGAATGATCCCCTGAAAGAGATCGCAGAGGCCTTTTCCATCGGTGGATTCTTTGCGGCCGACAGTACCACTGTCAGGCTGCATCCGGGACGGTTCGGATGGACCACGGTCAAACAAGGCTGGGGAGGCATAAAGGCGCACGTGCTGTTTGACCTGTTGCGTTACGTGCCTACGTTCTGTTTGGTCACCGGGCATGAGGAGGGCGATCAGACCTTTATGGAGGACTACCCCTATAGTCAGGGTTGCATGTACCTGTTTGACCGCGTCTATAACAAGCCTTCGGCTCTATACCACATACACCGGAGCGGGGCTCGTTTCATCGTAAGAGGCAAGACCGACCCATCCATTGAGGTCGTACACCCATACAGCAATGGCGGGGAGGACAGAAACGTGCTTGCCGACAGGAAAATCCGTTTCATAGGCCCAAAATCGCGGAAAGGCTACCCGGTACCTTTGAGGCAGGTGCTATACCATAGTGAGAGTCTGGACGCTAATGTCTCTTTTCTCACGAACGATGAAACGCTGCCTGCGGACATTGTCGCAGATATATACCACTTCAGATGGGACATTGAAGTGTTTTTCAAATGGCTTAAACAGCACTTGAACATACAGGCTTTTTACGGGCAGTCCGCCAATGCCGTCTCGATACAGGTCTATGTGGCTATAATAACCCTGTGTATTGTCGCGCTCGTGGCAAGTGACCATAATGTGACCTCGCTGAGCCATTACGAGCTGTCAAGGGTCCTTGCATGTGCTATAACACACAGGTACTGGTTGCCGGATCTGATAAGACTTGCATCGGAACGCAGTTCCAATGACGGCCCAAATACAAGCAATACACAATACCCATCCCTCTTTGATTAATTACAATGACTTGATGCCTGATCAATATAGCAAATTGCTATTGGATGCTGCCGGTTTGCATACAAATCTAATTTGTTAAATTTTTCTTGGGACACGTGTAAGTCGGACATGTCAGATCCGTCGGACCCGTCGGACCCGTCAGACGATATAATACTATAGCAATGAGAGCGCTAACCGCTCTAGAGAAAATCTCGGGCGGTTAGCGCTCTCTGTATATGTAGGAGTCTCACGGAGGTGCTGTATGTCAGTAGTCTACCAGCGCAGGGTCACCGCCACGGAATCGAGGTCCGCCGGGATGGGAGGAACGAGTTTTGCCACACGTACCATGCCCCCTTCGATGAGTGGAAACCTGTCGAGAAGGGCATTTTTGAGCCGTCCCGCGACGTTCTCGATAAGCAGCGACGGGGCCGCCATCACCTCTTTGGCGATGGCCACCATCTCGGCATAGTTTATGGTGCGGTCGAGCCTGTCATGCTCCACCGCCTCGCGGGCCGGATAGCGCAGGTGCACGGTCAATTCGAACAGGTTGCCCACCGTGCGCTCCTGGGGGGCTACGCCGTGGCGGGCGTATATACGCAGTCCGTTTACTTCTATTGTTATCGATTCCATAGCCGGAAATTTCATTACATGCGGCGTGCGGGTAGTGTCACCATCCTCCCGACGCGCCTCCACCGCCTGTGGAGCCACCTCCGAACGACCCGCCCGAGAATCCACCTCCGCCGAATCCTCCGCCACGGCCACCCAGCGGGGGCACGATGATGACAGGGGGCAGTTTGGGGATGGTGTACGGTATGGCGTTGGTGTTGCGGCAGTTGAGGCACTGGTAGACTTTTGCTCCGCGTCCCTCTGTCGATTCGGTAGGCCGCGATATCACCCTGTCGGCCACCATTGTGCAGGCTCTGGCGCCGCATCTGGGGCACGGGGTGTAGCTCTTTGACCGGTTGACGTAGGGCAGTATGTCGGTCTCTCCGCATTGCGGGCATAGCCACACGTCGTAGTCGACGGAGTCAAGGCGTTCCTCGGCGTCCTGTGCGGGGGTGAGATAGGCGTTGTCGGCTTTCTCGTCGAGGCGGTGCATTTTTGCTCCGCAGTTGGGGCATTTCCTCGAAGCCGTGCGGAGGCGCCTCATGATTATCATCAGTGGGATGAACGCCACAAGCCCCATGCCTATCGTGGCGAACGACACCACCAGTGCGGGGAGTTTCATCTGCTCCAGACGCATATACCTCTTGTAGCGGCTCTCCTTGCGGGTGCCGAATAGGGTCACAATCAGCCATACAAGCATTCCTGCCGCGATTATCCCGCTTATGGTGAGCCACATGCTGAAAAATTCGGTGCTGTCGCCATTGTCTCGGCGTCGGTCGTTGGCATACTTCGACATAAGCTCCTCGGTGGCTCCGGGGGTGGTGAGCAATGTACTGATTTGTCCGACCGCGTCGGCCACACCGCCGTCCACGTCGCCCTCCTTGAACCGGAGGTTGGAGCTGCGGATTATGCGCCCGGCAAGTACGTCTGGCACCACACCCTCCGAGCCGTAGCCAGTGCGGATGGCTGCACGCCGGTCGCCGATGGCCACTATGTAGAGCACGCCGTTGTCGTTGTCCTCCTTGCCTATGCCCCAGCGGGTGAACAGTTCCGTGGCGAAGCTGTCGATGTCGCCACCGTCGATGCGGTCGACCACCACCACGGCGAGTTCGGCGGAAGATGTCTCCCACACGCGGCGTATCACGGCATCAAGACTGTCGCGCATGGCCGGAGACAGCAGTCCGTCAGGGTCGGACACGTACCGACGGGCATCGGCGACATGCACGTTGGGTATGTCGACGACCCGATGCACTGCGGCGGAAAGTGTGAGCGCTGCAAGCAGAGAGAATATCAGTGTAAGTATGGTTCGTTTTCGTGTCATATACCTTATATGTAGTTTAGACGGCGGGGAGAGAATGGCCGTTGAGTTTGCGGAACAGGTCGAGCGCGTACACGTCGGTCATGGCCGACATGTGGTCGAGCACGGCCTGTATCCTTCCGAAGAGTGTCGGAGCGGAGATGTCGTATTGCTCCGGTACCTTGCCCAGGAGCAGGCGCGAATAGTTGAGCGAGGGATTGCGCACGGCGTGGATGAACTTTTCGAGCAGGAAAGCGATTATGCGGTTACCGGCAAGCTCGATGTCGACGACGTCGCCCGCGCAGTATATCTTCTTCCAGGCCAGGGCCGAGCACCGGCGGTAGCCTTCGCGCTGGCGCGTGTCGACATGGTCGAGTAGTGTGCCGGGAAATGTGCCGCTGAGTATCGCCTGCTCGTTGTCGGTGAATGCCCGTGCGCATTGTTCAACAAGCGTGCCGATGACGCATGAGCGCATGTATGCGATTTTCTCGTTGGGGTCGGCCACCTTGTCCATTATCCCCATCATACGGTTGCGACGTGTATCGTCGAAAAATCCGAGGAACACGTCGGTGACTTCCTCAGTGCTGACAACGTGGAGCTTGTGGGCGTCCTCCATGTCCATCACCTGGTAGCATATGTCGTCGGCGGCTTCCACTATGTAAACGAGTGGATGGCGGCGGTAGCGCGTCTCCTCGCCGGGCCCCGGATCGGGAATCATGCCCAGTTCGTCGGCTATGCGGCGGAACACAGGCACTTCGGTGGTGAAGAACCCGAACTTGCCGTTTTCTCCGGCGAGGCTCGACTCATATGGGTACTTCACTATCGAGGCGAGCATGGAATAGGTCATGGCGAAGCCTCCCGGACGCCGGCCGTTGAACTGGTGCGTGAGCAGGCGCAGCGAGTTTGCGTTCCCCTCGAAGTGGGTTATGTCGGCCCATTGCTCCGGGGTGAGCAGCGGTTGTAGCCCCGCCCCTTCCCCCTCGCTGAAGAAGGTAGATATGGCCTTCTCCCCGGAGTGGCCGAAAGGTGGGTTGCCGAGGTCGTGGGCCAGACATGCGGCGGCCACGATCTCGTCGATTGCGTCGAGCTTGTGCGCCCACGGCTCGGAGGCATGGCGCATGCGCAGTGTGCGCATGATCTCGTTGGCGAGGCTGCGCCCTACCGAGGCCACCTCCATCGAGTGGGTAAGGCGGTTGTGGACGAACACCGACCCGGGGAGGGGAAATACCTGTGTCTTGTTCTGCAAGCGCCTGAACGGCGAGGAGAACACCAGACGGTCGAAGTCCCTCTGGAAGTCACTGCGTGTGCCGTTGCGTGTGTCGTGGTAGTCCTCAAGCCCGTAGCGCTTGTCGCATATGAGCTTATCCCACGTCATCATCCTTGTAGGCGCGGGTATGTCGGCTGTCGGTGGTATGGAGTCTTTGCGGTTCATTTGCGGATTCTTGCCAGTGATGCTATTATTTCCGCCGCATTGGCCGGAGCGTCGCCGGTGCCGAGCGCGGCGCGCATCTCACGGTATCCCTCAAGCTGGTTGTCATGGCCGGGACGTCCGGGGAGTATGTCGCCCAGCTCCCGCGCCACGAGGTCGGGGGTGCACATGTGCACGAGCATTTCCGGCACTATGCGCTTCCCCGCAATCAGGTTGGGGAGCGACACGTAGGGTATCTTCAGCAGTTTCTCCATTATCTTGTAGGAGAACTTCACCCCGTTGGCGCGGTAGCACACCACCTGCGGCGTGGCCATGAGCGCGCATTCCAGAGTGGCGGTGCCGGATGTGACGAGTGCCACCTCGGCGTGGAGCATCAGCTCGAATGTGTCGTTGTCGACAATCGGTGTGCCGGGGGTGAGGTAATATCCGTAGTACGACATGTCGATTCCGGGCGCTCCGGCCACCACCGGCTGATAATCGGGATATCGGGCCGCAGCGGCCTCCATCACCTGAAGGTTGTTTTTTATCTCGCTGCGGCGGCTGCCTGGCACGAGCGCTATGACGGGGCGGTCGGGCAGGTTGTGGCGCCGGAGGAAATCGGCACGCGACGAGGCGCGGCTTATGCGCTCGTCGACCTCTTTTACGGACGGGTTGCCGACATACACAGCCTCGTAGTCGTGGCGGCTGCGGTAGAACGCAGTCTCGAACGGGAGTATGCAGCACATGCGGTCGACGTAGCGGCGTATCTGCTTCACGCGCCATTCTTTCCACGCCCACACTTTCGGCGAGATATAGTATGCCACCTTTATGCCGCGCTCCTTGGCGTAGCGTGCGAGCTTGAGGTTGAAGCTCGGGTAGTCCACGAGCACAAGCACGTCCGGACGGAACTCATCGATGGCCCGGCGGGCGCGGCGCATGTTGGCGGCTATCGCGGGGAGATGCCTGAGCACCTCGCTGAATCCCATGAACGCCATCTCGCGGTAATGGATCACGGGCGCACAGCCGGCAGCGGCGGCCATGAGGTCGCCCCCGAGAAAGGCTATCCGCGCGTCGGTGTCGGCATGCCTCAATGCCGCTATCAGTTCCGAGGCGTGGAGGTCGCCCGAAGGTTCTCCTACTGAAATGAAGTATTTCATCGCGGGTGGGTGTAATTATGGTGTTGCGCAAAGATACGAATAAGTCGAGTGCAAAGCCAAATAAATTTGGTTTTGCCGGGTGTGCGTATCTAAGGCGATAGCCAAAGATACGGATATTATCTGGTTTAGAACTCGACGTTGTATTTGCGGAGCATCATCAGGGGATGGTACGACTCCTTGGCGCGGCGCAGCCCTTCGTCGCCCGCATCCTCCTCGCGGTTGACGAACGTCACTCCGTAGCGGTCGAGCATCATCGCGGCGAAGCCCTTGTTGATGGTCTCTCCCGCACCGTTCACGTCGTGGAGCATCTTCTCGACATGGACGTAGAGCGTGTCGGCCATCACCTCGCCTATGGCAAACGCTGTTATGCCCGTGTCGGGTGTCATGAGCACCGCCCCATCCATGGGAAGGCTGCCCCAGCGGTCGAGCAGGCGCTCCACCTCCCGGCGCTCCACCATGGCAGTGGCGTGCTCGCGGTCGACGGGGAGAGAGTCGAGAAACCTCTTTACGTCGGGCACAAGCGCCGGGGTAAGTTCCACAAGCGCGGCTTCCGGGTGGTCGGAGGCGAATCGGTTGACATGGTTTCTTTTCTTGCTGTACGCGCTGCCGGAGAGGGTGGCGAGGTCGCGCGCGTTGTAGAGGTAGTCGGCCCAGTCGACAAGCTCTTCGATCCGGTCTGCGCCGAGCGCGCGCAGTTCGCCGAGACGGTCCTCCGGTACAGCCGACAGCACGGTCGGCACACCTTCTTCGCGGCAATATGCGCGCAGCATGGCGATGGAGTCGTCGAGCGGCATTTCGCCGATGGGGAGCGAGAATGCAGGCACGGAACGGTCGTTCTCCTTCACGCCTTTGATGAAGAGCGTGCCCCGGCACACGGCGTAACGGTAGTCGAAGTAGCGCGCCCACATTAGCAGTCCGGCAAGCGTGTAGTCGCAGGTGCGGCTCCGCGATCGGGCCAGCAAGGGGGCAATCGCGGGGATGGAATCGTAGTCGAGCGGTCGGAATCTGAGTCGGTGAATGACGGTAGCTGTTGTGAGACACATAGGTTTTATATACTTTTTTCTTAGTAACTCGCAAAAATTATTTTATATTTCCGACGAGAGAATTTTCGAGCGATTTTTGCTCGATGAAGAGGGAGTGTAGCGAGCTACATGACTGATGAAGAGAGCGGAAAGCGCCGAAAATTCTCCGGCGGAAATATAAAGCTTTAGAATTTATCATATGCGAAATAATTTTTGCGAGTTACTTAGTAAACAAAATGAATGGCGAAAAAGCTTGCATTACAAAATAAAAACACATATCTTTGCGACAACACATTACAATCCGGCCAAAAAGCCGTATCCGCAATCCGGGTACGCTTGCAGCCTGTTTAGATTTCATGAGATAACCATTGGCATGCATTGCCTGGGATGGTTTTTATCTACCGACACTAACATAAAACATGTTATATCATCAACATTCATTTTTAATCAGATTCTGCCGTCGGCTGTATGCCGGGTGCAGAAACGGTTTTTCTCTTTTGCCGTCGGGCACGGGGGAAAGGCTGCTGCTTTTTTCGACATAACAGATTGCCCGTGGCGGCTTGTAGGCGCGATGGCATCGCTGCCGGTCCACTGGCGATTAGAAAGATATCGCACAATCAACATTCACTAAAATTTCCGGGAAAGCCAGAGTCGTGATGACTATGGCTTTTTCATTTCCCCGGGCGAATGTGTTATCCCCCGGACCGCCTCGGCGGTGTCCTGTGGTGTCCCGTGCCCCTCCGGGGCTAACGACGGGCGGGGTGAAAAAAGAAGCGGCGGTCCTCACGGATCGCCGCTGTCATTCACTTTAGTTAAAAAAGTAGCTATTATTGTGATATTATCCTATCGGATTACCTGTAATCGTGATGTCGGCGTGGATAGAAATCGCCGGCATCGAAGGGAAATTATTTTGTGTATTTAATCATGTTTCACAGATAAAGGAGAGATGCAAACCTATTTCCAAATTATCCAACCTTACCATTATTTGTTAAGAACCTTGCGGGCGGTGCCGTCGGAGTATCTTACGATTACGATACCCTTCTGGTCGGCATTGACCTTCATGCCACGGAGGTTGTAGATGCCGGTGACGGTCTTTTCAGCGTCGTCGTTGCCGAACACGCTGTCAATGCCCGACGTAGCGGTGCCGGTAGAGAGACCGAGGAGGACTACGTCGCCATTGCCTGCCGCAGCATAGTTGGTGAATGCCAGCGAGACGAGATTCTTGGAGGGATCAACGGGGATAGCGCATTCGTAGATGCGATACTTGGGTGCTCCATCCGGGTCGCCTGTGTTCCAATCGAGACATCCGACATTCTCCAACGCAACGCCGCTATCTTCGGTGTTGCCCCAACGGCCTACCTGGAACCATTCGCCATTGGTGTTTGATGTGCCATCGTCGTAGGCAGCCACGCAGGCTACGGTGTATTTTACCGAATAGCTGTGATTGCCGAAAGCGAGGAGATAGACCTTGTCAAGTCCGCTGACGGGAGTCGAGAGCGTGAGGGTATGCTCCGCGAATGCATCGAGCTTGAGAGCATTGTTGGCTACGGGATTCAAGGAGTATTCGTGGCCGTTGGCGAGTGCGACCTTGCCGTCGGCACCGCAGATCGCTCCGTCGGCGAGCACATCGTCGGTATAGAACACGAGCTGCTTGTCGACACCCTCGATACCTACGGGCGAAGCGGGAGCTGTGGCGAGATTCTTGAAGTTGTCAATGCCCTCTACGATGACGTCGATGTCATAGCCTGCGCATGCGATGGCCTGTGAGGGGGTGTCGGGAACATCGGAGCCGGAGCCTTTGCCTGTAGAGAAGCCTATCACGATGAGGTTGCCTGACCAGTTGGTGTGCTTTATAGTCAGCTTCTCGGCAGTCTTGGCGGGATCGAGAGTAATTTCGTACTCGTACACGCTGTATGATTTGCCGGTATAGCCGCTGCGATCGATTTTGATGAGGTCAACCGTCTTTGCGAGGTTGTCGGCGGTAGTTTCGTAAAATTTGACTTTGGTCTTGATGGCTTCGGTTGTGCCGTCGGAGTATGTAACGGTCCAGGTAACATTGGAACCGGCGTTGGCATCACTTTCCCAGGAAGCCTTATAATTATATGTGGCGAGGGCGTAGATTTTGTCGCAGCCGGTGACAGGCGTGTCGAAAGTGAGTTCGCCAGTCTCGGAGGCGCTGATGCGGAGTCCGTTTTTGCCGGCGAGGGGAGTGATGAGATAATCGTTGCCTGAGGCGGATGTAAGGCTTCCGTCCTTGGCACATAAGGCACCCTCCTCCTTGGCAGATGCTGCGTAGAATGCATATGCATCCCAAGGATCGACGCTGCCGGTGGTCTGAGATGTGCCGGCGGAATCCTCGAGGACAAGGTCGTGTGTCCAACCGGTGACTGTGACGGGGCCTGCTGCCATGGCTGTGGCTGATGCTGCTGTGAGCAATGAGAGTAGTAAAAGATGTTTCATAATGACTGATAAATAAAAGATGATTTAAAGTATCTTAATAGCTGAAAAAGTGTGGTCGGCCGGAAGTCGGTATACGGCCGACCACACTGCATGGATTATTATATTTGTATTAACCAATCCTTATTGAGCGCACTTGTTGTTGGCGTCCTTTTTCCACTGCACGTAGTCGGCGGCTTCGGGAGTGGGAACTTCACCGGCGCCTTCCTTCTTCTCACGCTTGGATTTGGACCAATCCATGTCGTAGCCGTTGCCGGTGGCATCGTGGAAGATGTGTCCTTCGCCTTCGTTGAACTTCCAGTAGGCGCGGAGTCCGGGGCTGTCGGCCTTGACGCCGCAGAGGCTGCCCTTGATCTCGGCCGCACCGAGCACGCGGTCCCATACGCGGACTTCGGCAATACGCCCGTTGAAGCGCTGCTGCGAGGGGTAGTTCTCCCACGACATGCCAAGCTCGATGCCCTTGAATACGTTGGCTCCGTTTGAACTTGCCACTTCGGTGTCCTTTTCGCCGTCGACATACAGGGTAAACTGTGTGCCGTCGTAGGTGAGGGTGATCATGTACCAGCGGTTGGTCTCGAACGAATATTTCAGCACATGGTTTCCGGCACCCGCACCGCACCATTGCAGGGAGTTGACAGGATAGCCTCCCTCGCCGAAACGGAACATGCCGTTGATGTTTGAGCCTCGGAAGTTCATCATGCGGGAGATTGAACGGAATTGATTGAGATAGCACTTCACCTCATAGGTGTAGCTTGCGCCGAGGTCGATGGTCTTGTCCTCGGGGAATCCGAACTCCTCGTTGAAATACATTCCTGCATACATCGAGTAGTTGGACAGGTCGAGCGACATGAAGTTGATGGTCCGCGCGAGCTGGAGGAACACAGTCTTTGACGGCTCGAGGATTTGGCTTCCGGAGCAGTTGGTGATGGATAGCGGGATCACATAGGTCACGGCATCGTCGAGGCCCTCGGTAGAGGTGATGGTGACGTTGACGGGATCGGAGAATGATCCACCGGCTTTGATCACGCCTTCGGAGGACGACAGCTCGAAGTTGTCGGCGGGTAGGGGCGCGAGCGTGGTGCCCTGCTTCTGGTTATACGCCTCGAGGGCTGCGGGGTCGTAGGCGAAAGTGACATGGATGTCACCGTCGGCCTTGTGGGTGGATGAGGCTGTCAGGGCATAGGAGGCCGGGGTGTCATCGACCTTGAACTTCACGATCGGGCTGGAGTCGGTGCCGGTGATGTAGACCTGCGGCTTGTGGTATTCGAAGTTGTCGCCTTCGGAGTTGCAGGCCGTCATGGCTATGAGCGCGAGAGGGGCGGCAAGTATTATGGATTTCAAAAGTTTCATTGCTGAGTCTTGAATTTATTGGGTTGTACTGTTACTCGGCAGTCTCCTTCTTGGGCATTGCGTCGGGGTTGGAGGGGTTGCAGAGCTGAATGGCGCGGCGCACGTTGTGGTAGGGGCCGTACTTGTGGTAGTAGTCATACTGGAAGTAGTATCCACCGAAACCACCTTTGCGGCCTTGTGTAGGGTTCCAGCGGGCGAAACCTTCGAGGGAGTACATGCGGCTTCCCGGCTCGATTGCCCAGAAATCGGAAGTTTTGGTATTGCCGTCGGCCTCGGTGAAAGGTACGCCGGCATTCTCGCGATAGTCGCCCATCTGCTCGCAGACAATCAGTTTCTCCGGGGGGATGGAGCCTGCGACGGCATTGTATGTGCTCTGGAGGGAATAGGCGGAGCTTGCGCCATAGGCCTGCTTTACAAAGTAGTTGCACAGCTCGCCGATAGCCTGGGGAGGAGTATGGCTGAAATAATCGACGATAAGGAGCTTGGAGGGATCCTTGCCTTTCGGGCCGATCTGCTCGGCGAGGTACTGGCATACGAGTGTGATCTTGCGTCCGCCGTCGTTCCAATAGTCACGCGGCTCGTAGTCGAGGTCCACGCCGTCGATGTCGCGGGCGTAGATTTCCTCAAGGATGAAGTCGGCATACTTGCGCATTCCTTCTTCGTCGCCGAGTTCCTTGCAATTAATTTTCTCGCCCGATATGGAAGTGAATTCCCACTGCCATGCGGCATCCTTGTGTGAGACGAACTTTATGCCTTTCTTCTTGCGGCAGTACTGCATGTCGGAGTATGCGAGAGGATTTGTCTCGGGGTTGGGTACACCCTCCCAAAGGTTGATGATGTCGACAGAGTCGGGTAGACCTATTATGCGCTCGCCCATCGAGGGGGAGTTCTGCTGTATGTAGGCGGCGTAGTAGCCGTAGAACACGGCGTGGTCACTCTCGTGGTATGCCCTGAGGTTGGCGAGATAGTCCTCGCTCTCTCTCTCGGGGAACGGCTTCTGTACCTGCATCGGCTCGACATCGGTGTCGCAAGCGACGAATCCGGCGGCGATGGCGAGAAGTCCTATGGTGGAAAATATCTTGGTTTTCATTGTGGTAGTTTCGGTAATTCAGTGATGTGAATGGAAAGGGTATGTGGATGTTATTTCTTGTCCCACCATACTTTGGTGCCTCCGTTGTCGGGACCGCCGAGATTAGCCACGCCGGTGGCGACGCCCTCGGCGTTGACGGAGTACTCTTCATCGGGGAAAGGTATGCGTCGCGCTCCCTTTTCGGCATCTACGGTGCCTCCGCTGGCGTTGTTGAGCACGGGGATCAGCTTGGGATAGCCTGTGCGACGCTGCTCGCTCCAGGCCTCGCAACCCTCGGGGAACATGGCGATCCACTTCTGGGTGATGATGCGCTCGAGCTTTGTCTCGAAGTCGGCGCTGTTGTCCCATTTGGGAGTGATGGTGGAGCTGACGTTGCGGTTGTTGCCGTAGATCATGTCTCGGAACTGCCCCGGGGTCTTTGTGGAGTTGAGGTATGTGTCGGCTCCTGTCACCCCTCGCTCATTGAACGAAGCCTCGACACCGGCCTTGTAGAAGCTTTGGGCATCGCCTCCCATGTTCCAGCCTCTGATGGCGCCTTCGGCGCGGAGGAAGAAGCTTTCGGCAGCGAACATCCACACGAGGGGATAGTCGGCGGGGATATTCAGCTCGGAGAGGGTGGTGCCTTTTTCATCCTTGTAGGAGGTGGTGTTTGCGGTGTTGAGTCCGGTGAGCACTCCGTAGTATCCACCCTGATATCCGGGGGTGAAGTAGGCTGTGCGCCGGGGATCCTCGTAGCCGTTCATGTAGGCTATGATCGATGCGGCGGGCTTCGACTCGTGCCATCCTATGATCTCGGAATAGGGGTGGATGTAGCTGATGAGGTTGTGGCGCAGCTCGGCGCGGTCGTCGGCGCTCTCGATGAATCCGATAGACGATGCCGTCGACTTCTCGGCCTGCTCTTTTGCGAGGGCCGGATCGGCGTAGGAGCAGCGCATGGCGAGGCGCAGACGGAGGGTGTTGGCAAACTTGAGCCATTTGTTGAGGTCGCCTCCGTAGACCACGTCGTAGTCGGCGAGCATGGTGGTGTTGCCTGTGGCGACTGTGGAGGAGAGTACGGTGATTGAATTGTCGAGTTCCTCGAAGAACTTCTTGTAAATCTCCTCAAGGGAGTCGTAGTTCGGCGACTTCCCGAAGTTGATGTAGGCGATGGAGCCGAATGTGTCGGCTGCGCGGTGCATGGCTGCGATCTTCACCACTGCTGCGAGGGCGTCGAGGGTGGCGAGGCCCTCGGCCTCTGCCATCTCGTGGATCTGCTTCCACGGCGACATCACGCGGACGGACGCGGCATCGAACACGGCCTTGCGGCCCTGGTTTTTGAAAGCATAGAGCGCGTTCCACTCGGCATTGGCGATTGTGGCAGCTGCGTATCCGCCGAGGGCGTCGTAGAAATAGCCCTGGGTGATCTGGTAGTCACCTGCGGAGCGGTTGCCGTCGATGTTCTGGAAGAGGATGATGCCTCTCTGCATCTGATTGAAGAACGAGCCTGCCTTGAGGTTGTCGACGGTCATCATCTCTTCGGTGGCCTCGTCGGGATTGACGTTGTCCTCGTAGTCGATGCAGGATGTGGCGAGGGCGCCCACGGCTACGGCTGCGAGCAGCGCGGTCCTGCTTTTTATGATATCATGTAGTGACATGTCGTATTCTGGAGTTTAAGGAGGTGGTGATTAGAACTGTACCTTTACGGAGAAACCGAGGTTGCGGGTGCTCGGCACCATGAAGAGGTCGATACCCTGCATGTAGGTGCCGGAGCTGGCGGTCACTTCGGGGTCGTAGGGGGCCTTCTTGTAGAGGAAGAAGAGATTCTTGCCGATGAACGACACGTTGAGACCCTTGATGAATGTGCCCCACTTCTTGACGGGGAAGTCGTAGCCGAGAGTCAGCTCGGAGAGGCGGACGTTGGTGGCGGAGTAGACATACATGGCACCTACGCCTGAGCCTGTTCCTGCGGCGGAACCCACCACCTTGTAGTAGTCGTAGGCCGATAGGGGGAATCCGTTGACGAGCGCTCCGCCGTTGTCGCGAGCGTCGGCCGAAGCCTGCGATGCGCCGTAGTAGTCAAGCACGGACTGTGTCTGTGAGACACCGATGCCGCCTACGCGAGCGGTGAAGAGGAAGCTGAGGTTGAGGCCCTTGAAGCGGAGGTCGTTGCCCCAGCTGAGGTTGTACTTTGGCGCTGCGTTTCCGGCCTTTATGTATGTGCCCTGCTCGGCGTAGATCTGCTTTGTAACAGGATCCACGTAGATGTTGCCATGCTCGTCGGTGCGGAGGGTGTTGACGTAGATGTCGCCGATCGTACCGCCCTGGGTGAGCTTCATCTTGTACATTCCGGTACCGGGCTTTTCGAGTTCGGTGAGCGGCGATAGTTCGCCGGTGTAGGGGTCGCGGTAATCGGGAGCGAGTTCCACGATCTTGTTGCGGTTGAGCGACCAGGTCACGTAGGTGCCCCATGAGAAATCGCCCCAGGAGTTGTTGTAGCGTGCCGTAAGCTCGATGCCTTTGTTGTCTACCTGTCCGCCGTTGAAGATCTCGGAATTATAGCCGGTAGTTCCGGAGAGTGCGCGTTCGAAGAACTGGTTGTAGGTGCTCGACTTGTAGAGGGTGGCGTCGAGGCGGAAGTGGTTGTCGAACATTGCGAGGTTGATACCGGCCTCCCACGACTTGGTACGCTCGGGCTCGAGGTTGGAGTTGGGACGACGTGACTGGGTGGCAGGTGCTCCGGAGTTCATGGGATAGGTCACGATGGTAATATACGGATCGGGGTCATTACCTACTTCGGAGTATGACACGCGCACCTTGGCGTAGTTGAGCACTCGGCTCTGGATGTTGAAGAGGTCGGTGATGATTCCGGACAGACCAATCGAGGGATAGAAGAACGACTTCGTGTCGGTACCCTGGAATGTGGATGACCAGTCATTTCGTGCCGACATGTCGAGGTATAGGCGAGACTTCCATCCGAGCTGCATGGTACCGAATATGGCGCGTTTCTTTCTGTTTTTGTGCGTCCGGAAAGTATGCTGATTGGCTTTTTCCACGTCAATGTTTGACAATGTGAAGTGATTGGCTGTCGACATGAGTCCTCCGCCAATCCAATTTGCAACATAGTTGTTGTCCTCAAGGTTGGCACCGAGGTTAGCGGTGAGGTTGTAGGTGTTGTCGTTGAAGTACTTGTTGATTGATGCGAGTACCTCGGCATAGATTTGCTCGCCGACGATCAGGTTTTGGGCGTAGTATCCTTTCAGGGATTTCTCGGTGTAGAGGAGGTTCGTGCCTGCATCGTACTTGCGCTCGCGGGTCTGGTCGTCGCGGTCGTACTTGGCGCGTGCGCTGACGTTGATCCAGGGCGCGATTTCATAGCGGAACTGGGCAGTGACGGCGTAGCGCGTCTTTTGGTTGGGCGTGGCCGTATGCTCGGTGATCCACCACGGGTTCATCATCTCGGTGGATGTTGATCCGGAATATGGCCAATACTGCGTCATGAGGTTGCGGGTGGGGTCGAAGCGCTCGTAGGCCTGAAGCTTGCGGATGTCGTCGCCTGCGGGGAAGAGGTAGATGGGCACGAGGGGGTTGAGATAGTAGCCCTGCGAGAGCATGTTCTTCTCGTGGATGCGGCTGAGGTTGAACGACAGATCCATCGTCAGCTTGTCGTTGGCCATCTTCGAGGTGTTGCGCACCGAGGCGTTGTAGCGCGAGTAGGTGTTGTTGTGGATTATGCCCTCGGCATTGGTCGTACCGATCGAGAGGTATGTCTGGTTCTTAGCCGTACCGGTGGTGAGCGACGCGGTGTTGGTCACGTTGTAGCCGGTCTGGAAGAAGTCGTCGGGGTTGTAGGTGCTCGGAGTCTTGAGCTTCTCGCCCCAGCTGAAGTATGATCCGGGTTCGGACTGTCCGTAGGTGGTCTGCGTCTCGGGTGTGCAGAACGGACGCATGAAAGTGGTGTTGTTGGATATGGTCACCTTGGTCTGCCCTTCCTCGCCTTTCTTTGTGGTGATGAGGACCACGCCGTTGGCGGCGGCAGAGCCGTAGAGTGCGGATGCGGAGGGTCCGGAGAGCACGGAGATGCTTTCGATGTCCTCGGGGTTGATGGCCGAGAGCGGGTCGCCCGACTGTGCGGCTCCTTCATATATGCCTTCGGCCTGTGTGGCACCGGCCTTCATGTCGAGCATGGGGATACCGTCGACCACGTAGAGGGCGTTGTTGTTGTTGCTTAATGACTTTGCACCTCGCATCACCACACGAGAAGCGCCTCCGATGCCGGAGGCTGTGGCGTTGATGGTGACACCGGCTACCTTGCCGGCGAGGTTGTTGACGATGTTTGCGTCGGATATGCGTGTGATGTCGTCGGCATCGACTTTTTGCACATTATAGGAAAGTGACTTGGCCTCTTTCTTGATGCCAAGGGCTGTGACCACGACCTCGTTGAGGGCGGTTGACTCCTCTTTCATGGTCACTTTCATCGGCTGTCCGGTTACCTTCTCTTTGGTAGGGGCGAATCCGATATAGGTGAACTGAAGGGTCTGGCCGGGTGCGGCCTTGACGTTGAAGCGGCCGTCGATGTCGGTGACGCCGACCATACCTTTTCCTTCGATGCTTACTGATACTCCGGTCAACGGATCGCCGTTGGAGTCGAGTACCTCTCCGCTGACGGAGACTGTTCCTGACGAGGCTTGTGCCTCGCCCGACATGGCATTGGCGTTCGCCGAGGCTGCTACTACCGGATACGTGCAGCAGAGGGCGCAGGCCACAACCATGATTTTGGGTTGGATGAACTTTAGATTCATGGCACCAATTGGGTTAATTGATATTTTGATGATTGGTAAAAATTTTCGTTAAAACAGACAAGTTTTCTGTGTATCACACATTGTGTCGAGGTCATTTTAATTCTGACGGTGTGCAAAGATATGCGGTGGCGGCTAAATTGAGCGACGGTATTTTGTCAAAAAGCGACGGTATTTTGTCAAATATGATAATTTCCAGTAAATCAATGGATTATAAATGTTAAAAACAGCAATAAAGGGCTATGGATCTGTGAAAAAGGATGCAAAAATTCAGGCCGGCACTCGTTATGGGGCCGGCCTGTGGAATGTGGCGTAGATGAAATACGGGGTTAAAGGGAGTGTAAGTAGGGTGGTGGAATCAGTAGCGGAATGAGGAGCCGCCGAGGAACTCGCGCAGGAGAGAGGTGGTGGGGATGGTGCGGTCGGTGATGGGGGTGAAGTAGCCGAGGAGTGTGCGCAGGCGGTAGGCCTCGGCATACTCGGGTATGTCGCGCGGAACGCCCCGCAGCAGTTCTTCGGCGTATTCCTTGATGACACCAAGCTCGAAGATTAGCGATGAGTTGAACATGGCGTCGGCGTTCTCCTGGTAGGGATATATCCACTTGTCCTCGCCGCGCCTTACGCTCGGCCAGCGGCGTATGGTATCGGTGGCCGAGACTCCACGGTATTTGTTGTCGCGAACCATGCGGCGGAGAAGGCGGTTGTCGGATGTGGGCACCCAGTTGTGGTCGTCGATGGAGAGGGTGGTGAGGGCGGAGACGTAGATCATGAACTTCATGCGCGGCTCAATCTCCTTGGTAAGCTCGGGGTTGAGCCCGTGGATGCCCTCGATGAGGAGCACGCTGCGGTCGGATAGTTTCAGAGTTTTTCCTTTGTAGACGCGGCGTCCCAACTCGAAGTTGTAGGTGGGGAGCTGTATCTCCTCTCCGGAGAGGAGGCTGTTGAGGTCGGCGTTGAACTTAGGGAGGTCGAGGGCGTAGAGCGATTCGTAGTCGTAGTCTCCGCCGTCAGGCTCGCGCGGAGTGTCCTCGCGGTTGACGAAGTAGTCGTCGAGCGAAATCATCTTAGGCTCAAGGAGGTTGGTCATGAGCTGTATGGCGAGGCGCTTGGTGAATGTGGTCTTTCCGGATGATGAAGGTCCGGCGATGAGCACCACGCGTGCGCCGCCTTCGTTGTAGCGGCGGAGGATTTCGTCGGAGATGCGCCCTATCTTCTTGTCGTGGAGGGCTTCGGCGACGTTGATCAGCATGGGGGCTTCCTTGTGGGCGATGGCTGCGTTGAGGTCGCCCACGTTGTCGACACCGATCACACGGTTGAAGGCGAGATAGTCGGTGAAGGCGTGGTAGAGTTTCTCTTGCATGATGGGCGATTCGGCGGCTGTGGGGTCGTCCTTGGCCATACCCATTAGAAGGAATCCTTCCTTGAAGAGGCGCAGATCGAACACGGGGCACATGTCGGTGGAGGGTGCGAGGTTGCCGTAGTAGCTGTCACATATGCCGTCGAGACGGTAGTAAACGGTGTACAGGTCGTGGAGCGAGCGCAGGAGCTTGACCTTGTCGGCGAGACCCTGCTCCTCGAATATCTTTATCACGTCGGAGGTCAGGCGCTCCTTGCGCTCGAACGGGAGGGCGCGGGCCACGAGGGTGTGCATGTAGCCGCGCAGCGCGTCGACCACCTGCTGCGACATGGCGATGCCGTCGCCGACGAGGCGGCAGTAGTAGCCGCGTCCGATGGAGTGCTCGATTACGAGGCGCGCTCCCGGATAGAGGGCCGTGACCGCGCGGTAGAGCATCATGCAGAGCGAGCGGATGTAGACGCGGTGGCCTGAGGGGCTTTGTGCCGTCAGAAACTCTACCTGCTTGGGCGCGAAGAGCGGGTAGGAGAGATCCTCGGTCTTGTTGTTGACGTGGGCGCAGATGGGGCGCTCTGGTATGCGGTCGGCGAGGGTGCGGTAGATGTCCATGAGAGTCTGTCCTCCCTGGAAATCGACATATTCGCCAATGTTCTTGCAGAATATCTTCAATGTGTTGCTCATCGATAAATGTGTTGATTCTCCCTAAAGTTACAAATTATTTTGGAGAAAAGTTCGGGGATAGGAAGAGAATGAGAGCAATGGAGAGAATAAGGAGATTAGGGAGGTTAGGGAGGTTAAGGACAATAGGGAGGTATGGGACTAATTGGGCCAATTAGACCAATATGGCCAATTGGTCATATTAGTCCGATTATTGCTGATTAGTCAATGCTGTTATGGCTCGATGACCGAGAGGGCGTCGGTGGAGATGATGAGGTCGGAGATGGCGCGGGCGGAGCGGATGTTGGAGATTAGGGTGGCCGGGAGAGCGGTGGTGTCGCCGGCGACCGCACCGGTCATTGAACTTATGGCGAATGGGGCTTTGGCGGGGTCTAATATGCTTTGTCCCATACCTTTCCAGGGGTAGGAGTCGAGGCGCATGAGATTGAGCAGGGTGGGATAGATGTCGGCCTGTCCGAGGATGGCATCGTAGCGCCCTCCGACGGGGGAGTTGACGATGATGAGCGGGGTGAACTGGCCGGGCGACACGATGCCTTGTGCGTCGGGGTCGTCGAGGATGGATGCGCGGTCCATGGCGAGGCCCTCGTGGTCGCCGGTGATGACTATGAGGGTGCGGTCGTAGTCGGGACGCGAGCGGAGGTAGTCGAGGAGCGAGCCTATGGCGCTGTCGGTGTAGCGGGCCATCATCATGTAGTCGCGCATGCGCTCTGGAAACCTGTCGGAGAAGGTGACTGTGCGCAGCTTATCCGGCAACCGGAAGGGATTGTGGCCCGAGTAGGTGACAAACTGCATGAAGGCGTTTTCGCCTACCGGCCATATCTCACCGGCGCGCATCTTTTCGACAGCCTGACGCATGAATGAGCCGTCGGATAGTTTGGCGGGATTGCCGACAAGTTCGTCGTTGCGCCATGACGAGCGCGTGAGCAGGGTGTCGATGCCGAATGCGCGTGCTATAGGCTCTTGGTTCCAGACAATCGGCTTGTCGCATGTCAGGATGTAGGAGCGTGCGCCGTTTTTCTCGGAGAGGGCTTGGTTGAGGGTATAGTAGCGGTTCTGGGGATAGCGCATGGAGTAGACGCTCGACTGCATGGGGAGCATCCCGGCGTTGAGCAAGAGCTGGCAGTCGATGGAGCGCCCGGCGGCCACCTGGGTGAGGACATTGGGCGCGTAGAGGGTGGTGGCCGTGTCGGCGATTAGCGAGTCGAGCACCGGGGTTATCTCCACGCCGTCGATCTTGCGGTCGATGACCCAGCTTTCGAGCGACTCGCAGAGTATGACGACGAGGTTGTCGCGGCCCGGGATGCTGTCGGGCAACGCGCGGTGGGGGCGCAGCTCCTCCTTTGAGCGCATCCAGGCGCGTATGCGTTCGGCTCCGGCGTCGTCGAGCGAGCGCGAGTTGCCGCTGACGGCGTCATACAGCATGGAGTCGCCGACGGTGTATATCGGCGTGGTGCAGGTGGTGTAGTAGCAGGATTCCTGCAAGCGCGAGTAGTGGGCGCGGAATCCGCCCCGGCACAGTGCCGCAATGCCTGCGAGCAAGGCGGCGACGGCTATGTAGATAACGTAGCGGAGGGTGAAGCGGCGAGGAAAACGGTTTGGGATGCGGCGTCCGAGAATCCATGCCGCCACTGTGGTGAGCGGAAGCAGCAGGTCGAGCCAGCGCATGGAGTCGACCACGCTCGCCGTGAAGTCGGAGAGGTTTCCGGCGAGCAGGTAGCTGTCGAGCGGGATGGCGGTGAAGTAGGTGCGGCAATACATGAGGTTTGCCACCAGCACACCGTCGGCTACGAAAAGAATCATCACAGCTATCCAGAACCGGCGCGAGACCACGTAGGGGAGCGCGAGGATCAGGGCAGCGAGGATGGCGTTGAGGTAGAGGCCGATGTCGGACATGGCGCGGAAGGTGGTGCCCATGCACCAGACCACATCGAACAGAATCAGCTTGATGAAAGCCGCCGCTACGAGCAGGCCGAGACGTCCGCTCCACATGCCGGCAGGGAATAGCCGCGATAGGATGTCTCTTTTCATTTCGACCGGTCGAGATAGAGGTAGGCGTGGACGCAGCCCACGAAGAGCGCGCCTCCGACGATATTGCCTATGGTGACAGGGACAAGGTTGTCGATGACAAACTGTCCGACGGTTATCCCCGCACCTTCAAGCATGGCGGCGGGGATGAAGAACATGTTGGCCACGGAATGCTCGTAACCGAGGGCCACGAACGCCATCACCGGGAGCCAGCAACCGAACATCTTCGCTCCCGAGCTTTTCGCCGCGAGGGCAAGCCATATGGCGAGGCACACGCACCAGTTTGCACCTATGCCGCGCAGGAATGCCGTGAGCCATGGGAGCGACACCTTCGCCTCGGCCACGGATATTATGGCCGACCTGTAAGGCTCCGGATGGAGCAGTCCGGTGAGATAGACGAGGAAGTAGACGAACAGGAGCGCCCCGACGAAGTTGCCGAGATAGACGAGAATCCAGTTGACGACGACATCGCGGACCGAACAGCGCCGCATGATCCATGCGGGCATGAGCAGGGCGTTGTTTCCTGTGAACAGCTCCGCGCCGAGTACCACAACGAGAATTAGTCCTATAGGGAACGCGGCTCCGCTGAGCAGCTTCTGCATGGCGGGGTTGGCGGCGGTGATTTCCGGGAATCCGAATCCGAGGATCACGGAAAGGATGCCGCCGAAAGCTATGTAGACTCCGGCGAGGATGGTCAGGAGGGCAAAACGGGCGTATGTGCCGTTTTTGCCGGAACTCAGGCCGGCTTTGTTCGTGCCTATCGTGGCAGCGAGGTCGATGACTTCCTTGGGTGTACGTGTGGCCATGCTGATAGTGGGGATGGTCAGAGGTCCTGGAGGATGCGTTTCAATACCACCTGTGCGGAGATTTCGCGGTTGGCGGCTTCGGGGATCACGAGCGAGCGCGGACCTTCGATGACGTCATCGGTGACGATCATGTTGCGGCGTACTGGCAGGCAGTGCATGAAGAAAGCGTTGTCGGTGAGTGCCATCTTCTCGGCGGTGACGGTCCAGGCGCGGTCGGTGGAGAGGACTTTGCCGTAGTTGGGGTCGGCGTAGGCGCTCCAGTTTTTTGCATATACGAAGTCGGCACCTGCGAGAGCCTTGTCCTGGTCATACTCCACTGTGGCACGGCCTACAAACGCGGGGTCGAGTTCGTAGCCGTGGGGATGTGTTATCACGAAGTCGTAGTCGGTAGCGTTCATCCACTCGGCAAAGGAGTTGGGCACGGCCTGCGGGAGTGCCTTTGGATGGGGTGCCCATGTCATCACTACTTTCGGGCGGGATTTGGTCTTGTGCTCTTCGATAGTGATGAGGTCGGCGAATGACTGTAGCGGATGGCGCGTGGCGGCCTCCATCGAGAAAACGGGACGGCCCGAGTAGCGGATGAACTGGTTGATCACTTTCTCCTGATAGTCGTCCTCCTTTGACTCGAACCGCGCGAATGAGCGCACGCCAATCACGTCGCAGTAGCACCCCATGACGGGAATGGCCTCAAGCAGATGTTCCGGCTTGTCTCCGTCCATGATTACGCCTCGTTCGGTCTCAAGTTTCCATGCGCCCTGGTTGACGTCGAGTACTATTACGTTCATGCCGAGGTTCATGGCGGCCTTCTGTGTCGAGAGGCGTGTGCGCAGCGATGAGTTGAAGAAAATCATCATCAGAGTGCGGTTTTCTCCGAGGTGCTTGTAAGCGAAGCGGTTGGACTTTACTTCGAGAGCTTCGGCCACGGCCTTGTCGAGAGGCCCTATGTCGTTGACGCAAGTGAAATTTCGCATGATAGTTTTATTTGATGTTTGGTTTATGATATTCAGCAACGGGTGCAAAGATACGGATAAGTCGAGCGCAAAAGCAAATTTTATTTGATTTTGCCGAGCATGAGTATCTAAGACGTAGTCAAAGATACGGATAATCCGGGGAAAAACGCACGGAGCACATGGATAGCACAGAGAGAAAATGTATTCCATACATTGTGTCACCGTGAAAAAAAGCAAGCGCGCCGGGATAGGGCGCGC
The DNA here is from genome assembly GCF_910583865.1 of uncultured Muribaculum sp. Classification (GTDB taxonomy): domain Bacteria; phylum Bacteroidota; class Bacteroidia; order Bacteroidales; family Muribaculaceae; genus Muribaculum. The sequence continues at coordinate 27,784 of NZ_CAJTYX010000010.1, forward strand.
CTGCGGGGTGTGAAATGTTGGTAATAGATTGATTCGTTATTCTTCGGTCTGGGACTCGGCGTAGGCCTTGAGGAGCTTTTCCTGGACGTCGGAGGGCACAAGTTCGTAGGAGCTGAACTTCATGGTGAACGAGGAGCGTCCACCGGTGATAGAACTCAGCGCGGTCGAGTAGGATGACATCTCCTTCAGCGGCACACGTGCAGAAATTTTCTCGAATCCGTTTTCGCTCGACATGCCCATGATGATGGCCCGGCGTCCCTGGAGGTCGCTCATCACGTCTCCCATCACGTCGGCGGGGACGAACACGTCGACATCGTAGACGGGTTCCAGAATCTTGGGATTGGCGTTGCGGAACGCTTCGGAGAATGCGTTGCGTCCGGCCAGACGGAATGATATCTCATTGGAGTCTACGGGGTGCATCTTGCCGTCGTAGATGCATACGCGCACGTCACGTGCGTAGCTTCCGGTGAGTGGCCCCTGCTCCATGCGGTCCATCAGTCCCTTGACGATGGCGGGGATGAAGCGCGCGTCGATGGCTCCGCCTACGATGCAGTTGCACACGACGAGCTTGCCGCCCCATTCGAGGGGTATCTCCTGGGTGTCGCGCACGTTCATCTTGAACTCCTGGTTGCCGAACTTGTAGGTGTCGGGCGCGGGCATCCCTTCTGTGTAAGGCTCGATGATCAGGTGCACTTCGCCGAACTGGCCTGCACCTCCCGACTGCTTCTTGTGGCGGTAGTCGGCACGGGCTGCCTTGGTTATGGTCTCACGGTAGGGTATGCGCGGCTCGTCGAACACGATGGGTAGTTTGTCGTTGTTTTCCACGCGCCATTTGAGTGTGCGCAGGTGGAATTCGCCCTGTCCGGAGAGTATGGTCTGCTTCAGTTCCTTTGACTGCTGCACTTCCCAGGTGGGATCCTCCTCGTGCATGCGGGTGAGGATTTCGGAAAGCTTCTCGGCGTCGGATTCGGTCACAGGGCGCACTGCGCGCTGGTATTTCGGCGCGGGGTACTTGATGAAGTCGAAACGGTATTCGCAACCCTTCTCGTCGAGGGTGTTGCCCGTGCGTGCGTCCTTGAGCTTTACGGTGGCGCCGATGTCGCCGGCGCAGAGCTTGTCGACGGGTGTCTTTATCTGGCCGCACACGCAGAACATCTGTGCTATGCGCTCCTTCGTGCCACGGTCCACGTTCGTAAGGTCGACACCCGGGGTTAGTGTGCCGCTCATTACCTTGAAATAGCTGACTTCGCCTATATGCGGCTCGACGGTGGTCTTGAACATGAATAGCGACAGCGGGCCGTCGGAGTCGGGCTTCACTTCTTCGCCTTCGGTGTCGACGGGTGCGGGCATGTCCTCGACGAAAGGCACTACGTTGCCGAGGAATTCCATCATGCGGCGTACGCCCATGTCCTTGATGGCGCTGACACAGAATACCGGGAATATGGAGCGGTCGACGAGTCCCTTGCGGATGCCTTCGCGCATCTCGTCCTCGGTGAGGTGGCCCTGGTCGAAGAATTTCTCCATCAGGGTCTCGTCGTTTTCGGCTGCGGCCTCGACGAGTTTCTGATGCAGCTCCTGGGCGCGGTCATGCTCTTCGGCGGGGATTTCCTCAATTACCGGCACTCCACCGTCGGGACCCCAGGAGTATTTCTTCATGAGCAGCACGTCGATCATGGCGTTGAAGCCGGGGCCGACGTTTATGGGGTATTGTATGGGGGTCACCTTCGGACCGAATATCTCGGTCATCTGCTCGATCACGTTGTCATAGTCGGCCTTTTCGCCGTCGAGTTGGTTGAGGGCGAATATCACGGGCTTCTTCAGCGTGGCAGTGGTGCGGAAAATGTTCTGCGTACCTACCTCCACTCCATATTGTGCGTCGACCAGTATCACACCCGTGTCTGTGACGTTGAGGGCTGTGATGGCGTTGCCGACGAAGTCGTCGGCGCCCGGACAGTCGATCACATTGAGTTTCTTGCCAAGGAATTCGGCGTAAAAAATGGTAGAGAATACTGAGTAGCCATACTCCTTCTCCACCGGGAAATAGTCGCTTACGGTGTTGCCTGACTCGACATTGCCGCGACGTTTTATAACTCCACACTCGTAAAGCATCGCTTCTGCGAGTGTGGTTTTACCGGAGCCTTTGCTGCCGAGCAAGGCTATGTTTTTGATTTCGCTTGTCTTGTAAACCTTCATGTTATTAGAAGTTTATATTGTTAGAAGAAGGGGTTGTGCCGTCCCTCCGGCTCCTCTGAGCGTCCAATGGGCTGACAACGGTTGGCAAATTACGAAAAAACATCGAGAAAACCGCCTCCGCGCCGTATGTTACAAAACATAGCTTAACAACCGCTGTCCCCATCACACTGAATTCTGCAAATGGCGATTAACGATGAATTTTCCGTTTCTGAATCGTTGACAAAGGCGGGAAGGGGTGGGGACTGTGAAAATAAATTGTTAACTTTACTGACGAAAAAAGGATGACGACATGAAACTCACGCTACCTCCGCAGCTCGACTCGACGCGTGCCACCCTCGAGGGGGATGCGCAGCGCATTATTATAATAGGAGCAAACGGGTCGGGCAAGACCCGGTTTACGGCGCGGCTTGCTGCTGACGCCTCCGAGCGGCATCCGGTGTTCCGGGTGTCGGCCCTGACGGCTCTCTATGCCTGCACGGATCCGGACACGCGGGAGGGATCGGTCGACATGCTGTATGAGTCGGCCACGGAGCGGTCACCGTTCATGCGCGGCGACCACCACACGCAGTTCGAGCGCGTGATGGCTCTGCTGCTGCTCGACGAGGTGCTCCATCTGCTGCTGTACAAGTACTCCGGCGGCGATATGGAGCCTACCTGCCTAGACAGGGTGATCGGCGCATGGCAGGACGTGTTCCCCGACAGCCGCATACTCCGCGAGGGTGGACGGCTGCTCTTCAGCCGCAAGGATGACGGCGACGCCTACTCGCAGATGCGCCTTTCCGACGGAGAGAAGGCCGTGCTCTACATCTTCGGGGCGGCCGTGCTCGCCCCCCAGGGTGCGGTGGTGTTCGTCAACAGCCCCGAGATGTTCCTCCATCCCTCGATAATGGGGATGATATGGGACAAGGTGGAGGCGCTGCGCCCCGACTGCACGTGGATCTATACGACGCACAATGTAGAGTTTGTGGCATCGCGACCGCAGTCGACAGTCGTGTGGGTGCGCGGCTACGACGCCGAGGCCCAGCGGTGGGACTATGCCGTGCTTCCCGCCGGCGCTCCGCTCGACGACGAGATCTACACCACCATAGTGGGCGCGCGCAAGCCTGTGCTTTTCATCGAGGGGGACGGCTCGCACAGCATCGACGCCAAGCTCTACCCGCTAGTGTTCACCAACTACACCGTGCGCTCGCTCGGGAGCTGCAACAAGGTGATAGAGGCCACGCGCACGTTCAACGACCTCAATTCGTTCCACCATCTCGACAGCCACGGCATCGTGGACCGCGACAGGCGCGACGCCCACGAGGTGGCCTATCTGCGCAAGAAGCGCATATTCGTGCCCGATGTGGCCGAGATCGAAAACATACTCATGCTTGAAGAGGTGGTCAGGGCCGTGGCGCATTATTTCCATCGCAACGAGGACCGTGTGTTCGACCGAGTGAGGAAGGCCGTCATCAACATGTTTCGCGGCGAGCTGAAGCAGCAGGCGCTGATGCATGCCCGCCACAGGGTTAAGCGCATGGTAGAATACCGCATCGACGGACGCTTCCCAACGATCGATAAATTCGAAGAGCACATCGCCGATCTCGTGCACGAGCTACGTCCGCGCGACACCTACAACCAGCTCGTGCGCGACTTCCGTGGGTATGTCGACGGAGGCGATTACCAGTCGGTGCTCAGGGTGTACAACCAGAAGTCGATGGTGTCGCAGAGCAACGTCGCCAACATGTGCGGCCTGAAGAACCACGAGGCATACGTTGCGGCGATAATCGACATCCTCATGCGCAACGTGCCTGAGGCCGACCGCATACGCCGTGCGGTGACGCGCTGCTTCGGTATCACGGCGGATGATGCTTCGGCGAAACTTCCCGACATTTCGGCCACGGAGGCTGACTGACGTAAATTTCGACATGTCATTATATGAAAATCAAACCCTGGATTGAAGCGATGCGGTTGCGCACGCTGCCGGTGTCGGTGGCGGGGGTGCTGACCGCCATCGGATATAATGTGGCCGACGGCACTTTCGCGGTCGCTCCGGCCCTGCTATGCCTTGTGTTCGCGGTGCTCGCGCAGGTATCGTCGAACTTCGCCAACGAGTACTACGACTATCGCGACGGGCTCGACCGTGTTGGACGCGACGGGCCGAGGCGCGGCGTCACCGAAGGCGACATCACTCCGCAGGCGATGCTCTATGCCACCTACGGCGTGCTCGGCGCGGCGTGCTGCACGGGTCTCGCCCTGTTGTGGTGGGGAGGATGGTGGCTTCTGCTGGCCGGCTTCGTGATAGCTGTCGGTGCGATGGCTTACAGCGCCGGGCCTTACCCGCTTTCGCGCCACGGGCTTGGAGAGGTGGCCGTGGTGCTGTTCTTCGGAATAATCCCTGTCAACCTCACCTACTACGTGCAGGCCGGGACATTCACCGCCAATGTAGCGATGGCTTCGCTCGCCATAGGGTTGATGGGAGCCAATGTTCTGCTGGTAAACAACTACCGCGATGCCGACGACGATGCTGCCGTAGGCAAGCGCACGCTTGCCGTGATAATGGGCCGCGGATTCGCTTACTCGCTCTATCTCATCGGCGGTGTGGGTGCGATGTTGCTTCTGCTCGGAGCCATGAAGCCGTATGAATGGATCGGGTGGGGCTACCTCATTGTGCACCTTCTGCTCTGCCGGTTGCTGAAATGCCGTAAGGGGAAAGCCATCAATCCCCTGCTCGGCATGACGGCCATGGCTATGCTCGCCGTGGCTGTCGCATGGCTGACAGCGGCATGCATCGGCTGATGGTTTGTAGTATTAACAAGGTATAAAATTATATGTGCGCACGCAGAAACAGCAGATCGGGCATAAACGTGGCCACCGTGGTCATCCTCGCTACATTCCTTACCGTGGGTATGGTGATGCTGCTTGTGAAGCTGCGCAAGGAGATAACCCCTATCGAGCTCAGCCGCGAGGAATACCCCGTGACGGGAATCGATCTTTCGGCCCACAACGGCGACGTTGACTTCACGCGCCTTGCCGCCGACTCCATCGACTTCGTGATACTGAAGGCCACCGAAGGTGCGACGTTCAAGGATCCGAAGTTCAACGCCAACTATCACGCGGCCCGCAAGGCCGGCATAGAGAACGTGGGCGCGTATCATTTCTTCAAGTTCGGCACCGACGGCAAGATGCAGGGGATCAACTTTCTGAATTCTCTTATGGGAAAGACCCTTGAACTGCCCCTCGTGATAGATCTCGAGGAGTGGACCAATCCGCGTGATATGCCCACCGATTCCATACTGATGAGGCTCCGCGACATGATCGGCTATCTGGAGAGCAACGGGCATGCCGTGATGCTTTACACCAACAAGGATGGCTACGAGCGTTTCGTCCGCGACAGTTTCAGCGACTACCCGCTCTGGATATGCTCATTCACGCAGCCGCCTCTTCCGGAGGACGCCGACATGGAATGGTCTCTGTGGCAGTACAGCCATTGGGGGTGGGTAAGTGCCACGGAAGGGTCTGTCGATCTCAACACATTCAACGGCACGCGCGAGCAGTGGCGGCAATGGCTTCGGTCGGTTGACTTCTGACCCGGTTGAATTTATGTTAAATTTTTTCGCGGGCAATGCGCTCATTGCTAAAAGAGTTTAAATGCCGGCCGTGACGGTTGCGGATGCGCGTCGCGTTTGGTATCTTTGTAAGAAATGGAAAAAGAGGCAGTGCGGCATTCGCGCAATGGATATAGCCTCGCTTAACCTGAATATACCTTACATAATAATGAGTAGCATCATCCGAGCATGTCTTGTCGCTATTGCGGCGCTCGTCGGCGTGGCCTATGCCGATGCAGTGACTCCTTTACGTGAGACTCTCGACCGGAAAAACATATCCCACGATTTGGCTTCCGTCAACGCCTGGAAGCCCGAACTGCCCGTGATACATCCCGTAAGCGTTTCAGCCGAGTCGGATATTCCTGAATATATCTCCGATATGCTGTCGTTCGCAAGCCGATATGAAGGGTTGCGCTATCGCCGTGGAGGCAAGACTCCAAAGGGGTTCGACTGCTCGGGATTCACGAGCTATGTGTTCGGTCAGTTCGGACTGAAACTCAATGCATCGAGCGCGGCACAATACACACAGGGTGAGAAGGTCGAGGCCTCCGACCTCCGTCCAGGAGATCTGGTGTTCTTCAGCGGTCGCGCCGTAAGCAAGCATCGTGTGGGACATGTCGGCATGGTCACCGACGTGGATGCCGACGGCACGTTCAAGTTCATACACTCGTCAAATTCACAAGGGATAACGGTGACGAAAAGTACCGAACCGTATTACTCACGCCGATATATCGGCGCTCGCAGAGTGAGATGATGGCTTGATTTGCTCCTGCTCTCCGGCTAAGAGGTTGTTTAAAAAAACTCTAATAGTCCGTTGTGACTAACTTTTTCGACTTTTGGGTTTGTGTTATTCGGTGGGATTGCCTAATTTTGAATGATTGATACACAAACAGACCTAAAGAAATGAAAAGATTTATCATCGCATTATGCGTGGCCGTAGCGGCTTTGACCGGCGTGAAAGGCAACGCTCAGACGATTCTCGACACCGGAATGCCCGAAAAACTGTTCCAGTTCGGCGTGCGTCTCGGATTCAACAGCTCGAATCTCACCAACAATTACGATAAGGTGATGACGGGCATAGAATGGAAGGACAACAGATGGCGCACAGGTTTCAATGCAGGCTTCGTGGTCGACATCAATTTCCGCAACTTCTTTGCCATACAGCCCGGAGTGTTTGTCTATACGCGCAAGAACGACTATCATATGCTCTATACATATGACAATTCCCTCGGCGGCACAGGGCGCACCACCCTGGGTGCTATAAACGGCACGCAGAGCACCAACTATCTCCAGATTCCCATTCTTGCTTCCTTGCGTCTCGGTGTGCCTCAGCTCGTGCAGGTGCATCTCGACTTCGGACCTTATCTGGCATGGGGCTGGGGGGGCAGCAACAAGTATAAGGAATTTGACACCGCTGCTGGAGATGTTGTAATCAACAGTGAAAAACAGCCTTATTTCGGGGATTCGACATATGCGTTGTGCGAACGCTATGACTACGGCATCAAGACCGGCGTGGGCGTGCTTGCCATGCAGCATTTCTATGTGGGCGCGCACTATCAGTACGGGTTGCGCAATGTGATGAAGAGACAGGGAGTCAAGGGACACAACAAGATGTGGACATTCTCGTTGGGCTATAACTTCTGACCGCGATTTCCCATATTCCATAAGAAACCATCCGGTCCGGTCATGTCGACAAAACGACATGACCGGACCGGTGTCCTTTGCGACACATCCAAGTGGTTGGTGTAGTTAAAAACTTATAAAAACCGGGCGCATACGTCTAAACTTCTAAAAAACCGTGGCTGTTTCATTGGTAATGATTAATTTTACCACTCGATAGCGTCGGCACCGGTGTCGACGCGCCTACGTTTTTTGCAATAGGGTGCATGTACTTGGCAAATACTTTGTATCTTTGCAGTTTGAAAAATAGTAATATATGAACAAGCGACTTGCTGCCTCATCACTCGCCGCGCTCTCACTCATGTGTGGAAGCGTGGTTGTGTCGTGCAACAGCGACGATGATAACAACGACTACGACATCGACACTGGATATACTCCTGAGACGATGTATTCAAGCACCGCCATCACGTCCTTCAATCTGAAGGCCGACTCGAAGGTGCTCGCCCACCTCGATTCGGTGTTCTTTACCATCGATCTCGAGGGTCAGAAGATATTCAACGCCGACTCGATGCCTCCGGGCACAGACGTGCGCAAACTTGTGCCTGTGATAGGCACCGGCGGCTCGTCCAAAATCATGTTGAGCTATACCGATATCGGCGGTCAGACCAAGGAGGAGGAGTACAACAGCACCAGTCCCGACACCATAAGCTTCAGCAGTCCGGTGAAGGTGACCGTCACTTCGCTCAATGAATCATATACTCGTACATATACTATCACCGTCAACGTCCATACCCAGAAACCCGACTCATTGTGCTGGGGTGATATGGCTTATTCCAAACTCCCCGCTATTGCCGGCGTGACAGATGCCGTGACTGTGGAAAAGGGAGGTAAGGTCCATTGCTACTCTACCGACGGCACTGTCTGGCAGCGTGCCTCCACCGCCGACCCTTCGGCATCCATCGACTCATGGACTCGCGAGAACGTGGCTTTCGGTTTCGTTCCACGACTTGGCACCATGACAGTCACCGACGGCGACTACTACGTGCTTGCCGATGACGGGGCGCTGTGGCGCTCGTCCGACGGTCTGGCCTGGGGCGACACCGGTTGTCGCTGGGCTTGGATTTACGGCGCTTATAAAGATCGGGTCGTGGGCGTCGCTCCCGACGGTGCTGGATACGTGCATGCCACCTATCCCGTCCCTGCGGGTTATGCCGCTGCTGCCGTCCCTGCGGATTTCCCTGTAGGAGGCACCACCCGGATGTTTACTTTCGCATCGGAATGGAGCGCCGCTCCGCAGGGCGTCATAGCCGGCGGACATGTGGCTAACGGTAATCTCACGAGCGCCGTATGGGGATATGACGGACAGTCATGGAACAAGTTTGCCAATATGCCGCTCGACGCGGCACTCGACGATATGGTGGTGTTCCCTTACTACACGTTCAAGACCAATACGGTCAACTGGACCGTCACCAAGCAGTCGACACTGTTTGCAATGGGCGGACGCAAGGCCGACGGCACACTTTCGAGATTGGTCTATGTGTCGCGTGACCTCGGCGTCAACTGGCACAAGGCCGACAGCCTTATGCAGCTTCCGGAGCAGATGGAGACATTTGCCGGCGCCAGGGCGCTGGTGATACCTTCGCTGATGCATGCCCGCTCCGCCTCCTGCGGCGACTGGGAAGAGGTGACATTGCGCCGTCTCCCGGCATGGTGCATGATGCTCGACGGCACATTCTCCGGACGTGCCATAGCGCCGGTCACGGAGTGGGAGTGTCCTTATATATATGTGTACGGTGGTCAGGATGCCTCAGGTCATATAAGGGACATCGTGCTACGTGGTGTCATCAACCGCTTTACCTATAAGCCTCTCCAGTAAACTAATATACATCCACTCTCCTTACGCGACTTACTATGTCTGACAACGGCTATCGACAGAGTACTGCTGCCATGATATCATTGATTCGTCGCCCGGTCATCGCCGTGATGGCCTTGGCGATGGCGTGGTGCGGCATGACGGTGCCTGAGGCCGGCGCGCAGGAGACCGCATATAAATTTGAACTCGGGCCTGCCTTAGGGTTTAGCGGGTATCTCGGAGATGCCAACACGAGCAATCTTTATGCCCACCCGGGATTTGCCGGAGGCGTGCTGTTCCGCTATCTGGTGAGTCCGCGCTGGAACATAAGGGGCAACCTCACCGTAGCCACTCTCAGCGGCAACAGTGCCGACATGACCAACGTGCTGCCCGGAGGGGCATCATACGAATTCTCGTCGACCGTCTACGACCTCGGCGCGCGCATAGACTTCAACTTCTTCAACTACGGCATAGGAGAGACTTACCGCAGGATGCGCCGTTGGACACCGTATCTAACCGTGGGAATGGGTGTGTCGATGGCCTCGTGCGGAGGTACTACCGCCGTTGCGTTCAACATACCGATGGGTGCGGGTTTGCGCTACAAGATCAATCCCCGCCTCAACCTTGGGCTGGAATGGAGCATGACCAAGGCGTTCACCGACAAGGTTGACGGCCCGGTGCTTAATGACTTATACGGCATAAAAAGCTCTTTTGCCAAGAATACCGACTGGTATTCCACCGTCATGGTTTCGCTGACGTTCGAGTTCGGCGAGCGGTGCAAAAGCTGCTATTATGTCGACTGATATATATATTAACGATCAATTCATGTGACCGCTATGTCATATAAAGATAAAATAGATCCGGAGCGCCTTCCGCGCCACGTGGCCGTTATAATGGACGGCAACGGGCGATGGGCGAAGGCTCACGGACTCGACCGTTCGGAAGGGCACGTCGAGGGGGTAAACACCGTGCGCAAGATTACCGAGATAGCTTCGGAGATCGGCGTCGGTTATCTCACGCTCTACACATTCTCGACCGAAAACTGGAACAGGCCTCAGGCTGAGGTGAATGCGCTGATGAATCTCGTGGTCGTGGCTATCGAGCGCGAGACGGCCGACCTGATAAAGAACAACGTGCGCCTCACCATGATAGGCGACTTCTCGCGCATGCCTGAATTTGCCTATACTCGCCTGTGCAAGTGTATGGACGACACATCGCACTGTACCGGACTGACGCTCGTGCTTGCCATAAGCTACTCGTCGCGCTGGGAAATTACCGATGCCGCGCGCAGGATAGCCATGGCCGTGGAGCGTGGTGAGATGCGTTCCGACGAGATTGTGCCCGAGACCGTGGCGAGCAATCTTGCCACCGCCGACATGCCGGACCCCGATCTGCTAATACGCACCGGCGGCGATCACCGTGTTAGCAATTTCCTGCTTTGGCAGATTGCTTACTCCGAGATTATCGTCGTGCCGACTTTCTGGCCCGATTTCAGCAAGGAGGATTTCTGCAAGGCCGTGGTAGACTTCCAGAGCCGCGAACGACGTTTCGGAAAGACTTCAGAACAGGTAGGCGAGTCCGCCAAGCCGTAGACAAAGCATATACACTCACACATCAACAATATCACCCGACACGATATCCCCGAAAATAAAATAAGCTTATGCTTAACCGACTGCTGACTTTCATCACTATTGCATTACTCTCCGCTACCACGGTCTCAATAGGGGCACAGACCCTTTCGGCCACTGCTCCCGCCGACACCGTGTACAATCCCAACATACTCTACACCGGCATGCCCAAAAGCTACGAGATCGCGGGCATAGAAGTGACCGGCGTCCCAAATTACGAGGACTATATCGTGATAGGCTACTCCGGACTCAATGTGGGCGACCGGGTGGAGATTCCCGGTCCGGACATCACCGCCGCCGCCAAGCGCTTTGCCCGCCAGGGGCTGTTCAGTTCCATCCAGATCAAGGTGGCCAAAATGGTCGGCGACAAGGTGTGGCTCGAGTTCGCCCTCAAGCCACAGCCACGTATATCGGCCATAAACTACCATGGCGCGAGCAAGGGTGAGAAAAAGGATCTTGAGGAGCGCCTGCAGCTCATGAAGGGAAACCAGATCACGCAGAACATCGTGAACCGTGCCACCCAGATCATCAAGGGATACTACGCGCAGAAAGGTTTCGGAAACGCCGATGTGCGCATAGAGCAGATCGAGGACCTGTCGGCACCGAACGAGAACATAGTCAACATCAATATCGACAAGAACTCGAAGGTCAAGGTGCACAAGATCTACATCGACGGCAACGAGATGCTTTCAGACAATGCCATTCAGCGCGCCATGAAAAAGACCAACGAGAAGGGGAAACTTATCAATCTCTTCCGTCAGAAGAAATTCGTGGAGAGTGACTATCAGGACGACCTCGACCGTATCATCGCCAAATACAACGAGAAAGGCTATCGCGATGCCAAGATATTGAGCGACAGCGTGGTGAAGTATGACGACAAGAATGTCGACGTGTATATCAACCTCGAAGAGGGCAAGAAATATTATATCAGCGACATAGACTGGGTGGGAAATACGGTGTATCCTACCGAAGTGCTTGAGCGCATACTCGACATCCGCCCCGGCGATGTCTACAACCAGAAGCTGCTCAACAAGCGTACCACAGAGGATGATGACGCCGTGAGCAACCTTTACCTCAATAACGGCTATCTGTTCTACCGACTTTTCCCCATAGAGAAGAATGTCAATGGTGACTCCATCGAACTTGAAATGCGCATGATAGAGGGTCCGCAGGCTACAATCAACAATGTGATAATCAACGGTAACGACCGCCTTTACGAGAAGGTGATCCGCCGTGAGCTGCGTGTGAAGCCCGGACAGCTGTTCAGCAAGGACGACCTGATGCGTTCCGCACGCGAAATCGCACAGACGGGTCATTTCGACCCCGAGGCCATGGATATCCGTCCCGAGCCTAACGCCGACAACGGTACGGTCGATATCGTGTTCGGGCTCGAATCGAAGGCCAACGACCAGGTCGAAGTATCGTTCGGCTGGGGTCAGACGGGACTTATCGGAAAGCTTGCGTTAAAGTTCACCAACTTCTCAATCAAGAACCTCTTTAATCCAAGCTCCTACAAAGGTATCATCCCCCAGGGAGAGGGACAGACATTCACTATCTCGGCGCAGACCAACGCGAAGTACTACCAAAGTTATTCCATATCGTTCCTCGACCCATGGTTCGGCGGCAAGCGACCCAACTCGTTGTCGGTGTCGGCCTACTATGCACGCCAGACCGGTATAAACTCGTCGTACTACAGCAGCAACTGGCGTAACCCGTATGCCTACAACTACTGGGGCTCGTCGTATGGCAGCAACTACTATAACGACTACTACCAGAATTCCTACGAGAACGCCTACGACCCAAACAAGGTGCTCCAGATGATCGGTGTCACCGTAGGTATCGGAAAGCGTCTCAGCTGGCCTGATGACTACTTCACCTTCCAGGCCGAGGTGGGCTATCAGTGGTATTACCTCAAGAACTGGGATTACCTCTACTACATGAACAACGGTACCTCCAATTCTCTGACCCTCGGCCTGACCCTCGCGCGCCAGTCGATCGACAACCCTCTCTACACACGAAGCGGTTCGATCTTCTCGCTCAACCTCCAGCTCACCCCTCCGGCATCGCTATTCGGCAAGAAAGACTGGAAGCGTCTGTCGCAGGAGAGCGCCGACGGCTCGGTGGAGGCCAAAAAACAGATGTACCGCTGGATCGAGTATTGGAAGCTCCGCTTCAAGAGCCGCACCTATACTCCGCTCACCGATCCCGCCGGCAAGTGGACGCTCGTGATGATGACACGTGCCGACTTCGGATTGCTCGGCAGCTACAACAAGTATCTCAAGACCCCGTTCGAGACGTTCTATGTAGGTGGCGACGGCATGTCGGGTTCATACACCTATGCCACCGAGACCATCGCTCTGCGTGGATATGAGAACGGCCAGTTCACCCCATGGACTCGCGAGGGTTACGCATACGCCCGCGTGGGCATGGAGCTCCACTTCCCATTCATGCTTTCCAATTCGACCACCATCTATGGTCTGACATTCGTGGAGGCCGGTAACGCGTGGACTGCCGTGAAGGACTTCCAGCCCTTCGACCTGAAGCGCTCTGCCGGTGCCGGTGTCCGCATCTTCCTGCCGATGGTCGGCATGATGGGTATCGACTGGGCCTACGGTTTCGATACGGTGTACGGACGTAAGGGCGGAGGCCAGTTCCACTTCATCCTGGGTCAGGAATTCTGATGCGATTGACTAAAAATAGTTAACGGCTTCAAACCATTCCAAGCCTTAGGTGTCATATTATTGAATGCCTGTCTGTCTCATACGGATTCGGCATGCGTCTATCAACTCTCTTAACAAATTAATAAACATGAAAAGACTTACCATAGCCTTGATGCTCTGTGTGGCATGCTGCTGCGGAGCGTTCGCCCAGAAATTCGCCTTGATCGATATGGAATATATCCTCAAGAACGTGCCTTCCTACGAGATGGCCAACGAGCAGCTCAACCAGATATCGCAGCGTTGGCAGAAAGAGGTGGAGGCAAAAGCCACCGAGGCCCAGACCATGTATAAGAACTATCAGGCCGATATGGTTTTCCTCACCGACGAGCAGAAAACCAAGAAAGAGGCCGAGATCGTGGCCAAGGAGAAAGAGGCTACAGAGCTTCGCTATAAGTATTTCGGCCCGGAAGGCGAGCTTTACAAAAAGCGCCAGACCCTGATGCAGCCCATCCAGGACGAGGTGTATAACGCTGTCAAGAAGGTGAGCGAGGAGCGCGGTTACCAGTGCGTGTTCGACCGTGCCTCATCGGCCAACATTATCTTCGCCTCACCTCGTATCGATGTCAGCAACGAGGTGCTTGCCAAGATGGGCTACGCGAAATAGCAACGTAGCTTCCTGCATTTAAGATATACCAATATGCCGGACGGGTGGTATCGAATTTCGATACCACCCGTCCGGCATATTGACATGATGATGAATCTGTGTAAAAAAACAAACACATAATCCTTGAAGTAGATATAAAAATATGTATATTTGCGAGTGTTTTGTACAGATAAATCATAATAAACCTGAATATAATTATACACAATAATACACATTACTGCAATGAATGGATTTATTAAAATTGTCGGAACGTTGGCGGCATTGGCTGTCAGTGTCCCTATGCCTGTAATCGCGCAATCGACCGGCTATGCTCAAGAGGTTATTGATACAGAAGAACCTCAATGGATTACGGTCAACCTCGAGAGTGCCGGTTCGCTTGGTGTCGAAGTGCTCTACAAGGTCGACAAACTCTCTGATGTGCAGCATCTGCGTGTCTCCGGGCCGCTCAATGATGCCGACTGGACGACTATGAAAAACATGACCTCCATAGTCAACCTCGACCTTTCGGAAGCTTATTCAGCGGGTATTCCAAGTCGAAACTTTGAAAATCGCACTACTCTTCAGTCTATTTTATTCCCGACAAACCTTGAAACTGTCGGGTCGTACTGTTTCTATAAGTCCGGACTTGTCTCAGTGGCAATTCCAAAGTCTGTTATATCAATCGGTGAATATTGTTTCAACAACTGCAAAAGCCTCGTTACTGTGGATATAGATGGTGTCACAACTTTGCCTCTTAGGTGTTTCCAATCATGTGATAATTTAACTAAGGTAATTCTGCATGATGGATTAAAACAGATTGCCGGATGGTGCTTTGAATGGGATAGGAATCTGTCAGAGATTATTTTGCCATCAACTATGGAAGTTATTGAAGATGGAGCATTTGCAGATTGTAAATCTTTGACAGAGATAATTTTTCCTGAAGGTATGAAGAACATTGATGGATCAGCATTCCATGATAGTGGACTATTAAAAGCAATTCTTCCGATTCAGTTGTCGAATTTAGGAGGCGGGGCATTTCGCAACTGTACAGATTTGGAGGAGATAAGACTTCCCGCTACAGTTTTTTCTTATAGTAGTCAATTTTCCGGTTGCTCAAAAATAAAAAAAATCATGTGTACGACGGCTACTCCTCCAGCAATAAATGGCGATCCTTTTTGGTCTTTATCAAGAGAGAATGTAACTCTATATGTGCCCGATTTTGCGATAGTGGCGTATAAACTTGACCCGTATTGGCTTCAGTTCGAGAATATTGAGGGTAGTGTGACGTCAGATTTTTATGCATTGAATTCCACCCTTTCGCTTACCAATAATCGCCGTATGGAAGGTACTCCGTCACTGGATATCCTCAAAGGCGGTAGCCTTGTCGTGGGTGGTTCTGCTCCCATGCCGTTGAATCATCTTGTAATCAAGGAAGATTTCTATTCCAATCAGTTCGGTTTCGGCCAGTTGCTTAACAGTTCTCCAGCCATGACCGCCAACAGCGTTACGCTTAGTATGTATTGTGATGGCAACCGGTGGTACTTCATATCGATGCCATGCGATGTGAAATTAAGCAATATAAAGAATGTGGACGATGCAAGCTTCGTGTTCCGCTATTATGACGGAGAGTCACGTGCCGCCAATGGAACCGGAAGCAGTTGGAAGGATGTCCCTGTCGACGGGACTCTTCAGGCCGGCCGCGCATACATCTATCAGACGGACAGGAACAGCACCATAGAATTTACTCTTGATGTCACCGGTATCGAGGGGCTTCTTGCTTCAGGCCACCGTACAGTCCCCGTCAATGCCTGGACTTCAGAGAATCCCGCCAACGCAGGATGGAATCTCATAGGAAATCCCTCGCTTACATATTTCGATATGGCCTCGACTTCGCTTACATGCCCTATCACGGTATGGGATTCCTACAACCGGCGCTATGTGGCCTACTCGTTGATTGATGATGACGTAGTGCTGTATCCTACCCAGGCATTTTTCATGCAACAGATTGGTGAGAATGGCGAAATCACATTCGATGCCAAAGGACGGCAGCTTACTTCTGAAGTCTCACGTCCTGCCGCAGTGGCTGCCGCAGGCATCGCGCGTCGTGTCATCTTCAATCTCGAGTTAGTTGTTGCCGGAGACGCTTCGTCCGACCGTACACGCATAGTGCTCAATGATGACGCTTCCTTGGATTATGAATGCGGCCGTGATGCATCGAAATTCTTTGCCGACGGCGGTGAAGTGGTGGAATTCTTTACCATGGATGGTTCGGGTAATCGCCTGGCCATCAATGAGCGTCCGGAAGGCGATTGCCGTGTGCGTCTCGGATTATACGCTCCCGGAGCATCTACCCTTACAATCAGCGCTCCCCGTCTTGACGGCGAGGCCGTTCTCCATGATGCCGTTACCGGCAGATACGTGGACTTAAGGAAAGAGAACAGCTATACTTTCGATGTCGATAGCCGTGGATTCGTTCTCGATCGATTCTCGATTACCGTGCGCAAGCCCACCTCAGGCATTGGTGAAATTACCGGCGAAGATGATATGAAAGTCGCCGTCGACGGCAATATCCTCACGGTTGTCGGCGTCAAGGGGCTTCCCGTTATCGTGTATGCTCTCGACGGACGCGTTGCAGCCGTTGCCGATTCATGTGAGACACATAGTTTCACTCTCCCCGCCGGAATGTATGTTGTGAAAGCGGGCAAGACAGCCGTGAAATGCATCATAAGATAAGAGCGTGGTTTGTTGCACTCAATGAAATGAAAAATGAGATTTCTGAGATTTATATGCCTGTTAGCGGGGGTGTTTGCCACCCTCGGCATACAGGCTCAATATGATCCCGTCAATCCTCCCGAACCTGGAGGCTATACTGTCAGGGCAAAGGCTGTTCCGGCCAACGGCGGCTCCGTATCGCCGGAGTCACATCTGCTCCAGACCGGCGAAAGCGTGACTCTGACAGCCTATGCCTCTTCCAGCTATAAGTTCGAGGGATGGGAAGATACCGACGGTAATAGGTTATCATCAGATCGGAGCTACAAGGTGACTATGGGTATGGCGGATGTAGAGCTGATCGCCCGCTTCGCATATAGCCCCGGCAGTCCTGCCGAGCCTGAGACGCCTCCTGCCTATGCGCAGGTGAATGCCACGGCGCTCCCTTCCGGTGGCGGCAGTGTTTCAGGTATGGGTCGTTTTGCGGTAGGCTCTGAAATACGGCTTTATGCCTATAATAATTCAAACTATACTTTCGTAGATTGGACTCGTAACGGTGAGACCATCGGCACAAGCGGGACATTGGTCTATACGGTGCTTGAAGCTGACAATGACTTGGTGGCGAACTTCCGGTATGCTCCTTCCAATCCGTCTGAACCTGACGTACCTGTCGTTTCACACAGACTGTTCCTTGAATGCAGCCCGGCGGGAAGCGCTTCGTTCAACCGTAATTCCGGTGATAAGGTTGCAGAGAACGAATCGGTCAGCCTTACGGCCTATCCTTCTACGGGATATCGTTTCCGTGACTGGACAGATGAATCCGGAACCGTATTATCTACAGAACGGACATTCAGTTATAAGATGCCCGGCCACGATGTACGGCTACGGGCAAACATGATTTACTCCCCGACTGACCCTTCTGAGCCGTCGGTGCCTGCTACTACACGCAACGTTATTTATGGCGCACGCGAGCTTGCGATGCCTGGAGCCGACTTCATCTACGCTATATCGTTGGAAAATGTGGACCGGATAATCGGTATGAACATCGACGTAAATATAACTGCTCCCGTTGCGTTGGATATGGCCATGGCCTCGCTTTCATCGCGTGCGTCGGGCCATACTTTGGCTGTAGAATCAATAGATGAATCGACTTACCGTCTTACGGTGCGCGGCAATGTGCCTTTCAACGGGGCGAACGGGCCGGTCATCCGTGTCCCCGCGCACCTCGATGCTTCGGCTGAGGTGGATGCGACGATTACTGTCGGCGTGTCGAAAGGTGTGGTGTTCAAGGATGGCGGGTCGCAGACTCCCGTGGATGCTGTCAATGGCTCCGTGAAAGTGATTGCAATTCCCGAGACACTTCCCGACAGCCCCGACTTCATCGTGTCGCATGTGGATGCCCAGGCTGCATCGGTGATGCCCGGCGATAATGTGACGCTTGACTGGACGGTCGAGAACGCAGGCAATATCGCCGCAACGGCCGGATGGAGTGAGTCCTTGTTCCTGTCAGGTGAAGATGGTAGACGGATAGTGATCGGAACCACATACTACGACGGGAAGAATCTTGCTCCTGGCGAGAAAGTGGCACGTTCGGCTACATTGAGAATCAATGAACTGCCCGGAATCTCAGGAAAGTTGAATGCCGGTGTCTCAATTGTCCCGTATGCTACGAGCGGGGAAATCGAGCAGAAGCAGTTCAATAATACGGCTATCGGAACAGGCTATCCTCTGACGTTGGGCAAACGCCTGTTGCTGGAGATACCTACTACAGTGACCGAAGGCCGTGACCGGACGATCCGCGGGCGCATTGCCCGAAGTGGAAGCTGGAACGAGTCGGAGACCTTCATGCTTTCTGTGGAAAACGCCGATCCTCGTCTCTCCATGCCGGAAAGCGTGACCATATTCCGTGACCAGTCGGCGGCATATTTTCAGCTTACCTTGGCCGATAATGAAGTAGCCGACGGAAATACCGATGTGGAGATTTCAGTTTCAGGTTCAGACTATCAGCCGGTAACCGCTATGATGACAATTTCCGACGATGAATTCCCCACTTTCACCCTCGAAATCACACCCGATGAGATTGCAGAAGGGGAGAAGTCTGTTCTTACCATCATGCTACCTCAGCCTGCTGCTGCCGATTTGGAAATATCATTGAGCTGCGACAGGCCGTCACGGTTGCAATTTCCGGCCACAATAGTGATAATGTCTGGCAACACGTCGGCATCGTGTTGCGTGACTGCGACTGACAACAAGAGCGTCGATGGTGATGCCGATGTGACGTTGCGAGCTGTCGCACCGGGTTATATGGACGCGGAAACCTATCTGGCAGTAATTGATAACGACATACCCGCGCTTAAACTGGAGATAACACCTGCTGAGGTCGGTGAGAGTGCCGGACCTGCCGCCATGCGCGGCATGCTGCATCGCCTTGACAACTTTGACAAACGCGTCACGGTCATGTTAAGTGATGATTCAAAGGGAGGGATTTTTTATTCCACTGACCGGATCGAGCTTGATGCCGGAGTGCGCTCCGCAGAATTCTCTATCGGGGTGATCGACAACAATGTCGTCGATGGGGATCGCGACATCAATATCACGGCAGCTGTCTACATATCGACATGTAGCTGTGCCGCTACGGGTACAGGTGCCGGTATAGTCACAAAGTCAGTCAGGGTTATAGATGATGACGGACCTTCATTAGCGATAGAGGCTTCTAAATCGACATTGCTTGAAGGCGACGATGATGGTATTGTCCTTACGGTGTCGCGCAACACCGACATATCGGCATCGCTTACCGTAAGGCTTTCGAGCGATGCCGACGATGTCCTTGTATACGACCGGCAGGTGACTATTCCTGCGGGGAGCACATCGGCTACAGTAAAAGTGACCGCACCGTCCAACACTGTTCAGGGCGACACTCGTACGGTAGTATTCGCGGCTGAGGCGGAGGGATTCTCAAAAGGCGTATTCTGGGCCATGCTTACCGACAGTTCGCTTCCGGATGCAATAATAAGTTCGTTGGAACTGTCAGACTCTGAGGTCAAGGCCGGTCATTCCGTAGAGGTGAAGGTCACTGTCGGCAATGTCGGGGCCATGACTCTGCCGGAGATTACCAAGACGACATTATATCTCGGCAACGAGCCTGTGGGGGCGCTATACAACCAGAAACCGTTGCCCTCAGGAGAGACAGTTACTCTCAGCACTACCGTCACTATGCCGACAGCTGTCGGCACATTTGACGTGCAGGCAAGGATCAACGAGTCAAAGGGTGTCAAAGAGATCTTATATTCCAACAATGTCTCCACTCCGGTTCCTGTGAAGGTGTTGTCACCTTATGCCGCGAAGGTCAATGTGGAAAAGAAAATTTATTCACCCGGTGAAGAGGTAAGGATTACCGGCAATCTGACCGGTGACGGCGTGGCGGATGCTGAAGTGGAGGTGTACGTCATCAACAATGGCGTACGCCAGACACTGAAGGCGCGGTCTGACGCTTCCGGTCGTTTTGAGGCCGTATATAGCCCTTTCTCCTCGCAGATAGGTCATTTCTCGATTGGGGCATGCTATCCCGGAGAACAACTAATGGCAGAGGATGCGTCGTTTGACATATACGGAATGACATATGATAATAGTCAACCGATAATATGTAGGATGCTTACCGGAGAGACATATTCCGGCAATGTCAGGATTACAAATCCAGGCATCCTGCCACTTACCGGCGTGTCGGTCAGCGTGGAGTCTGTCTCGGAAGAAGTGACGGCAAGCGCTGCATGTCCGCAAGTTATAGACGGCGGCGCGAGTGTCGAACTTAACTACACTCTTACAGCCACGGAAGCCACTTCCGGAAATGATTGGAGGGAGATGCGGCTTCGCATCACATCGTCGGAAGCGCAGGACATGGTGATGACTGTCTATTATTATGCCAGCGATCCCGTGGGAACCGTAAAGGCATCCGTCGCGGCAATCAACACTACGGTTACGCAAGGTGCTCCGAGCGAATATCCTTTTATTATCACCAACACCGGACGGGGAGCAACCGGCAGAATCTCGCTTGCACTTCCCGAGTGGATGTCGGCGGTGACCCCTGTCGAGATGCCATCCCTCATGCCTGGCGATTCTGCTACCGTTATTCTTCGTCTCGCCACCAACGACAAGATGAACCTCAATGTGCCTGTCACGGGTCATGTCGGTATTGGCTGCGCTGAAGGGACGGGAATAAGCATTCCATACAAGATCGTACCGGTCAGTGAGGAAAAAGGCATCCTTGAGGTGGTCGTATGTGATGAATACACTTACTATACCGCAGAGGCTCCACACGTGGCAGGCGCACGTGTAGTGGTAAGCAATCCATCGACAGGAGCTACGCTTTTTGATGGGGTCACCGGAGAGGACGGCAGATGTGGGATGCAAATGCCAGCCGGCTATTATCAGCTTGATGTAACGGCAGAAAAGCATGACAGGTACAGGAACTTCGTGTATGTCAGCCCGGGGCGTACAGAGAGTGTCACTGCTGACATAAGCTATAATCCTATCACCATCTCATGGGATGTCAAGGAGACCGAAGTGGAGGATGAGTACAAAGTCACCACGACTGTGAAATATGAGACCAACGTGCCCATGCCGGTGGTGAAGGTCACAATTCCCAAGAGCATTGATGGTGATAACATGGCCGTGGGCGATGCCGTGATGATCAACATGAATCTTACCAATATCGGTCTGATACGTGCTATGGATGTGCGGACGGTTATACCTCGCGACCTTACCGAATGGAAGTTTGAGGCGTTGGACTATACCGAGCCGTTTGAACTTAACCCGCAACAGTCGGTCAACGTTCCAATCCGTATCACCCGTATCGCCGACGAAAGTCAACGTGCGCCTATGTTTGCACCATCGTCAAGAAGTGTCGGAGGCAACATGATTACTAACTTCGGCAACTGTATGACGGCTATGGGCAGCTCCTACAAAGGTATGTGCGGAAAGGAACTTAAGGACAATACCAGTGCTGAGAATATGGCTATGAAGGCATGCGCGGCTTCTGCTACAGCCATGGCTATAGGAGAAATTCTTGAGCACGTATTCGGCGGCGGATGGGTAATGCCCTCTGTCGGCGGCGGAGGAGGCGGTGACGCCGGTGGCGGAGGCAATGGTGGTGGTGACAGCAGCTATGGCGCTGTCGAATCACGATTCAGTATCTGTGACACCTGCGATGCCAAGCGTGCCGAAAATCTTATCAACACATTGCTTGGACATACATGGTTGGGCGGCTTCAATGATGCATTGAATGATGCAATTGAAGCATACCGCAGCGATCCTAACCATCAATATCGGTTTGTGGTCAAGAAAATGGGAGAGACAATCGATGAATATATCGGTGATAAGCTTGATGAGGCTGCCTTCGGTCCATATAAGGATATGGTCGGTGTCGCGGTGGAAGTATATGAGTTGACCGAACCTTGCGGTGATGATGAGGATGACACTCCTCGTAGAATACCGTTACGTTCTGTCTCTCCGGCTTCGAAACATAGCTGGGTTGAAGAATTCAATAAAATCGGCAGGTCATATGCCGATCAATTGATGGCGATGCATAGGCTGCAGCTCATGGCTTTCGGTGATAGTGTGTGGTTTTCCGATGTTGATGCCGAAAAACATGCATTTTTGAAATATGCCTACAGCCAGCCTGACGGAATTATCCCTTCCGACAAAGAGATTGAAGCGCGACGCCCGCGCTCAGTGTCAATGTCGCAGGCCAAGGCTCTGTTCCTCCATATAAATGGAAGCGGCGACTCATTCCCGTCCGAGAATGCTCTGGAGGATCAATTGGCAATCTTTGAAGAAGGTAATAAGGCGGCCGCAGATAAAGGTTATTCGTCTCTTACTGACCAATTCTACGAGGCTTATGACGATTATCGTAAGCATTTCGAAGAGATGCAGTCGAATTCAGTCTGTGCGTCAGTCACGTTGCAGATTTCACAGACTATGACTATGACGCGACAGGCATTCAGAGGAACGCTAAAGGTGTTTAACGGTCATGAGTTGAAACCGATGAAAGATGTGAGGCTCAATCTGATTGTAAAGGATGAGGATGGAAATACGGCTACTTCCCATGAGTTCCAGATCAACGGAGAGAGTCTCGACGGATTCACCGGAAACCTGGATCCGGCAAGCGGTTGGGAACTTCCGGCCAATACGACCGGAGTGTCAGAGATTCTATTTATTCCCACCAAGTTTGCCGCACCCGACAAGGATAAAGTGTACTCTTTCGGAGGTTCACTTACATATCTGGATCCATATACCGACCTGGAGGTGACACGTAACCTCTATCCTGTAAGTCTCACAGTTAAACCATCGCCGGAACTGGATCTCACCTACTTCGTGCAGCGGGATGTATTTTCCGATGATCCTCTGACTCCGGATGTGATAGAGCCGACCGTACCGGCAGAGTTCGCCCTTGTTATCAATAACAAGGGACGAGGTGACGCCACTAATGTACGCTTGACCACGGAACAGCCTAAAATCATCGAGAACGAGAAAGGGCTGCTCATTGACTTCATGCTGAAAAGCTCTCAGCTAAACGGCAGTGAGAAAGTCATGTCGCTCGGAGGTTCCATAGCCACTGATTTCGGAACGATAGCGGCCGGCTCCACAGCTTATGCACAATGGTGGCTCGAATCAACATTGCTCGGTCATTTTGTGGAGTATGATGTAGAGGCCACCCATGTGACAAGTTACGGTAATCCCGACCTGTCGCTCCTCGACAATGTGTCGATTCATGAACTCATACATGGATTTACGCTTGGCTCTGACGGCTCCCCTGCCGCACGCGCTTTCCTTGTCAACGACATAGTGGACTCGGAGGATATGCCCGACATGCTCTATTTCAGCGACGGTACTCCGGAATGTGCTGTAGGTATCGCTCAGAGCGTAGCCGTCTCCCGCAGGTCAGACACGGTCTATGAAATTACCGCTACGCCTTCTGGAGCCGAGGGATGGTACTACGCTTCTGTAGATGACCCGACAGGAGGACGGCAGAAGCTTGTGTCCGTCACAAGGGCAAGTGATGGCGCGAAGTTCCCGGTTGATAATTTCTGGCAGACTGAGTGCACTATGCGCGACGGTAAGGATCCCGTACATGAAGCGCGGCTCCATATGGCCGCGAACATGACCTCGGACGAAACGTTCGTGCTTGAATTCGAAGAATGTCCGCTTGTGACTCTGGAGGTCAAGGAATTTACCGGATTACCCGGAGAGGATATTCTATATGCTCCGTTGCGCAAGGTCGGTGTAACGTTCAATAAACCGGTGGTCGCATCATCATTTACAGCCGATGACATCTCATTGACATGCGCAGGCAAGCATGTGGATGTCTCAGGTATTGTCGTGACTCCTGTTTCGGATACGGATTTCATTGTGGCGTTTGATCGTGAGACGTCTGCTGACGGATACTATGTGATGACTGTCTCGACGGAGAATATCACCGATACCGAAGGCTTCAATGGGCGTAACGGTAAGAATGCGTCATGGATTCAGTACGTTGACGGTAAAGTCAGTCTTACCGTCAACGTGATGCCGACAGAGGGAGGAACTGTGTCACCGGTGTCGCAGCGCTTTGACCATGGTTCTACCGTGACAATGAAGGCTTCTGCATCTGAAGGCTATGATTTTACCGGATGGATGCATGAGGGTGTTATGTTTACATCCGAACCGGAGTTTGACTATGTTTTGCTTGCCGACGAAGAGTTTACCGCAACGTTCGCAATCAGGCACTACAATGTTGTCGTCGATTTTGATCCTGCCGGAGGCCGGGTGGAGAATGCCGCCAGCGGCATCTACCGACATGGCACTGTGCTTGACATGACAGCGATTCCAAACGATGGGTTTGCTTTTGACGGCTGGTATGTAGACGATGAGGAGAGGTCGAAAGATGTATCTTTTGCCATAACGGTGAAGGGCAACATGACTGTTCATGCCGATTTTAACCGGACATCCGGAATCGGCATCGTGGATGCAGGTTCAAGCGGTCTCGTGATAAGCCCGACACCTCTCCGTGACATGATGACTGTGGACGGTGAGTTCCTGAATATACAGATGGTTACGGTGTTTGACATAAGCGGCGGAATTTCATTGCGATGGGCCGACATACCGGTCGGTTCGAGTCTTGATGTAAGTTCGTTGACACCTGGATTCTATATAGTGAGAGCTGTTACAGAGAAGGGCGTTTTCACAAGAAAGGTTCTTAAACTTTAGTACATACATCAATCTATTCATTTTGACGGGATGTTGTCAAGGGGGATTTTCCCAAGACTGCATTCCGTCGTTGTTTTTCTGTATATTTTCATGTTTTTTATGAATATACATGCCGTCAAATCGGGGGATAATGTTTATCTTTGCGCGATTAAGTAAAAATATCCGCGAAAATTAACATTTCATTATATCATGATAAAGAAAATTTTGCTCGCTGTCGCTGTGGCATTTCCTATGTTTGCCGCCGCCCAGGCTCCCAAGTTCGGTGTAGTAAACACTCAGTCGGTGATGGAGGCGCTTCCCGACTCCAAGCAGGTTGAGGAACAGATACTCGCCGCATCGAAGAAGTACGAGGACGAGTTTGCCAAACTGCAGGAGGAGATGAACAAGGCCGTGCAGGAGTTCCAGGCTCTTGGCGCCGACACTCCCGAGACCATCAAGCAGCGCCGCCAGCAGGAAATACAGGACCTTTACCAGAAGTCGGAGCAGTTCCGCCAGACGGCAACCCAGGATCTTCAGCGCCAGCATGAGCAGCTGATGGCTCCCGTAGTGCAGAAAGTGACCAATGCCATCAACTCCGTAGGCAAGGAGCAGGGGATGACGTTCATCTTCGAGCAGGCCATGCCTCTCTATGTAGGCACTGACGTGACCGACATCACTCCGATGGTAAAGACCTCGCTCGGTCTGAAGTGATACGCTGCATTACCGATCAGTACTGAACCAATAACATACCGACAGGCCGTGACCGCCACACAACGAGGCGAGTACGGCCTGTGGTGTTTTGCCCTCATTAATCATTG
The DNA here is from genome assembly GCF_910583865.1 of uncultured Muribaculum sp. GTDB lineage: Bacteria > Bacteroidota > Bacteroidia > Bacteroidales > Muribaculaceae > Muribaculum. Next base: position 53,714 of record NZ_CAJTYX010000010.1, read on the forward strand.
TTGACCTATGTTCCCGGAATTGCTCCCCGCAGTCCCCGGCCCGATAGGGGTGTTCGACTCCGGGTTCGGCGGACTCACCATATTGCGCGACATATGCCGCCGCTTGCCTGACTATGACTACCTGTTTCTCGGCGACAATGCACGCGCCCCTTACGGCACGCGGTCGTTTGACGTGGTCTACCGTTTTACCCTTCAGGCTGTGCGCTACCTGTTCGCCCAGGGCTGCCATCTCGTGATTCTTGCCTGCAACACTGCATCGGCCAAGGCGCTGCGCACCATACAGCAGTGCGACCTTCCTGCCATCGACCCATCCAGACGTGTGCTTGGTGTCATACGTCCGACGGTAGAAATCCTGTCCGAGCGCACCCGCAACGGCCACATAGGCATCGTAGGCACTCCAGGCACTGTCGCTTCCCGGTCATATGACATCGAGATCGGCAAGATGCATCCCGACATGCGCGTCACTGCCCACGCCTGCCCTATGTGGGTACCGCTGGTGGAGAACCGAGAAACCACCACTCCCGGCGCGCGCTATTTCGTGGAACGTGACATCCGGGTGTTGCTTGATGTCGATCCCGACATAGACACCCTGATACTCGGCTGCACGCACTATCCTCTGCTGTCCGACATGATACGCGCCGCGCTCCCCGCCGGTGTCGATGTGCTTTCGCAGGGGCGTGTGGTGGCCGACAGTCTTGCCGATTACTTGCGCCGCCATCCCGACATGGCCGCTCGCTGCACCATCGGCGGCACCGTGCGTTATCTCACCACCGAGAACGCCGACCGCTTTTCGGAAATGGCTTCCATGTTCATGGGCCATCCCGTACAGGCCGTGCAGGTCGAACTGTAGTTGTCGCGCAACGGCGCGTCGAGGAACTTTCCGCCACTAAATTGGTAAAATTGAAGATTCACCTTCCGGTGTGCTTTAGTAATTTTGCGGATGTATCCATGACGCTATGCGGCTTCTGTCGGATTTGCTGCCCGTGGATGGATGATACCGCAATACACCGATGCAGTGGAAAGATTTCTGATTACGATGATTGCCGCGTTGCTCTGCGGCTTTGATATTTGCCGCGCACAGCTCCCCGCACGGGATGTGCCTACCGACAGCATCGCCGACAGCGACATGCGCCGTGGCGCGCGCCGGTTCTTTCCCGCTGCGCTCACTGTTGCCGGGCTTAATGCAGGGGTATGGGCGTTTGACCGCTATGTCCAAAAAGGCGATTTCGCCTACATATCGTCGCGGACCGTGCGCGATAATTTCCGCCACGGGTTCATCTGGGACAACGACAAACTCGGCACCAACATGTTCCTCCACCCATACCATGGAAACCTGTACTATAACTCCGCCCGTTCCTATGGATATAATTTCTGGCAATCGGGGCTCTTTGCATTCGGAGGCAGTGCCATGTGGGAACTGTTCATGGAGTGTGAGTATCCTTCGACCAACGACATAATCGCCACGCCTATAGGCGGAATGGCGCTTGGTGAGGTGGCTTTCAGGGCTTCCGATGTGCTCGTCGACGACCGTCTTGTCGGTGGCGCGCGCTTCGGACGCGAGGCGTGCATATTCATACTGTCGCCTATGAGGGGTATCACACGTATAGTCAACGGCGACGCATGGCGACATCGTCCCGTGTCGGGCCGCACTTTCCCTATTCCCGACGTGAAGATTGAGTTCTCGGCAGGCGTACGTTCATTGGAGTTCGAAGATGAGATCTTCGACAAGGGAATCGGCTTTACCTCCGCCGCCCACATAGAGTATGGCGACCGCTTCGAGGAGAGCTGTACACGCCCTTACGATTACTTCACCGTGATGGCCAACATCAACGTGCAGGCCTCGCAGCCTTTGCTCGGACGGCTGAACATCATGGGACGACTTTTGTCGCATGCCACTGAATACAGCAACCGTCGCTATCTGAGCGTGGGGATGTACCAGCATTTCGACTACTACGACTCCGACACAATATCCGACGTGTCGGCGCGTACTCCCTACAAGCTTGCCGTTCCTGCAAGCCTCGGATGCGGTCTGATTTATCGCGACGACCCGTCACGTAGCTGGACGTTCGACGCATGGCTTCACGCCAATGCCATACTGCTCGGAGGTGTGCTCTCCGACTACTACCGTGTGGATGAACGCAACTATAACCTTGCCAACGGATTCTCATTGAAGTTCGGCGTGTGTTTCGAGCTGTGGCGCCGGCGGCTGCGTCTGGCTTGGAACAATGAGTACTACCGCATGTTCACGTGGAAGGGCTATCCTTCCGACATTGATTGGTCCGACTTTGACCGGCGCACTCTCGACGCGCAGGGCGACCGTTCAGTGGCTATGTTCAATGTCAGCGAGCTGCGTGCTGACCTCCACTTGTGGCGCAACCTTTATCTTACTGCGGAATTTGCCCACTATCTTCGCTCCACCCACTACCGCGACTTCCCCCACGTGCGCTCCTCCACCACCTCGACCTCTTTATCCCTCACCTGCCGCCTCCGCTGATTACCGATGGCGCGGGGATTACTGCAATTATTCGCGTTTACATAAAATCACGGCGATATGCAATTCCGCATGTCGCCGTGATCTTATGTCTTTACGAGACCGGATTTATTTGCAGTCGCACCCGCACCCGAGCTTGCCTTTCACAATCTGCTTGAATGCCTCGAACTGTGGGGCGAATTCTGCAAATAGCGGATTGTCGGAGTTTTTCTTGATTACGTGGTGCATGAAACGCATCGCGAGAACGAATTCCTTTGCATGCTTGTCCTTGGCGAAGCCGAGCGACTTGGCTCTATCCGCCATTGCGGCGATGTCATGGTGGCCACCGAAATTGAAGTTGAGTACTTCGGCCATTTTTCCATCCTTGGCCTCGATCATGTTCACAAAATAGGCTTTCTTTTCCTTATCCATAAAAACAGGTTTTTAATTTAGATATGTTTTCTCACTGAAATCGATTGGGACTCTTATGCCGTCAATCGACTGTATTCCCATAACAATATCCCCTATATCGTGGATTGTCAACGAAACCTAAAATGTCGTAACGATAATTTCATCCGTCTACAGAGGAATGATAAGCATGTTGCCGAACCATCAAACTCACGTATGAAATTTGTGCTTATGATGTAGAATAATTATCCGCAGATTCCGGGATTCTTGTTGAAAGTACCATGTGTGGAATCCGGATTTTCGCTAATTTTGCGGAAAAATGAAAGGACGATGGATTTAAGTAAAGTCGAATTGGATGTGCACACCCATACTATTGCGAGCGGCCATGCGTTCAGCACATTGCAGGAGATGGTGAAAGCGGCTGCGGAAAAGGGATTGAAATTGTTAGGGGTAACGGAACATGCTTCTGGCATTCCGGGGACATGCGCACCGATTTATTTCCGGAATCTACACGTTGTGCCACGCAGGATGTATGGTATAGACCTCATGCTCGGTGCCGAGATCGATATTTTGGACGGGGATGGCAACCTCGACATGGACGATGATATTATGTCGCGTCTTGATATCCGAATTGCCGGGATCCATTCACTCTGTTATAGACGGGGGACAAAAGAGGAGAATACGGCAGGGATGATAAAAGCTATCAGCAACCCTTGGATCAACATTATCAGCCATCCGGGCGATGGTACTGCCGAACTTGACTTCGAGCCGATAGTGCTTGCAGCCAAAGAACACCATACACTGTTGGAGATCAACAATAGCTCTCTGAAACCGGTGAGGAACAAGGAGTACGCCCGGGCAAACAATATTGAAATCCTACGCCTGTGTAAGAAGTACGACATGCCCGTGATACTCGGAAGCGATGCACATATATCGTTCGACATTGCCAACTATGAATATCTTCCGCCGCTCATTCACGAGACTGAATTCCCGGATGAGCTTGTGATCAATCGCTCGCTCTCTGCTTTTAAGTCTTACCTGAATCTCTGAATATCCGTCAGGCACAAAAATTTGTGATGCGAGGATTGGCATGTATTATATCGGCATAAAAAATTTATTTACAATTTATTAGGCGGGTTTGGGGAAATTTGCTATCTTTGTGCGATTTTTTGTATAAGAAAAACAGACTATACAATCTTACAGAGACATATAATTAATTTATGGCACAACCAATCAAGAAAACCATCGCGCTGCCCGACGGGCGTACCATCACGCTCGAGACCGGCAAACTCGCCAAGCAGGCCGATGGAGCGGTAGAGCTGCGCATGGGCAACACCATGCTCCTGGCCACTGTGGTGTCGGCGAAGGAAGCCGGCGAGGGGGTCGACTTTATGCCCCTCCAGGTAGAGTACAAGGAGAAATTCTCTTCAGCGGGACGTTTCCCCGGCGGTTTCCTCAAGCGTGAGGGCCGCGCATCCGATTATGAAATCCTGACAGCACGCCTTGTCGACCGCGTACTCCGTCCGCTTTTCCCCGACAACTATCATGCCGATACGTTTGTCAACATCATCATGTTCTCTGCCGACGGCGAGGACATGCCCGACGCGCTCGCAGGCCTTGCAGCTTCCGCAGCAATCGCCGTGAGCGACATACCCTTCAACGGGCCTATCTCCGAAGTGCGTGTGGCCCGCATTAACGGCGAATTCGTTATCGACCCCACATTCGAGCAGCTCAAGGATGCCGACATGGAGCTGATGGTTGGTGCCACCTACGAAAATATCATGATGGTCGAGGGCGAAATGAAGGAGGTCAGCGAGGCCGACCTTCTCGCCGCACTGAAGGCCGCCCACGATGCCATCAAGGTGCAGTGCAAGGCTCAGATGGAGCTTGCCGAAGAGCTTCACGTGGTGAAGCGCGAATACTGCCACGAGGTCAACGACGAGGACCTGCGCAAGGACGTGCACGACAAGTGCTACGACAAGGCCTACGAGGTGGCCAAGGCCGGATGTGCCGACAAACACTGGCGTATGGACCACTTCGACGCCATCTGCGACGAATATATCGAGAGCCTCCCCGAGGAGGAGCGTGAGGAAAAGACTCCGCTGGTGAAGCGCTACTACCACGACGTGGAGCGCGAGGCCATGCGCCGCTGCGTGCTCGACGAGGGCGTGCGTCTCGACGGTCGCAAGACCACCGAGATCCGTCCCATCTGGATCGAGACAGACTACGTGCCCGGCCCTCACGGATCGGCCGTGTTCACCCGTGGCGAGACACAGGCCCTCGCTACCGTAACCCTCGGTACCAAGATGGACGAGAAGATACTTGACGACGTGCTCAACCAGGGCAAGGAGCGTTTCCTGCTCCACTACAACTTCCCCCCGTTCTCTACCGGCGAGGCCAAGGCCCAGCGCGGTGTAGGACGTCGCGAGGTGGGCCATGGCAATCTTGCCCACCGCGCCCTCAAGGGGATGTTCCCTGACGATTTCCCCTATGTCTGCCGCATCGTGAGCGACATCCTCGAGAGCAACGGTTCCTCGTCGATGGCTACCGTATGTGCCGGCACTCTCGCCCTGCTCGACGCCGGTGTGAAGATGAAGAAGCCCGTCAGCGGTATCGCAATGGGGCTTATCACTGATTCCGACGGCTCGAAGTATGCCGTGCTTTCCGATATCCTCGGCGATGAGGACCATCTCGGCGACATGGACTTCAAGGTGACAGGCACACGCGACGGCATCACCGCCACACAGATGGACATCAAGGTCGACGGCCTCAGCTACGAAGTGCTCGAAAAGGCCCTCAACCAGGCTCGTGAAGGTCGTATGCATATTCTCGACAAAATCTGCGAGGCTATCCCCGCACCGCGTGCCGACTACAAGCCCCACGTGCCGCGCATCGAGACCATGCTCATCCCCAAGGAACTTATCGGTGCTGTCATCGGCCCGGGCGGAAAGGTCATCCAGGGCATCCAGGAGGCTTCCGGAGCTACTGTCTCCATCGACGAAATCGACGAGGGCGGCTATATCGAGGTGGCTTCCAACAACAAGGAGTCGATGGACAAGGCTCTCGATATGATCCGCGCCATCGTGGCTCTTCCCGAGGAAGGCAAGGTATACCATGGCAAGGTGCGCTCGATACTCGACTTCGGTGCATTCGTGGAGTTCATGCCCAACCGCGACGGTCTGCTTCACATTTCTGAGATCTCATGGGAGCGTCTTGAAAACATGGAGGCTTCCGGCCTGAAAGAGGGAGACGAGGTAGAGGTGAAGCTCATCGAGATTGACAAAAAGACCGGCAAGTACCGCCTGTCGATGCGTGCTCTCCAGCCCAAGCCCGAAGGCTACGTTGAGCCGCAGCGCCGCGAGCGCGGCCCGCGTCCCGAGCGAGGTGGCGACCGTCCCCGTCGTGAAGGCGGTGACCGTGGTCCGCGTCGTGACCGTGGCGACCGTCCCGAACGAGGCGAGCGTCCGCGCCGCGAACCCCGCGACTGATAACGTCCATACCTGCAATTGACATAAAGTTCCGCATGCCGCCTGCCAAGGCCGTGCGGAACTTTTTTGCATTCTTTCCCCCGGCTTATGTTTTCGGCCGACTTTACGGCAATAAGAGGCTGGCTGATGGCAAAAATATGCGATATTTGGATTTGTGCAAGAAAAAAGATTGGTGTGGTTTGCGAATTACTAAAATATGCCTAAATTTGCGTCCATTGACAAACATTAATACATATTTGCGTATGAAAAGACTATACACCATTTTGGGCGCCATTGCGTTGGCTGCCGCCGTCATGACACAAAACGTGGCCGCACAACAAGCCGGCTACACTATGCTTAAATACACCGTTACTCCTGCCGATGGCGAGACGGTCGATGCATTGGAGACAATAGTAATTGATTTCCCTGATCCGGTCGACGGCATTGATGCCCATATCTCTCCGTCGAATATCGGCAATTATGCCACGTTGACATGCGGCTCTACGGTTATCAAGGCCCAGAAGCTTGAAGCCGGTACGCGCGAGATAAGCAAGGCATATATCTCATTCCCCAAGACCACCGTTCCGGGTACCTATGTGCTTTCTATTGATGAAGGTGTCTTTATGGACTATGAACAGTCTGAATCTCACGACGAAGGTGAGGGATACAGCGTCAATCCTCCTATCACTGCCACCTATACCATCAAGGGCGCTCTCCCGGAGACCACGATGAGCAAGTACACCCTTGATCCCGCCGACGGCAGCGAGGTCACTTCGCTATCTACAATAATAGTATCGTTCCCCACCACGAATAATTATGATGGTATAGACATATACAGCTATTCAAATAAGGCTGTGCTTAAGAAAAACGGCGAAACTGTTGCCACGTCGTCAAGCATCGAGGTGATGGACGACTATTATTCGGCAAGAATTATATTTGATACGTCAGTCAAGGAAGCCGGAACCTATACTTTGATAATCCCCGCCGAGACGTTCAAGGATTATTCTACTTCTGGTGATGAGGCTGTCACCAACTACGAGATTACCGCCACCTACACCATCAAGGGAACTTCCGGAATAGATGAGGTGGAGGATGCCGTTGTTGATACTCCGGCTACTGTCTATGACCTTTATGGCCGCAGGATGAAGAATGCTGATGTTCATAAACTTGATCCGGGCCTATATATCGTCAACGGTAAGAAAGTTTTCGTAAGAAGATGAGACATTTACGAGTCGCATTTATATCGTCGTTGTTGCCGGTAGCCTTGGGGTTGTCGGCAACACCTCTCTTACCGGCATTCGGAGAGTGCGGTATTACGATCCCTTATGCGGAGGTAGAAATGATGGACGGAAACGGCAGGACATGCCGCACAGTCATGCCTTCATCACGTTCCGTGCAGGAGTATGACAAGGATATCGCTTCCGACTATGATTGCTGCTATTATTGGCTTGAAAGCTCCGGTGCGATTTCCAGCACATGGGAGACTACGATTACCGAGATCGTGGCGGCTGACGCTGACGGGAAATATCTTATCAAAGGTCTGTTCGCCGATACGTTCCGTCCTGAGGGCGACAAAGAGTTTGCCGTGGATGATATCGAAGCCGGTTACGACCCTGCTACCGGAGTCATGACCATTACTTGTGGGCAGCATCTGTTTGACTACAAGTCGGGTGACGATACGTTTCCCATCTCTCTGCTCGCTATAAGGAAGGGCGCTAACGGATGGAACATCACAGCTGACGGTACTTTGCGGATGCTTCGCACTGAGCGCGGTTTCGGGGTTCTCGCGGATTCGGAGGCCGTGGGATTTTATCTCGGTATGATCAATCCCGACACCGGTCGTATATCCGGATTCGGAGGCGCGATATATCCGGAGTTCCATGAATTCAACGGAGTGATGATCTACATGGTAACTGCCGATGTCGATACGCAGATGATGGCTATGATGTGCGACATCTACAGCTATGTCGATGAAGGGAAGATACACATATCCAATTTCGCTAACTTCGGCTATCATGTCACCATGACGATGGACTACGACAGTGCGAAAGGTGAGGCATGGGCCGTCGATGCAAAGCTCGACGAGCTTCAGAACCTCGATGGCGGCATGACTCCATTCTATGCGGCCAACTCCCTTTATGGCGATTCGGATTACGGTATGCCGGTCGTTGACGATGCCGGTCGGTTCTATCTCAGCGCAGCCATAACCAAGGACAATATCGGGAATTCAGTGTTGCAGATACCGATTTGGGGGGCCTATATAGAGCAGAACATGCTTGCGCTCTACGGCTCGACCAATATAATGCTGTTCTATCCGCTCCCTGACAGTTCAAGCGGCATAGACGAAGTGACGTCTGATCCGGATGAGAATGGCGCTATCGCCCCGGTCTATTATGACCTTCAGGGACATCTTGTCGCCACTCCTGTCAAAGGATGTCTATATGTGCGTGTCGACGGTTCTAAAGCCGATAAGGTTATCTATTGATTGACCGCACAAAGCCCCCAAAGAGCACAGAGGATTTTGTATTAATCTCTGTGCTCTTTGGGGGCTCTGTGCGTTTTTTTCGGCTACGTCGGTTCAGGGTACGGAGGGGAGGCGGTAGTGGCGGCGATCGTAGCTGCGCGCCCAACGCTCTGTGACGCATGCGATGATGAAGTAGGCCACGGTGAGCGCCCACAGCATTCCGTATTGGGTGCTCATTTCGGCGAGCGACGCTCCGTTGGCATCGATGCCGACGAAACCCTGCACGCCCCATGTCGCGGGGACGAATCCCGACACGATGCTCCATAGCGGGTTCATGGCAGTGTGGGGCCATGTGAGGCCGGAGAGGAACAGGAAGAATATCGATGTGAACACAAACACCGGGAAGCAACTCTCACGCTCCGAAATCATGACGGAGAGGATCTGGCCAAGGAATATCGATGCGAGCATCATGGGGGCGATGAACATCAGATAGTCGAACGGATCGCCCACATGGGGCAGACTGAACATCATGGGCACATAGTGCAGAATGTATACAGTCAGCGGCATGTAGATGGTGAACACGGCAAGCGCACGCCCGAGTATGGAGGCCGACATCGGGCCTGCCACCTCATCCGGATCGATGCCACCGTTGAGCCTGCGGCGCTCACGCGAGCCTCCGGCGAGCATCATCACACCCAGTATGGCGCTCTGCTGTAGGATGAGCACGACCAGTCCGACCATGATGAACGACGCGAATCCTTGCGTAGGGTCGCCGAGGAAGAACGATTGGGTGTCGACCCCCTTCACCGATTCCTGCGGTGCGGTGAAGATGGCTGCCGGAGTCTGGTCGAGCGCTTCGGCCCGGATATCGGCACCGAGCTGCAGCTGCAGGTCGGTCATGGCGAAGAGTATGCTTCGGTAGCGGAGCAGCAGGCTCATGTCGGTATATAGCGGCAACACGGCCTGCTCCTTGCGGCCTATGGAGCGTGCATAGTCCTCGGGTATGACGAGTATCGAGTAGACCTTGCGCTCCTTGGCCCACTCCTTTGCCTCCTGAAGCGACGACGCATAGCCGGCCACGCCTATGTACTGCGTGGCATCGATCATCCTTGCCAGCTTGCGCGACTCGGCGGTGCGGCTGTTGTCGACTATCGCCATGGGAAGGTCGGTGACTACCTCAGGATTATAGATGAGAGTGTAGGTGATAGGGTAGAGCAGGGGGAGGGCTATGAAGAAGAGCATCACACCCTTGTCGCGCCAGGTGAGCCTGTAGCCGTTGAGCAGCGAGCGGTAGAGCGTCGACCACCATTGTCTTATATCTGAAAATATGCGTGACATGGCTGTATCAGGGGATATAAACGGGATGATATGCGTAGCGACGCAGCTTCCACAGCATGGTGAATGGGAGCGCGAGGAATGCGATCAGCGCGACGAATTCCCAGCGGCAGTAGTATAGTTCGTAGCCGTTGAGCGCCGTGTTGATGTAGATAAGGAAGTAGTAGCGGATGGGGAGGATGTAGGAGAATATGCCAACACCTCCGTACATCTGTTCGACGGGGAATGAGAATCCGGCAATCGAGAATGAGAGTATGCCCGTGAGCGACAGTATCGACAGGGCGAACCGCAGGTTGGGGATTATGGCGCAGATGAAGAGGGCGAACGCCTGGCTCGCGGCGATGAACAGCAGCATGGCTGCCACCATACCCCACATACTCCCGTTGAGCGGGAAATGGCTGAAGCCGTAGAGAATCCCGAGGATGGCCATACCTACAGTGGCGAATATGATAAACTGTGGTATGAGCTTTCCGAAGCATGCCTTGACTATTGAGCCGCCGGCATCCTCTATCCACCGGATGGAGCTTCCACGCTTTATCTCCTGAAGGAAGGAGAATGCCGTAATCTGGAATATTATCAGCTGCAATGCGCAGGGGATGAATGAGTTACTGAGGTAAATCGAATAGTTGGTCCAGGGGTTGCCGTAGGGATGGCCTTGTGTCACCACAGGCTGCACCATGTTCTGCACAAGCTGTTCGCCGACTCCCGCGCTTACCAGTGAAGTGACCATTATGCCTCCGGTGGTGGTTACTGCGGTCTGTTTGAATGATTTGAACGACAGAGACCCGGGCACATAGTATGCGAGATTGACGTAGTAGGTGATGGTGGTCTCCTTGCCGCTGACGGCATCACGCTCGAAGTCGGCGGGAATCATGAAGAAACCGTAGATCTTTCCTTTGCGCAGAAGCTGCATGGCCTCGCTGTAGCTTTCGGGCGCATAGGCCACGTCGACCAGCTCGCTTGCTGCGAGGTTGCGCGCCGTGCGCCTGGAGGTGGTGGTATGGTCGAGGTCGACTATGGCGGTAGGCAGTTGCAGAGGGAGGCCTGCGCTCATGAGGTCGAGCAGGAACCATGCCGTGACCATCGGCACCACTACCATCACTATCAGATAGAGCGGTCGGCTTGTGAGCTGCCGGAAACCGTCGATTATGGCTTTGCGCATGGTGGAGGGGATTATAGGGAGGATAGGGACATTAGGAAGGATAGGGACATTAAGGATTTTGAGGGCATCAGTTGGGTTTGTGCCAGATTACAGTCATGCCGGGGCGCAGGTCGTCAATCTGCTCGTTGGGGCGCACCTTCACCTGGAATGTGCGCGAGTCCCATTCGCCCGTCGCTTTCGTGGCACGCCATGCGGCGTAATCGCCCATGTCGCGTACGTAGTAGACAGTGCCTTTCACCTTCTTCTTGTCAAGGGCCGGAATCTCGATTTCAATCTCTTTGCCTACGGTAAGGTCGTTGAGCAACTGCTCACGAACGTTGAAAGTCACCCACTTGTCCTGCACCTTCAGGAGGCTCATAATGGGAGTGCCGAGTGACACCAGCTCGCTCTCGTGGGGATATATCACGTCGATCTCTCCGTCGAACGGGGCGGTGAGATACTGGTCCTGGAGCAGGGCTTCCACTTCCATCACACCTCCGGCTGCCGCATCGACCATAGCCTGCGAGCTTTCTTTGTCCTGGGGCTGTGCGCCCTCCTTGGCCATCTGATACTGGCTGCGGGCCGCGCTCTCTCCTGCTTTTGCGGCCTCGAATGCGGCTTTGGCTTCGTCGCGGCGCTGCTCGCTCACTACATCCTGCTTGTAGAGGTTTTCCATGCGGGTATAGGTCTTTTCTGCGATGTTGCGTGCGGCGATGGCCTGCTGCCAGAGGTCGTAGGCACTTTGCACTATCTGGGTGCGCGTGCCGGCGTCGATCTTGCGGTTCTGGGCGGCTGCGGCGTTTTTCACCGCTTCGGCCTGGTACATCTTGGCATCGGCGAGCGAACTGTGGATATGCACGAGCGTGTCGCCGGCCTTTACTTTCTGACCCTCCTCCACGTAGATTTCCATCACGCGCCCCGGAAGCTTGCCGGATATGCGTATGGATGTGGCCTCGGCCTGTCCTTCAAGGATGTCGGACTTCGGCTTGAGGAAGAGGAAACCTATGAGAGCCACCAGTGCGGTGACTATGACCACTATGACGAGTGAGCCTACGAGCTTGCTGTCGCGCTCTTGTTTTACCGGTGTCGGGGTTGAATCGTTAGTTGCCATGGGTGTGTATGCGATGAGGTGAATTTTGTTAGTTGCGTGGGTATTCGAGTGTGCCGAGCACCTTCGACAGGTAGACACGGCACAGGCATACGTCGATTTCGGCGTCGATGTTTTCAGAGTTGGCTTTCAGCCATGCGGTCTGCGCTTCCATCACGTTGTCGGTGGTCTGCACGCCGGCCTTGAACCCGAGCTGTGCCTGACGGAGGTTCTCGTCGGCCTTGGCGAGATTCGAGCGTGTCATGTCGTAGGTTTTCATGGCCTCGCGTGCCTTGTAGGCCGCCTGGCTTACCTGCAGGTCGACCATCTCCTTGGCGTCCTCCAGATGCAGGCGCATGATGTTGGCCTCTGTGCGCGCGGCGCGGTACTTGTTGTAGTTGCCGCCCCAGTGCCACAAGGGTATGCGTATCACTCCTCCGATATGCCAGGAGCCGCCGAACTTCTTTTCAAACCCATAGTTCATATTTGGGTTGCTCACGGTATATGAACCTACCAGTGCCGCGGTCGGGAGCATCGACGACATGGCTATATGGCTCTGTTGGTCGGCGATTTTTATGCCGAGCCGGAGGGCCTGCAGGTCGTGGCGGCGCGAGTACACGTCGGCCATGTTGTAGGTGGTGGCTATAGGCGCCTCGTCGGCCTGCGGGGCATATTCGTCCTTGAGCGTAAGCTCGGTGTTGACAGGCAGTCCGCATATCTGGGCCAGGGCCATGCGCGAGAGCGACAGGCCGTTGTCGACTTTCACGAGATCGACGTTGGCGGCGTTTAGCTTTACGTCGACCGTCAGGAGGTCGGAGCGCGTGGCCACCCCCTGGTCGATCATAGCCTGCACGTTGCGGTGCAGGGTGTCAAGCAGGGCTACGTAGCTCACTGCGAGTTTCTTTTTGGCGTTGAGCGACACCACCTGCCAATATGCGGCATCGACGGCGTAGATCACATCCTGCGCTCCGTTTTCATGCATTGAGCGTGCCAGCTCTTCCGCATATCCGGTAATCTTGTTCATGGCCACGATCTTCCCACCCATGAATATAGGCTGTGTGAGCGTCACCGCTCCGAAAAACACGTTGCTCATGTCGAAGCTCATCGCCGATTTCGGGAGATACGCCACTTGTTTAGGCACCGGCTTTCCGTCGACCACGAGCGGAAGCCCTGTCATAGGATTCGTCACGAGATCGAACGCATATCCCTTGCCGTCGAAATTCATTATGGGCAGGTGCTGGTCGGCGCTGAGGATGTTGATGTCCTTGGAATTGTGCATGTAGCCGCCAGCAAAGTCGATTTGTGGCAGATAGGCGGCGAAGGCCTCTTTCTTCTGATATCCGGCGACACGTATTCGTTCGGCCTGCATGCGCAGCTGCTTATTGTTGGCCATGGCCATGGTGCGGCATGAGTCGAGCGACACTGGGACGGCCGGCGCTGTTGACGTATCGGGCATTGTCTGTGCCGTGAGGCTCAGGCAAGTGGCAATCATAGCCATCGACAATGCGGTCGGAAGGCTGTGGCGGAAACTGATGTGGAGAAATGACGGTCTCATAAATAATAGTTGCTTGTCGGTGTCCGAAAGCTCGGCGCAAAGTTAATGCAATATGTTAACAACATTAGTTGAATAAAAGTTGATATATTCCGACAAATGGAGTAAAATGTAGTCTGTTTTCCCGGGAGAGTATTAATGATGGCGCCATGTGTGTCCCGGTTCCGGATTTTTGCTGTAAAACCGGTATATGTAGGACCGGGAATGAACCAAGTCATTTTACGTTTGTTAATACGATGTCATTAATTTTAAAACATAAAAATAAGGGTTATGAAAAAGATCATTTGTGCTTTGATGATGCTGGTAGGCGCAGTGTCGGCCATGCAGGCGCAGACAGAGATTACTGCAAGTTACGGTGCGTACACGCAGATGGATGCCATGGATTGCCATGATGGCGGCCCTTCCGTCAACACGGCATGGGGCGCACTCAACGCCGGCATCAACTTCCACGTGGCCCCCGGCTTCTGGATCGGTCCGAGCTATACATTCTCCAGCACATCTCGCAAGCGTTGGGATGACAACAAGTTCTATTATCATGCCATTATGCTCAACGTGCGTTACAACTACTACCGCAATTCGATTGTCACCATGTATGCCAAAGGCGGCCTCGGCTCGGTAATCACACATCAGACATGGCCTGACGACAGCAAGAACAAGGCATATTGCGCATTCCAGATCAACCCCATATGCGCACAGGTGGGACTGAGCAATGTGATCACGATGTTCGGCGAACTCGGTTTCGGAGCACAGGGCCTGTTGCAGGTGGGTGTGAAGATCGCTCTATGATTTTGTGACAGTAAGATAGTATGTATAAATGAAGGGGGCATGCCGCGATCGCGGCATGCCCCCTTAGGCTGGAGAGAAGAGGAGAAGGGGCAGGGACAATAGGGAGGTTAGGTACGATAGGGAGAGTAGGGAAATAAAAACTTTAGAGAAGCCTTACTTCCATTCATCGTGCTGGACCAGATTGTCGTTGGTATCGATTTCGCCCTGCGGGATGGGCCATACTGTATCCTGTGCGCCGCGCGGGTTCTGGTGGTTGAGAGTGCCGAATCCGTTGGCACGGTCCTGCTGCATGCGCTTTTGTGCTTCGCCGAATTCGCCCCAGCGGTAGAGGTCGGCGAAACGCAGGTCCTCGAAAGCAAGCTCTACGCGGCGTTCGTGGCGCACGATCTTGCGGAGGTCTGCCTGAGAGAGTGCTTTGTTTTTACCTTCGACATCATCGATCTTGGGCATTCCGACACGCTGGCGCACTTCGTCGATACAGTCTTTGGCCGTCTGTGTGTCTGTGCCCTTTTCAATGAGAGCTTCGGCGTAGCTCAGAAGCACCTCTGCGTAGCGGATCACGTAGTAATCAAGCGAACCGTCATATTCATTCTGGGTGTTCTCAGGAGTGTACCATTTGAAGATGTGGACGGTAGAGGAGGCACCGCATGTTTCCTTGTATGAACCGTTCCATGTCATACCCGGCACGAAGAGAGTGCCTTTGAGTCGGGGGTCGCGGTTTTCCCACATGCGGAGATCCTGATTAGTGCGGGTGTATTTCTTGTCACCGTCTTGAATCAGTTCCTTGGGGAAAAGCGAGGATTCTGTGATGGGGAGTCCGTCGGTGCAGTAATATTCGTTGGCGAGGTTCATGGATGCCTCGATGGCGTTCATCGGGGCTTTCCAGGCAATGCCGAATGTCTGGCCTTCACCTAAAGCCGGGCCTTTGTAGTGGACGCTTAGAAGCACTTCGTCGGCATTCTCGTTGGCCTCTGTGAAGAGATTGCGGAAATTGGCGTAGTTGTCAGACCCATCACCGTCCTTGAACAGCTGTGCCTTGCCGTAGACCTGCTTGTAGGCATCGATAGCATCATCGTAACGTGCGGCGAACAAGGCGATACGGCCGAGGATGGCGTAGCCGGCTTCACGGCTCATGCGTCCTATCCCATTCTGTCCTTTGACGGGGAGAGCCGGAAGGTTGGCTTTAAGCTCGGCGATGGTAGCATCGACAATCTGAGACTTTTCCGTCTTGGCGACCTTGGCTGTGGCCATGGTGAGCGGTTCGGTGAAATATGGAACGTCGCGGAACGTGGAGGTCAGGTTACAGTATCCGAGCGCGCGGAGAGCCATCGCTTCGGCGCGATAGAGGTTCTTTACTGAAGCATCAGCCGGTATGCGGTCTATGTTTGCCGTAACCTCGTTACAGCGCTTAATCAGCTCGTAGTTGGCCTTCCAGTACATGGAGAAGCATTCGTCGTTGGTGCCTGAGGTGCACTCGCTGATCGAGCTGCCGAGCATCCAGTTGCCCCAGGTGTGGTCGCCGTTGTCGGTGGATGTCTCACGAGAGAGGAATCCGAAGTTCCAGTTGTCGAGATGGTCATTGTAGAGATTCATTGACTGCATGGCATCGTAGCATCCGGTGAGTGCCATGAGAGCGTCGGCCTCACTGGCCCAGAAGGTGCCTGACGACGGCTGGTTAGGGTTGTTGACATCGAGAAAGTCATCGGAGCATGATGTCGAGGCGAAAGCCATTGTGGCCACGATTGCGCCCCCTAAGAGATTTTTTATGTTGAAGATTTTGTTGTACATGATTAAATTCCTCCGAGATTAGAATTGAACATTAACGCCGAATGAATATGTTTTCATTCCGGGGTGTACGTCCTGACGGGCATCGCCCGAGGATTTCTCCGGATCCCAGTTCTTAAGGCTGGTTATTGTCCACAGGTTGCCGCCGGAGAAGTAAAGGCGTATGCTGGTAATGCCGGCCTTGTTGAGCACAGGCTGACGGAATGTATAGCCGACCTCGACGGTCTTTAGGCGCAGATAGCTTGCGTCCTCAAGCCAAAATGACGAGTATTTGTCGTTGGCGGAGTTGCCGATGCGCGGCATCGAGCCGCCGGGATTGGTCTCACTCCAGCGGTCGAGGAAGCGGTCGGTGAGGTTGCCACGGATATCGGAAGTGGTCTCCCAGCAATAGCGCTTGATGCCGCCGACACCTTGCCAGAATGTGTTGAGGTCGAAATTTTTCCAGGTGGCGCCGAGGTTGAACGCATAGCTGATTTTCGGGAACGGGTTGCCGATGATCTGGCGGTCGGTGTCGGTCACGTCGCCATTACCGTCGGTATCCTCATACATGATGTCGCCGGGGCTTGGGATAGTGCCATACTGCTTCACCACATTGCCGTTGGCATCGACGCGGTTGTTTACATCGTCCATCGAACGGTAGATGCCGATTGCTTTCAGCGCGTAGTATGAGCCGATGGGATCGCCGACTCGGTTGATGTTGTTTCCTGAGATACGTTCGTCAAGGTTGCCCATTTTCAGGATTTCATTCTTTACGTGAGAGATACTGAAGCCTGCATTCCATGTCCAGTCACCGTAGGAGTCGAAGTAGTTGACGCTCCATTCAAGGCCACGGTTGCGCACGCTGCCTGCGTTCTGGTAGGGAGCGCCAAGGTTGCCAAGGAAGATTCCGGGCATTGCGAGCTGCATGAGAATGTCGGAAGTCTTTTTGTCGAACCAGTCGAATGAGGTTGTGATGCGATTGTTCCATAACCCGAGGTCAAAGCCGATGTTCCAAGTGCGTGTGGTCTCCCAGCGGATATCATTGTTTGGCACCGATGTGGCCACCATGCCGGCCTGCTTGTCCTTAATAGGATCGAAGAAGTAGTTGGCAGTTGCGCCGAGGGTCGCTACGAATGCGTAGTTGCCGATTTCCTGGTTTCCGAGTTTACCCCATGATGCGCGGATCTTACCCATGTTGAGGTATTCTTGAATGTTGAGCATCTCGAAAAACTTCTCATTGGTGAACACCCATCCTGCCGATACCGAGGGGAAGGTGGCGTAGCGGTTGTCCTTGGGGAATCGTGATGAGCCGTCTCGACGGATGTTGAACTCAATCATGTAGCGGTTGTCATAGATGTAGTTGATGCGACCGAAGAATGATTGGAGACGGTATTCCTCTGATTTTCCTGCGGAAGTCGGGTTCTTCGTACCACCGTCAAGCTCGTAGATGTTGTTGGTGGGGAATCCGGCTTTGCCGGCGGTTGTGCTTCGATATTCCGAACTGATTGCGGAGTGTCCGGCGAGGAGGTTGATCTCATGTGCACCGAAGCGTTTGTTGTATGTAAGGAGGTTCTCGATGGTCCATGTGGCGTTGTTGTACCAGTAATCGGTAAGGGAATTCTCTGTGGAGCCGGCCTTGACAATGTTACCTTCGGCATCATAGCGCTCGCCACCGGTGGGATTGAACTTCTTGGTGGTGTTCATGTCGAAGTTGTATGCGAGGTTGAGCTGGTATTTCAAGCCGTCGTAGATGTCGATCGCGGCCCATGCCTTGCCGTTGAAGAACCATTTGTAGTTGTTTCGGTATCCGTTGGTCATTGATTCGAGCGGGTTCTTCACCATCTCCGCATTGAGCCCTGTAGATGCCGTCGCCGATCCGTCCTGATAGCCGAAGTGTCTGTTGGAGTAATATGCGGGGACTGTCGGACGCGTGAACCATGAGATGTAGCGCATCACACCGCTTTCACCGCCTACGTCTACGCTCGGCTGTGTGATTTTGCTGCGCGAGCCGAAGGCGTTCATGCCGAACGAGAAGCGTTTGTACTTGGTGTCGAGGTTTAGTCGGAATCCGATGCGCTCGACGCCGGTGCGCAGCATGATACCTTCCTGGTTCTGGTAGGAGAGCGATGCCATGTAGTGCGTATTGTCGGAGCCTCCCGACACACCAAGGTGATGTTGCCACATGGGTGCGTTGCGGAGCACCTGGTCGAGCCAGTCGGTGTTTGCGTAGTGGTCGGGGTCGCTTCCGTCGCGCAGTTTTTGGAGGGCTGTCGCGTCATAGGTCTCGTCGCGGTTGGTGGCTTTCATTGATTCGTTGCGCATGAGCGCCCAATTGTAGCTGTCGACATATTCAGGCAGCGTGCCGGGGGTCTGCAGGGTGTAGCTTCCCTGATAGTTTACCGACAGTTTGTCGGACTTTTGTCCACGCTTGGTGGTGATTAGGATCACGCCGTTGGCGGCACGCACACCATAGATGGAGGCCGAGGCTGCATCCTTGAGCACGGATATATTCTCGATGTCGGCAGCCGGAAGTTCAGAGAGCTGCGAGATAGGTGCTTCCACTCCGTCAATGAGTAGCATCGGGTTGTTGTTGCCGAAAGTGCCGATGCCTCGTATGCGTATCTCGGGATTGTCGGCGCCGGCCTGTGCGCCGTTGGCGGTCATCACGAGTCCGGGGAGTCGTCCCTGGAGGAGGGTCGCCGTATTGGCTACCGGAATGTTTTCGATATCCTTGGCGGAGACTGCGGCTACCGATCCGGTAAGGTTGACTTTCTTTTGGGTGGCGTAGCCTACGACCACTGTCTCGTCGAGCATGTGGCTCGCCGGCTTAAGCACCACATCGAGCGATTTGTTGTCGCCCACGGCAAATGTGGCCGGAGTATAGCCAATGTAGCTTATCTGGATCTTCTGGCTCGGATCGGCATCAAGCCTGAATTCACCGTTGAGATCTGTGATCACGGTCGTTTTCGTGCCCTTGATCTCAACCCTGGCACCGATCAGCGGCTCACCGTCGGGATCGGTCACGACTCCTGTCACCACGGCTCCGTGGGCCATGGCGACGGCGCATACCATGGCGCTTGCGGCCATGCTGCGGCGGAACTTACTGCAATAGTTCACACTCATAATGATTGGATAATAGCGGGGTTGCTCTCTCCGTTATGCGGAGACAGTAGTGCCCGAGGGTTAATTGATAAGATTGAGTTATTGTGTTTTTATGAATTGCTTATGTTCATGGTATGCCGGCATGAAAGGAATCATTGAGCCGGTTCGTAGTATCGCACCCAGTCGATTTCCATTTCCACGGGGAGATCCTTGGAATCCACTTCGCCCACCCATTGGCCTCCAAGCTGCATGTCTATAAGCAGGTATTGAGGTATGTAGAAGGGGAACTGCCCATCGGCGCCGTCGTTGATTTTCGGATATGTAAGCGTAGGCTTGCCGTTTATGAAAAATACGACCTTGTCGGGATGTATTTCCACGCCGTAGACGTTGAATTCCTCGCGGTTGATTGGATATATGCCTGTCGACTGCGGGTTGGCGGTACGTCCGAGGTCGTAGGTGTAGTGGGAGTGTACCGTCTGGTAGGCGCCGTGGTTGTTGTTGAGGCGCTCCATGATATCGATTTCTCCCCCCATGGGCCATTTGTTGTTTTCATGGTCGAACGGAAGCAGCCATATTGCCGGCCATGCGCCTTTGGCGCCATGTAGGCGAGCACGGATTTCGAAGCGTCCGGGATTGAAGGATTTCTTGTCCTTGGTCCAGATGCCGCCGGTAAGATATGGGGCGGGATCTTTAGTCGTGTCATCGTTTACGATACCACGGAGTTTCAGCGTGCCGTCGCTTATCTCGAAAAGGCGAGGGTCGGACGATTGCGTGTTCTGCCAGTCCGGATTGCCACGGGTGCATTTGCTCCAGACGGTAGAGTCGATTTGCGCACAGTCAAAATTCTCTTCCCAAGCGAGACGCCAGCAAGGCTCCCGGGTAGAGCCGCCTTGAGCGGCGGTGGACAGCAACGGGACTGCTGCAAGGATTATAGACATAAATCGATTCATTTGATGGTAGGGTTAGTAAGCTTATTTTAGGTATGTATAGTATTTAAGGGCAGTATAATGATGTAACCGCGCTCATGGTTACATCATTTGTTCGATTGTCTGATATTTTTTTAATCTTTTGTTAAAAACAAAGGTAATATATTAAATTTTAAAATTATTAACTACCCCCCCCCGTTTTAGTATTATTTAACTAAAAAAATACAGATATTACCTTGTTTGGGGCGCATATGTTAAAATACATCCCTCTTATCCGGACATAAAAATGGCGGTGTGTCATGCATGACACACCGCCGTGAGATAGGCGTGATGGATGAAAATCCGGTCAGTTCCGGGTAAGAGGTTACTTGTTCATTTTAGGCTCAAGCATCTTGATAAAATATCCGCCTACGACTGCACGTGCCTGGAAGCCGCGTTGGTCGGCCTTGTCGGTGTATACCCAGTCGCTCATCGGCACACGGTTACGTGTCTCGTTCATGAACTTGTAGACGGGGCTTATGAACCGACGGAAAGTGTCCTTGTCGGGAGCCATCGTGGCTGTCCACATGATCCAGTCGGTTTTTGTGTAGGTCTCTCGATTGTCGAGGGGCAGTCCGTAGACGTTCTGTTTTGAGAGATAATAGGGGATCTCCTTTTTCATGATGGAGTCGGGGAACACATTGTAGTCCATGAGTTTGTCCCATACCATGTTGTACTTCTGACTCCAGGTGCCTTCCTTGTCGAAGGTTAGACGGTAGTGGTCGCCGTCGTTGGCCATCTGCTCCCATTTTGCGGCCATCTCACGTGCCATGCTGTCGTATTTGGCAGCCGCATCATCCTTGCCGAGCATCTTTGCCAGGTAGCTGTAGGATTCCAGACCGAGGATTGCCTTGACGGAGAGGTTGGCATTGTGGGCGAAGTGGCCGGCGAAGTCGTCGGTGCATAGCTGGTTTTCGGGGTCGAGGCCGTATTCGGCGAGGTATTTCGCCCATGTGGTCAACACGGGCCAATGCTTGGCGGCATAATCGGCATTCCCTTCCATCTTCGCAAGTACGGCGGTGAGAATCAGCATGTTGCCACCCTCTTCGACCGGCATGTCACCGCCGTAGGTCTGGCCGTTTGCGAGGGGATATGTGCCTACGTCATGAGCCGGGAATGGCTTCACCCATCCATACTGCTCGCTATAGTCGAAGATATGGTTCATCAGGCCCTTTACGAGTTCGGGATTGTATAGCAGGAACATTGGAGCCGAAGGATAAGTGATGTCTACCGTACCGATTGATCCGTTGGAGAAGTTCTCTTTTGAGAACCACAGTATTTCGCCGTCGGGGGCCTCTACGAGCTTATGGGCGGCGATTGCCTGGCGATATGCGAGCGCGCAGAGTGCGGCATATTCCTCCCCACCGACCTCTGCGGCCTCGGCGAGCATCTTTTTGTCGAATTCTGCGGTCTCTTTCATGATTTTGTCATAGTCGGTAGCGGCGGCAGTGATCTGCTTCTCAATCGAAGAGTCGGCATCGCGGTTCCAGTAGGGGCGCAGGTTCTGTCCGAAGTACTGTATGGAATACTCGTCGTCGTAGGCAAACATGATGTAGCCGTCGGCCTCTTTCACATTTCCCTTGTCGATTATGAATTATTACTGTCCGCTAAACTTTAGAGGGCGATTGAAAAATAGGACCGATTCC
>NZ_CAJTYX010000011.1 GCF_910583865.1 uncultured Muribaculum sp.
TGTCCACATAGAACTTTGGGAATACAATTCATCACCCCAAATGTCCACCCTGCCTATTCTTCTCTACATGAAAATCTCTGTGCTCTCTGTGGGCTCTGTGCGTTATTTGAAATTCGGATGCTTCGGGGAAGCATCCCTACGTTGCGATGTATATTTGCGTTATTAGTAGTCTATGGGGGGCCGGGTGTTATTTGGGGGAGTTGAGGGCGCGGCGGAGGTCGTCGATGGCGTCGTCGTGCATGTAGCGCATCTTGTTGAG
Organism: uncultured Muribaculum sp.; assembly: GCF_910583865.1. GTDB lineage: Bacteria > Bacteroidota > Bacteroidia > Bacteroidales > Muribaculaceae > Muribaculum. Next base: position 260 of record NZ_CAJTYX010000011.1, read on the forward strand.
ATAGGCACGGTAGAGGTACAGCTCTTTGTCGTCGGGATTGTGTTCAAGTCCGGTGGTGATGTCGGCTGACGCTTCATTGAGGCGTCCTGTCATCAGGTAGCAGACGGCACGTGCCCCATAGAAGTGTGATGACGGGTCTTTGTCGATCACTTTCGTGTAGAATGGTATGGCTTTTTCCCATTGTTCGGTGGCGGTGAACAGTGATGCGCATGCGATGCCTGTCTGGAGGCTGTCGGGCGCGATTTCGAGGAGCAGGTCGCATTGGCGGTGGCAGGCGACGGTGTCGCCCTGTCGCAATGACAGCATGGCGTGCATGTAGCGAGCGTCGACATTTGTGGAGTCGAGGCGTGTGATTGAGGCATAATCATTGTTGGCGAGGCTGTCGCGACCCATGGCGAGGAGCACGTCGGCGCGGTTGGAGAGCACGGTGACGCTTCGCGGCGCTTTCCGGTGGGCTTCGTCGAGAGACCGGAGCGCGAGGCTGTCGCGACCGAGGTTGTACTGCACTATGCCGAGATTTGAGAGTATGAGCACGTTGGATGGGTTGGCCGGGTCGGTCGACAGCGCACGCAGGAGGTACTGTTCGGCTTCGTCCCAGTTGCGGTCGGAGATGGCGGTGTCGGCTTTCCCCATGAGGTCGAAGTATTCGTCCTGCGAGCCGGTCCGGGGGGTATCGGCAATGGCCCGGATGCCGGGATAGAGCGCGATGGCGGCGAGGGAGACAAGGGGCGCCACCCGGAGGATGCATATGTGTTTGCGGAGGTTCATCTAATGCTTGTTTAGAGTGAAGTATTCGTTTTCCGTCATTGTGACGATGCCTTTGCGCATCATTTCGCGCAGGGCGTCGATTATTTCTTCCTGACGGAAGGCAGATTCATCCAGAAGGTATCTCAGCGGGCGCGGCTGCTGCCCGATCATGTAGCGCAGTGATTCGCCGAGTTCGTGGCGGCGGTCAGGCGACAGGTCGCGCTTCTTGCGCCGGCGGCATTCGTCGCAGGTGCCGCACACGTCGCGTGGCTTCTCGCCGAAGTAGCGCAGCATCACGTTGACGCGGCACTCGACGGAACCGAACGCGAATTCTTTCATCGCTTCGAGGCGCATCTCCATGCGTCGGCGCTGCTCTTCGTAGATTGCGGGTGGTATGAGGATATGCGGCGGGAGCTGGCGGGAAGAGGTGTATAGGATATAGGGGGTGGTCTTGCGCGGGATGTATTGCAGTATGTGCATGCGCGACAGCACCACGAGCGTCTCGCACACCTGCTGTTCGGTCGTCTCGGCCCGTGAGGCTATCATGCTTTCGTCGATGGGTATGAAATCGGCGAACAGGCCCGTGTAGGAACGCATGAGCACGTTGAACACCTTCTCCTTGGTGTTATCGAGGGTGATGTGGTACAGTTCTTCCTTGGTGGCCGTGATCATCACGCGCGAGTGTGTCGACACTTCGTCCATGAACTCGATGTGGCCGCACTGCGTGAGGATGTGCAGCGCGCTGCGTGCCTGCCGGGGATTGAGAGAGTAGATGGTGGTGAACTTGGCGAAGTTGAACTCGTAAATCCGGCCGAACCCCTCCCCGACGGGTATGGACAGGAAGTTTCCGGCGAGCTCGTAGACGCGGCGAATATAGTCTTTTGGCGGGAATGCCTCGTCGATGGCCCGGGTGAGGCGTCCTTTGTCGTGGGGGGAGACGATGAGCACGGCGAAAGCCGGCTTGCCGTCCCTTCCGGCGCGCCCGGCCTCCTGGTAGTATTCTTCAAGCGAGAGCGGGCAGTCGATGTGCACGACCGTGCGTACGTCGGGCTTGTCGATTCCCATGCCGAAGGCGTTTGTGGCGACAATCACGCGGGTCTTTTCCGATTTCCACTCCTCTTGCCGTATGGATTTCTCCTGCGCCTGCAATCCGGCGTGGTAATAGTCGGCGGCGATGCCGTTTTTCGACAGCATCTCGGCGATCTGTCGTGTGCGGATGCGCGAGCGCACGTAGACAATCGCGCTGCCGGATGTACGGGTGAGTATGTTGAGCAACTGACGGTCCTTGTCGTAGTCGTTGCGCACGATATACGATATGTTGGGGCGCGAGAAACTCCTGGAGAAAACATTAGGGCGGCGGAATTCCAGACGAGCCATGATATCGGCCACCACTTCGGGAGTGGCCGAGGCGGTGAGCGCGAGCAGGGGCGCATGGGGGAACAGCGCACGCAGTGATGCTATCTTTAGATATGCGGGGCGGAAGTCGTAGCCCCATTGCGATATGCAGTGGGCCTCGTCGACGACGATCAGCCGGATGTCGAGCCCGCGCAATGTCTCCAGGAAACGCTCGGACTGCAGTTTTTCCGGTGACAGGTAGAGGAGACGGGCTTTTCCGAGGCGGCATCGGTCGATGCCGAGCCTGTGTTCGGCGCGCGATAGTCCGGAGTGGAGGCACACGGCCCTTATGCCACGTGCAAGCAGGTTGTCGACCTGGTCTTTCATCAGCGATATGAGCGGTGTGACGACTATCGTCAGGCCGTCGGACGCAAGGGCCGGAATCTGGAACGTCAGCGACTTTCCGCCGCCGGTCGGGAGCAGCCCCAGAGTGTCGTTGCCGTCGAGCACGGAGAGTATTATCTCCTCCTGTGCGGGACGGAACGCATCGTATCCCCAGTATCGACCGAGGATGTCGTGTATGAGAAGAGATTTTGATGCGCGATCAGTCATCGCATATATTTATGTCCTTTACGTGGAGCTGGATCGATGCTGTGGAGTTGGGGTGCTTGTTTTCTTCGATGGTGTAGCAGATGTCGAAAGGCTTGCGCGAGTGTATGTGGTCGAAGTATTTGCCTTTGTTGAACGCGATGCCGTTGAACACTTTTCCGGAAGTGTTGTCGACAAGCTCCAGCTTCACGTGTTCGAGATGTCGTCCGACGAGCTTGCTTGTGCCGAAGTCCATGACGTGGCGTGTGCAGAACACCGGTTTCTGGTTACCCGGCCCGAATGGGTTGAACTTCCGGAGCAGGCTTATGAACTGCGGCGTGATTTCGGCGAAAGTGAGCAGCGCGTCGATTTCCAGCTGCGGGGTAAGCTGCGTGGGCAGTATGTTGTCGGCCACGTATTTCTCGAAGCGGCGTGTGAATTCCGGGATGTTCTCCTCCTTCATGGAGAGCCCGACGGCGTAGGTGTGGCCTCCGAAGTTCTCGAGCAGGTCGCGGCATGAGTCGATGGCACTATATATGTCGAACCCTTGCACGGAGCGAGATGAACCGGTGGCGAGACCGTTGGAAAGGGTGAGCACTACGGAAGGTTTGTAGTATAGCTCTGTTATGCGCGACGCCACGATCCCGATGATGCCCTTGTGCCAGTCGGAGTTGTATATCACGATAGACTTCTTGTCCTGGAACTTGTCGGTGTGCTGCTCAAGGATGGCGTTGGCCTCCTCGGTGATGCGTTTGTCGAGTTCCTTGCGGTCTTTGTTGTACTGGTCGATGTTTTTCGCGATATGGTATGCTTCGGCGAAATCGCGGGCCACGAGCAGCTCGACGGCCTCGCGTCCGCTCTGCATGCGTCCGGATGCGTTGATGCGCGGCCCTATCTTGAAGATCACGTCGGAGATGGTGATCTCACGGTTAAGGAGCTGGCATATCTTTATGATGGCCCTCAGGCCGACGTTGGGGTTGGTGTTGAGACGGCGCAACCCCCAGTAGGTCATTATGCGGTTTTCATCGACCATGGGCACTATGTCGGCGGCGATGCTGACGGCCACGAGGTCGAGCATGTTTTCAAGCTCGGTCGACTGCAGTCCGTTGCTCTGCGCGAATGCCTGCATGAACTTGAACCCCACGCCGCATCCCGAGAGGTGGGGGCACGGGTAGGTACTCCCTTCGAGTTTGGGATTGAGGATGGCCGCGGCAGGTGGCAGCTCGTCGTCCGGGACGTGATGGTCGCAGATGATGAAATCTATGCCGAGAGTGCGGGCATACTTGATCTCCTCGATTGCCTTTATGCCGCAGTCGAGGATGATGATGAGACGGACGCCTGAAGCGGCGGCCTCGTCAATTGTGCGGTAGGATATGCCATATCCCTCGTCGTAGCGGGTGGGGATATAGTATTCGATGTTGGAGTAATAATTCTGCAGGTACTTGTAGACGAGGGCGACGGCAGTTGTCCCGTCGACGTCGTAGTCACCATACACCATTATTTTCTCCTTCAACCCCATGGCCTTGTTGAGCCTGTTTACAGCTTTGTCCATGTCGGGCATCAGGAACGGCGAATGCATGTCACGCAGCGAGGGGTGGAAAAATTTTTCCGCCTCCTCGACAGTGGATATGCCACGCTGCACCAGTAGCTCGCTAACAGGTGGGCAATCGGCGTATCTTGACGCCAACTCCGTCTCTGATTTTTGTTTTTCTGCTGTAAGGGGTAAGTAAATCCATTTACTTATCATTTATGTTGTTTTTATTTTTTGCATTGCAAGAGGCCGCGTGGCAAGCGGACCTGAGAGAGGAGGGGAGAGGATAATGGAGAAAAGATGCCGTGTCATCGCACAATGTGTTGGGAGAGAGCGGCGAAAGCATCCGGTATGTATGGCGTTCAGGGCCATGGTCAGTAGGGTCACACACCTACTTCGGGTATATAACGCAAATATAGCCATTAATTTTGTAATGGCTACTATGGAGGGGATGATTTAAGTTAATTTAGATTTTGAGGGTACTCAGGCCTGCTGGCCGGGGTTGAGGTGCACGTCGAGCTGCGGGAACGGGAAGTTGATTCCGAGCGGAGGCAGCTCCTTGTAGAATCGCTCGTTCATGGTGTAGAACACGCCCCAGTAGTTTTCCGATCGCGTCCATGCACGCACGGTGAGGTCGACGCTCGATGTGTTGAGATTGCCGAGACCTACGAACGGGGCGCGGCTAATCTTGGGCAGAAGCGCAAGAGTCTCTTTGTGGTATTCATCGATAGGCTTGGGGACGGGTACCTTTATTTTCCCGTTTTTCCCTTTGAATCGGTTGAGCCACGACCGGGATTGCTCCTTTCCTTCAGTTTGTTCGAGTTCTTTGGCCGTGGCGGCGTCGCTGTCGGAGTTTTCAAGGTCCTGTTCCATGAGCGATTCGTCGGGAGCGTTTTCGTCATCCTCGATATATTGCCTCACTACCCGCGGATCGCTGAGCAGGATGTCGATTATTCCTTTCTTTGCGGTGTCGTAGTCGTCGCCGTATGCGATCGATACGGTCCAGTCGACCCTCCGGTAGGCTTCCTTGGAATAGTTGTTGACGGAGCTTGTCGAGAGTCCGCCGTTGGGTATGATGATCTGCTTGTTGTCGGCGGTGTTGATTATGGTCGAGAATATCTGTATTTCCTTTACCGTGCCGGCGTATCCCTGCGCCTCGATGTAATCGCCGATCTTGTACGGCTTCAGGAGGAGTATGAGGACACCTCCGGCAAAGTTCTGCAGTGTGCCGCTCAGGGCGAGACCAACGGCGACACCGGCCGAGGCGAACAGCGCCAGGAATGAGCTTGTCTCCAGCCCGAGTATGCCGATCACGGTGATCACCAGGATGAAGTAGAGCGCTATGTTGATTACGCTGAGGATGAATGTGGCGAGGCTCTGGTCGAGCTTGCGGCGTATGAATATCGATGATACGAGCCTATAGATCTTGCGTATGAGGAATCTGCCGGCATAGAACACGAGGACCGCTATGGCCAGGTGTGCGGCAAATTCGAGCAGGCTGTTGATGAGCCGGTTGATTATCTCGTCGGCCGACATGCCTTCGAGCATTTTCAGGTCTTTGCCTATGTTCTGTATGGAGTCGGATGCGGCAGCTTCGGCGGCTTTCGGTGCCACGGCGGATTCCGCCCCTTTGAGTATGTCGTCAAACTGTATCATATCGGGTGTGATTGTATCTTATTCTGTCTTGTGCGATATCATGTAGGGGGCCACGACGTCGTGATACCATTGCAGGTCGTCGTAATGGTACCGTGTCTGCAAGTTGGAGCTCCCGGGAATGAACGCGGAGACCCCGTTCACATTATCAAGCGGGTAATTGCCGTAGTTGAGCCAGAGAACGTCGGTGTGGCGGAACACGGGGACAAACTGCGCCAAGGCATTGTCGAAACGCGCGACAAGCGAGGCGTCGGCGGTCAAGGTGTGCATGTAATGGCTGAGGTCGTAGAAATAGCCGCTCCACCCGGAAAATCCGTATTGCTGTATGCGCGAGGGATCGACATAGGTGGTCTGCGCGGATGAATAGATGGCCTTGACGGCATCGGCCACAGCACCGATGCGCGACATGTCGTAGAGCGAAATGGCTATGCCGCAGTAGTCGCCGTCACGTGTAAGATTTGCGATGGCGTCGTAGGTGTTGACCGCGAGGCTGCCGAGATCAAGCTGCTTTGAGAAGAAGGCGGGAATGTTGCGCCCATAGTCCATGCCGGCATATGGCGTCTCGGTGGAGCTTGCGATTATGAAGTCGGCGGCGTTGCGCAGCTCGTAGAGCGTCTCGATGTTGCCCATGAAGCAGCAGTCCATGTAGATGAACCGGAACTGCTTGTGGCCGAGCGCGTCGGCAAGGTCTGGAATCGACATCTCGCGCTCCGGACCGGTGAATCCCACGTCCTGGCCCCATGAACGGTTGGGCGACCTCCATCCCGACGCGTGGCTCCATAGCAGGAGACCGTATTCCTGCGCCGGGGCTATCTCGCGAGTGTCGGCGATGACGGTTTTCATCATTTCGGGGTCTACCGTATTGCTCCCTGCCGGATATGTCTTTAGTGTCGTTTGTGAGTCTTTTGTGAGTTCGATCAGCACAGGTCCGGCTGCGGATGATGTCTTGCTGAACACGATGAGCCTTCCGCCATTATCGAGCGCCCCAGCGTCGACGGCGCTTACCATGGCGTCGAAGTTGAGCTTGTAGGGGAGGGACGGACTGTTGTTGGCGGCCATGTAGACGAGCACGGTGCGCGACACTTCGGGGGATTGAGGTCCCGGAGCGTCACCGTCATCATGCTTGCATGAAACGCATATGAGCAATATGCCTGTCACGAGGAGAAGGTGGCGTAGTAGATATTTCATGTCCACACAGATTTACGAGGGTACAAAATTATTAAAAACAGGGGTTAAAATACCTCAAAATGGCATAATAAACCCAAACCGCCACTTTGCGATGTCCCTTGCGGGGGATTGCGTCAGGGGCGGGTGTCGACCGGCGTCAGTCCGAGTTTTCCGCCAACCATCATCATCAGCGAGAGGGCGGCATCGCGTTCGTTGGGTATCATGCCGTCGAGTATGGCGTTTTTTATCGCCTCCTTGATTTCTCCGACCTCGCGGCATGGGCCGAGGCCGAACGTGGCCATTATCTCCTCGCCGGACACCGGCGGCTGGAAGCAACGAATGCGGTCGCGTTCCTCAAGCTCGGTCATTTTGTGTCGCACGAGCTTGAAGTTCTCGATGTAGCGTTTCACCTTGGCCTCGTTTTTCGAGGTGATGTCGGCTTCGCACAGGGTCATAAGGTCATCGATGTCCTCGCCTGCGTCGAAAAGCAGACGTCTGACGGCGGAGTCGGTGACCGTCTCCTCGACAAGGGCTATGGGGCGCATGTGCAGCTCCACGAGTTTCTGTACATATTTCATCTTCTCATTCATCGGGAGACGCATGTCGCGGAATATGCGCGGGATCATCTTCGCCCCGATGAAATTGTGGTTGTGGAACGTCCAGCCGAGTTTGGCATCCCAACGCTTGGTGACCGGCTTGGCTATGTCGTGGAAGAGCGCCCCCCAACGGAGCCACACGTTCTTGGACTTCCGTGCCACGTTGTCTACCACCTGCAGCGTGTGGTGGAAATTGTCCTTGTGGCCGCGTCCGTTGACAGTCTCTACGCCGCGCATCGCATCAAGCTCCGGGAGGATGTATTTCAGCAGCCCGCACGCGGAGAGGAGTTCCCATCCTATGGATGGCATCGGCGAGGCCATGATCTTCATAAGCTCGTCGGCTATGCGCTCGCGCGATATTATTTCGATGCGTGAGGCGTTGCGTGTGATGGCGTCGAATGTCTCCGGCACGATGGAGAATCCGAGCTGGGTTGCGAATCGGATGGCGCGCATCATCCGGAGGGGATCGTCGGAGAATGTGACGTCGGGGTCGAGCGGTGTGCGTATAAGCTGGTCGTCGAGGTCGGCCAGGCCGTCGAACGGGTCGATCAGTTCGCCGAATTCATCGGCATTCACGCATATGGCCATCGCGTTGATGGTGAAATCGCGTCGGGAAAGGTCGTCATCGAGTGTGCCGTCCTCCACCACCGGCTTGCGGCTGTCGTGGGAGTATGATTCACGGCGAGCGCCTACGAATTCGAGTTCGAGGTCGTGGCGTTTCACCTGTGCGGTTCCGAAATTTCGGAACACATGCGCCTGGCATCCGCCTCCGAATGCGGCAGCCACGGCTTCGGCCACTTCTATCCCGCTCCCTACGGTGACGAAATCGATATCCTTGGAGTGGCGGTGGAGGAATATGTCGCGCACGTATCCGCCCACCACATAGCATGGACGGGACATGGAGTCGGCGACCGTTCCGACATTATGAAATACGGGGAGGTCGATTTTATCGGCAAGATTCATTGTCGGTATTACTTTTTTCATAACAGGCTGAATAAACAGGGTTTAGAGGGTGTTTCATAACAGAGGTTAAATACCGGGCTGTCGGATTTTTAAGGAAATTACATTTAAGTCGAAGGAGCATAGTGGGATATGTGACTGAGACGCGAATGCAATTTCACAAAAATCCGGCAGCAGTAAAGTGACTTCTGCTGCTGATAGCTTCATCCTGTTAAAACTCAAGTTCATATCATGTCAGTTATGTTATAATTGCTTATTCCCTTGGATTCGCATCTTTGGATGTCTTTCACCTTTTGATTCAGTCTTTCTCGACAAGCTCGAAAGCGCTTCGCGATAACACATAGCCCGCTATGCTCCTGAATCCGCAAGGCGAAATCCATCGCAAATCTGCGAACCCGGAATTTAACTTCTGTTATGAAACACCCTCTTAATCAGCCGGGGTTTCTATTCGAGATTTATAATCTGTTCGGGGGCGCATGTTATGCGCTCGAGTCCGCCGGCTGTGACGACGTAGGTGTTCTCTATGCCTACGGCCCCTACACCCGGGACTACGAATTTAGGTTCGAGGGCTATCACGTTGTGCTCTTTCAGCACGTCGCGGCTGCGTGGCGCTATCACGGGCAGCTCGTTGATCTCGATTCCTACGCCATGGCCGATGAATCCGGCCTTTTGCGTGTAGCCCATGAAATGACGCTCCAGCCCGGCCTCTTTCACGATGCGCATGGCTGTGTCGTATAGGTCCGATGCCTTCGCCCCGGGCACTCCCACCTTTTCGAGCTCCCGGCATATGTCGATCGAGCACTGATGGGCACGCACGGCCTCCCCGGCAAGCTGCCCGAGAGAGAATACGCGTGTCATGTCGGTCATGTAGCCGGTGAAATTGCCGTTTGCATCGACCATTACGGCATCGCCGGGCTTTATGACGGATCCGTCGGCACCTACAGGTATCGACGGGTCGAGTCCGGCCCCGCCCATGGCGAAATCGTAGGGTGTGGGGTTGTCGGCGTTGTTTCCGGCAAGGACATTGGCCATGAACAGCTCCATCGAGTCGCCCGCTATGCGGAACTGGCCGAGGCATCCTTCGAGTCGCGACACGCGCTCGATCTCGATCTGCAGCTCTATGTCGCTCATGCCGGTGCGGTAGAGGTGGGGTATGCGGCTGTAGACCATGGCATGTTTAATGCCGGAGCGGCGCAGCAGATGCAGCTCGAAATCGGTCTTTACGGCACGTGCGGAGCGCATTATAGCCGAAGCGTCGGCAATGGCGGCGTCGGGAAAAACTGCTTTCAGGCGTTCTATGGCGAGATATGTCGCTCCCCCCAGTTCCAGTCCGATCCCGGCGGGGAGTGGATAACCGCGCCGGGCCAGTTCGCCGGGTATCAGTTCCGGTTTGTGGATGTGGCACACGTTGTCGCCTCTGACGTTTTCGGGGCGGCGCACGAAATATAGCGGCTCTCCTTCGCGGGGGATGTAGACCCATCCGCTCACGACACGTCCGAGGGTGTAGAATATGTTGGCGTTGCCGGTGAGAAGGAGCGCGTCGACCGACCGCTCCATCATCAGGGACCGGATTGCGGCGATACGCCGTGAAATCTCTTCAATTGGGGTAAGAGCATGCAAATCCATAGGCTTGAAGTTGGTATGTCTATGCCGGCATGGGGCATATGGCTTAATTAAGGAACGAGCATTATGCCTAAATGTTCGATATTCCGGATAGTGTCGACCCTCATTATGTGGCGTATGGTGATCGGAGATCCTGCGGTGACGGCCACTTGCGGGGGGATTGTGTCGGCAAACTGGAAGGAAGCGCCTACGCCGTGTCCCTTCCAACGTCCGTACATGTCGGCAAGGACGCAGTTGACAGTGTCGCGCATCACGCGTCCGTCCGGGGCGGTGTGGGTCACTTCGAGCCATATGTTGGAATATGGGTAGCTGTTGTTGTGGCGCAGGGCCACGACGAGATGTCCTGCGGCTATCGAGTCGGACATGTAGCGCGGAGTGAGACTGATGGTGTCGCCGTAGGCCCATCCTTGAGCCGGTAGCGTGGCGAAGTCGCAGAATGCCGAGTCAATGCCGCCACAAGCCCATAGGGAGAGCATTGTGGCGGCATTGATTATGTGTAGAAGTATGCGTCGTCTCATGTCGGCACGTAAAGGTTACTCCGGTTTCGGTTTCTGCTGTTGCGCGGGCTGTTTAGGCTGCTGCTGTGCGGTCTGTTTGGGTTGCTGGGGCTGCTGTTGTTTTTGTTGCCGTGGCTTTTGTTGCCCTGCGGACTGTTTCTGCTGTTGCTGCGGCTTGTTGCCCTGTGGACGTTTGTCGCCTTTGTCTCGGCGCTGGTTCTTGTTGGCGTTGTTGCCGGCGTTGTTGTTAGCGGCGTTTCCGCCATCCTTGCCGTTGTCGCGGGGTTTGGGCTGCGCGTCCTTCTGCTGTTGCTGCGGCTTCTTCTTTTTCTTCTTCTTGGCCTTGTCGAAGCGGGTAAGGCTGTCCTGGCCGACAAGTTCGACGAATTCCTTTTTTTGCTTGGGCTTCTCCATTCCCTCGGGGATGAGGCTCAGCGGCTTCTCTCCGGCCTTGTTGAGGGCTATGACCTCGAACGCGCGTTTTGCCGGGATGGTCACCAGGTTGGCTGCCATCTGCTTGTCGGTGGAATACGTTATCTCGCGCTTGAATATGTCGGTCTTGAAGTGGAAGTAGGTGTTGTCGGCGGTCTCAAGCCGAATGTCCTTGGAGGGCATCTGCCTTACGCTTTCCACATATGTGTCGATCTCGAAGTTGAGGCAGCATTTCAGTTTGGCGCACTGTCCGGCGAGCTTCTGCGGATTGAGCGAGATGTCCTGGAAGCGTGCGGCGCTGGTGGCTACGCTTACGAAGTTGGTCATCCATGTCGAGCAGCATAGAGGACGACCGCAGGGGCCTATGCCTCCGATGCGTCCGGCTTCCTGCCGCGCGCCGATCTGTTTCATCTCGATACGCACGTGGAACGCCTCTGCGAGCACCTTTATGAGCTTGCGGAAGTCGACACGTTCGTCGGCGATGTAGTAGAAGATGGCCTTGTTGCCGTCGCCCTGATACTCGACGTCGCCGATCTTCATGTTGAGATTGAGGTCCTCGGCGATTTTGCGTGCCTTGATCATGGTCTCGTTCTCGCGGGCTTTCGCCTCCTCATACTTTTCGATGTCGGCGGGTTTGGCCTTTCGGAATATGCGCTTGATCTCGGCATCGCGTTTTACTCCGGCTTTCTTCATCTGTATGGCCACGAGAGTGCCGGTGAGGGTCACCTCGCCGATGTCGTGTCCCGGTGAGGCCTCTACGGCCACGATGTCGCCTTTGGCTATGTCGAGTCCGGTTGTGTTGCGGAAGTATCCTTTGCGGGTGTTCTTGAACTGTACTTCCACTATGTCGAAGTCTGCAAACCCTCCGGGGATGTCGTCGAGCCAATTGTGGCAATGCAGTTTGCCACGGGGCGCCTCCCGGCAAGCGTCGCAACGACGAGACACGGCCTCACACCTTGGGATGTCGGGCCTTTCGTCATCTTCATCTTCCGCCTTCTCGCCGGGCGCGGCCGGAGGAACCGGTACGGCGGGTGTCGCCGTGGCTTCCTCTTCTGCCGGGATAGCGGCGGAATCCATGTCTTTGTCGGTTGTACTCATTATTTTGCAAAGCTTACCGAGCGGGTCTCACGGATTACGGTAATCTTGACCTGTCCGGGATATGTCATTTCGGTCTGTATGCGCTTGGCGATTTCGGCAGAGAGCTTTTCTGTCTCGGCGTCGTCGATCTTGTCGGCGCCGACAATCACACGAAGCTCGCGTCCGGCCTGTATGGCGTAGGTCTTGATAACGCCGGGGTAGGACATGGCAAGCTGTTCGAGGTCGTTGAGTCGCTTGATGTATGCCTCCACGATCTCGCGTCGTGCGCCGGGGCGTGCGCCGGATATAGCGTCGCACACCTGCACGATGGGAGCGAGTAGCGACTGCTGCTCGATTTCGTCGTGGTGGGCGCCGATGGCGTTGCATATCTCGGGCTTTTCCTTGTACTTTTCAGCGAGCTTCATGCCGAGGAGTGCGTGGGGCAGCTCCGGCTCTTCGTCAGGCACCTTGCCTATGTCGTGGAGCAGGCCGGCGCGGCGTGCTTTCTTTGGGTTGAGTCCAAGTTCGGATGCCATGATGGCGCAGAGGTTTGCCGTCTCGCGTGAATGCTGGAGCAGGTTCTGTCCGTAGCTCGAACGGTACTTCATCTTGCCTACGAGTCGGATGAGGTCGGGATGCAGGCCGTGTATTCCGAGGTCGATGGCCGTGCGCTTGCCGGTCTCCACGATTTCCTCCTCGATCTGGTGGCGCACCTTGGTCACCACTTCTTCGATGCGGGCGGGATGTATGCGTCCGTCGGCCACGAGCTGATGGAGCGCCAGGCGCGCTATCTCACGTCGCACGGGGTCGAAGCCTGAGAGCACGATGGCCTCGGGGGTGTCGTCGACGATGATCTCGATGCCTGTTGCGGCCTCAAGTGCGCGGATGTTGCGGCCTTCGCGACCGATGATGCGCCCCTTTATCTCGTCGGAATCGATGTGGAACACCGTGACAGAGTTTTCGATGGCGGTCTCGGTGGCCACCCGCTGTATCGATTGTACGACTATGCGTTTCGCTTCCTTGTTGGCAGTGAGTTTCGCCTCGTCCATGATGTCGTTGATGTAGCTCTGCGCGGCAGTCTTGGCTTCGTCGCGGAGCGACTCTATGAGTTTTTCCTTGGCTTCCTCTGCGGATAGTCCGGAGATGTGTTCCAGGGTGTCCTGGGCGGTGCGTGTGAGCTTGTCGAGTTCTGTGCGCTGGCTTTCGAGCACTGCGGCCTGAGCTTCAAGGTTGGCCTTGAACGTGTCGTTCTCATTGCGGCGCCGGGCTATCTCGCCCTGCTGCTGGTTGAGCTGCATCTCGCGCTGCTTCAGGCGGGCTTCGTTCTGCTGCACCTTCGACATGCGCTGGTTGGCAGCCTTGTCGGCCTCGGCCTTTATCTGAAGTTCTTCCTCGCGTGCCTTGAGGAGCTTTTCCTGCATGAGCATCTCAGCCTCCTTGTGCGCTTCTTCGATGATTGTCTTTGCCTTGCTTTTAGCCGAGGAGCGCTGTATGGCGATCATTACGGCTACGCCTATTATGAATGCGACTACTCCGCATACAAGCCCTAAAACGAGTGGGTCCATGATATGGTTAATTTTTTAATTAATAATTGGTTATAAAAAACAGCAAGCACCATCGCATACATAGACGCGGGGAGCGCGGCTGCCGGATGTCTACGGAGCCGTTTTCCGCACGGGAGTGTAAGGCGTGGTGCTGGCATGTGGTCAACTCTCTCTCGGGTCGGCCGGGAAATGTGACAGGCTTTCTCATGAAAGGCAATCAGATCAATTTCCAAAAGGGATATCCGGAGCCTGTGGGATGAATGCGCGAATGGGGGGTGTGCGTTCGAGCTTTCGTGGCCTGGGCCTGAATCATTTTATGTCGAGAAGTATCTTGTCGAGGCTCTCCTCGAATTCCGCGAGACGGCGTTCGGCCTCCTCGTTCTTGCGATACTCCTGTATGTAAAGTCTGGCGAAGTATATTGCCGTCATGGCAAGCACGTCGGAGTCGGACTGGTCTGCGGCCTTGTCGTTCATCCATTTGGCCCATACGTGGTTTACGTAGTATTCGGCCTGTCGTACCTCTTCTTCTTCTTCACCAAGCGACACAGCCATGCGCAACGGGCGCTGGTTTGCCACTTTTATTGTAATATTCAGTTTGTCTCTCATTGCATCAATCGGATAAATCGGCGATGCACTTATCGATTTCCCGCACCAATCTGGATATCACGGCACGGCTACGTTCGGCATCGGCTCGCGAAGGTATGGCCGTGGTGACCACAGTGAGATAGTCGATCTGCCGTGTGAGCGTCTCTACGCTGAGACGCAACTCGTCGACAGTGGCCTGAAGCTCCGCGATACGTGCGTCGGCAGCCTTCTTTTCGCTCAAGAGGGCATGGTAGCGGTCGGTAAGGCCCTGGGCCTTACGGGCTACTCGCTGAAGCCTCTCATGCAAATCGGTTGCCATTTAATCCAAATTTCCACAAATTTACAATAAAAATCCGAAATGCAATGTGGAATGCCGTAAAAAATCTGAAACGCAGATTCCACAGACATGGAAATCTGAAATTATAGGATGGGACTAAGCAGCCTCACCATCGATTCTTTGGCTTTCTGCATGCGCGGGCGCTTCTGCCATGTGCCAGGATTGATGCGTTCGGCGGAGGCCATGTCGTCGAGGAATATCCGGGTCATCTCGGCGTTGATCTCGGGGGAGTAGATCATCACGTTGCTCTCGAAATTGTGCTCGAAGCTGCGGAAGTCGAAGTTGGCTGAGCCTACCGAGACGAATTCGTCATCGACGATCACCGTCTTGGCATGCAGCATGCCGGCGTTGTAGAGGTACACCTTTGCCCCGGACCTCAGGCATTCCTGTACGTAGGAGAATGACGCGTAGGTCAGGACGGTGGAGTCGCTTTTCGCCGGAATCATTATGCGGACGTCGACCTTTGCCAGGGCTACGGCCTGGAGGGCGCGCAGGAGCGAGTCGGTGGGTAGGAAGTAGGGTGTCTGGATGTAGACGCGGCGGCGTGCGTTGGCTATTGCCTTGTGGAACAGCATGGCTATGTTGCTCCAATGGCTTGTCGGGCCGGAGGTGATCAGCTGGATGCCTGCGCCGGGATTGTGCTCCAGACGTGTGGCGGGGGCGTCGAGTATGAGCGGCTGCCCCATGAACGACCAGTCGACTGCCACGGCATACTGCAATGCCCCGACTGCCGGTCCTTCGACGCGGAGGTGTGTGTCGCGCCAGATTCCGGTGCCCGTACCTTCGATGTAGCGGTCGGCGATGTTCATGCCTCCGACGTAGCCGATGCGTCCGTCGATAACGGCGAGCTTTCGGTGGTTGCGCCAGTTGACGCGTGTGGCGAAATGCGGGAATGTGACCCTGAAGAAGGGGTGTACTTCCACGCCGGCTTCCTGCATGCGGCGGAAGAACCGCCGCGGTGTGTTGAGGGATCCGATGTGGTCGTAGATGAGGCGCACCTTTACTCCTTCGCGGGCTTTTTGCATCAGGGCTTCGGCGACGCGGGTGCCTATCTTGTCGTCTTTCACGATGTAGTACTCCATGAGCACGTAGTCGCGTGCTGATTCGATGTCGGCGAGCATGGCGTCGAACTTGGTGCGTCCGTCGGTGAATATGTCGATATGGTTGCCCGGATAGTAGATGGCTCCCTGGAGGGTCTGTGCCATGCGTATCTGCTGCTGGCTTTCGGGAGTGAGAGGGAGCGACGGGATGCTGACCGGTGGGTAGGACTCCTGGCGGCGCAGCCTGCGGCGGTTGCGCCGGGTGATCATACGAGTGTTTTTCAGGGAACGCCCGAAGAATATGTACAGCACCACTCCGAACACGGGCACCATGAGAAGCACCGTGATCCACGCCAGCGATTTGACGGGATTGCGGTTTTCCGACAGCACTACGGCCACAAGGCTGACTATCGTGCCGACGTAGGCTGCTAAGAGTACGATGTAGTACCAGGCCATGGTTGGATGGATGCTGTGTCAGGGTCAGTTCGGTTCCGGGGCACAAGGTAGCGAATTTTGAGGATAGGAGGCGCGATGTGTGTGTTAAAAAATGTGTAAGATGGTGGTGGCCTATCTACCGGACTTGGAAAAGGGTGTGTCGGACAGGTCAGACAGGACTGACGGGTCTGACAGGTCTGACAGGTCGGAGACGTGTGGGTAAGACAGGTCGGACAGGGCTGGTTTATTCCAGTATAAAACGGCGGTGTGTCGAAAAAATCGACACACCGCCGTTTTGGATTGTGCGGTATTGTTGAGCGGGGATGCTTTATGCTTCCTCTGCTTCGGCTACAACTTCGAAGGGGATCTCCACGCTTACTTCCTTGTGGAGACGTACTGTGCAGGCGTACTTGCCGAGGGTCTTTACGCTGTCCTTGACAACGATGAGCTTGCGGTCGACGTCGTGACCGAGCTTGGCGAGAGCCTCAGCGATCTGGAGCGCACCGACAGAGCCGTAGATAGTGCCGTTGGCACCGGTCTTTGCGGCGATGGTGATGAGTTCCACACCCTTGAGAGCCTCGGCCATAGCCTCAGCCTCGGCCTTGATCTGTGCGATCTTGTGGGCACGCTGGCGCTGGTTCTCGGCGAGCACCTTGAGTGCGCTCTCGGTTGCGATAACGGCTTTCCCCTGCGGGATGAGGTAATTGCGGCCGTAGCCGTTCTTTACTTCTACGACATCATCCTTGTATCCAAGGTTGGTGATGTCCTCTTTCAATATGATTTTCATATATTATATTGCTACTTGGGGATTATTTCATCAGGTCGGTCACATAGGGGAGCAGGGCCAGATGGCGTGCACGCTTTACAGCCTGAGCCACGCGGCGCTGGAACTTGAGCGAGGTGCCTGTGATGCGGCGGGGAAGGAGCTTGCCCTGCTCATTGAGGAACTTCTTGAGGAACTCGGGATCCTTGTAGTCAATATACTTGATGCCGCTGCGTTTGAAACGGCAATATTTTTTCTTCTTTACGTCTACCGACAGGGGAGTGAGGTAGCGGATTTCTGATTGTGCTTGTGCCATTGTTTAGTCCTCCTTTGCTTCTACGGTTTCTGTTGCGTTGGTCTTGGCGCTGCGGAGCGAGCGGCGCTTTGCTGCGTACTCAGCTGCGTACTTGTCGAGGCGGAATGTGAGCCAGCGGAGCATGCGCTCGTCGCGGCGGAACTGAGTCTCGAGCTTCTTGATGGTAGTGGGTTCGGCGTCGAACTCGATGAGGGTGTAGAAGCCGGTCGACTTCTTCTGGATGGGGTAGGCGAGTTTGCGCAGGCCCCAGTTCTCTTCGTTGACAATGGTACCGTTGGCGCTTGTGATCACGTCCTTTACCTTGTCTACCGCTTCCTTCATCTGAGCATCAGACAAAACGGGAGTTAAAATGAAAACGGTTTCGTAATGATTCATGATTGAACTGTGAATTATTAATAATGTGTCGGAAAAACGACCGCAAAGGTATGGAAAAATTTCCGTACTCCCAAGCCGCCGACTCGCGAAATGTCGAAATTTCTGCAAATTCCGTGAATTTTAGTGTGATGGAGGGCGCGGGAGGCGGGCATGGCTGGGTAGGTGGGACAAGTCGGACTGGTCAGACGGGTCTGACAGGGCAGAGGGTGGTTGAGGGGGCAAAGGGAGGGTGGAGGGCTGAGCATTTTGGTGAAGAGGCTGTGGCGTAAAATTTTACGCCACAGCCTCTTTGCGGATAGAAATTGTAGATATTGAAAAATTAAAACGGGAATTGTTGGATTTGTCCTTTGGTCGGGGCTTTCCTTTTTTATGGGAGTTGCCCGGGTTGGTATGGATTGGTAGTGATCAGAATTTCACGTTGTCGGTGGTCCAGATGCCGGAATTCGTGCCTGTGACGTTGCCTGCGGCGTATTGGAAGTAGTTGTTGGCGGTGACGGTCACGGCATCGACCGGGCGGATTGAGCTTCCGGAGCCGGTGTAGGACCGAGCGATTGAGCCTGCGGCTCGGCAGGAGTTGACGGTGGGCTTGTCGGCGCATTGCAGCTGCCCGCAGACGAGTCCGAGGATACTCCCTTCGGTTGCTATGACGCATCCGGTGTTGGATATGTCGGTGAGGGTGAGTGTGCGCACGAGTCCCAGGACGCCTCCGGTGTAGGTGGCGGCGTCGGCATCGGTAACGACGGTGCCGGAGTTGGCGCAACGTTCGAGCAGCGCTGTGTTGGCCGCTTTTGAGTTGGTGGACGCTCCGAGGATTCCTCCGACGCGGAGACCCGATTTCCATCCGGCGTTGGTGGCTTCGCCGGCGTCGGCATGTATGGTGCCGGAGTTAGTGCAGTCGCGCAGGATGAAGTTGCCCGACGATTGTCCGAGGACGCCGGCGACACGGTTGGCCTGCGCGTAGATGTCGCCGGAGTTGGTGCAGCCTTCCACTACGGACGGTTGCGTAGGGGTGCCCCATGCGTATCCGACCACTCCGGCCACGCCTGTCCCCAGGGAGTTGTGGTACATGTTGGATTTTACACGTACTATGGAACCGGCGAATGTGCAGCCTTTTATGGTGGAGCAGTATGCGTAGCCCACCACTCCGCCGAGCGAGCCGAGGAAGTTGGAGCTTCCTTTGTTTATCAGTGACTCCAGTACGGTGCCTTTGACGGTTACGTTGTCCATTGTGGATGAGTGGAGCACGCCTGCGGCGAAGCCGTACATCGAGCCGGCAGTCATGTTCTCGTTGGTGATCTGCATGGTGCATGAGGCGTCGATCACCAGATTTTTGATGGTAGCATTCGAGCATGTGCCGAACAGCCCGTAGCAAGGTGTGTCGTCGGCGGTGAGCGACAGGGCGCTTATGGTGTGGCCGTTGCCGTTGAATATGCCGGTGAAGGGGTATCCTTCATCACCGAGGGTGGCAGCCGTGGCGTTGAGCTTCGAGCCTTTCAGGTTGCCTGCCGGAATCCATTGCTTTCCGGAGAGGTTGATGTCGGCAAGTAGTGTGATCTCGCCGTTTTCGTCGGTCCAGCGGTCAAGCGGCTGTCCGGAATTCACCGCCGAGGCGAAGGCTATGAAGTCGTCGGCATCGGATATGCCTTTTGCCCGTGCTCCTTCCTGGGTGAATTCTACCGTCGTGGCGTCCATGCCGACAGGCTTGAATGTGATTTTTCCTGTGCGCGCTTCGACGGCGGTGTTTCCGGCTATCGAGAAACGTGCTATCCCATGGTCTGTTGCCGGCGCTGTGGAGATCCAGGCGTTGTCGGAGACCTCGACGGTGTAGTCCGTGTTGGTGTCGATGTTGACCGTTACCTCCCCACCTTCTGCCGGGACTGGCGTCCCGTCGATGGTTAGTATGTCGAACCGGAACAGTTCAGCCGGCACTTGTTCGACGGTGTGGCATTGGTCCTCCATCCCCGTAGCCGTTATCTTTATGGTGGCTTTGCGTGGCGTCTTGTCTGCGGCAAGGGGATATGGCGCTATGATGAATGTCTCACTACCGAGAGTGGGCACTGCACGCGAAACTACGCGAGTGATCCAGTCGGCATCAATCTCTACGTCGTAGTCCACGTTGGAGCGGACAAGTATCTCAAGGGTTCCTCCGGAGCCTGAAAAGTTGTTGCCGGTGGAGGCGATGAGGGAGAGGGCGGGTGTCTCGTCGGGTGTCTCGTCATCGTCGGAGCAGGATGTCAGGAAGCCTGCGGAGAGCATGGCGGCAGCGAGGCAGAGGATATATCTCAGTGGTTTCATTTGTGTTGGGTTAACGGTTGATGAAATATTCTGATTCGTGTCCGAGCACGGTCTCTTCGGCTATTGTCCGCAGCTTTGCCGCTATGGCCGGGTCGCATCCGCAGTCGGAGACTCCGGTATTGAATCTTTCGCCGAAGATCACGAGATAGTTGACGCATGATTTAAGGTAGATGCCGTTGCGGTTGGGATGTTTCTTGTCGGTGTAGTACATGTCGGTTATGCCCTGCTTTGCGGCATTCTCGAATGCTACCCCGATCGGCGATACCCAGTCGACGTTGTCATCGGCAGAAGCTATTGCCATTGTTCCGGCGAGGAGGTCGGCCAGGAATGGTTCAGACGAGCCGTATCCGTTCCAGCTGCCGCTCGGGAAGGCCCACGTGTTTTCGAGTATGATTTTCGCGGCCGGCGATTTGGCCCGGAAGGCGGCGCTAAGACCCCGGCAGTCGGAAAGAGCCTTTGGGTCGGGATTTTTAGCGTAATCGGCATAGCGTACAGACTGTTCCTGCATGAGCACGTAGTCGTAACCGCCCTCTTCATAGACATTCTTGGAGCGTTCCAGCGTCAGGTGGTTACTGAAGTATTGCGAGCCTTTGCTGTTTATCCTGAGGTCGAGTTCGTGGCCTTGGGAGCGTGCCAGCTCTTTCAGCACGTAGGGCGATGCGAAGTAGTGTGTGAACGAGTTGCCGATTATACCTACTTTTTTGACATCTTTCATGGCTACTCCGGGATATGCCGCTACCGAGCAGAAATGGAACTCGTGGGTCGGGAAGTAGATTTCTCCGGTATTGTCGGGGGTGAGGGCGGTGTCCGAACCGTTGCGGTCGCCTACCACACGGCATCTCACCCTTATCATCCTGTCGGTGACGGCATTGCGGAGTGTGAATGTCTGGGCGAAGATGGCGTGCTGGTATGAGCTGAAGTATTTCGTGTAGAAAGAGTATTTTTCACCGTCGGCGTTGACATGGAGGTCGCTCTCCTTGGGTGCGGTCCATCCGTTGCCGTCGTAGATCTCGCAGATCCAGTATTTGGGCGCGCTGTTGCCGGCCGAGGAAATGGTGAGCATGAAGTCTATGTCCGTGCCCGGCTGTAGATTTTCCGATGGAATCGAGAAGAGAAGGTAGTCGCCGGTGTAGAGTCCCGACACCGCCACGGAGTTTTTCTGCGTGGTGCAGATTACATGGTTGAGGCGGCGGTTGTTGACCCCGACGGCTGTCATATATGAACGGTTGGCGCCTGCGTCGTAGTTGGCGGGTGCGATTCCTGTGGTAGTCC
Organism: uncultured Muribaculum sp.; assembly: GCF_910583865.1. Lineage (GTDB taxonomy): Bacteria > Bacteroidota > Bacteroidia > Bacteroidales > Muribaculaceae > Muribaculum. Next base: position 21,428 of record NZ_CAJTYX010000011.1, read on the forward strand.
ATCCGCAGTCTGCCGCCTGCGCCTGGGTGTAGTACCATCGCGAGGGGATGGAATTGCCGGGAGCAATCGGCTGCTGTATGACATCGAGCGATGTGATTTTGCCCGATTCCTTGCCGATGAAGTCGATGCGGGCTTTCCTGACCTGTGTGTAGGGGCCGTCGGGAGCTATTGAGAATGTGATGTCATCGCCAGGCCCGACTGCCGTTTCCGGCATGTCGGCGAATTGCAGCCATCCGGCATCGCTCAGTGAGATCTCGACTTCCTCGTAGGGTGAGACGGTGATGGTGCGGTATGTGCAGTCGGTGGGGTCGAAGCGTATCTCTTTTTCTGAAACGGCGCATGACTCCTCGCGAATCAACGGCGCTTGTGTCACGTTGATTTTGACATATTCCGTGGTGGTGTATATGCAGATGCTTTCTTCGCGGCTTTCCCGGGTGGGATTCGGTGCGACATTGACCATTAGGCGGTAATGGCCGTCCTTGTTCGTGCCGTGGCCGGCGTTCGGCCCTAAGGTGAGCCAGCTGTCTTTGGGTACAATTGATTTCCAGTCGTTTCCCGTCACTCCTATGTTTATTTCGTAGGTCCCCCCTTCGGCGGGGACCGAGAGGGAGGTGACGTCGGCGGTGAGACGCTCTATCTCCCATTCTTTTGCCTTGTCATCGTCCGACGAGCATCCTGCGGGGAATATGGACGCTGCGCACAGGACGATTGATAAAAAATCGAGATGCTTCATGGTTGTTGTGATGAAGAGATTGGTAATATATGTGTTGGTTGGTTGTAGTGGACGGAATTGGTAATATTAATCGGATTAATATGATTTGTCAGACTAATCAATTTCGGGCGCAATTTAGTTAAAAAATGGAAATGTATGCACATGTCCGATGTTAAAGAGTGTTAAATTATGGCGTATCGGAATCGTCGGACGAGTCGGACAGGTCTGACGAGTCTGAGCCGTCTGACCTTGGGGAAGGCTTATCGGTTAGATGAAGAGGCCGTATCGTAATGTCTTACGATACAGCCTCAAGCGGATAGAAATTGTAGATATTGAAAAATTAAGAAACGGGAATTGTAGTGATCAGAATTTCACGTTGTCGGTGGTCCAGATGCCGGAATTCGTGCCTGTGACGTTGCCTGCGGCGTATTGGAAGTAGTTGTCGGCGGTGATGGTCACGGCATCCACAGGCCAGATTGAGCTACCGGAGCCGGTGTAGGAGCGCGCGATTGAGCCTGCGGCTCGGCAGGAGTTGACAGTGGGCTTGTCGGCGCATTGCAACTGTCCGCAGACGAGTCCGAGGATGCTCCCTTCTGTGGCTATGACGCAACCGGTGTTGGTGGCATCGGTGAGGGTGAGCGTTCGCACGAGCCCTACCACGCCGCCGGTCTGGGTCTTTGCATCGGCGTCAGACACGACCGTGCCGGTGTTTGTGCATCGCTCGATGAGGCATACGTTGGCGGCCTTTGTGCTGGAGGAGAATCCGAGGATTCCGCCCACGCGTAGTCCCGAACCCCATCCGGCTTTTGTCGCCTCTGACACTCCGGCATGCACCGTGCCTGAGTTCTCGCAGTCGCGGAGTATGAAATTGCCCGACGTGGAACCGAGTATGCCGGCCACGCGGTTTGTCTCGGCATATATGTCGCCGGCGTTGGTGCACTTCTCTATTGTAGTCGGCAGGGAGGCTGTGCCACGGGAGAATCCGGCGATGGCCGCTACTCCCGAGCCGAGAGAGTTGTCGTACATGTTGGAGCGCACGTGCTTTATCGAGCCTGCGAAGCGGCATTCCCCAATCGTGGAGGAGCATGCGTAGCCTACGATTCCTGCGATTGTGCCCATCGTTTTCGATTTGCCTTTGTTCATTAGCGATTCGAGCACCATGCCTTCGACGGTCACATTCGTTATCGTCGTCCGGTCGGCCAGGCCTGCCACGAATCCGTAGGCGCATGCCGACGCCATCGCCTCGTTGGTGACCTGCAATGTGCATGAGGCATCGATCACGAGATTGGTGACGGTCGCTCCTGAGCATACGCCGAACAGGCCGAAGCATTGCTCAGCGTCGGTCGACATGGAGAGGTTGCGTATCGTATGGCCGTTGCCGTTGAACACGCCGCTGAACGGATTTCCGTCCGTGCCGAGCGTGGTGGTGCTGTTGGAGAACACGGATCCGCGCAGGTTGCCTATCGGAGTCCATTGGCGTCCGGCCATGTCGATGTCGGCAAGCAGCACGATCTCCTCGTTTTCGTCGAGCCATTGTTCAAGCGAGGCGCCGGAGTTGACTGCCGCCGCGAATTCGATAAGCTGCTCTGCGGTGGATATGCCTTTTTCCTTGACGAATGCGTCCTGCGTGAATTCGACGGTAGCGTCACCCGACTCTGCGTTATGGAACGTGATCCGGCCTTGGCGCGCCTCCGGCAGGGTGTTTTCGGCGATCGAGAGCGTTACGGTCTCTTTAGGGGTGTCGGGGAGGACGGTAATCCATGCCGGGTCGGAGACGGTGGTGGTGTAGTCGACGTTGGTGTCGAGGGTGATGGTGATTTCCCCGCCTTTCGATGATATGCGCGACGCTGACACGTCCGTCACCTTGAAGCGGAAAGTCTCCTGCGGGGTCTGTTCCACTGCATATGTGATGGTCTCGGTGCCCGGATATGATATGCTGACGGTAGCTGTGCGCGGTGACATGTCGGCGGCCACAGGATAGGGGCTTATCAGGAAGCGCTCGACCCCGTTGACCGGTACGCTTCTCGCCGCCATGCGCACTATCCAGTCGGCATCGGTCTCTACCTTATAGTCGACGTTGGAGTTTACGAGGATTTCAAGCGTGCCGCCGTCGCCGGTAAAGCGGTTGCCGCTCGACGACACCATCTGCAGGGTGTCGGCCTGGTTGGGCGCGTCGTTTTCATCGCTGCATGCGGTGAAGGCCGTGGAGAGGCACACGGCAGTTATGGCTGCGAGATATGATATCGGTGATTTCATTGTGTGAGGTTGGTTATTGTGAGATGCGGTATTCAGATTCGTGTCCTATGACTGTCTCCTCGGCTATTGAGCGCAGGCGTGATGCCGTTGCCGGGTCGCATCCGCCGTCGGATGCTTTCGCGTCAAACCGTTCGCCGAACATCATCAGGTAGTTCACGCACGATTTGAGGTATGCTCCGTTGCGGTTGGGGTGCTTGGAGTCGGTGTAGAATAGATCGGACAATCCGGCGGCCACAGCCTTGTCGAAAGCCACCCCGATGGGCGACACGAGGTCGATGTTGCCGGCGGCGCGGGCCACGGCCATAGTACCTTCGAGCAGTTGCTGTTCAAAAGCCACCGATGAACCGTAGCCGTTCCAGTTGCTTTTGGGGAACGCCCATGTGTTTTCGAGGATTATCTTGGCTGCGGGCGAGCCTTCGCGGAATCGTGCGCCCAGGGCGCGGCAGTCATCGACTACCGCCTCCTGCGGCGACTGGGCGTATTTGGCGTAGCGTTCCGACTGTTCCTGCATGATGACGAAGTCATATCCGGTCTCGGAAGTGACGAATCGTGAGCGTTCGAGGTCGAGATGGTTGCTGAGATACTGCGAGCCTTTGGCAAACACGCGTATGTCGAGCTGGTGCCCCTGTGAACGCGCGAGTTCCTTTAGCAGGAATGCCGATGCGAAATAGTGGGTGAATGAATTGCCGAGTATCCCCACTTTCTTCACGTCCTTGCGCTCTATGGCAGGATAGGCGGCCATTGTGCAGAAATGGAACTCGTGGGACGGGAGATATATCTCGCCGGCATTGTCGGGGGTGAGGATTCCGTCGCCGCCGTTGCGGTTGCCGACGACACGGCATCGCACTCTGATCATGCCGTCGTCGGCACTGTTGGCGAGGATGAAGCTCTGCGTGAACGACGCATGCTGGTAGGAGCTGAAATGTTTCGTGTAGAACGAGTATTTTTCTCCGTCGGGAGTGGTGTGGAGGTCGCGGTCAGCCGGCATGCGCCATCCGTTGCCGTCGTAGATCTCGCAGATCCAGTATTTCGGCGCGCTGTTGTCGGCTGACGAGATTGTTAGCATGAAGTCGACCGAGGTTCCGGCATCGAGCCTCTCCGAGGGTACTGAGAAGAGAAGATAGTCGCCGGTATATAGTCCGGAGGCCGCTATCGAGCGTTTATAGGCGGTGGCTATCGAGCGCGAGAGCTTGCGGTTGTTGACACCGACGGCGGTGACGAATGAATGTCTCGCTCCGGTGTCGTGGTTGGCTTCGGCTGTGGCGGAGGTGAGCCATCCGCAAGCTTCCGCCTCGTCGTTGGTGTAGTACCATCGCGAAGGGAAGGCGTCGGCGCGGGCCACGGCCTGATGCTTTATTATTAGCGTTGATGTCTTGCCCGATTCATTGCCATTGAATTTTATCGTCGCGCTCCTTTCTGCTGTGTATGGCCCGTCGGGTGCCAGAGACAAGATGAATTCCGTGCCTGACTTCACGGTGCCCTGCGGCATGCCGGCAATCTGCAGCCACTTGTTCCCTTCAGTCGCTATATCCACGTCCTCGTAGGTGGTGACTCTGATGTCGCGATAGGCGCATCCGGTGCCGGTGAACACGATGTCGCTCTCCGACATTGAGCAGCTCCCTTCGGGGACGTATGAGGTCTGGGTTACGGGGATTTTAAGGTTGTCGTGGGCGGTGTATATGCAGATTTCCCCGGTGCGGTTCTCCTTGCCATTGTTGGGTGTGGCTGAGACGGTCAGCCTGTAGTGGCCGCTCTTGTCGCACCCACCCCGTGGCGACATGGTGAGCCAAGGTTCAGACGGTACGATGGAGTTCCATTCATTTCCCTGGCCTGTTACGCCCACGTTGATTACATAGGTGCCTCCCTCTGCCGGCACTGACAATGAAGCCACGTCGGCGGTTATTTCTTTCATAGGGTTCGGTTGGGGAGAGTCGGTAGATGAGCACCCGATAGCAGAGGCCCACAGTATGGTGGCCAGTGTTGACAGTATGCTGCGATTCATGGTTTTGATGTTGAATGGCATTATGATGGTTTTGTTGGTTGGTATTCTGTCGCGGAATCCGCTGACAAATAATACGTATTTCGCAGCCCCGATTTCCCGATTGCCTGATATGTTATACAACATGTTTTGAATTTTAGTAATTTTGTGGACGTAATGAAGAGGGTGGGGACGATGTGTCGCCGACCCGGTAAATAGAAAATAGGTTATGTCTGGACTGATAGAAAGAGTGCTCGAAAGGGTGCTTGCCGACGGCGAGGGAATCACCGTGGACAAAGCGATGGAACTGAATGATAAATGTAGCGCCGATGAACTCGCCGATGCTGCCGACAAGGTGCGCCGCCGTTGGTCGGGAAACGACATAGACACATGCTCGATAGTAAATGCACGTTCGGGGCGCTGCCCGGAAGATTGCAAATGGTGTGCCCAGTCGTGCCACCATCATACCGGTGTGGCCGAATATGCCGTCATTCCCGAGGAAAAGGCGATGGAGGCAGCCCGCATCAATGCATGTCGTGGCGTGCGCCGCTACTCGCTCGTGACGTCAGGACGCAAGGTTTCCTCCTCCGACATAGACAAGTTCTGCGACATCTACAGGAAAGTGGGCCGCGAGACCTCATTATATTTATGTGCGTCGATGGGTCTGCTCGGACTTGAAGAGCTGAAAAAGCTGAAAGAGGCCGGAGTGCGCCGCTACCATTGCAATCTGGAGACCTCGGCCTCATTTTTCCCGACATTGTGCACGACCCACACCCATGCCGACAAGCTGCGCACCATCGCACTGGCCCGCAGCATAGGTATGGAGATATGCTGCGGAGGCATCATAGGTATGGGCGAGAACATGCGTCAGCGTCTTGAACTGGCCCGGGAGGCGCGTGATGCAGGCGCCACATCGATACCGGTGAACATTCTGATTCCTATTCCGGGCACACCTCTCGAATCGGTCCCTCTCATCCCCGAGGAGGAAATCGTGCGCACTGCGGCGCTGTTCAGGCTGATCGCGCCGAAATGCACAATACGCTTTGCCGGAGGCCGCATGCGCCTGAGCCGGGACACTATGCGGCGCATGCTGCTCGGAGGCGTCAACGGCTCTCTTGTCGGCGACATGCTGACTACGGTGGGCAACACCCTCGATGACGATATCCGCCTTTTCGCACAGACCGGCTACGGTTGTCTGCCGCAGGAGCAGGCATGAGAATGTTCTTCGGTAGGGCGTTTTACGTAAATTTAACGTTTAAAAAAATATAAAAGGGAGTTTTTGCGTAAATTTGCAGTCGAATTCTCATCCACGTGCCTGAAAACTACTGCACGATATGACTCTCCAGGACGAAAATCCCAGCCAAGTGGAAGAAACACAGAAACAAAACACCCTGCGCCGGAGCATAAGCTTCATGAAGCGCCACCCCATATTGTATAATTTCCTGCTGATGGTGCTTGTCGGTTGTGGTGCCGTATGGATGGCGCTTATAGCCCTCGACATATGGACCGACCACGGATCCTACGAAGTGGTGCCCGACATGAAAGGCCTTTCCTATGACCAGGCTGTCAAGGCGCTTGAAAGTGTCGGCCTGCAGCCTGAACTTTCGGATTCCATCTATGACAGTACTACCGCTCCGGGCACCGTGCTCGAACAGTCGCCGCGTGCCCGTACCAAGGTGAAGCCCCACCGCACGGTGTATCTCACCATCACGGCCTTTTCCCCCAAGATGATATCACTGCCCGCCGTCACCGACATGTCGCTGCGTCAGGCGCGGTCCACCCTTGAAGGTATAGGTCTGCGCAACATCCGGGAAGTGGTCGTGCCGAGCGAATACAAGGATCTGGTGCTTGGCGTGAAATTCAACGGCGTGGCCGTGCAGCCCGGCGCACGGATTCCGACTTCCGCCACGATCACCCTCGAAGTAGGCGAAGGCCTTAGCCTCGATGTTGACAGCGTCGAGACCGCCGAGGCGACAGAGAACGACCTTGAAGCCACCACGTTGAACCTTGAATGACCGGAATATACCGAGTCGAGTTAAGATATATCCGTAGATAGACCCTATGATGACCGTTGACGATATAGAAAGCCGCCCGGCTGACGACGACCTTGACATGGCCGTCGGCGAGGATGCCGCTGTCGACGAAGATGATGACGGCGCGGGGCTTTATGAGCATTTCCGTTTCGTGGCCGACAAGGGCCAGGAGCTGCTGCGTGTCGACAAGTTCCTTGTGGCGCGCTTGCAGAAATCGTCGCGCAACCGTGTGCAGCAGGCTGCCGAGGCAGGCTGCATACTTGTCAACGGAAAGGCTGTCAAGAGCAACTATCGCGTGAAGCCTCTCGATGTGGTGCAGGTGGTCATGGACCGTCCGCGCTATGAGTTCGAGATCATCGCGGAGGATATACCGCTCGACATAGTGTATGAGGATGCCGACCTGCTGGTGGTCAACAAGCCTGCGGGGCTGGTGGTGCATCCCGGCCACGGCAACTACCATGGTACTCTTGTCAACGCCCTCGCCTGGCATTTCAAGGACACTCCCGACTACGATGTCAGCGATCCACGCCTCGGGCTTGTGCATCGCATCGACAAGGATACCTCCGGGCTGCTCGTCGTGGCCAAGACTCCGGATGCCAAGACCGCTCTCGGCCGTCAGTTCTTCGAAAAGACCACCAAGCGCGAGTATGTGGCCATGGTGTGGGGGCATCCCGATCCGGCTGACGGACGCATCGAAGGTAACATCGGGCGCAATCCGCGTGACAGGCTCCAGATGGCAGTGTTTCCCGATGGCGACCAGGGCAAACATGCCGTGACCCACTATTTTACCCAGCAGACGCTCGCTTACGTAAGTGTGGTGAAATGCGTGCTGGAGACCGGGCGCACCCATCAGATACGCGTGCATATGAAGCACATCGGCCATCCGCTCTTCAACGACGCACGCTATGGCGGCGACGCCATCCTGCGCGGTGTGGTCAGCGGTAGCTACAGGCAGTTTGTGGAGCATTGCCGTCAGGTATGCCCCCGCCAGGCGTTGCATGCGCGCACTCTTGGATTCCGGCATCCGCGTACTGGCGAGGAGATGTTTTTCACGGCTCCGGTGCCCCCCGACATGCAGGAGCTGATCGACCGGTGGACGGCTTACGCCGCCGGCTTAAATTGCTAAATGTAGTTAAGATATAAGACTTTATGGCTAAAAAATAAGCGATAATTGTTATCTTTGAACATCATAACTTTTCAGTATACATGATTATGGCAGATGAATTGACTATGGATGCCCGGCAGTTTGACGAAATTGCCCCGTATTCCGATGATATATTCCATGAAAAGATGGCGGAACTGGTCAAGGAACCGGGATTCGAGCACGCTGTGAAGTGGGTGCTGCCTGAGATAGACTTCGACGATTTCTGCGACGGACTGCTTCAGGTAAATGACAAAAATACTTTTCAACGCAAGATAATGTGGCCGTTCCTCGAGATGCTCGCGTCAAAGACCACATCCGGTATCACGATTTCGGGACTCGACAAGATCGACCCCTCCAAGGCCTACACATTCATCACCAACCACCGCGATATCGTGCTTGACACGTCGTTTCTGAATCTCTGCTTCCTGCGTGCAGGCTATCCGACCACCGAAGTGGCTATCGGCGACAACCTGCTCATCTATGCATGGATCAACGATCTGGTGCGGCTCAACAAGAGCTTTATCGTGAAGCGTGACCTTCCTCGCGTCAAGGCCCTGGAAGCCGCACAGCAGCTGTCGGCCTATATACATTACGCCATAACTGTCAAGAACCAGTCGGTGTGGATTGCCGAACGCCAGGGGCGCAGCAAGGATTCGAGCGACATGGCCCAGGACAGCCTCATAAAGATGCTCGGCCTGGGCGGCGGAAACGACTTCGCCGGCAATCTCGAGGAAGTGAACCTGCTGCCAGTGAGCATCTCATATGAATATGATCCCAACGACTATCTCAAGGCACGTGAATTCCTACTGCGCCGCAACGATCCGGAATACAAAAAGACCCAGCGCGACGACCTGTTCGCCATGGAGACCGGATTGCTTCAGCCAAAAGGCCGGGTGCATTTCGAGGTGGGCAACCCGCTTAACGGTGCGCTTGCAGGAATGGACCGCTCACAGGACAAGAACGTCATCGCCCGCGACGTGTGCCGCATAATAGACTGCGACATACACACCGGCTACAAGATCTTCCCTATCAACTATATCGCGTTTGACCAGCTGTACAACACGCGCCAGTGGGAGGAGAAGTACACCGAGGAGGAGGTTAAGGATTTCAACAATTACCTGCATGCCCAGATATTGAAGGTCGACATTCCCGACTTGTCGGAGGATGACACACAGTTCCTTTATGAGATGATGCTGACCATGTATGCCAACCCGCTGAAAAACAGCATTATCGCCAACGATATCTGTCTCGACGACGAGCCTGGGCTGGATTGAATACCCTCTAAGATAATTACCTGTTGCGATGCGGCTGCCTATTTTCCCGATGATTATCCTTATCGCCTTCAACCTTCTGGTTGACGGGTATATATGGGCTGTCCTGCGTCGTGTGGTGAAAAGCCGGGGTGTGTCGCGGGCATATCTCGTGTCATCGTTGCTGCTTATCGTCTATGCCGCTGTGATTGTGGCTTTACCGCGCCGGCGGGGTGGTGATTCACTCTTGCTTGCCGACATGTGGATGCTCTACAGCTATTTCACCGTCTACGTGCCCAAACTGGTGTTTGTGGCGGTTAGCCTGTTCGCGTGGCTTCCGCTTCTGTGGAAGAGGATGGTCTCACGTACGGTGCTCCGCATCGGCGTCCTGCTCGCATTCGCCACGTTTGTCGTGATGTGGTGGGGCGCGCTTGTCAACCGCACGAGGATCGATGTGTCCGACGTGGTGGTCTATTCGGAGAATCTGCCGGAATCGTTCGACGGTTACACCATTGTGCAATTCTCAGATTTCCATGTAGGCACTTACGGCAATGACACGACCTTCGTGTCGGAAGTGGTCGACACGATCAACGGTCTGCACCCCGACATCATATTCTTCACCGGTGATATCGTGAACCGGCGTACCGACGAGCTGACACCTTTCGTGGCGCCTCTTTCGCGCTTGTCGGCTCCCGACGGAGTGGTGTCGATCATGGGCAACCATGATTACGGCGACTACCGCGAATGGCCATCGCCGCAGGCCAAGTCCGACAATCTCAGGCGCATGCATTACATGCAGGCCGAAATGGGGTGGCGACTGTTGCTGAACTCCTCGGAATGGCTTCGCCGTGGGTCCGATTCGATAGCTGTGGTCGGTGTCGAGAACTGGGGCGACCCGCCATTTACCGTCTATGGCGACCTGCGCAAGGCCTATCCGGCTCCGGGCGACTCTATATTCAAGATTCTCCTCACACACAATCCCGCCCATTGGGTGGCCGAGGTCGCCGACACGGACAGTGTCAACATTCCGTTGTCGCTTTCGGGCCATACCCACGCCATGCAGATCGAGGTGGGCGGATGGTCGCCCGCGAAGTACCGCTATCCCACGTGGGGCGGACTTTATGCCGACAGCGACAGCACCCACCTGCTCTATGTCAACATAGGCGTCGGTGCCGTGGCGCTCCCCATGCGCATAGGCGCCACGCCTGAAATCACAAGGATAACATTGCGCAGAGGCCCGGCTTCATTGTCGTCGCCGTCGCGATCGCATACACGACAGAATAATCAATAACAACATACAGCATCTTATTCTCAGACTCATACACGATCAATGAACAGCGAGTTTGTATCTATCATTGCCGAGGAACTGAGCATCCCGCGCAAGTCGGTGAACGCCACCGTGAAATTGCTCGATGACGGAGCTACAATCCCTTTTATCAGCCGTTACCGCAAGGAGGCCACAGGCGCTCTTGACGAGAATGCCATACATAATATCGACCGCCGTTACCGTGCTCTCGAAGCGCTTGACAAGCGTAAGGAGACCATCCTGGCGTCGATGGAGGAACAGGGAAAACTTACCGCCGAACTGCGCAAGCGCATAGAGGAGACGCGCGATGCGTCCACGCTTGAGGATATCTACATGCCATTCCGACCGAAACGCCGCACGAGGGCTATGATAGCCACCGAGAAGGGGCTTGAGCCGTTGGCGCGTATGATCATGGCACAGAATCTCGACAATCTCGACAAGGCCGTGAAGAAGTTTGTCAAGGATGACGTGGCCGATGCCGCCGAGGCAATAGACGGCGCTTCCGACATAATCGCCGAATGGATAAGCGACAGCGAGAAGGCGCGTTCGATAGTGCGCTCCCGTTATCTGCGCAACGCTGTGATTACTGCCAGGGTCATTCCCGGCAAGGAGGAGGACGGACGCACGTATGAGAACTATTTCGACTACACATCGCCGCTGCGCCTGTGCACCTCCCACCGCCTGCTTGCCGTGCTTCGCGGGCAGAAGGAGGAGATACTGAAGGTGAACGTGTCAATCGACGACGACGAGATGATCGAGCGCCTCACACGCATGTTCCTGCGCTCCACGGCATCGCCGGAGGTAGCGTCGGTGATACGCGCCACGGTGCGCGACGCATACCGCCGCCTCATAAAGCCCTCGATCGAGAATGAGACGATGAACTCCGCCAAAGCCAAGGCCGACGACGGTGCGATAGCCATATTCGCCGACAATGTGCGTCAGGTGCTGATGGCGTCGCCGCTCATAGGCAGGAGGGTGCTTGCCGTGGATCCGGGGTTCAAGAACGGGTGCAAGATAGCCGCTCTCGACGCGCAGGGCAATGTGCTCTGCACTGACCAGATATTCCCCAATGCGCCGGCCAACGACTTCCATGGAGCGGCGTTCAAGATATGCTCGATAGTGGACCGCTTCGAGATCGACGCCATAGCCTTAGGCAACGGGACGGCCTCGCGTGAGACCGAGAACTTCCTCAACCAGCTCCGCTACCCGCGCCCGGTGCGCATATTCATAGTCAATGAGAGCGGTGCGTCGATATACTCCACTTCAGAGGTTGGTGTGCGTGAATTCCCCGACCTCAAGGACCTCGACCGCGGGGCTATCTCGCTCGGACGCCGTCTTATAGACCCCATGGCCGAACTTGTGAAGATCGAGCCGTGCCATATCGGCGTAGGGCAGTACCAGCACGACGTTGACCAGGCGAAGTTGCGCGACGCTCTCGACTTTACCGTGAGCAGCTGTGTGAATGCAGTCGGCGTGAACGTCAACACCGCCTCTCGTGAGCTTCTCAGCTACGTGAGCGGCATAGGGCCGACGCTCGCCGCCAACATCGTCAGCTACCGTGCCGAGAACGGCGACTTCACTTCGCGCCGCGAGCTTCTCAACGTGTCGCGCATGGGCGAGAAGGCGTTCCAACAGTGCGCGGGCTTCCTGCGCATACCCGGCGCGTCAAACATCCTCGACAATACGGGCGTGCATCCCGAGCGCTACGAGCTTGTGGAGGCTATTGCCTCCGACCGCGGCACCACTGTCGATGCCCTCGTGAAGGACCCGAAGGCGTTGCAGAGCCTCGACCTGTCACCGTATGTCACGAAGGATGCCGGTCTGCCCACCCTTACCGACATCGTCATCGAGCTTGAGAAGCCCGGAAGGGATCCGCGAGCCACCGACGAGGAGCCTGTGGAGTTTGACACCGGTATCCACGACATACGCGACCTGCACGTCGGCATGGAGCTTCAGGGCGTGGTCAACAATATCACCGCTTTCGGATGTTTCGTGGATCTCGGCATACACGAGAACGGGCTTGTGCATATATCGCAGCTCGCCGACCGTTTCGTGTCGTCGCCGCTGGAGGTAGTTCAGATGAACCAGAAGGTGCGTGTGCGCGTGATCGATGTCGATTATATGCGTGGCCGCATCGCCCTGACCATGAAGGACGTATCGCAACTGCCGCAGGGATGAGGACAGACTTGCCGGATACGATGTGCGTGGTGGGGATCGGGTCGAACAGTCCCGACCGTGCCGCCCGTGTAGATGCCGCTCTGGCATGGCTGGCACGTACTTTCTCGCCCGCATTGTTTTCTCCGGTCTATTCCACCCCGGAGTGGAGCGGGCGCTATCCGGCCTATCTCAATGCCGTGGCGTTGCTCGGTGTGGCTTCCTATGTAGGTTTTGACGACGTAAATGCCTCGCTGAAGCTTTATGAGCGCCGTTGCGGCAGAGTGCCATCCGACAAGTTGAACGGTATCGTGCCTGTCGACCTCGACATAGTGGTATGGCGCGGGGAGGTGTGCCGTGAGGCGGAGTTCACGAGGCCATATTTCGCCGAAGGCTACAGGATGGTGCTGGAAAAGATGTCACAACTTACCACGACGTAACAATCATTGACGATGAATCGCAAGGATTTTGAGATAATGGCTCCTGTAGGGAGCTACGAGTCGCTGCATGCGGCGATAGAGGCCGGTGCGGATGCCGTGTATTTCGGCATAGCGGGCCTGAACATGCGCTCGCGTTCGTCGATAAACTTCACTCTCGACGATCTGCGCACGATTGCCGGCATATGTGCCGGGCATCGCGTGAACACCTACCTTACGGTCAACACCATAATCTATGACTCGGATATTGCCCGGTGTCATGAGGTGATAGATGCCGCCCGCGACGCAGGAATCACGGCGATCATAGCGAGCGACATCGCCGCCATCACCTATGCGCGCTCCGTGGGAGTGGAAGTGCACATATCCACGCAGTGCAACATCTCCAACATCGAGGCCGTGCGCTTCTATTCGCAGTGGGCCGACGTGGTGGTGCTGGCGCGCGAGCTTAATATGGAGCAGGTGGCAGCCATCCATAAGGCTATCGTCGACGACGACATACGCGGCCCGAAGGGTGAGCCGGTGAGAATCGAGATGTTCTGCCACGGCGCGCTTTGCATGGCCGTGAGCGGCAAGTGCTACCTGAGCCTCCATGAACTGAATTCGAGCGCCAACCGGGGTGCATGCACTCAGATATGCCGCCGTGGATACACCGTGCGCGACCGCGAGACAGGTGAGGAGCTTGAGGTTGACAACAAGTATATAATGTCGCCCAAGGACCTAAAGACCATCCATTTTCTCAACAAGATGATCGATGCGGGAGTGAGCGTGTTCAAGATCGAGGGGCGTGCACGCGGGCCGGAGTATGTGAAGATAGCGGTCGAATGCTACGACGAGGCTCTGCGGGCCATAGCCGACGGCACTTATTCGGAGGAACTTATCGCCGGATGGGACGAACGGCTCGGACGCATCTTCAACCGTGGATTCTGGAACGGCTATTATCTCGGGCAGCGCCTCGGCGAATGGTCGTCGAAGTACGGCTCGTCGGCCACGCGCACCAAGGTGTATGCCGCCAAGGGGATGCGCTATTTCTCGAAGCTCGGTGTGGCCGAGTTCCTGATGGAGAACGGCGAGCTGCATGTGGGCGATGAGGTAGTCATCACCGGCCCTACCACCGGGGCGATGATCATCACGGTCGATGAAATACGTGTGGACCTGAAGCCTGTCGACAAGGCCGTCAAAGGTGACAGTTTCTCGATTCCGGTGCCGGGGAAGGTCCGTCCGTCCGACCGTCTTTACCGGTGGGAGCATGTGGGTGCGGGAGAAAAGTGACTTTTATATACGATAACAGAAATAATTTTTTGCGGGTAAGAGGTTGTTTTTAAACGACCTCTTACTTATCTTTGCCATATGAAACAGACTTTATCCAACGACCTGCTTACGGTCACGATAGACACTTTCGGTGCCGAGCTGCAGAGCATAGTGAATAACCGCATCGGCCATGAATATCTCTGGCAGGGAGACAAGAGATTCTGGGGACGCCGCTCTCCGGTGCTTTTCCCGATAGTCGGTTCGGTGTGGAACGGACATTACCGCATGGATGGCCGGGAGTTTGCCCTCGGCCAGCATGGATTCGCTCGCGACCGCGAGTTTGAGATCATGCCTGATACCCCGGACGACGAGGCATGGTTCATGCTTGTGTCGGATGAAAGTACCATGCAGCTCTATCCGCGACGTTTCCGTCTTGAAATCGGCTACCGCTTGCAGGAGGCGCGCCTTACGGTGATGTGGCGCGTGGTAAATCTCGACGACAAGGAGATGTGCTTCCAGATCGGCGCTCATCCGGCCTTCAACTATCCGGATTTCAACGCGGCCGATCCGGTGCATGGCTATTTCGGCTTCGACGGCGCATCACTTCAAACGCAGTTGATAGCCGAAAAGGGTTGCGTGGGCGATGCCACCGCTCCTGTGGCGCTCGATGCAGAGGATATGCTGCCTATAGAGGGTGACACTTTCCGCAACGATGCCATTGTGCTTGCCGACGGCCAGGTGCACCGCGTGTCTATGCTCGACAAGAATCGTGCGCCTTATCTGTCGGTACTCTTTCAGGCTCCTCTGGTGGGTCTGTGGTCGCCTTCCGGCGAGGCTCCGTTCGTGTGCATAGAGCCGTGGTGGGGCCGGTGCGACCGTGTTGGCTTCGACGGCGATTTCTCTGCCCGCGATTACGTGAACACCCTCGCTCCCTCCGCCACCTTCTCCGCCTCCTACCTCGTCATCTTCGACAACTTCTAACGCAACCTCTAAGGTCTTGGCGTGCGCTTGGATTTTTTACGAAAAGCAGTAACTTTGCGGATGCGAGACAAAAAAAGGTCATGATGACTTTAACGTTTAAAGTACTTGGTGAGTAATCAATGAAGCGACTTTTTACAGCGGCGTTGACGCTGATGGTGTTGGCGGCATGCGGCGGCTTATCGAATAAGGCAAAGCGGATTGCAGGTACGTACTGCAATACTTCCGTGTCCGACGAGGTGCCGGTGTTCGAACTTAACCGTGACGGTACGTGTGTGATGCGTGCCATACGTCCCGACGTCCTTACAATATCCGTACGCGGTACATGGAACGTAATCGACGACACGCTGGTCATCCACCATGACCTTGCCACCGTACAGGCCGAGGGTGACACGTCGCTTGTAGGGACGGTGGCTCCGGAATTCAAGGCCGAGGTCGTCGGGCATAGCGATTATTCCCTGACACTGTTGCGCGACGGTATTGAATATGAATATATAAGGCATAACTCCGCAGCCAAGTAAATTGTGGTTTGAGTATGGAAAAGCAGTTACATATACTATATAAGGCGATGGCCGTCATGGCGGCTGTCATGATATTCTCTGTCATGTCCACGTCATGTTCCGCCCCTTCCGTAGCGGAGCAGAAAATCGATCTTGACCAGGCGCAGGCCCTGATAGATCGCTCGGACTACCGCAGTGCCCGGAGCATCTGCGACGAGATCAGAGAGTTGCAGGCGAAAGGCAAAGAACGTGACGCCAATGTGCTTGGCCGCTTGTCGATACTCTACATGAAGCTTTCAGATGCCGTAGGCCATGAGGAGAACGTGGAGTATGCCTACCAATGTTTCCTGGAGGCTTATTCCGCCGACAGTGTCGCAGCACAGGAGTATTATAGCTCCCTCGGGATAGACGATATGCCCCAGGGGGTGCTTCTTGCGGGAATAGTGCGCAATGCCATAAAGATGCCCGACACCATAGAGGCAGCCGATTCGGTGGTCAGTGTCATTGCGGACACAATGGTTGCCGAATAAACGTTTAATCCGAATTCTCCTCACACTACATATTCCCATGGCTGAAGATTTCCGCGACGCGCTGCGCGCATTGCTTCCCGACGGCGGCGATTCCTCGCTGCCGGAAGAAAACGTCGCTACAATGGCGACAGATGATGCCGTTCCATCCGATAGCGACCGGTGCAAATCCAGGCCGCGTCTTGATATCTTTTTCGAGAAAAAAGGGCGTGGCGGCAAGAAGGCGACGATAGTCGCCGGTTTCCCCGACGATATGTCCGATGAGGAGATCTCGGCGCTTGCCTCGCGGCTTAAGCAGAGGCTTGGCGCGGGAGGATCGTCGCGCGGAGGGGAGATTCTCATACAGGGTGACAGACGTTCCGATCTGCGCGGTGTCCTCGAATCCCTCGGATGGAAGGTGAGGGTATGTTGAAGATTCACAAAGCATCGGCAGGGTCGGGAAAGACATTCACGCTTACCGGAAGCTATATCAAACTGCTGCTCGGCGAGAAACAGCCCGGCGGCTCCTACCGATTGTCACGCGGCGTTAACCGCCACCGTGCCATCCTCGCGATAACGTTCACCAACAAGGCCACCGAGGAGATGAAGGCCCGTATCGTGAGCCAGCTCGCCCTGCTGGCGGACCCCCGTGGCAAAAGCCCATATCGAGACAGCCTCTGTTCAGACCTGCATTGCTCGTCGGCGGAGCTTAGCGCACAGGCACGCAAGGCGCTCAACGCCTTGCTGGTCGACTTCGGCAACTTCAACATAAGCACCATCGACGCGTTTTTCCAGACAGTGCTCCGCACGTTCGCCCGCGAGGCCAACCTGTCGGGAAATTACGAAGTGGAACTGGATGACCAACAGGCAGTCTATATGGGTGTCAATGCTATGCTTTCGTCGCTCGGCATGTCGGAGGGGGATGCGTCAGACGACGGTAAACGCCGGCGGCAGCTCATGTCGTGGCTCCGGCAATACATGATACAGAAGCTCGACGAAGGAAATTCGTTCAACATATTCGTGCGCGACAGCAAGATAACCGCCGACCTCGTGGGGTATATAAAGAAAGCCCTCAACGAGACCTACAAGCTGAACGCCTCCACGATAATGGCTTATCTGGAGGATCCGGAGCATATCGTGCGCTTCAGTTCCTCGCTGGAGAGGTGCTACCGCAGGTGCCGCAAGCGTCTCATGGAGGAGGCCGACGCGACGGTCCGGCTGCTTGAGAGCAACGGCGTGCTTGAAGGCGTGCACAAGAATGTCAGAGGGCCTTTCCTGAAATGGCAGGCGGGAGATGTCGACGTGCGCAAGGACCTTACCGCCACTGTCAGGAAAGCTGCGGAAGATCCGCTGGCATATTTCACCAAGGCTTACAAGAATACGCCTTCCGACCTCGTGGGCGCTGTCGGGCAGCTCGCTTCCGACGCCATTGCGTCGTGGGGCGACATGCGCATGCTGTTGGTGCTGAGGGCCAACATATTCCATATGGGGATAATCGGCGAGGTGGAGCGGCGTACCGCCGAGGTGCAGCGCGAGAACAACGCGATACTGCTCGGCGATACCGGCACGATACTGCGCACGATCATCAACCAGGAGGAGGCTCCGTTCATCTATGAGCGCCTTGGCATGAGGCTGCGCCATTTCCTTATCGATGAGTTCCAGGACACGTCGCGCCTTCAGTGGCTAAACCTCAGCCCGTTGGTCAAGGAGTCGTTGGCCACGGGCAACGACAACCTCATCATCGGCGACGAGAAGCAGGCCATCTACCGTTTCCGCAACTCCGATCCGTCGCTCATCATCAAGGATGTGCCGGAGGAGTTCGCCCGCGAGTGTGAGATGCACGGCAACGTGATAGAGGAGAACACCAACTGGCGAAGCGCGAGGGAGATAGTGCAGTTCAACAATACGGTGTTCCTGTCGTTGGCCCGGCAGCTCGGCCTGGGCGACATATATGCCAACGTTGCGCAGAAGGTGCGCCATACCGACATGGACGGTTATGTGGAGTTCACGCCTTTCGGTGAGGAGACTCAGAGCCTCGACAGGATGGTCGGCCATATTGTGCGCCAGCTGGGGTCGGGCTACAGGCAGAGCGACATAGCCGTGCTCTGCGCCCGTCGCTCGGAGTGTGGCGAGGTGGTGGCGCGGCTGCTGCGTGCCAAGGAGGAGGGCGGTGACGGACCGCTGTCGCGGCTGCAGATCATCACCGACGAGGCCCTTGTCGTTGGCAACGCCCCGTCGGTAAGGCAGATAGTGGGTGTGCTTCGGTATGTCGACACGCATGTGTCGCTGACCCACTCAGGGCGGCCCGACACGACAGGCGCCGAAATCATCAACCGTTTCGAGTTTTTCAGGGCAATGGGCCATACGCCCCGTGAGGCCATGGGGATGGCTTTCTCCGACGAAGGCAACGAGGCCGACCGCGCTGCGCTGGAAGCCGCGCAGATGGAGTGCATCAATGTGCCGTCGATCGTGGAGCGCATAGTGGCGCGCTGCATAAGCCCGGAGGCGTGCCGCGATGAAAACCTTTACATCACGGCATTCCAGGATATGGTGGTCGACTTCTGCGCGCACGGCAACGCCGACCTCCATTCCTTCATGAAGTGGTGGGATGAGAAGGGGTGCACGCGCAGCCTTTCTGTGCCCGAGGGTGTCGACGGCATCCGTGTGATGACCATACATAAGTCGAAAGGGTTGGAATTCGCGTGTGTCCACGTGCCATTGCTTGGCGGTTCGCTGAGCAGTCCCGACAACATGATGTGGGTGTCGACGCGCGACGAAGCCACGGGCGAACTGCCAGCGATATTCCGCGGGCCGGAATTCGATCCCGCGGATGTGCCTCCGCTCATACCTCTCGGAGCTGCGACGGTGGGGAAGATACCTCAGTTTGCGGCGCAGTATGCCGAGGCCGTGCGCGACGAGAGCATCGACCGTCTCAACCAGGTGTATGTGGCGTTCACGCGTGCGTCGCGCGAGCTGATAGTGGGCTACAGGGAGGAGAAGTCGGAAATCTCGGAGCGTCTGGAGGCGGCTTTCGCCGAGATGACACCGGATATGTGCGAGTCGGTCGAGCGCGGGCGTTCACTTCCGGAGGGCACGCTGATCGCGCTGAGCGACAAGCTTGAGCGTGTCGAGGTGTGCACGGATGAGGAAGGTGACACCGTGGAAGCCGAAGTGCTGAAAATCGGGAGGCCGGTCGGTGTCGACACTGACGTGGCGTGCGGTGACGGACTTGTGGAGATGCCCCCCTACTATAGCTACGACAATGAGGCGATATGGGCCATGAGCCGCATCGAGGACATGGCGGACATGGAGCGCCCGCGTCAGCGCGGTATAGTGCTGCATGCGGTGATGGGCTACGTGCGTGATGCTTCCGACGTGGATCGGGCAGTGCTGCGCGCCAACATGCGCGGTATGGTCCCTCATGCCGAGATGGCCGACACGGTAGAGTTTTTGCGCGGGGCATTGTCGGACACGAGGGTACGGCGTTGGTTCGAGGGCTACAGGCGATTGCTGCGGGAGCGTACTCTTGCCGTGCGATGCGATGTTCGCGACCGCGGGTCGGGCGAGTCTACCGGAGAGACCGAAGTGCGCCATTACCGTCCCGACCGCGTCGTATGGACCGCCGACGGCACTATCGAGGTGGTCGACTATAAGTTCGGCGACGAGGAGTCGTCGCGCTACCTCCGCCAGGTGCGCGGCTACATGCATCTTCTGCGCCGCCTTTACCCTAAAGTCCCCGTCAGAGGCTACCTCTGGTATCCCCTCTCCGCCACAATCATCCCCTGTTGACAGCCACGGTCTATTTAAATAAATTTGGCTTTGTATCCGACTTATTCGTATATTTGTAGAATAATGAATATTGACCTATCGGGAAAAGCTGTTTTAACATGAAGAACAATTGCAAGACATTCACATCCGGTCTCGCCTTACTGTTGGTACTACTGCTCTCCGGCGCAAGGACAGGCATATGTGCGGAAGCCGACAGATACGTGTACTCCTACATGCCGTCCGACAGCCTTTTTGAGGAAGGCCGTTCATTCTTGCTTGAGAAGCAGCGCCCCGACAGTGCATTGTTGGCGTTCTCCATAGTATCGGACAGATATGACAATGGGATGGACAGTTCCGACAAGCTGCTGTGTGTCAGGGCACTCAATAATGTAGGCTTTATATACCAGTATCACTACAATGACTATATACGTGCCTACGGGCTTTACCGCCGCATATTGGAACTTACCGACAGTACGGACTGCAATCAGGCATCGGTAAGAGCCAACGCATTGATAAACATAGGCAATATCTTCTATTCTTACTCTTCAAGGGATCTTTCGGGTGAATCGCTTGATTGTGCCAGACTGGCCTACCGTATGGCACTTGACAATGCTGTCAGAGGTAAAGCCTATCAGCCTATGATGACGGCGTTTCATGCGTTGACATTGTTTTCCGATTATACCAAGTCGCCCGATGTACTGATGTCGCTCATAGAATTGTACAAGAATCTTGATGTCCCTGCGGATACTCCGTTGAAGGGATTCAATGACAAACGCATTGAGATATTCGAGGCTGTCTCCACGAAGGATTATACGAAAGCTTATAAACTCCTTCAACAGCTTCCGGATCATATCGACACCGATGTAACCCCGGACTTGTATGTGTTCAATGCCCGGCGCGACCTTATCGAATTCTTAGTGTGGACAGGGAGGTATGATGAGGCGGCATCCGTCACGGAAGAAATGATCCGGTGTGCCGGTGAGAAGGGGAATCCCCTATGGGAGATGAATTTCCATTGGGTGCTCGCATCAATTCTTGACGAAACGGGCGATTCGACCGGAGCGGCCTCCCACCGTCTGCGCTGCTATCAGCTCAGTGACTCTATCGCTCTGGCAAACAGACTCGATATGCTCCAGACCGAACGCTTCGCCAGCGACATAGAGATGTATAGCAATGAGGCAAGGAGGATATCAGAGGAAAAGCGCAGGCAGGGTATGTGGCTCGTTGCTGCCATAATCGCAGTTATAATAGTCTCTTTCACGTGCTTCCGGTTCATTGCCATGCACCGCAGGCTGAAGGAAAGCTACAAGGCATTGTTCGAGCGCCAACAGCAGCAGATCGGTTGCGATACAAAGTCCGGGCAGAATACTGCCGATTCTTCCCCGAAATATCCTGTCAATATATCCGAGGATGAGTTGGCCGACATGAAGCGCCGCATTGAGCAGGTGATGGAGTCATCGGAAGAGATTTACACTCCGGAATTCTCGCTTGACGCCCTGGCCCGTCTCACGGATATACGTCCGCGCACATTGTCGGGTGTGCTATCCGAACTCTTCGGGAAGAATTTCTACGCGCTTTTGAACTTCTACAGGGTGGGGCGTGCATGCCGCTATTTCAACGATACCGAGCACTATGGCGGCTATACCATAGAGGCGGTCTCCCGTCTGGTAGGCTACAAGTCGCGCTCCTCGTTTGTATTGGCGTTTAAAAATGTAACCGGCCTGAAACCAAGTGAATATCTCAAGATGGCGAGGGACAATGCGTCCGAATAGACGCATTCATACATCTT
This sequence comes from uncultured Muribaculum sp., assembly GCF_910583865.1. Lineage (GTDB taxonomy): Bacteria > Bacteroidota > Bacteroidia > Bacteroidales > Muribaculaceae > Muribaculum. The sequence continues at coordinate 43,487 of NZ_CAJTYX010000011.1, forward strand.
TTCGGAACGTCTGCGTCCATGCGGACAGATGGGATGTCCTTTCATAGTGATATGATTTATTGCGGTCTGTAACTTTGCGGTGAACGGTTTTTCACCGACACCTTATTAATTATATACCGAATAAATCAATCAGATTATGAATTTAAAAAGACTCGCCACGGTCGCGGCAGCGGCTGTAGTGGGGTTATCGGCTCTTAATGCGCAGCAGCCTTACGGCGGATGCTGGCATCCGGACGATGTAAAAGACTGGAGTCCGGAGACCGACCCCGATGCACGTTTCAACAGGTCACGCGTTCCGCTGGCCAAGCGTTTCAAGGAATCGCCCATCATGAAAGCCAACGAATACCAGTGGTACGAGGGTGAACTCTGCAACGCCACTATCCTCTATCCCACATGTTCGCAATGTCCGTCGCAGGGCGATTATAATTTCACGGGCTACCAGCCTACCTACTGGCAGTATATGGATAAGCTCGTCTATTGGGCGGGTTCCGCTTCGGAAGGTATCATCATACCCCCTCCCGCACCTGTGGTCGATGCAGCACACGCCCAGGGCGTGAAGGTACTCGGGCAGATTTTCTTCCCTCCCACATACTACGGAGGCACCTACGACTGGGTGGTGCAGATGTGCACGAATGAGAACGGGTCATACGTGTATGCCAAAAAACTGTATGAAATCGCCGCCTACATGGGCTTCGACGGATGGTTTATCAACTCCGAGTCGGGAGGCCACAGCGGCTGGAACGGCTGGATTCGTGAATACATGAGCTATGCCGAGGCCGGAGGACAGCCGTGGATGGAGATCCAATGGTATGACGCCCGCAACCTGGTGGATACCGAGAAGATGAAAACCCACATCAACACGTCGCAGTTCCTTGAATACGGTGCTGCCGGTGACCACCGCGACGAGGCTGAAAAGATCGGTTGCACCGTTGAGCAGACTTTCTCGAAGATCTATGCCGGCGTGCAGGTAGTGAATTCAGGTTATGACGGCTGGGGCGGCCAGCTCCGTGCAGCGATGCCCAAAGAGGGCCATGTCGGTTCGCTCGATCTCTTCTGTCCGGAGGAACGCCTGTGGAAAGACTGGGTGAAGAGCCTGCTCAACACTCCCGACAATTGCGGCCAAAAGGCCTACGATGCTGTCAACGGCGTGTTCCGCTACGAGCAGAACATGTGGGTCAACGTCAAGGGAGATCCCTCGTATCTGACTCCGGAAAAGGAAACATCATGGCTCGATCCCACCCCAACATGGCCGGGACTGTCCAACGCCATGTGTGAGCGTTCGGCCATACAGAGCATGCCCTTCACCAGTTCGATGTGTGTCGGCGTGGGCAAGCACCGTTTCGTGCATGGCAAGAAACGTGCCACACGCGACTGGTATCACTCGGGCGTGCAGTCGGTGCTCCCGACATGGCGCTGGTGGATAGAGAACCGTGGCGAGCTGAAAGTGGCTGTCGACTGGGACGATGCATGGAACGTAGGGTCGAGCTTCAAGATTTCAGGCACGCTGTCGGCGGGCGACCATCTGATGCGTCTCTACAAGACCATGATTCCCGTGGCCGCAGGCGGCACTCTGAGAGTAGTCTACAAGGGTGGCAAAGGCGTCGTGCTCGAAGCCCGTCTCTCCACCGAAAGCTCCGTGAACCCCGACGTGACACTACAGCCGGCATCGGTAAAGCAGGAAAACGGATGGGACATAGCCGAATATGACCTCTCCAGCCTCACGGGAAAGACCATCTACATGATCGCCCTCAACATCAAGGCTGAGAAGGCTAATCCCGACTTCTCGATGAACCTCGGCGAACTCGCCGTGCTCCCCGCAGGATATGCTCCCGAGGCACTGAAGGTCACTAATTTCACTACCACCTCCACTCTCGGCGAAGGGAAGAACGACCTGCGCCTTTTCTGGAACTTCGACTGGAGCGACGATTTCGACCATTTCGACATATATATCAAGGATGGCAGCGGCATAAGCACACTCGTTGGCCAGACACGCGGCGAGGCATTCTACGTGCCGGCGTTTGACAGGCATGCCAATGACGGCGAGATACTCGTGCGTCTGGAGGCCGTGATGAAAAACGGTGAATCGTATGCAGTGGGCGAGCTTAATCCCAAATATCCTCAGACCGGTGTCCCCGTAGTGACTCTGTTGCTCGACAAGAGCTATATCAAGGCAGGCGAGACGGCTACGATCACGGCACGCGGTACCGGCAATCCATCCGGATTTGAATGGGTACTTCCCGAAGGGCTTGAATTCGCCGACGGGACATCAGCTACCTCCAATCCGGTGAAAGTAAAGGCTACAGCCAACGGACGCCACGTGCTTACCGTAAAGGCCACTAATGAAGCAGGAACTTCCTCGACCGAAATCCAGGCTATCGACGTGCTGTCGGACGAAGAGTATGCCAAGGTGGAGAATGTGGTGCTCGGCAAGACCGTGGTGGATTTCAGCGGCTCGACCAACACCACCGAGACCCCCGAGCGCATAATCGACGGTGTGGCCAAGCCCGGCGATGCATCGCAGAAGTGGTGTAACGTGAGCGCCGAGAACTGGGTGGTGTTCGACCTTGAGAACGCATACCGCATCTACGGCTTCAAGATCTACGACTGCAACTACGGTCCGGAGAGCGGCGACCAGATCCGCAACTATAAGATAGCCCTTTCCGATGACGGATTGACATGGACCAATGTCGTGGAGGAGAACGAGGTTTCGGACCAAGCCCTCAAGAGCGCGTTCATAGCTCCGGTAAAGGCACGCTTCGTCAAGCTTATTCCCGAGGTACAGGGCACGATGCGCATATGGGAATTCGAGGTGTACGGCATCGATGACACGAAGTTTAACATTTCCGTAGATAACGAACTTGCGCTCGACATAAACGGCAAGGGTGACATAATTGTAGCATACGACCTTAACGGCGACAAGCGCGAGGCCAACTTCGGCTGTACCGCTACGACCGGCTCCAATCTCGTGGAACTCGGAAATATTGTCGAGGATAAGGTCAATTCCCGTTTCGTGGTTCCCGTCAAGTCGGGCAACAATATCGGACGTTGCGAGATAGAGGTGCGCCTCACCAACGGCACGTCATACAAGATAGGCAAGGTAAAGGTGTCGATCGACAACGACGCTCTTCCAAATGTCCTCTCCGGACTGAAGGCCACCGTGCGCCATTATGAGGGTGACAGCAACATGGGCGGCGTCGGCTTCGACACATACACCGTATCGGGCCTGACCGACGGCGACAAGGCCAACGAGGCATTGTCGGAGATTGAGAAATTCTCCTCACACAGTTTTGACCTCTGGACCATATTCGAATGTCCCGACAAGGACGGCTGGGACCTGACAAAGGTCAAGGTGTTCTTCCCCGACAACAATACCGGCACAAACGACAACGACGTGGATGGAGTGGTCAGCAAGGACATCACCATAGCATGCGGCAATACCCTTGAACTGCTCACTCCGATAAAGACGTTCGAGAATATCGGGGAGACGGCAGGCATCGAGTATCTGCTGCCCGAGGCGCGCAACTGCAAGTACATCGTGATAAAGAGCAATCTCAATCCGTACTTCTATCCTTCGCTGGCCGAGGTCGAGGCTTACGTGCAGCCGGGAGTACCCGACGGGCCGCTCGAACTCACCGGATGGACCAAGGACATAATAGCAGAGAAAGCCGGGTATAAGGTGACCAACTATAGTTTCCATGACGATTTCGGCACATTCTATTCGACCGGCGTAAGCGAATCGGGAGCGATAGCCGACGATTCCAGGGAGTTGGTAACCGCCAACGGCACCAAGTTCCGCCTCGCGCCTTACGACGGCAACAATGCCCTGCCGATGAGCAAGAACGGCGACAACGAGCTTACGCTTGCCGCTCCGACCGATGCAAGCAAATTGCAGTTCCTGGCTTTCAGCCCGCTTCGTAAGCCCACTATGGAAGTAGTGCTCAACTACACCGACGGAACATCGAGCGATGCTGCGAAATTCAATATTCCATACAGCCATATCGACGAAAAAGACGGTAACGAAGGCAAGGGTGAGGCTGTGTTCGCCTTAGGCATCTACGACGTTGACAATGAGGGTGTGGCCAATCCTAACTGGGACGGCTACTACAACCTCTACGAATATGAGATGGATGCCGATCCGACAAAGAAGATCAAGTCGATCATCGTGCGTCGTGCCGCAACCCTGACCGGCGGTACTCCTATCCTTCTCGCCGTATCCCACAGCAAGGGTTCGACAAGCGGTATCGAGGATATTGACAGACCTTCAGCCGACGGCTCAAAGGAGATCGTAGCCATCTACAATCTACAGGGCATGCCGGTCAAGAATCCGGTGGCCGGAGTATATGTGGTGAGGTATTCCGACGGTTCATCACGCAAGATACTCGTAAAGTAGACCGATAAACATAATTCCGCTTTTTCATCATGAAAGTTGCGAGACAGAGGCCATCAATGAATGTAATTCGCATGGCTTTGTCTCGCAACTGTTTTATTCCCATCTAATACATATATTCCCATCTAATACATATTCATAAATCAATGAAAACTATTGCAATAACATTACTGCTACTGTTGATTTCCAATATACGGCAAGCACAGGCGACCGCCCCGATCAATGCGCTTGAAATCACCCATACCGACGGGGAGAGGACTTACGTGAAGCTTGCACCGGAACTCACACTGTCATTCAACGCCGGTGACGCCTCTGTGGCGTTCGGCTCCCAACTGACGTTGCTGTTCGACAAGATCGGGAGTTGCCGGCACACTTACCACCGTTTTCCCGCTTCCGGCATTGACGGTACCACGCCGGATAAGGATATATATGTCGATGGAGGCTGCATATATGTAGTGACCGACAAGGCCGAGGCGTATGACATGTCCGGCAGACGTATCGCCGTATATGACAACAGCCGGGGCAATATCTGTATCGACATGAATGAACTGAAGCCTTTCGGGACTGTAGTCCTACGCTATGGAGAAAACAGGACAATAAAAATAAAGTTATGAAATCCGGAAAATTTACATTGGTGTTCGCTTTTGCGATGGCCGTATCTACTGCGGCGGCTCAGACTCCGTGGCTGCATATTTATCGCAACGACGACTCGTTTACTTCGCGTGCGGCATCGGAGGTAGCCGAGCTGCGTTATGCCGGTGAGAATGTCGATGACTGGTCGGAATCCTCGATGGTGCTTGTCGACAACTCCGGCAGCCGGACCGAAATCCCGCTTTCGGCGATAGAGGACTGGGCCGTCGGAGCCGATGTGCCGCAGGTATATATAGTCACCGATACGCCTGCGGAGGATGTCGTGAGCAAGACCGAATATCTGCGCGGGACTCTCCGTGTCGACGGGTGCGGGATCATCGCCGATGTTCCTTCGACGGCGATGGGTGTGCGTGGCCGCGGCAATTCCACATGGCGTCCCGAGGATGGGATAAAGCTCCCTTATCGCGTGAAGTTCGACTCCAAGATATCGATAGGCGGGATGAAAAAAGCCAAGAACTACGTGCTTCTCGCCAATCATTTCGACCACTCGCTGATGCGTAATGCGTTGGGCATGGAGATCGCCCGCTTGTTGGGGATAAAATATGTCAACACCATGATTCCGTGTGACGTCTATTTCAACGGGGTGTATAAGGGTTCTTACAACTTGACAGAAAAGGTCGGCATCAACTCGGGCAGCATGAACGATGTTGACGAGGCCAACTCCGTGTTGTTCGAACTTGACGACCAGATGGACGAGACTTATGTGTTCACCTCGACATATTTCAATCTTCCGGTGATGGTGAAGGATCCCGACCTGACCGAGGAGCAGTTTGAGGTGTGGCAGGCCGACTTTACCGAGGCCGAGCGGCTTGTGAAGGAAGGCCGGGCATGCGAGGCGTTCGATGCGGATGATCTCGCGAAGTACATGGTCATGTTCTCGATATGCGGCAACCGCGAACTGCGGTTTCCCAAAAGCGGCTATATCTACAAGACCCGCAATGCCGACGGCTCGGGTTCGCTATATCATTTCGGGCCGGTGTGGGATTTCGACATGGGATTCGGCAACGAGAAGGGGAATAACTTCACCGACATAATGGATAATGCCTCGTTGCCGCTTTTCCATGGCGCGCTATCCATTCAGCCGGGTGTGAATTTCTTCTCCATGCTTCTGTCGCAGACGGAGATTAAGGCGGCATGCGACAGGGTCATGAAGGAATTCGTGGAAAATGGCGGCCCGGAAAAAGTGCTGGAATTCTTCGACGGGTATGCCGCGCGTATCCGCCCCACGTGGTATCGCGACATGACTGCCCCGAAGGTGGCGGGCTGGCGTACCTACAGTCTCGACAAGGATTATATACCGCGCCTGCGTGCATGGCTTGCGGCGCGCCTTGACTACGTTACCACTTCCCCGACATATGGCGTTACCAAATAGGGGTATTTTTTAATATTCTAATACTCTGGATATCTCCGGTCATTCGTCCGACATTTCATGGCAGGACGCGTGGTCGGAGATTTTGCGCGAGAGGCGGAATTTTTGTGGCGCAAATTTGTATTGTGCGTTCAGAATTTTTTAACTTTGCGGAAGTTGATAGGATTACATAGGATTATGGTAATTAAAATTTTCAGGAATATATTGATAATCGTAGGAATGTTCTTTGTGATGAATGATATCGTGGATGACATTTATAATTCAAATGATGTTTTTGAATTTGTTAATGTCTTTTTTCTGTGTTTTCTTCTGACCTCAGGATTTGTGGACGATTTTATAAATCACAGGAAGCCGGCTATAAATATCCGGGTGTTTTCACAGAGACTTTCGCCGCGCGCATTATTGATTGAAGGTGGGATGACGTTGTATATGGGATTTTTGATATATATGTCGATTCTGTGGAATAATGTGCCGAGGATAATAGGTTTTTCTCTGCTGTTTGTGGCTTTCGGGGTGGATACATTGTGGAGATGGGTTGAGATGAGGAGGCTACGCTGATGTGGCTGTAAGTACTATGGGATAAGTGGCCTGTGGTGTCCCATGCCCGTCCCGGGCTGTCCTGTGCCGGAGTATTGCTAACCCCAGGCTGCGCTGCGCTTGCCCGGGGTTACCTACACCCTCGCCACTCCGTGGCTTCCTGGATGGCCTCATGCATTTTATGGATGATGGTAAGATCCGGGGTGTCAGGAAGGGGGCGGGGGTGGTCAGGATGCGGACACAGAGGGGATGATGGGGAGGTCGATGCGGAAGGTGGTGCCGCGGCCGGGTTCAGAGGCTGCGACGTAGATGCGTCCGTGGTGGTACTGCTCGATTATGCGGCGAGCGAGGGCGAGACCGAGACCCCAGCCGCGCTTCTTGGTGGTATAGCCGGGATTGAAGATAGTCTTGAAGCGGTTGCGCGGAAGGCCTTTGCCGGTGTCGGCTACTTCGATCCATGCCGTGCGGTCGGTGTGGCCGGTAGTGACGGTTATCGAGCCTTCTGCATCCATGGCGTCGACGGCGTTTTTGATGAGGTTTTCCATCACCCACTGGAAGAGCGAGTCGGAGAGGTTGACCATAAGCGGGCCGCTACAGCAATCGACGGTGAGGCGAATGCGCGATGAGATGCGTGTCGACATGTAGGAGGCGGCATCGGCCACCACGGCGTTTAGGTCGGCAGGCTCAAGGGTGGGGCGCGAGCCTACTTTGCCGAAGCGCGAGGCGATGGTGGAGAGGCGCGTCACGTCCTTGTTCATCTCGGCCACGGTGTCCGCATCCACTCCGAGCGACTGCAGCAGTTCCATCCATGCCATGAGCGAGGATATGGGTGTGCCGAGCTGATGTGCCGTCTCCTTGGTGAGTCCGACCCACACCTTGTTCTGTTCGGCCTTCTTGGTGGAGATGACGGCGAAATAGACGAGCGCCACGAACACGAGCATCACCACCACCTGTATGTAGGGATAGTGGCCGAGCATGCGTAGCAGGCGGCTGTCCTCGTAGTAGAGATACTGCGATTCCCCGCCTGGTATGTCGATGACAATCACGTTTGATGTGTGGCGCAGCGATTTGAGACGTTTGTTGAGGAACGCTTCGTTGGTTGGGGAAATGTAGAGCGGACGCAGTGTGTCGGGCGGCTCGGGGAGGTCGAAGTTGCGCTGGTCGAGTATGTTCCCCTCACGGTCGGTGAGGAGCACGGGTATGTTGCGGTTGCTCCGGATTATGCTCAGCAGGAAATCGATATTGTCGGGCGACGACTCCGGGTTGGCGATGGCCTTTGTGGCGTCGGCCCATATCTCCATTCGTTGCCGCTCCTGCTCGGCAAGGCTCTTGACGATGTTGTCGGATATGCACAGGAACAGCACGGCCAATCCCACCGCGATGAGCAGGAATGCCACAGTGCCGTAGCGACGCATGTCGTAGAGGTTTGCCATAGTGGGGGACGGTTGCCGTTGATTGTTTAACGCGTCGGAGACACGGTTTATTTTCAGAAGTTGTCTATAAACGACATCTAAGCTTAATGTTCTAATGCGTCGAGCATGCCGGCAGGAGTGAGGCCAGACAGCGGATGGCGCCACTGCGGCGAGAGCCGGAGCATGGGGATGAGGACGAAAGGCCGCAGGTGCATGCGCGGGTGGGGGAGGGTGAGGCGGTTTCCCGCCGGGGTAAGGATGTCGTCGGCTACGGTCTGCCCGCAGGCGATGAGGTCTATGTCGATGATCCGGTCGGCGTAGGTGCCGTCCGGTTTACGGTGGGGCGCGGGCGATATGGCGTGCTGTATGTCAAGCAGCGTGTCGAGGAGAATGGCCGGTGACATGTCGACATGCACCAACAGTCCGACATTGAGGTAGGCGGCGTCGGATGAGTAACCCCATGGCTCCGACTCGACGGCGTCGCTGACGAGCGGCGTCGTGTCGAGCCTGTCAGCAATCAGGGCGACCGCGCGGGCGATATTGGCCCTCCGGTCGCCCTGGTTGCTGCCTATGTTGATGTAACAGGCATCGGGCATCATATTTTGGGATATGATTTATGTTTCTGTGAAAACGCGGAGCGGACGTCAGAGCGATTTCTTGACTTCGACTTCCTCGAACGCCTCAATGAGGTCGCCCTCCTGTATGTCGTTGTATCCGGCGATGGATATACCGCAGTCGTAGCCGCTGAGCACCTCCTTGACGTCATCCTTGAAGCGCTTTAGCGAGCCGAGCTCGCCGGTGTAGCGTACGATTCCGTCGCGGATCAGGCGCACCTTGCATGAGCGTTTGATCTTGCCTTCGCGCACGATCGCTCCGGCGATGGTGCCCACCTTGGATATCTTGTAGACCTGGAGCACTTCGGCGGTACCGGTGACTTCCTCCTTGATCTCCGGAGCAAGCATGCCCTCCATGGCGTCCTTGACCTCCTCGATAGCCTGGTAGATGACCGAGTATAGACGAATCTCCACACCGTCGTGCTCTGCCGCGCGACGTGCGGCCTGGCTGGGGCGCACCTGGAAGCCGATGATGATGGCGTCGGATGCGGCGGCAAGGGCGACATCGCTTTCGGAAATCGCACCCACAGCCTTGTGGAGCACGTTGACTTTGACTTCGTCGGTCGACAGCTTGATGAGCGAGTCGGAAAGCGCCTCGATCGAGCCGTCGACATCTCCCTTCACGATGATGTTGAGTTCGTGGAAGTTGCCTATGGCGCGGCGGCGTCCGATTTCTTCGAGTCCGATGCGCTTGTTGGTGCGCAACCCGAGTTCGCGCTGCAGCTGCTCGCGCTTGTTGGCAATCTCGCGTGCTTCCTGCTCTGTGGGCATAACGTTGAACGTGTCGCCCGCCTGAGGAGCGCCGTTGAGTCCGAGTATGAGCACCGGAGTGGCCGGGCCGGCCTCCTTGACGCGCTGGTTACGTTCGTTGAACATGGCCTTAATCTTGCCATAGTTCGCTCCGGCGAGCACGATGTCGCCTACGTGGAGCGTGCCGTTCTGCACGAGCACGGTGGCGATGTAGCCGCGGCCCTTGTCGAGCGACGACTCGATGATAGACCCGGTTGCCGGACGCGACGGATTGGCCTTGAGGTCGAGCATCTCGGCTTCGAGGAGCACCTTGTCCATCAGCTCGTTGACGCCGAGTCCCTTCTTGGCGGAGACATCCTGCGACTGGTATTTTCCGCCCCATTCCTCCACGAGGTAGTTCATCTGGGCAAGTTCTTCCTTGATCTTGTCGGGGTTTGCGGCGGGTTTGTCGATCTTGTTGATTGCGAACACGATAGGCACGCCGGCTGCCGACGCGTGGTTTATGGCCTCGACCGTCTGGGGCATCACATTGTCGTCGGCGGCGACTATGATGATACAGAGGTCTGTGACTTTCGCGCCGCGTGCACGCATGGCGGTAAATGCCTCGTGGCCCGGGGTGTCGAGGAACGTGATGCGGCGTCCGTCGTCGAGCTTCACGTTGTAGGCCCCGATATGCTGCGTGATGCCTCCGGCCTCGCCGGCGATCACGTTGGCATTGCGGATATAGTCGAGCAGCGAGGTCTTGCCATGGTCGACATGGCCCATCACTGTGACGATCGGCGGACGGGTGACGAGGTCCTCCTCGTTGTCCTCCTCCTGATGGATGGCCTCTACCACCTCTGCCGACACGTATTCGGTCTGGAATCCGAATTCATCGGCCACGATATTGATGGTCTCGGCATCGAGGCGCTGGTTGATGGAAACCATCACGCCGAGGTTCATACACGTTGCGATGACCTGGTTGATGGGCACGTCCATCATGACGGCGAGGTCGTTGGCTGTGACGAACTCGGTGAGCTTCAGCACACGGCTTTCCGCAGCTTCGGCTTCCGCAGCCTCACGCTCACGGGAGTGGAACGCCTCGCGCTTCTCTTTACGCCATTTGATACCTTTCTTCTGGCCCTTGTCCTTGTTGATGAGGCGGGCAAGGGTCTCTTTTACCTGCTTCTGTACGTCCTCCTCCGATGCAGGAGCCTGCTGGGGGGCGTTGCGGCGGTTGCGGTCCTTGCCTTTGGCGTTGCGGTCACGGCCGTTATTGTTGTTTCCGGCGGAGGGATTGTTCCCTCCACGTCCTCCGTTACCTCCGCGGCCTTGTCCGGGCTGCTGCTGGTTGGAGGTCTTTTCGATATCTACCTTCTCTTTCCCTATACGGTTGCGGCGTTTCTTTCCCTGTGCGCCACCGGCGTTGGCTGCCGCTCCCGGGGTGCCGGGGGTGGCGTTCTTGGCGTTTCGCTCGTTGCGACGCTCCTCCTTTGTCTTACGACGCGGACGTGTCGACTGGTTGATGGCTGAGAGGTCGATCTTGCCGATCACGTTGAGCTGCGGCGCAGGATGTGAGCCGGGTGTGGTGAACACCTCAGGTTCGGCTTTCTTTTCTTCCTGCTTCGGAGCTTCGGGTGCTTTCTGTAAGGCAGATGCCTGAACCGGTGCAGGAGATTCTTTCTTAGTCTCCGGTGCTGCGGGTTGCGGCTTTGCTTTAGGCTCGGACTGTGCGGCTGATTTCACCTCTGGTTTGGGTTGAGGAGCTTTCTCCGGGGCTTTCTCCGGGGCGGCTGCCGCTTTAGGAGCTGTCGGCTCGGGTTTCGGGCGTTCCGGTTCCGGCTGTGACGGCGCAGGCTTTTCGGGCATCGTGGCCTTCGGCTTCTCCACAGGGACTGCCGGAGCTTCCGCCGCAGGCTTTTCGACGGGAGCGGGACGGCTCTCGGCCTTGGGTTCCTGCTTTGGGGGCTGCACAGGTTCGGGTTTCGGCTCGGCTTTTGGCTTTATCGGCTGCCCTTTCGCGTCGAGGTCGATATGGCCCACGATCGTCGGACGCACAGCCGGGCCGATCTTGATCTCCTGCGGTGCGGCTTCCTTGGCCGGACGTGTCGCTCTCTCTTTCTGGCGGTCGGATGAGAGCTTCTCCGACTTGCTCTTTTCGGCCTTGTCACTGCTGTATTCAGCCATGAGCAGGCCGTAGGCTCCTTCATCGATCCTTGCATTGGGATTCATGTCGATGCTGATTCCTTTTGATTGCAGGAATTCGATGACGGTAGGGAGCGCGATGTTTAAGTCTTTTGCTACTTTGCTTATTTTGTAATTCGCCATATATTATGATAGGGGAAATTTTGCGGTTGAAGGTCGAGGGGTGAGGTTGAATGTCGAAGGCTCTCGAAGGATGACACTGTCATTCCTCGAATTCGGCTTTGAGGATGGCGAGCACGTTGTCGACGGTGTCCTCCTCAAGGTCGGCCTTGTCGATGATGTCCTGACGGGGCATGGCGAGAACGTTCTTTGCTGTGACGCAGCCTATGCTCTTGAGGGCGTCGATTACCCATGTGTCAATCTCGTCCTTGAACTCGTCGAGATAGATGTCGTCATTGAAATCCTCACCGTTGTCGCGGTATACGTCGATGACATATCCGGTGAGTTTTGACGCGAGCTTGATGTTGAGGGCGTTCTTACCGATGGCCAAAGGCACTTCCTCGGGACGCAGGAACACCTCGGCGCGCTTCTCCTCCTCGTTGAGGCGCATCGATGAGATCTTTGCCGGGCTGAGGGCTCGCTGTATGAAAAGCTCTGTGTTCTTGGTGTAGGGGATCACGTCGATGTTCTCGTTGCGGAGTTCACGCACGATTCCATGTATGCGTGAGCCTTTCACGCCTACACATGCGCCTACGGGATCGATATGGTCGTCGAAGCTTTCCACGGCGATCTTGGCTCGTTCGCCCGGTATGCGTGCTACGGCGCGTATGCTGATGAGTCCGTCGTGGATTTCCGGCACCTCTATCTCGAAGAGACGGCGCAGGAAGTCCTCGGACGTACGCGATACGATGATGCGTATGTTGTTGTTCTTGTTTTCTACGGTCTTGATCACGGCGCGCACGTTCTCGCCCTTGCGGAAGAAGTCTCCCGGGATAGCTTCCGGACGCGGGAGGAGCAGCTCGTTGTCCTCGGAGTCGAGCAGGAGGGTCTCTTTGCTCCATGTCTGGTAGACCTCACCGTTGACCAGTTCGCCTTCACGACCCTTGAACTGGGCGAAGATGGCCTCTTTCTGGAGGTCGAGAATCTTCGACTGGAGGGTCTGGCGGAGATTGAGGATGGCACGGCGGCCGAATTTCTCGAATATGATCTCGCGGGTGTGCTCCTCGCCGATCTCCACGTCGGGGTTGTCGTCGGCGCGGGCATCCGAGAGGGAGATCTGTGTATATGGGTTGTGGACCTCTCCGTCGGGGACTACTTCAAGGTTCTGGAATATCTGTACGTCGCCTTTGTCGGGGTTCATTATCACGTCGAGATTCTCGTCGGTGCCGAACATCTTGGAAAGCACGTTGCGGAATGATTCCTCAAGCACGGAAATCATCGTGGTCTTGTCGATGTGCTTCAGTTCCTTGAACTCAGCGAAACGTTCCACCATGTTGGTGGATTCCTCTTTTTTAGCCATGGGGGATATGTGGTGTATTGTGGTTACTTGAATTCAATAAGATATTTTACGTATTTGCACTCTTCGGGAGTGAGGGTGACGGGCACGTCGGTTTCCACGGGCTTCTTCTTGCCGGGCTTCCTCACCTTCACTTTCGTGGTGACGGTGAACGAGCGGGCCTCGTCGGCGACTTCCGTGAGCGTCCCTTTTATCTTCCGGCCGTCGAGCGTCAGTACCTCGACCGGATTCCCTACGTTTTTATAATACTGCCCGGGAACCTTGAATGGCGCTGTAAGGCCTGCGGAACCCACCTCAAGCTCGTAGTCCTCGACGTCGCGATCAAACCGTTCCTCGATTTTACGGGTTATTTCCACGCATTTGTCGATATCCATGCTTTCGGGGCTGTCGACCTCGACTATTATACTGTTGCCGGGCCTTACCTCGACATCGACCAGGAACAGGTCGGTGCCTTCGATGGCTTCGTTGACGGTGGCGATAAGCAGATTCTTGTCAATCATATTGTTGGTTGTTATAAACAATCGGAGGGGACTTGCGGTCCCCTCCGAGCACGATTATGCTGCAAATTTACTATAATTATCGTGAAAAAACAAGCTTGCCATGCCGGAGGTGGTGAGAGTACGATTATAGAATGGTATATTTAACAAAGTTTAACTAATTAACTTCTTTCACGAGGAATATCTGGGTCGGGAAATGGTCGGAATAGCCGTTGAGGAACTGACCCCTGGAGAAGGTGCGCAGAGGATAGTTCTTATATACTCCCGATTTTGTGCGCAGGAAAGGGAAATTGTGTACGGTGGCTTTCCAATATTGCATTCCGTGTGGTGTGCCGGGGACGAGGTTGCCCGACACGATGATCTGGTCGAAAAGGTTCCATTGTCCTTTGTAGCATAGTGTGCCTACGCCGTTGTCAAGAATCCACCAGAAAGGATTGTAGAAACCGTCGGCGGAGGCTTGTTCGCGTTCGCGCACAGCTCCGAGCGCCACCGCGCACGATTTATCGGACGGATCGTCGTTGAGGTCGCCCATGACGATTATCCCTTGTGTGGGATCGACAGCGCGAAGCGAGTCGGCGATAGACTTCGACAGGTGTGCGGCAGCTTCCCTGCGGTAGCTTGACTGTTCTTGGCCTCCCAGCCGCGACGGCCAATGATTTACGATGAAGCTCATTGGAGCGTCGAATATTGTCCCCGACACCACGAGCTGGTCGCGCGTGAGGAAGTCAGGCTCGTCGGGGATGACGAGACGATGGTTGTTGACCGACCCGAGCGTGAAATATAGAGGATTATACAGAAGGCCTACATCCACTCCGCGTAGGTCGGGCGAGTCGTGATGTACGATGCCGAGATTCCACGGCTGCCGGCCGCGTGCGGCGAGAGTATCGTCGACGGCACGGACGAGATCTTCGATGACGCTCCGGTTTTCAATCTCGCTGATGCCTATGACGGCAGGGCCGTAGGGGGTCTCTGGAGTGTCGAATGAGGCTATCGCGCGAGCGAGATTGCCAATCTTCTTCCAATACTTTTCAGAATCCCACATGCGTGCACCCTCCGGCGAGAATTCACGGTCGTAGGTGCCGTTGGAATTTATTGTGTCGAACAGGTTCTCGAGGTTGTAGAATGCCACTCCGGCCACGAGATACTGCTTGGCTTCCGAGGCGTCGGAAGCGTTGTCGGACGATGTGGCCGGGGAGGCCGCGCCTGTCAGCGCGGCGGCGATTATTCCCAGCAACGGGATAAGAAGAAATCTGCGCATGCTTGAAATGTTGAGTTGGTCCTAAATCAGTTCTATAAACGGATGCTGTTCCCACCGCTAAATTACTCAAAATTTCGTAAATTTGCAGAAATTTTCCACGATGGACATACTTATATTAAACGGACCGAATCTCAATCTGCTGGGAGTGAGGGAACCGGGTATTTACGGCAACCGTGATTTCGACGGCTTTCTGGATGAATTGCGCCGACGCTATCCGGAGCATAAGCTGCACTATTATCAAAGCAATCATGAAGGTGACATAATCGACCGGCTCCAGGAATATGGTTTCGGCACGGTCGGCGGCATAGTGCTCAACGCCGGGGCATACACGCACACATCGCTTGCCATAGCCGACTGCATATCGGCCATAAGCGCCCCGGTGGTGGAGGTACATATAAGTAACGTGCACTCGCGTGAGGAAGTGCGCCATCATTCGATGATATCCGGTGTGTGCCGAGGAGTGATTGCCGGTTTCGGTCTCGACAGCTACCGCTTGGCTGTCGAGGCGCTTGTGGAAGAAGAAAAAAAGCGTTGATCAGATTGTTGAGATGAATAAATTTACAAAGATAGTCGCTACGATTTCCGACAGACGGTGTGATGTGGAGTTCCTCCGTCAGCTGTATGCCAACGGAATGAATGTTGTGCGCATGAATTCAGCCCATCTACAGGAGGAGGGGTTCAGGAGGATAGTAGAAAATGTCAGGGCGGTTTCATCATCCATAGGCATACTTATGGACACCAAAGGCCCGGAGATACGCACCACCGTCAACGCCGGCGATGAGGATATAGAGTTCCGTGCCGGCGACAAGGTGGTTTTCTCGGGAAATCCCGAGGGGGAGACCACGCGCGGCCACATCTGCCTGTCGTATCCCGACATCGCCGGAGACCTCCGTCCCGGAGCGCGCATACTCATCGATGACGGGGAGCTGTCGTTCGTGGTAGAGGAGATCCGCGGCGACGAGCTATATGCCACTGCGGAGAATGGGGGGATGCTCGGTTCGCGCAAGAGCGTCAACATCCCGGGCTTCAGCATAGCCCTGCCGTCGCTCACCGAACGTGACCGCCGCAACATCGGCTATGCCATCGACATGGACGTTGACTTCATCGCCCACTCGTTCGTGCGCAGTGCCGACGACGTGCGCGACATACAGCGCATACTCGACGAGCGTAATTCCCACATAAAGATTATCTCCAAGATAGAGAACCAGGAGGGCATAGACAATTTCGACGAGATCCTGGAAGTGTCCTACGGCATAATGATCGCCCGAGGAGACCTCGGCATAGAGGTGGCTGCCGAGCGTATCCCGGTGATACAGAACGAACTAATACAGAAGTGCGTGGCCGCGCACAAGCCTGTGATAGTGGCCACCCAGATGCTCCATTCGATGATAAACAATCCAAGGCCGACGCGTGCTGAGGTGAGCGACATAGCCAATGCCGTGACGCAGCATGCCGACGCGCTGATGCTCAGCGGCGAGACGGCCTATGGCAGTTATCCGGTGGAGGCGATCGCCACCATGTCGCGTGTGGCCATGGAGATGGAACGCGCTCTTTCCGGAAGTCGTCCCACACCGGCCATGGAAGCCGATACGACATCGTTTCTCGCACGTCAGGCCGTGGCATCCACAATGGTGCTCGGCACGAGGGCCATACTTACCGACAGCTACACGGGACGTACCGCGCGCTACATATCGTCGTATCGGGCAAGCTATCCGACGCTCGCCATCTGCTACTATCCTTATGTGGTGCGTCTGTTAGCCTTGAGCTACGGGGTGGTGGCGCTGTACCAGCCGTGCATGGAGACAACACGGGTGTACCTGCAAAATGCCCTCATCCATCTGCTTGACGGCGGTTATCTCACGAAGGATGACCGCATAGCATATCTGGGAGGTTCTTTCGGGGAGGGGCATGGCACCTCGTTCCTTGAAATCAACAGCGTGGAGGCTATCATGGATAACTTCCAGTCGTACACCATACCGAATCTGGAAGATGTCGTGCGTTGATCCGGACACCGAGCGGTATATCCTCGGACATATCGACGCTGAACCTCCCGTGCTCGCCGACCTCAACCGCACCACGCATGTGAGGTGTCTGTATCCCAACATGTGCTCAGGCCATCTGCAAGGGCGCATACTTAAGATGCTCGTGCGCATGATACGTCCTCGCCGTGTGCTTGAGTTGGGCACTTTCACGGGATATTCCGCGCTCTGCCTTGCCGAGGGGCTCGCAGAAGGCGGGGAGGTGCACACCGTCGAGATCAACGACGAGCTGACCGACATGGTGGAGGAATATTTCGAGCGCGCCGGTTATCGTGAGCGGCTTCATCTACATGTGGGTGACGCTTCTGTAGTCGTGCCGGATATAAGTGCCGAACCGTGGGACCTTGTATTCATCGACGCAAACAAGCGTTCTTACTGCGATTACTACCGGATGGTGCTCCCGCTGGTAAGACCCGGGGGATTCATCATCGCCGACAATACACTTTGGTACGGCAAGATGACCGACGGACGTTCGCACGACGCGCAGACACTCGGCATCATGGAGTTCAACGACATGGTGGCCGCCGATACGTCGGTAGAGAAGGTAATGCTCCCTCTGCGCGACGGGCTTACCATAATATGGAAAAAGGGTGAGCCAATATCGTCCGTCGGGTGTTATAATTAAGAAACTCAAAAATCAAGTCATATATATGGAAACTACCCGTCAAGCCAAGATAGCACGTCTGCTCCAGAAGGAGCTTAGTGAGATATTCCGCATGCAGACCGCCAAACTCCGCGGTGTGCTTGTGTCTGTAAGCAGTGTACGCGTGTCGCCCGACCTGAGCGTGGCTAAAGCCTATCTGTCCGTGTTCCCATCCGACAAGGCTCCCAAGATACTCGACAGCATAAACCATAACGCCAAGACCATCCGTTACGAACTTGCCCAGAAGGTAAGATACCAACTGCGCAAGACCCCCGAACTGACATTCTATCTCGACGATTCCCTCGATTATCTGGAGAATATCGACAACCTGCTTACCCGCGACAAGGAGGCACATCCCGGACATCCCGAAACGGAAGCGCCTGCCGAAGCTTGAATCTACCCACACTCCATTACATTATCACGAGCTTGTAACGCGATGGTTGCGCTACGGATTGCATTACGCTACCTTTTCTCGAAAAAGTCACATAGTGCGGTCAACACGATTTCGGTCATTTCTGTGGCCGGGGTGGCGTTGGCCTCAATGGCCATCGTGTGCATACTTTCCGTGTTCAACGGGTTCACCGACCTGGCCCTCCGGCAGGCGTCGGCGCTGTCGCCGGATTTGCGCGTAGAGCCTGTGGAAGGGAAGGTAGTGGCCGGAGGGGATTCTCTGGCGGCGATTGTCCGCGGTGTCGACGGTGTGGCATATGCGTCACCGGTTGTAGAGGAACGTGCGTTGGCCATCTGCGGCGACAAGCAGATGCCAGTGCGGATGAAGGGAGTGGCCGACGGCTACGACCGCATGTCGGATATCGACCGCGTGGTGAAGGAGGATGGCGTGTTTGCGCTGCACGACAGTCTTGTAGGCGACATCGCCACTCTGAGCGTCGGGGCGGCCCTATCGCTTGAAGCACGCCCTACGTCGCTCAGCCGTGTGAGGCTTTATGTGCCTCAGCGCGTGGGGCGCATAAATCCGGCTAATCCTGCGGCCTCGTTCCGTGGCGATACCCTGACTGTGGGTGGTGTCTACCAGACAGACCAGGCGGAGACTGATGCCGATGGTGTGATAGTTCCCCTCACTACGGCGCGACGTCTGCTTGATTATGCCGACGAGGCGAGCGCCATCGAGGTCAAACTCGATGAAGGCGAGTCGACCGGTGACGTGTCCGCACGGATCGGGCAGCGGCTCGGTCCGGGATTCGCAGTGAAGGACAGGCTTGCCCAACAGGAAGAGTCCTTCCGGATGATTGCCGTGGAGAAGTGGGTGACATTCTGTATGTTGGCGTTCATACTCGTTATAGCTTCATTCAACGTGGTATCAACGTTGTGCATGCTGGTGATAGAGAAGGATGCCAATATCCGAACGTTGTTCGCGCTCGGTGCATCGCGCGGCATGGTGTCGCGTATATTCATGACGGAAGGATGGCTGATATCGCTCATAGGGGGGGTGGCCGGCGTGATCGTGGGTGCGGCTCTGAGTCTCGCCCAGGAGCGGTTCGGCTTCATACGCCTTGGGGGAAACCACGAGGTGATGACTACCGATGTCTATCCGGTGCACCTTTATCTGGGCGACATGCTGATTGTGCTTGCATTGGTAGCGGTGGTCGGATTTATCACTTCGGCTCTTACCGCTATTATCGCCCGTGGCAGGTTTTCTTTGTCATTGAAGGGAGAACCGTGAATGCATAATCAACAATTAGATTCATAATGGGAATGGTGAAGTGGAATTGATAGACAGAATATTTTTTGCAGGGAATTAAAATTGAGTTAAATTTGCGGCATGGCAGAAACCGAGGAATCACGTCTGATACTTGAGCTGCGCGCCGATTCGGTCAAGGCTTTCAATGAGCTTTACCGGATGTACGTGTCGCAGTTGTATTATTTCAGCCTCCGCTACACCAAGTCGGCATGTGATGCCGAAGAGATTGTCCACGACGTGTTCGTGCGGCTATGGAACATGCGCAGGCATGTGAAGGCCACGGCCACGTTGCGCCCGTTGCTGTTTGTCATGGCCAAACATTACCTGATAAACGCGATGCGCTCGAATGTGGCCTCGCGCACATACGAGGATTATCTGGCCTATTCCGACACGGTCGCCGACAATTCATCGCAAAAGATAGAATATGACGATTTCTGCCGCCAGTTGACCGCCGCTCTGAACAAGTTGCCGGCAACCCAGCGCGACTCCATAGTGTTGTCGAGGTTCGAGGGGAAGTCGGTCGACGAGATTTCGGTCATACTCAATGTGAGCAAGCAGACAGTGTATAATAGTATCCACCTCGGGTTGAAACGGCTTAAGGGACTGTTGGGTGACATTATATTGCTTGCTGTAGTCTGTGCGAATGAAATTTTTACGATATAGTTAATCGGAATCACATATGCATGACCTGATTCATAAGTATAAGGAGAATAAACTTTCGGCGGAGGAGATCGGAAAGCTTCGTGAGTTGCTTGACGGAATGTCGGATGATGAATTGTCGGCATTCCTGGAAAAGGACTGGGAGGAAAACGGAGAGCGAAGGGAGACTCTTCCGGAAGATGTAAGTGCCAGGTTAAGAAAGACAGTATGGGCATCTGCCGGTCTGCGCCCTTCCGGCGGAAGAAGATTCATGTGGATTGCGGCATGTTGCGCGGTAATGGCATTGTGCCTCTTCGCAGGGTATGCCGCACGTGGAATCATGGTGTCAGGTGGCGATGATTCGGATGTCGTGATTGCCGCCAATGAGACCGGCGGGACCGATGTGACATTTTCCGACGGGTCGGAGATAAGCATGCGGCCTCATTCGTCAATAGGATACTCTGAACCGCCGACATCCGATGGGGAAAGGTCGGTGCGGTTTGCCGGGACGGGACATTTCCGTATCGCCAAGGGATGCCGCAAGCCCTTTACGGTAGCGTCGGAGAGGCTTGATGTCACCGTGTTGGGGACTGACTTCTATCTTTCCGCCGAGCCTGACAAGAAAACCGCGCGGCTTTATTTGCAGGAGGGTCTTGTGCAGTTCAAGTCGAAGCTTTCAGGCGAGAGCGTGGAGATGCATCCCGGGAATCTTGCCGTGCTCGATTATGCTACCGGCAAGATATCCGTGACGGAGGACAGCACGCTTGTGGATGTGTTCCGGATGTCTGACAGCACCAACCTCAATTACGTGAATACCTCTTTGGGGAGCGTGGTGGAGTCGTTGAACACTTGCTATGCGCCGTTCCACATCACGCTGTCGCCTGCGTCTCTGGGTGAGATGAAGTTTACCGGTAATCTCCCCGGGAACAATCTGATGGAGGCATTGTCGGTGCTTGAATATACCGCAAGCCTGAAGATATCGGTGCGCAGCAATGAGATAGTGCTACGCAACTGATTGATGAGAAGGATTTGTGTAAAAATGCATGAAAATATGTTTTAAAACATGTAGGGGATGAGGTAAAATGCGTTTGCAACCGGTGTATTAATAGGTGTAAATCAATCCTATCATTAATACCGATAAACGCAGTTATGTACAAATCGATTCTATCCCGGCTGATTGCGGGAATGTTTGCCGTGTTTGTGCTGTGCAGCAGTGCTATGGCGCAACAACGGGTCACGGTAAATCTCGATCAGTCAAGTCTGAAATCCCTTTTTGATGCCATTGAGAAGCAGACGACGTATCGTTTCTCCTACATTCACGGGGTGTTGGAGAATGAACCTCCGGTCACGATACATCAGAGCGACGCGCCGGTCGACCGTGTGCTCGACAAGGCGCTGAAAGACACCGGCCTGACATATAAGATCATGTCGGACAAGCAGATTCTGGTGTCGAGACGCGCACAGGGCAACGCACAGCGCATCACGGTCTCCGGAACCGTCTATGAAAGCGAGGGGGAGCCTGCCATAGGCGCTTCCGTGATGGTGAAGGGCGCCAAGACCGGCACAAGCACCAATATCGACGGGCAGTTCACATTGCCCGGAGTGCCATCTGACGCGGTGATAATAATCTCATATATCGGCACGAAGCCGCAGGAGATCCTTGCTTCCGACAAGGCGAGGCTTGCAAAGGTGGTTTTGAGCAATGATTCCGAAGTGCTCGACGAGGTGGTCGTTGTGGGCTACGGCACTCAGTCGTCGAAGCTCGTCACTACCTCTATCAGCAAGGTGAAGCTCGACGATATAGACACGGGCAACGACCACAACCCCATCAAGATGCTCCAGGGCCGTGTGCCGGGCGTGAATATATCCAACGCGTCGGGCACGCCGGGCGCGAATCCCAACATCCAGGTGCGCGGCATCGGTTCGATCAACGGCGGAAGCAAGCCTCTGTATGTGGTCGACGGTATCCCTGCGGAGTCATATCCCAACATCAACCCCTCCGATATAGAAAGTATAGAGGTGCTCAAGGACGCTTCGGCTGCTGCAATCTACGGAAGCCGCGCCAATTCGGGCGTGGTCATCATCACTACCAAGAACGGCAAGAGCGGCGACACCAAGATCGACGTGTCGGGCCGCGTGGGCTTCGGTAAGCTTGCCAAGGACATCGAGATGGCCAACGCCACGGAATATGCCAACGCAATGCAGGCCGCCATTGACAACTACAACGTGCAGATGGGACAGAATGTGCAGTTCTATCGTCCGGCCGTCATCGAGGAGACCGACTGGGTAAAGCTTATAACCCGTGAGACAACGGAGACCGCCACCGGCTCGGTAAGCATTTCCGGCGGCAATGACATGACCAATTTCTATGCCTCGTTCGGAGCAAACCGCCAGGAGGGTTTCATCAAGACCTCGGCATTCCGCCAGTATAACCTTCGCACGAAAGTATCCCACAAGATCAGCCGCATATTCAAGCTCAATATCAACCTTGCGGGTGCCGCGTCGCAGTACAATCAGGTGGAAGAGCGCTCGACATCATTGAAAGTGCTTCGCACTGCACGCGAGGAACAGCCATGGTACGGCCCATTTAATGAGGATGGCACCTATAAGAAGATGGGTACGGAGATTGCCCGCCATAATCCGGTGATGCTCATTAATGAAGAGAAGTGGACGCTTAAGAAATATCATCTCTCGGGTATATTCAATCTTGAGGTTACTCCTTTCAAGGGGTTCAAATGGACTCCGCAGGCCAGCCTTTATGCTATCCTCGACAACACTACCAAGAAACTTACCGAGCGTCATGATGCCCGTAAGAACAACTCAGGGTGGGGCGCGCTTACCGAACAGCGTGACCATTCATTCCGTTATGTGATTGACAATGTGTTCTCGTACAATAATTCGGCTGACAAACTGATTTACAGTGTGATGGCCGGGCACTCATTCGAGCGGTACACATATGAGAAGTTTGGAGCACGTTCCGACAATTATGCGAATGGTGCTTATCCCTCGTCAAGCTTCGACCTCATAAATCTTTCCACCAATATTTTCCCGGGAGATATAGGTTATACGGGCTATACTCTTGAATCGTACTTCGGACGTGTGGCCTTGAACTGGGACAACCGATATATCCTCAACGCATCGCTTCGCTGCGACGGGTCGAGCCGCTTCTCCAAGGGTAGCCGTTACGGATATTTTCCTTCGGTGTCGCTTGCCTGGCGTGCTTCCGAAGAGGCTTTCTTCCCGAAAGATGCCGTTGTCAACGACGCGAAATTGCGTCTGAGCTGGGGTAAGACCGGATCGATGGCCGGTGTCGGCAACTTCGCCGCGATGTCGCTTATCGGGGCAGGTGGGGCTTCCTACAACGAGTCGGCAGGCTTCCTGATTTCGCAGGACGCTCGTTCGCTCACCTGGGAGAAGGCCAACCAGTATAATGCCGGTGTGGATATCGAGCTGTGGAACAACCGGCTGTCGTTTACCGGCGACGTGTTCCTGCAACGCACCACCGACCTCCTTTATTCCAAGCCTGTCAATGCGTCGACCGGCTACACATCGATTGCATCCAACATCGGTACTCTTGAAAACCGTGGTCTCGAACTGTCCCTTACAGGTAAGATATTCACGGGCGATTTCAAGTGGACGCTTTCGGGTAATATCTCGTTTGTCAAGAACAAGCTCGTGAAGCTCATCGACGGCTCTGACATAATACTTATGGGAGCGGCCAACGACAAGGTGGGAGGCAGCATGCACGCCTTGATTATCGGTCAGCCGTTGAGCACCTACTACATGCTCCGGATGGACGGCATCTACCAGCGCGACGACGAGGTTCCCGCAAAGCTCTATGCCAAGGGTGTGCGTGCCGGTGATGTCCGCTACTTCGATTACAACGGTGACGGCGACATTTCCGAGGCTGACCGTATGAATGTCGGCAAGGCATCCCCCGACTGGTATGGCGGTATTACGTCGACATGCTCGTGGCGCGGATTCGACCTGAATATCTTCGGGCAATTCTCCTACGGCGGCAAGATTATGGCAGGCTGGCGAGGCGTAGGCAGTGAAGGTCTCGAACATATGGGTTCTGCATTCTCCTCTATGAAAGTGTATGATTCGGCTGAGCCGGTGGTGCAGTTCGGTAACATCAGCAAGGCTGCCGCTACCACATACTGGAGAGGCGAAGGTACATCGAATACAATGCCCCGTATGATATATGGAAACGGTGTGCACCAGGGATATACTAACGGTAACGGCTATAACGGCCAGACATCCACGCGCTTCCTTGAGGACGGCTCGTATTTCAAGATCAAATCGGTGACGTTGGGCTATACGCTTCCCCGGAATCTGTTGCGCAGGGTGAATATCGACAATTTGCGTGTGTATATGACTGTCGACAACCTGCTCTGTTTCACCAAGTACTCCGGATATGATCCTGAGGCTTCGTACACCGACGATCCGTCGAGCACCGGCTACGGTTCAGACTTCGGCCTGCAGCCGATAATGCGCACATTCATCTGGGGACTCAACCTGACATTCTAATCAATCATCAATAATGAAAATGAGAAACAAGATATATAAGGCAATAGCTCTGTTTGTCGGTGCTTTCATCATGACTTCATGCGCCGACATGCTCGATGATATCAAGCCTAAGGATAAGATTGACGCCAATTCCATGACTGAGGAGGACCTTTCGAAGGTGGTCAACGGCGTATATGCCACGATGGAAAGCCATATGAACGCCATGTGGTGGGACGGCGACGTCAAGGGGGAGAACTTCCGTTCCGGACCGGGTGGAAATCTGACAGATCCGCTTGACATGTCGCCATCTACATCGACGATAAAATCGCGCTGGAACAACTGCTTTACTTCTCTGAAGCAGGTCAACTTTCTGATTGAGAACTTTGAGGGAAGTTCCAATAAGGGGTCGCAGGTGGTTCGTACAGCCGGCGGCACCGGATACTTTTTCCGTGCGTTGATTTATTATAATGCCGTGACGCGATGGGGCAAAGCACCGATACTTCGGAAGCGTATGTATGACATTGTCCCCTTGTCGGATGAGGACGCAGTATGGCAGTTTATAATCGAAGATCTCGGCAAGGCAGAGGAGCTCCTGCCGGATTTCTCCGATCGGTTCTATGTGTCGAAGGCTGCCTGCAATGCCCTGCTTGCAAGGGCGTATCTCTCGACCAGGCGGTACGGCGAGGCTGTTACATGTGCCGACAAGGTGATCGGTAACTCGTCTCTTCAGTTGATGAAGAATTCGGTGGATTGGGCCAAGATGTTTGTATATAACAGCGCAAGCAAGGAGCTTGTGTTCGCCCTTGCCAACAAACGCACGACATCGACGATTCTCTTCTATCAATACATTAATGATGTTGACGGCTCATGGTCTTATTCTCCGGCTCATGAATTGTATGCCGGACTGTATTCCGATACTTCGGTCAAACGTGGTGATATACGAAAAGATGCCGTATTCAGTGCTACAGATCCTACGCGCACCATCAAATTCCCGAATGAGCTTGCAGGCCAGTTTGTGAAGAATGAGACTCCAAGCCAGACACCTATTCCTGTAATCCGTCTGGCGGAGGTTTATCTTATAAAGGCCGAGGCGCAGGGTGCTTCCGCCGGACTGCCGACCATGAAGGACTATCTTGAGGCCCGATATGCTGGTGTGTCGCTCCCATCCTCGATGGGCGACAAGGAATACCAGGATTTGATACTCGATGAGCGTCATCGCGAATTCTATTGCGAGGGATTCCGCTGGTATGACTTGAAGCGTACGGGGCGTCTTGATCTGTTCAAGACTCTTAACGGACGCACACATCTAATGTACTGGCCTATACCGCAGGCCGAGATAGACCTCGCGGGAAAAGAGAACTATCCTCAGAATTCCGGCTATTAATCTGAAATCACCATATTATAATCTACGAAAATGTCAAGATTAAAATCATATATTATATTGTGGGCGTGTCTGCTGTTCACCTTTGTCGCTACGGGGTGTACTGATGACATATGTGTGGACGAAGGGTCGCTCACCGCTCAATTCTCTTTTGAGAAGCCTTCGTATCTCACCAACGAGGAGGTGATAATCAAGAACACCACCCAGGGCGGAAGCGGGAACTATTCTTATGAATGGGACTTCGGCGACGGCCGCACCTCGGCTGAAGCCGAACCCCGCCTCACGTTCGAGGAGATCGGGGCATATACCGTGACGCTCAACGTGCGCGACAGCAAAGGACGCTACGCCATGGCGCATAAAATTCTGTCGGTGGAACCTGAGCCGCTGCCGGAAGTGGGCAACATGGTGCTGAAATGGGTGGCCGACCAGCCTTTGGCTACCATCCGCTCGATTACGCCTTCGGTGAGCAACGACAATTTCGTGTACATGACCTCGGAGGATCATATCGCACGCAAGTTTGATGCGGCCACCGGTCGTCAGATATGGCAGTTTGATCTGCGCACAAGTGCCGACGGGCCTGCGCCTGAGGGCAATACCCATGTGTCGCCTTCGGTCGACATCGACGGTACGTCGTATTTCGGCACGGGCAACACGTCGGGCAAGATAGCGCGCCTCTATGCCATCAACCCCGACGGCACCAAGAAGTGGGTGATGAGTTCCGACGCCAACACCGGCTTCTGGAACAAGGGGAATGCCTCGACTCCGCGTCTGCACTATGTAATATGCCCTATTGGCGATAATCATGTGTATGTGGGTAATGCAGGCGGTGCCGGATCTGTGCTCGCTGTGGATAAGCAGACCGGTTTCCGTGTGGGATATGCTGCGAATTCAATGAACGACGACGCTCCAAGCGGAGGCATATCCGGTGGCCTTGTTATTTCGGGCAGTTCCATCGTGTGGTATGGTGCTAAAAACGGAGTGTTAGGGTGTTCGGTTTCGGCTCTTGAAGCGGGAGGAAATGTACCTTGGTGGCAAGTACCGAATACGAATACCTCCGATACCGGTAACGGTTCACTGGCTGTGGGTGCTGACGGCACGATATACGCATGCGGTCGCATGACAAAGGGTGATTTTGCGGGAACGTCGTGTGTCTTTGCTGTTTCGCCGAGCGGTTCGGAAATCTGGCGTTGTTCTATCGGACTGACTGGCAATCTTGATATGGCCGGGGTGGTAATAGCTGCCGATGGCTCCGTTATAGTTACGGCAAAACGTTCTGCCGGTGAATCAAACGGAGGCGTATACTGTCTATCGCCTGACGGACATCTCATGTGGACATACGGCATTCCCGAAAATGTGTCCGGATGTGCTGCCGTAGATCAAGCCGGCAATATACATTTCGGAACGGAAGCAGGGAATTATTATATAATCAAGCCTGTCCCGGGTGAGGATCAGCTTCTGTTGAAGAAAGATCTCGCGGCGATGATTGCCGAGAGCGACTCTCCGATGGCATCGGCATGGATAGCCGGTGGTGGAAAAATCTGGAGTTCGCCCACTATAGGCAACGACGGAACAATATATATAGGTATAACCAACACGGAGAATGCGACGTCGAGTGCTCTTGTGGCGCTTCATGATGATGCTGTTACCGGTCCGGCTCTGTCATCATGGCCGATGAGGGGCAAGGATGCGCGTCATACATCCCGCGTGCAGGGAGGTGGCGGACAGGACCCTGTCAATCCCGGGGAGACATCCCAGTTGCCTTTGACATGGGATTTAAAGAAAGACATGAAGGGTTTGGCCGCTGCCGGATATAATAAAGTGTGGATATGCTCTCACCGGGGTATTACGAAAAGCGGTATAAAGGACGGTGTACCCGAAAATTCACTTGATGCAATAGATTATGCTATAAAAGGGGGCGCCGAAATGCTTGAGATTGATGTGAGGCCTACTAAGGATGGTGTTCTCGTGCTTATGCATGACGAGACTATCGACCGCACGACGACCGGTTCGGGCAAAGTCGCAGAAATGACTTATGCGCAGCTTCAGCAGTATTATTTAAAAGATTACAATACCGGAGTCGCTACCGCTCATAAGATTCCTACGCTTGAAGAAGCTTTCAAGCATGGGCGTGGTAAGATTTATTTTAATCTTGACATATCCAACAAGCTTGTCCCGGGTGATGCTACGGAGTCATTGATTACGTTGGCCCGTCTGATTAAAGAATTAGGCATGGAAAAGCAGTCAGTGTTGCATGTAGGTGCAAAGATGAGCGTTATAAATCATCTGGCATCTTATCCCGACCTATTGTTTAAGACGTGGGTTGGAAGTGAAAATGACATTAATAAGTTCTCCTCTCTCGGTTCTGTGTTTACAATCTCGGTTGATACGGAAGATGGTTTAAACAACAAGTCATTGGTGTCCGCTATCAGATCTGACATGTGTCTGCCATTCGTAAACTCGCTTAACAGCCCGGACAACAATATGGCTGCCGGGAATTTTGACAGTGTGGATAAGTTGGTAGACAACGGCGTCAGCATCATACAGACTAATTATGCGGATATTCTCGGCCCGCATCTTAAATCGAAAGGCTTGAGATAGGCTGCTCGATGCTCGATAAATTAAGCGCTGCCCGGTGGATGTATGGCCATCGGGCAGCGCTTTTGTTTGAGTTCATAGAGGAGGCTATGGATTTATGAACAAAATCGGATTTTGTGTGTTGTAGTGTATGTTTTTGTTATATAGGGAGTTACATGCTTGGAATATTGCTCTGAGAATTTCCGAAAGAAAAATTAACATAAAATTCTTGTTGAAAAATTTGGAGGAGAACGTGGAAGTGTCTAACTTTG
>NZ_CAJTYX010000012.1 GCF_910583865.1 uncultured Muribaculum sp.
TGCCTTTCAAGATGTTGGACTCTCTGATTTATGGTTTAGCGGACAGTAATAATTACGGAATCTGAATTAATGACGCCTGACACCGTAGGTTACCCTAATCGGATGCCGGAATTTTTTAGAGGTCGTACAAATGTATAACCTTTAAGTAACTCGCAAAAATTATTTCGCAGATGATAAATTCTAAAGCTTTATATTTCCGCCGGAGAATTTTCGGTGCTTTCCGCTCTCTTCATCAGTCTTTTTCGCCGGCTCAAAAGCGCTTCGCGATAACATGTAGCTCGCTACACTCCCTCTTCATCGAGCAAAAATCGCTCGAAAATTCTCTCGTCGTAAATATAAAATAATTTTTGCGAGTTACTTATTCAATAAAAAACGGACGGGCGGAACCGAATATTTCGATGCCGCCCGTCCTGGGGTGTGCCATGAATAACTATTTAGATTATTTCATGTCGGGGAATTATGAAGTCATCGTTATTTCATGATCTTGGCGGAACGTGCCACCTGGCCGTTCTGCATCTTCACTACGTAAACGCCTGTGGCGAGATCGCCGAGGTCGAGGGTGTCGGCAGCGCTGACAAACTTGACGCAACGTCCGCTCATGTCGTAGATCCATGCCTTGTCGACGTTGGTGAAGTAAGCCACACCGTTGACAACCTTGACTGTCGATACGGTAACGTCACCGTCGATGTTCTCAACGGAAGATGTGCCGTTGATGCCTTCGGGCTGCTCGGGTTCGCCCTGGTCGCGGTAGTCCTTATAGGTCTTGGCGGGCTGACGGTCATTCTCGTTGTCACCTACGATTTCAACGGGGAATTCGGTGCAGCAGCCTTTCCATACGCCGCCTGTCGGGCCGGGGTGTGCGCCCCATGCGTCAGACGATACGATTCTCAGGCGGGTAACGCCACGATGTGCGTCGGCGGGAACCTTAAAGGTGAAAGTAACGCCCGGATTGATGATTTCCATCACGCCCTTCTTGTTCTCTCCGAACTGGGCGACTGTCTCGTCGGCGTCACCGAAGGAGTAGTTGCCGTCATAGTCCATGTAGACGTAGCTGAGGTCGTAGCGCATAGAGTTGCCGGAGTTGGCTGTGTTGGAGTTGTCAAGACCCTTGGCGGTGATTGTGATTTCCTGACCCTGGGCAACCTTCAACACGTGATCCTTTGCGAAATAGTAGTTGTTTTCGTCAGCGGGATTGGTAGCGGCGGTGTAATTGAGATTCTGGGTTGCACCGGTAGTGGTAATCTTCTCCCAATATACGCCTGCAAGGATATTTTCAATTGTCTGTCCGCCGAGGTTGGCCATATAGACATCTCCGTAGGGGTTCTCTTCCTTGAGTTCGGGAAGTTCGCCTGCCGAGTGGGGTACTTCAACCCATTGTACGGGAGAATAGGACTTGAGGTCGACAGACACAGCGCGCACGCCGATGAAAGCATTGGTGGCCTGGGTGATGGGGAGGTTGCCGATATATGTGGCCCACTGTGCGGTACGGCCGATTTCCTTTACCTTGCCATCGTTGCCTTCCTTGTAGAATACTTCGAAGTGGTCGATGTTGACCTCGTCGTTGTAGACCATGCCGAACTTGTCGATGGATGTGTTGTAGCCGGTGTGGTCAGGCTCCCAGTTGAGCTTAACGGAGAGCGACTTGGTGTACTCTTCCTTTACCTCTACGATGAAAGAGTTCTCCTTGATATTGGCGGGAGCCACCTTGAAGTCGTCGCTGATGTTGAGTTTGCCTACGAGCATCTTATAGCCTTCGTCGGAAGAGAGAACGCGGAGACCGATGTACTCGATCACGTCATCCTTGGCGAGTCCGCTTACGGCGAGTTCCTTGGCTTCCCAAGTGGTGCCTTTGAGTTCACCTACGGGAACCTCGATCCAGTTGTCAGAACCCTCTTTCTTGAGGATGACGGCGAGGTTGGAAGCGCCTGCAGCGCCCTTGACTGCGATATTGACCTTTACGTTGCCTGCAGAAGCCTTGAGGGCTGTGCGGTAGAGCACGATGTCGTTGCCGGAAGCGGTAGCGCCGGAAAGACGGATGCAGGAGCCGCCTACGTAGGCATCCTCGTGGGTGAAGCGCACGTCGATGTCGTTGGCATATGACTTCATGTCACCCTTCTTGGTTACGAGCCAGCGGTAGGTGGGCACGATGTCCTGCATAGACATATTGTACCATGAGCCTGCTGCTACTTTTCCCTTATATAAGTAAGCCTCGCCGTTACCGAGGTTGAAGTGTGTCTCGAAGGGGAGGTTGCCACCGATAGCGGTGCGTTCGGGGAACATGGATGCGAAGCCCGGGGAGTTTTTGAGCTGAGTTTCCACAAGTTCAGCGGATGCAACCTCAAAGTCACCCCATGCATTGTTGATGGCGGGGCGGTTAAGCGGGTTGCGGTTGGCTCCGGAGAATGCCTTTTCCAGAAGAATCTGGTAGTTGGACTGTACATTCAGAGGATCCGAACCTGCACGGAACTGGAAGAAGCGGCTCTGGTCATGCTCGCCCCAGATACAGATATTCATTGCCTTTCTCTCGTCAGTATTCATCTCAGTCCAATAGTCATTGGAGAGACCTACGAGAAGCTGTCCCTGATAGATGCCGTCAAGTGGCAGCCCGTGCTTTTCTACAGCTTGCAGAGAAGAAGCCACTGTACGATATGCAAGTTTGTTGCCTGAGTAGTTGAGCATGCAGTCGTAAATCTTGCCTTTCTCGGCTGAACCGTAAAGATATTCCATATATGATTCGGATGCGCCGGCATTCTGGGTATATTGTCCTATACCGAAACCTTCAATCTCAAGTTCACGGGCAATTTTGCTGACTTCGGCATGGAAGTTTACCCAGTCATCTGTACGCCAGGTAGTGCCTTCTTGATTGTAGTTGTAACCGTCGCAACCGAAGAATGCGGCAGCATTGACGAATGCGCGTGCATACTTGTACGAGCCGTCCTCGTTCTTGGTGGAAATGAATTTCTGGAAAGCACCCTCGGAGCCATCATCGTTCCAACTTTCGAAGAACTTGATACCGCCATAGATGCGCGTACCGTTCTTGTGGGCTGCGTCGACCCATGAGCCTGGAGCCATAAGGAAGCCATAGTTCCATGAACCGAAGATGTTGGTGTAGTTCCACATCGAGAATACGTCGTTGTCAAATTTTGTGGAGGGGTATCCGCCGAGATTCTTGCCGTAGCCTGCGGGGAGGTTGCACCAGAGTAGACGGTCATGGTTGATGTCGGAAACCACGTCTTTAGATGCGTCCTTGTAGGTGGGGCGCTGACGTGAGTGCGAACGAACGAATTCGAGGTCGAATGTCAGACCGATAGCTTCGAATTCAGCCTTGGTGGGATAGTTGCGTCCCTGGTCCCATGCCTTGGAGAAGAGTTCGAGTACCTGCTCGTTGGCCCACGGTGACTGGTCGTAGACACTCTCCGAAGATTCCTGGGCCATCATAGGGCTTGCGAACATCAACGGAGTCAGGAACACCGGACTTAGAAGAAAAGATCTTTTCATGTTGGTTGATGATTGGGTTAATTAATTGGTTAAAAGATTTAAGATATATCATCTACGATGTGGGGATGCACCGGGTGTGTATTCGCTTTCCGGATCATGCGCTCGGGTTTGTCGCGGATGCACCGGGGTGCATCCCTACACCGCAAATCGATGTATTTGTCTTTGTTGAATGGTTGTTTAGAAATTTGGGGTTTCTTTGTCCCAGAACACGCGCGTAGCCTGCTTGTCAGGACCGCCGAGAGCTGCTATACCGGTGTTGGCGATGTCGTCATGTCCGGCCTGGAGGTCGCCATGGGGGAGGGGCATGCGGCGGATAAGGTCTCCGTCGTTGAGCGAGCCGTCGCCGAGAGTGGGATTGAGTACCGGGAAGGTCTTGGGATATCCGGTACGACGCATATCAGTCCAGGCTTCGTAGCTGTAGGGGAATATGGCGATATATTTCTGTGTGATGATTTTCTCGAGTTTGGTCTCGCTGTCATCGCTGTCGTTCCACTTCACGCCGATTTTGGTCACGCTCTCGATGTCGTTGTTGGAGTCCATCGGATCGACATACTTGTAAGCGGTCGGAGTCTCTACGGCCATGTAGTCGTCGAGATATGTTTCATAATTTCCTGTAGGATATCCGAAGCGGTCGCCGCAGTCGCCATTCTTGATGCCGCGTTCGTAGAAGAATTGCGGGGTGCCGCCCATGGCCCATCCTCGGAGAGCTCCTTCGGCACGGAGGAAATCTACCTCAGCCCATTTCATGGCGTAGATGTTCATGAACTCGAAATCTTCACCGGTAAACTGTGAATAGGCCACACGGGGATTGGCGTAATATTGCTGGCCGTTCAGCATGCGTACGCCTGCACGCAATCCATAGATTCCGGAGTTTTTCTCCACATCTCCAATATTATCGGTGTTTTTTGCAATCAGATAGTGGATGTACGGATGGTTAAGTGATGATAAAATACTTACGAAAGATGCGTTTACGCGGCAGTCGTTCCATGATGACATGATTGCTTTCAACGGATGGGCATTGAAGAAGTTGGTGGTGGAGTTCAGTCCGACTTCCTGGGACTTATCCTCAACTACTCCCGATGCAACAGCCTCTTCCGCTATTCTCTGGGCCTCGGCGGCATCGACTTTCACAAGGTGCATTGCCATACGGAGCTTGATGGAGTTGGCAAAGCGTTTCCATGTGGAGATCTGCTTGTCCTGGGTGATGATGTCGTTCATCGAGAGGATGCTGTTGATCTCATCCTTGTACCACTGCGGACGGTTGGGGAAGTTGTCGAATACGGCAACTATATCATCGATGTTCTTGATGATGGAGGTATAGATGGTGTATCCGTCGTTGAATGCGAACGGGTTGGTCTCTTTGTTGCTCTTGTGGTCCTGGTATGCGATAGAGCCATAGAGGTCGGTGCACTCCTGTGCGGCTATGTCAAACAGCAGCAGGCCGATAGCCTTGATTTCTACAAGATTGTTGGTGGCATCGTTGTTGAGGAGGTTTCCGAGGTTGTTCTTCATTGAGAGGAACCGTCCGTGGGGCCCTTCGCAGAAGTTGCGCTTGTAGCTGTAGGTGGTCTCGAAACTACCGCCCCAGCTTTGGTCGCAGGTTGTATAGCCGGCATAGGCATCGGTAGTCAGGCTGTAGACATACTGCCACTGGTGTTCTGCCGGTGGGTTGCCGTCCTTACCGCCCATAAGATAGTATTGGGCGGTAATTAGCATGTCTACATCATTTTTGATTTCGTTTTTGGCAGCTGCAAAATTCGTTTTTGCAGCAACGAAAGCTTCATACCCTTCGCTGCCTTCTTGAACTTCAGCGGGTATTTCCTTGATTTCGAGGTTGTCGGCGTCACCGTGAAGCGGCTCCGGACGTACGTTTACGTCTTTTTCCTTATTGAACTCGTCGGAGGGAGTGTCGAAGTCCAAGCAAGACGAGAATGCAACAAGAGGGAGTGTCGCGAACGCGTATTTTATAATATTGATTTTCATATCGATTAATCTGATGATGGAGATTAGAACTCAAGTTTGAGATTGATACCGTAGGAGCGGGCCGAAGGCATGTTGAAGATGTCAAATGCACCGAGGCCGTTCTTGGTGGAGAGGGCGATGTCTGGGTCGGAGGGGCAATCCTTGTAGATGAAGAAGAGGTTGCGTCCTACAGCCGATAGGGTAAGGCCCTTGATTGCGCCGTGGAAGAGGTCGCGCATGGTATAGCTTATAGATACCTCGCCGAGACGGAAGTTGGTGGCGTCGTAGACATATTCGGAGGCGATTGTCTGGCCGCCAACGGTGTTGTAGTAGTCCTCGATGGGTACGAGAGTGCCGTGGGCCATCATACCGGGCTTGCGGGTCTGGCCGTCTGACGAAACCCATGTCAGCTTCTCGGGATTTGCCTCATAGGCGAGACGTGCATCGGCTGTGCGCTGCGAGATACCTGCCTGGTCGAGATATGCCTCGGTGAGCGAGATGAACTTGCCGCCGATACGGCCCGAGATAAGGAAGTAGAGCGAGAGGTCTTTCCAACGCACGGTGTTGGACCATCCGAGGTTCCACTTCGAGTTCATGTTGCCAAGGTAAATGTAGGAGTTGCTGCTTTTTACAGGTGTTCCGGCCTGGGGATCGATGTAGATCGAGCCGTCATCGTTGCGGCGGAAGTCGAGGGCGTAGATGTCGCCGTATGAGCCGCCCTCTTCATAGCGCACTGCAATAGAATTGTTGGCTATGAGCTGCTCCATCTTGGAGGGGTTGCCCTGCTCGTCCTTGAAGGTCTTTTCAATCTTGTTGTCGTTGTACGCCACGTTGAATCCGGTTTTCCATGTCCAGTCGCGTCCGGCAAGGATATTGTAGGAGATCGATGTCTCTATACCACGGTTGCGGATGCAGCCGGTGTTGACCGGTTTCGATTTGCCGCCGGTGGTGGCTGCGAGGAAGTAGCTGTTGGTTAGCTTGGTGTCGTAGTAGGTGAGATCCCAGTTGAGGGTGCTGTTGAAGAGCGAGATGTCGTAGCCCGCTTCGAACGATTTCGATTTCTCCGGACGTGGATTGTCGAAGTAGCCGTAGGTGGAGGTGGCCAGTGCGCCGGTGACGAGGTTGGCAGAGCCTTTCGAGAACACCTCGTTGGGGATTGAGTTACCTACTTCGGAGTAGGATGCGCGGAGCTTGAGGTGGGTGATGACCTCCGGGAGCTTCAGATAGCGGTGCACGAGGGTATTTGCGCCGAGCGACCAATAGCCGTAGTGGTCGGGTGTGCCACGGTCGGCGAACTGCTTGAACGAACGGTACCAGTCGATACGGTAGCTTCCTTCAAGATATACCATGTCTTTCCATCCGAGCTGTCCGGTGAAGAACCAGCCCTTGTCCCAGTTGGAGGAACGGCCGTAGGAAGCCCCGTTGCCACCCGACCAGCGTGCGGTGGGGTCGAAGTAGTTGACGAGGGTCGGCATCTTGCGCATCGAGAGCGGCTCGAAGTAGGTGGCTTGCGTCCATATCTTCTGTGTTGTGCCCTTTACGGTGTGGCCTACCCAACCTGTGGATGCGGATACGGAGAGTGCCTCGGCGAAAGTCTTGTTGTAGCTGGCCATCACGTCGACATACCAGTCGTTGCTTGAGTAGATGTCTTGGCCGTAGATACCGAAGTCCTCCATCTGGGCCACATTCTGGGTGGTCGCATAGCGTCTTGTTTCGCCCTGGAACTTGGAGCGGTCGACGTTAAGACGACCCTGCACCATGAGTCCGGGTATGATCTCGTAGCTTATTACGGCCGATCCATAGACGCGCTCCTCGGTCTGCTGTCCGCGGTTCATGTTGGTGAGCCAGTAAGGGTTGTTGTTTCCTGCTGCATTGTATGCCCAAAGCTGCTGAGGGCCTTCGAGCATCGTACGTCCGATCACGGTCTTTCCGGTCTTGTCAAGATAGGAGATGTCGTTCGACTCCCACTTGCCGTTCCAGTCGACATAGTTGTCGCGGTAGTAGTCCATATCCACGTTGCCGGGCACACGGTAGAGGTCGTAGAGCGGGTTCATAACCGTGCCACCGCCGGGACGGTTCTTGTTCTTCGCATAGACATAGTTGATCGAGAGGTCGATCTTCAGCTTGTTGTCGAGGAGGTTGTAGTTCTGACGGAAAGAGAATGTGTTGCGGTTGTAGGAGTTGTTGGGCATCATTCCTTCCGAGTTGGAGTTGGCGTAGGAGAAGTATGAACGTACTTTTTCAGTACCGCCGGAGATAGAGAAGGAGTTGTTCCATGTGGTTCCGGTGCGGAAGAAGTCATCCACGTGGTCGGAGGTGGTGTTGCGCAGTTTGGCGTTTGCGTAGGCAAGTTCGGCATCGGTGTATGTTCCGATTTTCTTGCCCCATGCTCCGAGGCGCATACCATTTGCTTCGCCGCTGGAGTTCAATGTGACCAATGAGCCGTAGACGCTCTGCAGGTCGGGAGTAGAGAGGGGCTTGTCGAAAGTGACGTTGGAGTTGACCGTGATGCTGATCTTGCCTTCCTTGCCTTTCTTGGTTGTGATCATGAGCACACCGTTGGCGGCAGCCGAGCCGTAGAGTGCGGCGGCGTTGGCGCCTTTGAGCACGTTGATGCTCTCGATGTCGTCGGGGTTGATTAGCGAAAGGGCGTCGCCGCCTTCGGATGAGCCGGAGTATCCGAGACCGCTACCACCATCCCAGTTTGATTCGGCGGCCTTGCCTACCTGGTTTGTCATGGGGATGCCGTCGACCACGATAAGCGGGCTGTTGTTGCCCATCACCGACTTGTTGCCTCGGAGAAGGATCTTGGATGTACCGCCCGCACCGCCTGCGCTCTGGGTGATGGTGACACCTGACACCTTGCCGTTGAGCGAGTTGACGAAGTTGGCATCCTGCACTTTCATGAGGTCGTCGCCCTTGATTTCCTGGGTGGCGTAGGTCAGCGATGATTCTTTGCGCTGGATACCCATGGCGGTCACAACGACCTCGTCGAGCAGCTGGCTGTCCTCTTTCAGAACCACGTGCAGCGGAGTGCCGTTTTCAACTTTGATTTCCTGGGTAGCGTAGCCGATATAGCTGAACACAAGGGTGTTTCCCTTGTTGAGTTTGATGGAGAAATTACCGTCGATGTCGGTAGCCGTTCCGTTTGATGTACCTTTTACCATCACACTGACGCCAATCAACGGTTCATCAGTTCCATCGTAGACAGTTCCCGTTGCGGTGATGGCATCCTGAGCCCAACCGATGAGGGGAAGCAGCATTAACGCAGAAATAAGCAGACGTTTTATCATGCGATTTAAGTTATGTGATAATTAATATTGGAATTTAAAATGTTTAGTGTTTTCCCTCGGGAAAGTCCGGAGTTGTTCACTTGATGTCTGCAAATATAAGATAAAATTTTTAACGAAATTTCACCCCCCCTATTCTTTTTAACGTTAATTAACCGAATTAAGTCTACATGTTAAATAATATTTTTAAAAATGTGCATTTTGATAGTAAATTTTTTATGAATTATGGTTTGACTTATTTTTTGCAGGAGGATATTCCGGATAAAACCGGGATATGTGTTTCAGCGACTTGGAATGACATATAGATGCGACGCTGCCGTGTCGCATCATGGATTGCTTATCAGCATTTTACCCTATGCAACACGGCAGCGCCGCGTAGTCGGATATTTTACCGGAGTGGAGAGTTGCCCGGTAAACTATTTTTTCTTATGAACGGGGAATTGCATTGAATTTATCACATCGCCTCCGCGAAGCCGCAGCCATGTGTCGAGCCGCGGTTCGCCTTCATAAAGCACGATTACGCGTGCTCCGTTCTTGCCAAGATGGTTGTAGACGGTCTTGCCCCCGGAATAGCGTCCGTAGGCAAGTAGCACGCCGGCAAACTGTGTGGCGAAGTCGTTGTCGTGGTCGTGGCCGCAGAACACACCGAATACGTCGCCCATCTCCTTTATCGAGGCGAACATGCCGCTGTTGGCGGCCTGGCAACATATCTCCTCACCTTTGGTGCCGAGAAGGAAGTTCCGTGTGTCGCCCTGTGCAGCGGCATATTCCTGCAATGGTATGTGCATGAACATCAGCGAAGGCAACGGCGCTCCGGCAGCCTCGGTGCGTGAGGCGCTCTGCGCCCTGTACCAACCTATCTGGTCGTACGTGAACCATGCATATTTGCCTATCCCCGGCACACGTGCGCCGGAATGGCTGTCGAGGCAATAGAATGCTCCGACCGGGCGCTCGGACCCGTCGCTTCCGAGCAGGTCGATCACGTAGTCGGGGCTGTCGACTCCCATGGGGCGGGGCGGCATTATGCATCCGGGCATCACCTGCAAGGCATCGTACATCTGCGGGAGCGTCATGTCGAACTGTTCGTCGTGGTTGCCGAATACCATGGCCCATGGCAGTCCCCGGCGTGTAATCGGTTCGGTAAGTTCTGTCAATGCCTCGGCCACACCATCGGCATAGACGAGGTCGCCCGTGATGATGACGAAATCGGGATTTTCCGCGTCAAGGACCTCGTCCATCATCTCTGTGGCCGCCCGCGAGGCCTTTTTGCCATGCTTGTAGTGTATGTCGGTGAATTGCACTATCTTAAGCTTTCCTTCCGGATTGAAACGCAGTGACGACTGCACTTGGGCGGCAGCGGGGATGAAACATGCCAACAGCATGGCCACGGACAGGATGATGGCTAACGGATGACGGATCATATGTTTGATATCCTATTGACGGTTTAAAATCAGTCGGTGGTGAGTACGAGACGGAAACCGGTGGAACGTTCGCGCATGTTCTCCTCTACACGACGGCGGTATGCGTTGCGGAGATGATCTACGCTTTCGCTGTCCCATCCGCCGCCTCGGCGCACGCGGTTTTTCGACGGCGACGAACCGAACTGGTCGACTACATCTTTCTTAGGATAGTCGTTCTTATAATCCTCGCAAAGTTCCCAGACGTTGCCGCTCATGTCGTAGACACCGATTTCATTTGGTTTGAGCGACTTCACCGGCTGTGGACGCGACGAGCTGTTGATGTACCAGAAGCCCACTTCCTCGGCGGTGTTGTCACCGCTGTACTTGAAGTTGCCGGTCTTGTGGCCCCCACGTGCGGCATACTCCCATTCGGCCTCTGTCGGTAGGCGGAAGTTGACACGGGTAAGTTGGTTGAGGGCGCGGATGAATTCGTGTGCGTCGTTCCAGCTGACATTGGTCACGGGCAGCTGCGGGTCTTTTATCACCGAGGGGTTTGAGTTCATCACATATTCCCAGAGTTCCTGGGTGACCTCCGTCTCCCCGATGTAGAAGTCCTTGGAGATGGTCACCCAGTGCACCGGTTTTTCATCATCCTCGTTGCTTCCCTGCTCGGGGGTGGCACCCATTTTGTACATGCCTGATTTGACTTTTATCATGTTGAAGGTCACGGGTTGTCCCTGGTCGGTGGCCATACCTCCGATGGACGCTCCGGCGCGTGCGGGGAGTGTCACCGGCACGAGATCGCCGAGCCCCTTTTTCTCCTGCGGCTTTGGCATGACGTTGAGCACGTAGGTGGTGTTGGCCTTTACCGCTTCGGGGAAATCGTAGCGCAGAGGCACGTACTGCGAAGTCTTTACATTGAGCCAGTTGGAGCCTTCGGGCATGTAGATCCAGTATTCGCCTTCCTTCGGTTCGGACTTGATGATGTCGCCTTCGAATGACGCTTCGGGCACTGCGAGGCCAAGTCGCACGAGGGCGCATGGGTTGCCGTTGGCATCGGATACCTGGTGGACGACGGCGCTGAGGTCGGACGGGTCTGCCCGGAATTCGCGCACCATAAGTTCCTGCGCCATAGCGCCGGCTATCATGAATAGGGTTGCAAGAAATGTTGTGACAATACGTTTCATGGGTTATAAGTCTATTATTACGTATTACGTTGAGAATCAAATGGAAATCAGTTGCGGTCGAGCGTGAACGATGCGTTTTCGGAAGGCTCAGGGAGCTTGAAATCGCCCATGGTGAAGGCGGTGTCCTGGAGAGGCTGCCACGTGCGCACGTGGATTTTTGGATGGTCCTCGTCATTGAAGTCCCATATGAGGAACACGATGCCCTCGTCGGAGTATCCCCTTGTGTGCCATTGCTGGCGGAGCGTCACTCCGTAGTAATTAGGTTTTGATGCGTGGCGCACAACGCGGTAGTCGTCGAACTTCACATTGACGTAGCCGCCGCGCTTCTGGCGGTCGAACACGATCTTGAGCTTGCTGAGATATTGCTGCTTGTTCTGCTTGACATACTCTACCTTCGTGGGGTTGGCAAGGGCTATGTCGCTGCGGCGACGGTCGGTGACCACGCGTCCGGTGATTATGAGGGCATCGTCGCTGAACAGGTCGTCGAGCATGCGTATGTCTTTCTGGCAGTAGGCGTTGCGCAGCTTCTCGCACCAATTGATGATCTGCATGCGGTTGGCGGCATCGCCAAGGCGTGCGCCGTCGCGCAGGAGTGTTAGATACTGCGTGTTCTCCATCGCGAAGTTGAAGTCGGCGAGCTTGCCTGTCGGAGTGAAGTCGAGCACCACTTCCTGGGCGAGCGGCCCTTCGTAGGTGTCGTCGAGCGGCTTCATGTCGACCTGTTGGTTGCGCACCTGGAGGCCGCGCATCGAACCGTTGGAATTCTTTTCCTTAAGGAGCTGTCCCACGTAGTCGTCCTGCGCGGTGGTGAAATGCACGTTTTCCCATGTCATCACTATCGACTGCTTGGCGTCGGTGGTGAGGTCGATGCCGGCGAAGTTGATGTCGGCGCCGGTGGCTGCGGCGGTGTTTATAGCGGAAAACAGTCGTGACACGTTCTGCTCTATCGCCGACTTTACAGCCGGGCTTACCGTGGTGGGTGCGAGCTTGAAGTCATAAGCACCCTGGGCCGATGCTGCCAGCCCGAGGGTAAGAAATAAAAGTGAGATGTATTTTTTCATATCGTATATTTGCACGTTTGTTTCATGAAGAAGGACCTCTAAATCGGTTCGGTATGGTGGTTTGTCAGTCGGCGGTCAGGTGCGTCGCTCGTCCTATCTGCTGCGTGGGGTGAACCATACGGCATATTTCCCGCCGTAGGATGCGAGATGCCCCGTCGTTCCCGACACGTAATCGTGGCGGTTGTCGTCGGCACCGGGGCCGAGCAGGGCGATTATCGAACCGTCGTTGTTGATTATCAGCCAGTATGCTCCTGCCGCGTCGCGACATGTGGGGAGTGCGCCGTAGCCGCGCAGTTTGCCGGTAGTCTTGTAGATGTTGAGGAGATAGGCGGCTTTGCGGGCGTCGGAGCTTTCGAGCAGTTCGGAAATCATATCGGCTACACGGCTGTCGTCGCCCTCGGCGGCATGGTATTCTATCGGCGCGGGTTCGTCGTCCCACAGGTCGTCGCTGAATGTGTCGCCGAAAAGCATTCCCAGCATCATGAGTCCTGCGGCAGCGGCCTCTGGCGAGAATGTATCGGTCTCCGAGGATGGTGCGGTCGTCTCGGCTATGGCTGGCGCCGGAGTCTCGGCGGGTGTGGGGACGGGTGTCGCCGGTTCTGCTGCCTGAGCGGGTTTGTTCGAGGCGAATGCAGAAATGGGGATGTAGCCGAATACGTAGTTGGCGTTGCCGCGCTTTCCGGTGATGTATTTTATCGCTCCGAGTTCGGCGGCGGCCACCTTGCGCGGCTCTCCACTCTCCTCCAGGTATTCGTTCATGAAGTTGGTGAGGGTCAGGCACACCGTCTCACGCGCCTCGTCGGCATTCTCCATGGTCGATTCCGCAAAGACATAGGCCGGATCAAGCTTGATTTTGTTGATCTCTTTTGTCTGCGACTCGCTTTGGGCCGACATCAGCATCGGTAGGCAGGCCGAAAGGATGCAAAAGAAAAGGCGATTGATAATTCTCATATTCGTTATTGATAAATCTTTTTAAGAGAGAGTTATTTTTATTTGTCGGGTGTCGGAGGTTCGCCGAAGAGCGCCGCGACACGCGACATGGGTATATATGGGGTAAGGCGGCACTTTATTCGGCCCTGTCGTTCATCAAGCTGCGACACGTCGGCGGTGATACGCATCAGGTGGCAGTAGCCTTCAGCTGCATTTCTGAGCACGAGATAGCACGTGGCCGTCCCGTCGGCAAAATCGCCGACTCCGAAGAATGGCGAGCAGCCGTGGCTACGGAAATAACCGAGCGCATTGTTGACCGCTACCGTGATTGGTGGGAGGGGGTTGTAGCAATCGACTTTCATGTCGAATGTGAAATCGTTAGGAATCGCGCCTGTCACCAGGAGGGTGGCAAGGGATTCGAGAGGATAGTGTCCGGAATATATAGGGACGAACAGCGAATCGGCATGCTCTTCTTTCCGGAAATATCGGTTGGAGGTGAGATTGTCAAGGAGATATGATTCACCAGGGAGGATGTAGTAGTTCTTGTGGTAGATCGGGACAAGTCTCTTTCTGGATGGTACGACAGCTTCCGGAGGGGCTGTATCCACGAAAGATGTGAGATTGTCCACGAGGCGGCGCTCGTTTTCAATCATCGATGTGCCGTGGAGTAGATCGTAATCGATGGGAAACTCGATATGGTACAGCGGTCTGTCGTCTTTAATCCATTCTATCCGATAGCGGTTTCCGTTGAGATTTGTCACAGTGACCGCAAGGGTGGTGTCTGTGGCAACGGGATAGAGCTGCCGGAATCCGGATTTCGAGCATGTCACGTGGTCCTCGGCGAGCATCTTCTCCACGCTCTTGACGCGCTTTCCCGGGAGGTCGGCATCGAGTGCGTAGCGTTCCAGAAAGTCGAATACCGGACGATATGGCATCAAGCCTCGCTGGCTGTCGGAAAACATGCGGTAGCCGACATGCGTCACGCGGCCTGCGGCCATGTCGACGCGCACTTTCCGTTTCTTGAAGTCGAGCAGTAGGGTGGTGTCGC
Organism: uncultured Muribaculum sp.; assembly: GCF_910583865.1. Lineage (GTDB taxonomy): Bacteria > Bacteroidota > Bacteroidia > Bacteroidales > Muribaculaceae > Muribaculum. Next base: position 14,377 of record NZ_CAJTYX010000012.1, read on the forward strand.
CAAGTTCCGATAATTCTCCGGAATCCGGGACGCCGGGGACTGCCCGGAGCATGCGCTCCAGGCAATCTGCGTCGTAAGATACAGGTGCACCAAACGCTGCCGACCCACCAAAGGCCGACAGCGTCAGTGTAAATGTAATTATGTTGGCGAAAAGTTTCATTCGTCAATCAAGGTCCGGAGGATGTCGTATGACATTCCTCTGTCTGTCAGTTCACACCGATGGTGATCTGTCTCGCTGTCTCGTCGGGACGTTCGAGCATTCCTGAAGCAAGTTTGCCGTTGACAAACTTGCATCGGGAAATCTTGTCACCCGGGTTCAGCTGCAACTGCTGTCCGTTATGGAGATTGAGCGAGTACGACTTCGTCACTTTCACATCGCCGTTAGGACCGTTGGGGCGGCCGTTCTTCGCCGGACCTGTGTAGAGTCCGTAGGGGAGGGCGTAACCGGTGAGATAGTTGGTCGGCTGCTCGGTTGTTCCCCCATTGTTGTCATCGGTTTTGTTTCCCCCTTTCGCTTCTGATTCAGGCTCGGTGACGGGGGCTACGGTGTCGGTTTGGGCTGTCTCTGCTACTACTACAGTGTCGGTAGTGGCCTGTTTCACCACTTCCACGACATTTTCTTTCGGATCTGCTTTGGCCTCGGGGGTCTTTTCACCGGAGAATACTCCGAGGAAATAGCATACAGCGAGGGCTACTACTACGACACCGCCTACGATGCCGCCGATGACGGCACCGCCGGGTCCACTCTTTACCTCCACGATCATATCCTTCTTGCAGTCGGGGCAGATCTTCTCCGCGCCCTCTGCTATCTCGAATGTCTTGTTCTCGTTGGCTGTCTGGCAGTTGCCGACGTTCATGCAACGATACTTCTTTACATTTGCCATTGCTTAAATTTTATATGTCAGTTTATTGTTAAATCGTTAAATCAGCGTTGGGGACGGTAGGTGGCGATGAGTTTCTTGGCCTCCATGGTCCAATTGACGAAATCGTTGTAACGCGACTTGGGAGTGGGGTTCTCCTCCTTCATCACCTTGCCGACGACAGCCATGAACTCCGCATCGGTCTCTTTCAGCTTGTCCTGTATGGCCTTAAGCGCGGCGGGATCTACATCCTCAAGGCGTGAGGCAAGAGCCTCGCGGGCTATGCGGATGGTCTCTTTGGCGTGGTTCTCGATAAGGCGGTCATCATAGGCCATCTCCGTGAACTTGGAGTATCCCCAAGGCACGATGGTGGAGTTGCCGAATATGTCAGGCTCGCCGGCTGCGCCCCATTGCTCGGAAGTGGACGAGTCGAACTGTATCGCACCAAGTCCGAGGGCAAGCATCATGTAGGGCATCACTTCGGCACGCAGTTGGTCGGGAGTTTTTGGCGGACGTGCGGAGAGCGATCTGTAGTCCTCTGCCTTGCCTTCTGATGTTAGCACGATTGAGTTGGACGGATTGGCGGCGATGAGGCGGTCGAACTCTGCCTTCAGCATTGGCAGCGAGCCGATAGCGCGCATCGGGAAGCAGTTCTCGACAATCATCACGGTTATTTCGTTGGGTCGTGCGCCCTCGGTGCTTACTGCCACGGAGGCACCAGTGCCGCCGGGGATGGCGCCCTGGAGCTTGCGTTTCAGTTCATCGGCAAACTGCATGAGCGCGGGATCCTTTGCTTTCGGAAGGGTTACGAGCACGCGTTTGATGAGGATGTTCTTGCCTACCTCGGGAGCTGCTGTGTTGGCGTTGTTCAGAAGAATCTCATTCTGGTTGATTTCAAGGAAAGCGCCGCTTGCTTGTATGATGTCCTGGGCGAAACGTCCGAGAGCCATGTCGTTACCTCCGAACTTGTGTTGCAGACGCTCGAGAATGGGCACGTCGAGCACTTTTTCGGTGCGCTCCACGAGCAGATCATTGTGGAACGTGCGGATAGTCTCGAACACCTGGCCGAGGAATGCGCTTGATATGGTGTTCTCTGACAGATTGGTGACGTTGGCGAAACGTCCTTCGCTGCTGAGGGCATCGACGATAGCAGAACGCACGCTGTCGGTGATGGTGCTCATGCGGTCGTGGTCACCATTGAGGCGGCGTTCGAGATCCTTCATGCGGTTGCGGTTGTAGAACTTGACGATAGGATCGGTAAGCGTCTCTGTTCCGTCGCGGTTCTCACCTTCGGCAAGGGTCTCCATGTCGCTGAGTGCGGCCATGCGTTCTTTAGTGAACTTGTACAGTTCGTCGAAGCGCGATTCAAAGCCGATAAGGCGTGTGTTGAGATCGTTGAAACGCTGTTCGAGATTCTCCAGAAGGGGCTTCGTGAAGATATCGACGGCTGCACGCTCCGTCATGGCTGAATAGAGCAGCTTGGCATAGTGTGTGGCACGCTCGAAGCGGTTGCCGAAGATGATCTGGCGCTTTACTATGTTGGTGTTGAGCACATCTTCCTTTGCCTGGTTGATGATGCCTTTGAATTCGTTGATTTTGGTGTCGAGGTCGGGTATTGTTTTCTCCGAGCAGTCAAGAGCCTGCTCGCGCATCTGCTTGGCGAGTTCGGCCACGACGTGGCGCACGCTGACGAGGGCTATGCGTCCGTCGGCCCACTCGCGGAACAGGTATTTCTCCACGCCTTCGGCTATCTGCTTGGCGTATGTGTCGAGGCTGCGTGCCTTGTCACGATAGAAATTCTCCACGCCCACGCTGCGAAAACCTTCGGCATATCCGCCTCGGCAGAGGTCGACGAGCTTGTCGAAAGGATGCTGTGTGCCCTTGGCGGCTTCGGCCCAGCGGTCGACACATGGATTCCAGTAGCTTGCGAAGTCACCTACGGGCCATTTCTCTTTCTCGTCGGAATCGATGACATGCTGCTTCAGGCGCAGATGTTCGGGAGTGAGTTTCCACGAGCCTCGGCGTCCCGGGTCACGCACGTATGTCACCTCGTCGAACGAAGGTGCTTCCTCGCGGTATCCGGAAGTGTTGCTCCAGTTGTTATATTTAAGTTGCAGCAGGGCGCTGCTGCCGAGTGTGTAGGCGATGTGTTCCTGAAGTTCGGTTTCCGGCACGATGATACGTTTGATGCCGAACGAGCCGATGGCACGTGTGCGCACCGGCATCGGTGTGCCCTCTTCAGGATCGGCGGTCTCGTCATACTCGTCGCGATTGTTGCTTAGGTTCTCGAAAGTGTAGAAACGTCCCAGTTCCTGACCCATCTGGTCGAGGGGCGAGAAGATGCGGCTGTAGACGAAATCGGCTACCAGCCCGGAAAGTTGCACTGGGTCGTTGACGGTGTATCCGAAGTCGTTGCGGTTTGTGTAGAGTATGAGGCCGCCGGCAATGTTGACCTCCTGGGGTATCGCACCTTTCTTGACATTCTCGGGTGTGGGGTTGGCATAAGTGAGGTAAAGGCGTCCTGTCTCTACTGTCGTCGATACGTCGTAGGGAGGGGTCGACACGCGTGTGCCCCATTCCATATTGTAGTGTGAGGTGAACATGTTGTTCAGCTCCAGCAGAGCGCCGTAGCCGTTGGCCTTGTAGCGTCCGTTGTCTCAGTTGGGCTGTGGATTGGCTTCCGGAATCTGGCAGAACACGGTGAGGGTGAATCCGTTCTTCTCGGCAATGTTGTGCTCGAACATCCATTTGCGCGTCTGCGCGATTGCATCTACTATCGAACCGGATCCGGTGCCGCCTGCAAGGCCGCAGAATAGGTGTATGTTGATTGTGCTCCCTACCTCTTTTTGCTGAACTTCCTGCACGGCATTCGCAAGTTTCGAGAGGTATGCGTCGATGTTGGATGCGAAGAGCAGACGCCCGGCACGGCGCTTCTGGTCGGCGGCGGCGCCTACCGGGCATACGGCAGACTGTGTGGCGCCTACGTTGCCGAGTATGCCGGTCAGTCGCGGATATCCTTTGGGATTGGCGAATATGGCATCGATATTGCTATGTGTCTTTATATCGACGAAGTCGTTAGTCTCGAATACGCAGTTTCCGTGTATTGTCTGGTAGGTGATGTCGGAAGCGTCGAGCATGGCCCGGTCGCTGTCTACATATATGAATCCGATAGGTAGGTTGCGACGCTGGGCAGCATCAAATTCTGTCCACAGGCGCTGACGGAATGCTTTGAGAATCTTTCCTCCGGTGCCTCCGAGACCAATTAGAATATCAGCCATAATGGTTGTAGGTGTTATATAGGTATTATTGTGTTAAGTCTAAAAATTTAAAGATGAGGCCGATGATGATGACGAGTAGCTTCCACCCCTGTACGTGTCGGCAGACAGGTCACGACGGCTGCGCCTGCGTGACGGGATTAAGAATCCTGCGGCAACGGTCACCCCGGTGAAGGCTGCGAGCCATAGCCAGCGGCGCAGGATATATCCGGACAGTACGTCATCAACAAGCTGCTTCAAGGTGACAGCTCCATCCTCAAGTCCTTGTCGTCCGGTCTCTACATAGTCGGCCATTCCGGGCACTTCATCCACGAGCGTCTGTATGCTCTGCGTGTCGGCGAGCATTGATGCCACCCGGGCGCTTTCCATAGCCGTTTCGGCATATCCTTTCACTGCTTCCGCCCCGAAAAGGAGCACAAACTGGAATGATGCCAGCACAAGGAGCACAAGTGAAAGAAGCCCATTGGCCAACCACGACGTGCGTGCCATATGGTGGAGCAACAACGCTACGGCCGTTGTCAGTGCCAAAGCGGCACCCACTCCGGTAATAAGAGAAGATAAGAAAGCCCAAACGGTGTCCATGGCGTGATTGAATTGCACTGTAAGTTGTGTTCTTCCTGGCAGTCATGTTAACAGCCGAAAAAGTCGGAAGATGTAGATATGGGCAAATTTAAAGTATTTTTCATAGTCCCGCAACTTTTTCCAGCCAATTTAACTTTGCGATTTCAAATTTTTGATGTTTCCCGCCGGCTGCATGTCATTTGTCAGGTATTAGGCCAAATAATACATACCAAATAATACATAAGAGTAGTATATCTCTATGAAGTAGCGGCGCCGAAATGCATGTAAGCATTCCGGCGCCGACGGATATCAGTAGTTTATGAGTAAACTTACTTGTTCTCGAGTGTCTCTACTTCGGGATCAACACCCCACTGCTGCTGGGCGAGACGCTTGTAGTTGTTGTAGCGCCACTGGGCGTTGGCCTTTGCTGCTGCGAACAGCTCGGCGGCCTCGGTGGGATACTGCTTCATCACGGAAGCGTAGCGCACCTCTCCCTTGAGGAAGCCCTCGAACTCGTCCCAGTTCGGCTCCTTGCTGTCGAGGGTGAAGGGGTTCTTGCCCTCCATCTCGGCTGCGGGATTGTAGCGCCAGAGGTGCCAGTAGCCGCAAGCGACCGCGTTGGCCTCTTCCTGCTGAGCCTTGCCCATTCCGGCCTTGATGCCGTGGTTGATACAGGGAGCGTAGGCGATGATCAGCGAAGGACCGTCGTAAGCCTCGGCCTCGCGGATAGCCTTGAGGGTCTGGGCCTGGTCGGCACCCATAGCCACCTGTGCGACATATACGTAGCCGTAAGTGGTGGCGATAAGGCCGAGGTCCTTCTTGCGGATGCGCTTGCCGGAAGCGGCAAACTTGGCGATAGCACCCAGAGGTGTGGCCTTGGAGGCCTGGCCGCCGGTGTTGGAGTAAACCTCGGTGTCGAGCACGAGGATGTTGACATCTTTGCCCGATGCGATCACGTGGTCGAGACCGCCGAAGCCGATATCGTAGGAAGCGCCGTCACCACCGATGATCCACTGGCTGCGCTTAACGAGATAGTGCTTGAGTTCGAGCACCTTCTTGCATGCGGTGCATCCGCAGGCTTCCATCAGCGGGATGAGGGCATCGGCTATTTCACGTGAGCGGTCGGCGTTGTCTTTCTCGTCGAGCCACTGGGTGGCGAGAGACTTGATCTCTTCGGAGCATGTCGGGCAATCGAGCAGGGCGCGCACGTCGGCATCGACGCGGGCACGGAGCTTGTCGTTGGCGAGTGTCATGCCGAGACCGAACTCGCAGAAGTCCTCGAAGAGGCTGTTGGCCCATGCCGGACCGTGTCCTTTCTCGTCGGTGGTGTAAGGTGTCGAGGGTACCGAACCTGAATAGATCGATGAGCAACCGGTGGCGTTGGCCACGATCTCGCGGTTGCCGAAGAGCTGGGTGATGAGCTTGACATAAGGTGTCTCGCCGCATCCCGAGCAGGCACCGGAGAATTCGAAGAGCGGGGTGGCGAACTGCGAGTTCTTCACGTTGGCTTTCACGTCGACGAGGTTCTGCTTCGACTTCACGGAAGCCACGCAGTAATCCCACTCGGCCTGTACGGGGAGCTGAGTCTCGAGAGGTTTCATCACAAGGGCCTTGTTTCCCTTCTTGCCGGGGCAGACATCCACACAGTTGGAGCAGCCGAGGCAGTCGAGCACGTCTACGCTTTGGATGAAGCGCATGCCTGTGAACTGCTTGCCGATGGCGGGAATCGTATCGTTCTCGCCGAAGGGAGCAGCTGCCATCTCCTCGGGTGTGAGGACGAACGGACGGATGGCGGCGTGGGGGCAGACATAGGCGCACTTGTTACACTGGATACAGTTCTCTTCGAGCCATTCTGGAACGAAGGCTGCCACACCGCGTTTCTCAAACGTTGCTGTGCCCTGCTGCCATGTGCCGTCGGTGAAATCGACGAACGTGCTTACGGGAAGGAGGTCGCCGTCCTGTGCGTTGATAGGACGCACCACGTTGTTGATGAAAGCGGGGTCGTTGTTGCATGCGGCAGCGTCATCGGGAAGCTGTGCCCATGCGGGATCAACGGCGAGCTTGTGGTATTCACCGCCACGGTCAACGGCTGCGTAGTTCTTGTCTACCACGTCCTGTCCCTTCTTGCCGTAGCTCTTCACGATGAACTTCTTCATCTGCTCTACTGCGAGATCCACGGGGATTACCTCGGTGATGCGGAAGAACGCCGACTGGAGTATGGTGTTGGTGCGGTTGCCGAGGCCGATTTCCTGGGCGATCTTGGTCGCGTTGATATAATATACGGTGATGTCGTTCTGAGCGAAGTAGCGCTTAACCTTTGCGGGAAGGTTCTTGGCCAGCTCATCGGCATCCCAGATGGTGTTGAGCAGGAACGTTCCACCCTTGCGCAGGCCGCGTGTCACATCATACATGTGGAGGTAGGCCTGTACGTGGCAAGCCACGAAGTTGGGGGTGGTCACCAGGTAGGTGGAGCGGATAGGCTCGTCGCCGAAGCGGAGGTGCGAGCAGGTGAAGCCTCCAGACTTCTTGGAGTCGTAGGAGAAATATGCCTGGCAGTATTTGTCGGTATTGTCACCGATGATCTTGACGGAGTTCTTGTTGGCACCGACCGTACCGTCTGCGCCGAGTCCGTAGAACTTGGCCTCGAATGTGCCTGCGGCGCCGAGGGCTATCTCTTCCTTCATGGGGAGTGACTGGAAGGTCACGTCGTCGACGATACCTACCGAGAAGTGGTTCTTGGGCTCGGGAAGTGCGAGATTTTCGAACACCGATATGATTTGTGCGGGAGTGGTGTCCTTCGAAGCGAGACCATAGCGGCCGCCTACGATGACGGGAGCGTTCTCAACGCCATAGAAGCAGTCTACTACGTCGAGGTAAAGAGGCTCTCCGTTGGCGCCCGGTTCTTTGGTGCGGTCGAGCACGGCGATTTTCTTGGCGGTCTTGGGGACTGCGGCAAGGAAGTGCTTTGCCGAGAAGGGACGATAGAGGTGTACGCTCACCAGACCTACCTTCTCCCCGTTGGCGTTGAGATGGTCGATAGCCTCCTGTGCGGCCTGGGTCACAGAACCCATGGCGATGATCACACGCTCGGCGTCCTCTGCACCGTAGTAGTTGAACAGGCCGTATTTGCGTCCGGTGATTTCGGAAATCTTGGCCATGTATTCCTCTACTATGGCGGGAACGGCGTCATAATACTTGTTGCATGCCTCGCGATGCTGGAAGAACACGTCGGGGTTCTCGGCCATACCGCGGGCCACGGGGGCATCGGGATTGAGAGCGCGGGCACGGAACTCGGCGAGGGCCTCGCGGTCTACCAGGGGAGCGAGGTCGTCGTTGTCGAGAGCCTCGATTTTCTGTATCTCATGGCTGGTGCGGAACCCGTCGAAGAAGTTGACGAAAGGCACGCGGCTCTTTATTGTCGAAAGATGTGCCACTCCTGCGAGATCCATCACTTCCTGCACCGAGCCTTCAGCCAGCATGGCGAAACCAGTCTGGCGCACCGACATGACGTCCTGATGGTCGCCGAAGATGCTGAGGGCGTGGCTTGCGAGAGTACGTGCCGACACGTGGAAAACGCAGGGGAGCAGCTCGCCTGCAATCTTATACATGTTGGGGATCATCAGCAGCAAACCCTGCGATGCTGTATAGGTAGTGGTGAGCGCACCGGCCTGGAGCGATCCATGGACTGCTCCTGCAGCACCGGCTTCCGACTGCATCTCCTGCACGAGCACAGTCTCGCCAAAGATGTTCTTACGACCGGCAGCGGCCCACTCATCGACATATTCCGCCATTGTCGACGAAGGTGTGATGGGGTATATGGCTGCTACTTCCGAGAACATGTAGCTCACATGCGCAGCGGCCTGGTTTCCATCACAGGTCAGGAATTTTTTTTCTTTACTCATAACTCTAATTATTGGAAATTGTAATTTCTATCTGTTGGATGATATTGAGGACCGGGGGGAGACGGAGGAGAATGTCAGTCCGGTCTGCGGCAAAATTAGTCAATTTAGCCGAACCGACCAAATTTTTTAGAGCTTGCGGCAACTGTGTTTTCACAACGATGAAATGATTTGAACCCGTTGCAAATCAAACCCCATCCGACATCTCGTGCGCCATATTGAACAAATCTCCGCCGACGGAATGTTTTATAGGGGTAGGAATCTAAAAAATATATCCTCGTTGCGAAAAAATAGTGCAATGATTTTCGTTTTCATTGAAAAAATATTTACTTTTGCGATGAAACTTTAAAATTGCCTCTGCTCTTCGCTCCGAAAGAAGCTGCAAGTACTCACGATACTCCGGTATCATGCATGATGGACTGTCAACCCTAAATAATTATATATCTGTTTGGTCATGAATAACAACAACGTTACTACCCGCTACGACGTGATTGTGATAGGCGGCGGAGCAACCGGTGCCGGCACTGCACGCGACTGCGCCATGCGTGGCCTTAGGACGCTCCTTGTGGAACGGTTTGATTTTACCGCCGGTGCCACAGGACGCAATCACGGGCTGCTTCACAGCGGTGCCCGCTATGCCGTGACCGACGGTGAGTCGGCTGCGGAATGTATTAAGGAAAACATGATCCTGAGGCGCATCGCACGTCATTGCGTAGAGGACACCGGAGGATTGTTTATCACTCTGCCTGAAGATGACCTCGACTATCAAAAGACTTTCATAGAGGCTTGTCACAAGGCCGGAATCGGGGCAGAGGCCATTGATCCGCGTGAGGCATTACGCATAGAGCCTGCCGTCAATCCCTATATCACCGGTGCCGTGAAAGTACCGGACGGGGCAATCGATCCGTTCCGTCTCACGGTGGCCAATGTGGTGTCGGCCAGGCAGAACGGCGCCGATGTGCTCACCTACCATCAGGTAGTGGCGTTTGAGCGTGATGGCGATCGTCTGACAGGTGTTAAGCTTCGTGACACACGCAACGGGGAGGAACGTGTCGAGCACGCCGACCTTATGATCAACGCCGGCGGCATATGGGGGCACAACATTGCGGCTCTTGCCGGCATAACAATAAATATGTTCCCTGCGAAAGGTGCACTCTTGATTTTCGGCCACAGGGTCAACAATGTTGTGATAAACCGCTGTCGCAAGCCCGCCGACGCCGACATATTGGTGCCGGGCGACACTATATCGCTTATCGGCACCACATCCTCCCGTGTGCCTTATGACCAGATTGACAATATGGAGGTCACTCCCGAGGAGGTCGACGTACTGTTGCGCGAAGGTATCAAGATTGCTCCGGCACTGGCATATACGCGTATATTGCGCGCATATGCCGGGGTTCGCCCGTTGGTAGCCGCCGACAACGATCCGTCGGGACGCTCCATATCGCGAGGCATCGTGTGTCTCGACCATGCGGTGCGCGACGGTGTGGAAGGCTTGATAACCATCACCGGCGGCAAGCTGATGACCTATCGCCTGATGGCCGAATGGGCCACCGACATGGCCATGAAGAAACTTGGACGTACCGGTGCGTGCTCGACCGCCGAAACGCCTCTGCCCGGCTCGGAGCTTGACGGAAGCTATGGCAAGGAGCCGGCATTCACCCATCATCACGCCCACACCATATCTTTGCCGGTCGGACAGAAGGCGGCTGAGGACCGCCACGGCACACTCAGCTCGCAGATAGAGTTCAACAGCCTGGAAGATGAGGCCGTTGTGTGCGAGTGCGAGCAGGTAAGCGTCGGGGAGATAAAATATGCCGTCGATCATCTGCATGTGGAGAACTTGATCAATCTAAGGCGACGCACACGCCTCGGCATGGGCACATGTCAGGGTGAGTTGTGTGCATGTCGCGCCGCAGGCCTTCTTGTAAAGGCCAACAACTGTGCCGAACGCACGTTGCGTGACCTGTCGTCGTTCATCAACGAACGATGGAAAGGCATGTGTCCCGTATCGTGGGGGGAGACGTTGGTGGAAGGCCAGTTCATGTCGTGGCTCTACGAAGGAGTTTGCGGCATCGACAAGATCGCGCTGCCTGAGGATGTGATAGACACAAAATAAACGGTCAACCGAAATTCAGCCAACTGTATAGACATGAAATATGATACCATAATAATAGGCGGAGGCATGGGTGGCCTGGTCACGGGCATAAATCTGCTGCGCCAAGGGCAGAAGGTGGTCATCATATCGGCCGGACAGAGCGCCCTGCATTTCAATTCCGGCTCGTTCGGATTATATGGACATCATGACGGGAAGGATGTTGTCGACAACCCGCTCGAACTTATCGCCACACTGCACGAATCGCACCCCTACGGCAAGGTAGGAATCGACAATATACGGCGTTATATCCCGCAGGTCCGGCCTCTGTTTGCCGATGCCGGAATCTCCCTGTATGGCGACGAGAGACGCAACCACTACCGCCTCACCCCGATAGGAATGTTCAAGCCGGCCTGGCTCTCGATGGAGGGATATGCCACGGTAGCCGACAGCAGTTCACTCCCGTGGGGAAAGACTCTTCTGGTGAATATAAGTGGATATCTCGACTTTTATCCTCAGTTCATAGCTCGCGGACTGGAGAAGGCGGGAATAGAGACTGTGAGCCGAACGTTCACTCTTGATTCACTACAGCATCTGCGCAAGAGCGCCACCGAGATGCGTGCCACCAACATGGCGAGAGTGCTTGACGGGAAGGTGATTCTCGATGTCTCCCACCATATCAACCGTTTTGTCGATGAGACCGGCGCTACCACTGTGGTAATGCCGGCTGTGGTGGGACTGTTCGACGAGTCGCCGGTGAAAGTCCTTCGGGAGCAGGTGAAAGTGCCGCTCTACATGGTCTCAACCATACCTATGTCGGTGGGCGGAATGAGGGCGCAGATGAAGCTGCGCACATGGTTCCACAGTCATGGCGGAACATATCTCCTTGGCGACACTGTCACCGGTGGTACGATCTCCGGCGGTCGGTTGAAGGAGATTCACACCGCCAATCTGTCCGACATGCCTCTTGCCGCCGACAACTATGTCATTGCCTCAGGCTCGTTCCTGAGCCACGGACTTGAGGCTAACCCCGACCGGGTGTTCGAGCCTATATTCGGCCTGGATGTAGTGGCCGACGCCGACAGGCCGGATTGGTGTGCTCCCGACTTGTACAAGGAACAGAATTTCGAGCATTACGGCATCGTCACCGATGAGTCGCTGCGTGCGAGCCATCACGGTGTGACCATCGATAATCTGTTCGCTGTAGGTGCGGTGATAGGAGGATGCAATGCCTTGAAAGAGGAGTCCGGAGCCGGCATAACCTTGATGACATCATTCAAAGTATCCGAGCAGATACTTAACGGAAAGAAAGGAGGCAAGCTATGAGCAACCCTGCAATAAGCCCTTCGGAGGCACGTGTGCAGTCGCTGAAAAGTCCCTGCTATCAGGCAACCAACATAAGCGACAATAATTTTGAGGATTGCATAAAGTGTACGATCTGCACCGTTTACTGTCCGGTGACTCCGGTTAATCCGGACTTCCCCGGCCCGAAGCAGGCCGGTCCCGACGGCGAACGCTATCGTCTGAAGAAACCGTTCTACTACGATGAAGCACTGAAGTATTGTCTCAACTGCAAGAGATGTGAAGTGGCGTGTCCCTCCAATGTACGCATTGGCGACATCATACAGTCGGCGCGTGTGCACTACAGCAAGAAAAAGCCTTCGCTACGCGACAAGATGCTCGCGTCGACAGACTTCGTCGGCACGATGGCTACCCCGTTCGCTCCGATTGTCAACGGCATGCTCCATCTTAAGCCGATGAAAGTGGTGCTCGACAAGGTGATGGGGATAGATAAGCACCGCCAGTTCCCATCCTACAGCCACACAACCTTCACGTCATGGTTCAAGCGCCATGCCGCTAAGGATCAGGCGCGGTATGCGCGTCAGGTGAGCTACTTCCACGGATGCTATGTCAATTACAACTACCCGCAGCTTGGCAAGGACTTCGTGAATGTGATGAATGCCGTTGGCTACGGAGTCAATCTTCTTGAAAAGGAGAAATGCTGCGGTGTTGCGAAGATCGCCAACAATCTTGTGGATGCAGCACGCCGCGATGCCGAGATCAATCTCGCATCGATACGCAAGTCGGTGGGGCAGGGCATGGAAGTGCTTACCACCAGCTCGACATGTACGCTGACAATGCGTGACGAATACCGCCATATTCTCGACATGGACACCGCCGACGTTCGCGAGCATATACAGCTTGCCACACGCTTCATATATAAACTTCTCGACGAAGGTAAGATAAAGGTTGCGTTCCGCTCCGACTTCCGCCGACGTGTGGCATATCACACGCCGTGTCACATGGAAAAACTGGGTTGGGCCATATACTCCACGTCTTTGCTGAAGATGATTCCTGGACTGGAGTTTGTTCCGCTGGAGTCGGCCTGCTGCGGAATCGCCGGGACTTACGGGTTCAAGAAAGAGAATTACAGGTACTCTCAGCAGATAGGCGACGTGCTGTTCGAGCAGATACGGCATGCAGGCATCGACAGTGTGGCCACCGATTGCGAGACGTGCAAGTGGCAGATCGAGATGTCGACCGGAGTGCATGTAGACAATCCGATAAGTATATTCGCCGAGGCGCTCGATATAGAGGAGACACGCCGTTTGAACGGCCTTCTCTGATTCCTAATAGAATGACGGTACTATGTGTCTGAAATCGGGTGGAGCGCACGGTACCACGTCGTACGCACCCCGGTTTCAGACACAGGATACTGACGGATATATCGAAATCATAACAACCAATCAATCTATTCCCGCCACGGGAAACACTTTTGAAAATGGGAAAAAACAACATCTACGCGTCATGGGATCCGGAGGTGACCAGACGCTTTAAATCCTGGCAGTTGCGCACCATCGTCGTGTCGATGGTAGGATACGCCATCTATTACTTTGTGCGCAAGAATTTTTCGTTGGCAATGCCCGGTCTGACAGCCCAGTACGGCATATCCAACACAAGTTTCGGCATAGTGATAGGCATAGGCTCGCTTGTCTACGGCTTCTCGCGCTTCGCCAACGGCTTTATTGTCGATAAGTTCAGCGCCCGTACCATCATGGCGATAGGCTTGCTGCTCTGCGCGGCGAGTAACTTCGCGTTTGGCTTCGGAGTGAACATATCGTCATGGATAACAGGAGTGTCCGATGGTCCTGACTTGATTAATATGCTCATCCTCGTGATGGGCGTGACCATCGTCCTCAACCAGGCATTCCAGGGGGTTGGTTATCCGCCATGTGCGCGACTGCTTCCATGCTGGATACACCCGTCGGAACTTGCCACCAAAATGTCGATATGGAACACATCACACTCTATCGGTGCGGGTGCGGCAGTGATAGCTTGCGGCTACATCATGGGTTCGATGGGCACCGACCTGAGTAGCAATCCGGAGATTATCAACCGCATAGCTGCCAATCTCAAGCTTGATCCGTCAACAGCCGAGGGTATGAACCAGATACTCCAGTATGCCACACATTGGGATGCCTGGAAATGGTGTTTCTGGATTCCGGCGGTCATAGCTGTGGCAGGAGCCGCATGGCTTTACTTCGGTCTGCGTGACGATCCCCAGTCGGTGGGACTTCCGGAACTCCCCGGCACAAAGACCGGCAAGAGCACCGGAAGCGGGGCTAAGAATCCTTCGCATGGACGTTTCCTGAAAGTGATGGTGTGGACCAACCGGTGGATTTGGACGCTGTGCATAGCCAATGTGTTCGTCTACGTCATGCGCATGGGTATCCTTGACTGGGGGCCGAAGTTCCTCACCGAGTCGCGCGGCATGAGCATAGAGGCCGCGGCATGGTCTGTCGCCGTGTTTGAGCTGTTTGCTATTGTAGGTACTATCGCGGCGGGATGGGCCACCGACCACATATTTAATGGAAAGGCCCACAGGATGTGTCTTGTCTGCATGGGGGCTGCCGCCATATTCATGGCATGCTTCATCATGTTCCCGGGAATGCCGGTAGTCGGTTCTATCGCACTTCTGGCCGGTGCCGGGTTCTTCATTTACGGACCTCAGGCTCTGATAGGGATCGGATCGGCCAATCAGGCCACCAAGGAAGCCGCTGCCACGGCCAACGGTCTGGCCGGGATATTCGGCTACGTAGGCTCTTTCCTATCTGCCATAGGAGTCGGCATAATTGCCGATAAGTATGGATGGGACATGGTGTTCTATCTCATAATCGGGGTGGGTGTGCTCGGTGCGATCACATTCGCCACCATGTGGCTCGCCCCGCGCGACGGGTATGCCCGCTCGCAGGCATTTTATGCCTCAGAGGCTCGCAATGTGGCGGAAGCCGAGGAGAACATAGCCCGTAACGGTGACGGCCCTGCATCGACCGATGAATAAACATATTCAACCATACTATACCATTAAACCAATGAAACGCTTTGCAATCATCGGTGCCGTAATGGCACTCTGCGCCGGTACGATTACCGCACAGAAAGTAGTGGCCCATCGTGGCTACTGGACAGCGCCCGGCTCGGCGCAGAACTCTATCCGTTCGCTAGTGAAAGCCGACTCCGTAGGTGTCTACGGCTCCGAACTCGACGTCTGGATGACCTCCGACGGACATCTGGTGGTGAACCACGACCGCAAGTTCAAGGGTGTGCAGTTCGAGAAGGATTCCTATGCCAAGGTGCAGCAGATACGTCTCGACAACGGAGAGACTGTGCCCACTCTCGACGAGTATCTGGCGGAATTTTCCAACCGCCCGAAAATCCATGTCGTGCTTGAAATGAAATCGTTGATGGATCCCGTGCGCGAGGACGAGATGGCCGGGAAAATCGTAGACGCCCTGCGCAAGTACAAGCTCCTCAACCGCACCGACATCATCGCATTCTCAATCAATGCCTGCATGGCCTTCAAGAAGCTGCTCCCCGTAGGAGTGCCCATCTACTACCTAGACGGCGATCTCGCTCCCAAAAAGATCAAGAGCCTCGGATTGGCCGGCGTGGACTATTCCATCAAGGCTCTCAAAGAGCATCCGGAATGGGTGGAAGAGTGCCACAAGCTCGGCCTGAAGGTCAACGTATGGACCGTTGACGAGCCTGAGGACATCCGGTACTTCATCGACAACGGCGTGGACTATATCACCACCAACTATCCGGAGCGTGTGCAGCAAATGATTGCCGACAGTGCCAAAAACGCAAAATCATCTAAGAAAAAGAAATAACAGGCCATATATTTCCGTATAATGATTGGAATATGGGTCAGGAAGCATCCTTGACCCGTATTCCAATATGTTTTTACAGTCTACTCCGTAAACCGATGCCCGTATGGAACAGCTCCTGACCCCGTTCTCCCGTCCGCTCTACATCATGACAAAGCCTGCCGGCTCTTCATGCAACCTCGCATGTGAATACTGCTACTATCTTGAGAAGAAGAATCTCTACAAGGACGCTTTGGCCGACCGTCGCTTCGTCATGTCCGACGATATGCTCGAACGCTTTATAAAGATGTACATCGAGTCGCAGTCGATGCCTCAGATTCTGTTCTGCTGGCACGGCGGGGAGACGCTCATGCGTCCGCTGTCGTTCTACAAGAAGGTGATAGAGCTTCAGAAAAGATACGGGCGCGGGCTTACCATCGACAATTCGATCCAGACCAACGGCACGCTGCTCACCGATGAATGGTGTCGCTTCTTCAAGGACAACAACTGGCTCGTGGGGGTGTCTGTCGACGGTCCGCAGGAGTTTCATGACGAGTACCGGCGCAACAACATGGGAGCGCCATCGTTCCATAAGGTGATGCGCGGCATAAATCTTCTCAAGAAACATGGAGTGGAATGGAACGCCTTGGCAGTGGTCAACGACTTCAACGCCGACTATCCGCTCGACTTCTACCGCTTCTTCAAGGAGATAGAGTGCCGCTACATACAGTTTACCCCTATTGTGGAGAGGATCCTGCGTCATGCCGACGGGCGCAATCTTGCATCGCCGGCCGATGCGGCCGATGCTCCTTTGGCCGATTTCTCTGTGGCGCCTGAGCAATGGGGCGAATTCCTGTGCACGATATTTGACGAGTGGGTGAAAAACGATGTAGGCAGCTACTTTATACAGCTTTTTGACTCTACGCTTGCCAACTGGGCCGGAGTACAGCCTGGAGTATGCACCATGGCTCGTACATGCGGGCATGCCGGGGTGATGGAATTCAACGGCGACGTATATTCATGCGACCACTTCGTGTTTCCGGAGTACAGGCTTGGCAACATCCGTACAGAAACTCTTGTGGAGATGATGTACAGCGACCGGCAGCAGAAGTTCGGTAATGATAAGTACGACACTCTTCCACGTCAATGCAAGGAGTGCCGATATCTCTTTGCCTGCAATGGCGAGTGTCCTAAAAACCGCTTTGCCGTCACTCCCGACGGCGAGCCGGGTCTCAATTATCTATGCCGTGGCTACTATCGTTTTTTCGAGCATGTGGCACCCTACATGGACTTCATGAAAAACGAACTCGACCATCATCGCTCTCCGGCCAATGTGATGAACGTAAGTTTTTGAGCACCTACATTAGCATGTTGGTGGTTTCAGACGTCTATATAATATCGACATACGATTTCTAACCAAAAACCAATCCTGAAAACCAATGCGAAAATTCTCCTGCCTTGTCTCCTTGCTGCTGTCCGGATATGCATGGACGGCTGGCCAAAGTAAGCCAAACGTCATCGTGGTGCTTGCCGATGATCTCGGCTTTGGCGACGTGAGCGCCTATGGATCAAAGACCATCCACACTCCCAACATCGACAGGCTTGCTCGTGGCGGTGTATGCTTCAACAACGCCTATGCCACATCGGCCACTTCTACCCCGAGCCGTTATGCCCTGATGACGGGAATGTATCCTTGGAAAAATCCCGACGCCAAGATTCTTCCCGGAGATGCCCCTCTGCTTATCCGTGAGGATGAATTTACTCTTCCCAAAATGATGCGCGAAGCCGGATATGCCACCGGTGCCATAGGAAAATGGCATCTCGGTATGGGAAAAGGTAACATAAACTGGAACGAGACTGTAAAGCCGGGAGCCAATGAGATTGGATTCGACTACTCGTGCCTGATTGCCGCCACTAACGACCGTGTGCCTACGGTCTATATCGAAAATGGAGATGTTGTCGGCCTCGACAAGTCCGACCCGATTTATGTCAACTACGAAGAGAACTTCCCTGGCGAGCCGACTGCGATCGACAATCCGGAGATGTTGCGCATGAAGTGGCATCACGGTCACAACAACTCCATTGTCAACGGTATACCGCGCATAGGGTTCATGAAAGGCGGACATTCCGCACGTTGGCGTGACGAGGATATGGCCGATTATTTTGTCGGTAAGATGAAGGATTATATAACGGCACATGCCGATACGTCGTTCTTCCTCTACTACGGGCTACATGAGCCGCACGTGCCGCGTGCGCCCCACGAACGTTTCGCCGGTGCCACAACCATGGGCCCGCGCGGCGATGCCATCGTTGAGGCTGACTGGTGTGTGGGACAACTTCTCGGACATCTCGAGAAGGAGGGCATACTCGACAACACCATGATTATATTCTCAAGTGACAACGGCCCTGTGCTGCAGGACGGATACTTTGACGATGCCGTAGAGAAGGTGGGTGAACACAGCCCTACGGGCGGTCGGCGAGGTGGAAAATACAGCCTCTTCGATGGAGGCACTCATATTCCATTGTTCGTCTACTGGAAGGGGCACATTGCTCCGCTCAATTCCGATGAGTTCGTCTGCCAGATGGATCTGCTCCCCTCGCTGGCATCGATGGTGGGCGGTAAAGTTCCCGAAGGACTCGATGGAATCGAAAATCTTGATGCGTTCACGGGTAAGGGCGCGTCGAAGCGCGAGGACCTTGTGATCGAGGCCAAGAGCAAGGTGGCTTTACGCACCGCCGGACCGTGGGTGATGATACCTCCTCATAAAGGTAAGGCACGCAATGTCACCGGCAATGAGCTTGGCAACCTTAAGGAATATGCACTTTTCAATCTTGTCGAGGATCCCGCGCAGCTCCACAATGTTGCTGCAGACCATCCCGAACTGCTTGAAAAACTTAAGCTACGTCTGTCGGCTCTGACCGACGGCAAGATTGTCAACCAATAATCTCTCTAATATGAGATGAGGCGGTGTTTCACATGTTTGAGTGATACACCGCCTTTTTTCATAGCTTCACGTATTATCGTGATTGCGTTATCTTGCGGATTCCATTATCTTGGACGGAATCATGGTGTTGTCGTTGAATCCGGCGAAGCGCTCCGCACCTACGCCTATTGCATATACAGGCACGAGTCCTGCGGTATGGTTGTTGGATGTCCAGCCGATTCCTGTGGCCTTGTCGAGGATATGGTAGACCGTCTCGGTGAACTGGTCGAAAGTCTTGTACAAGGTGTGGTTGTCGGTTCCTTCGTTGCGGGTTATGGCCTTGTCGAAGATTTTGCGCAGGCGTTCGGTGTCCTTGTCGCTTACCGGCACTCCGTCCCAGAATCCGAGCATAAGGCTCAGGTAATCCTTCATCTCTTCCCATGAATATGGCTTCCCCGACTTTATGATGTCGCGGCAATAGACTGTGAACCGTTCTTTCGACACACGTTGCCGGTCGTAGTGCCGCAGGTCGATGTTATATCCGAGCGCGTTGTTGCCGAGACCCATGCCGCCGGTCTCGTGGTCGGCGGTGACGACTATCAGTGTCTCGTCGGGATGGGCGAGATAGAAGTCATAGGCCATGCGTATCACGTCGTTGTAGTTTAGTACTTCTTTGATTATGGTGCCGGCGTCGTTGGCATGTCCGGCATGGTCGATGTTGCCACCCTCAACCATTATGAACCATTTGTCGCGGCCGTTTTTCTTGAGATGCTTCATGCATGATTCGGTCATGGATGCCAGCGTAAGACCCGGCACGGAGTCGATTGTGTAATACCATACGTCGGGAAACGACAGGCTGTCGAGCAGTACTACCTTCTTCGCTTCCGAACGTCCCAGCGCGTCAAGGCCGCGTACGACATCGACGCCGTTGTCCGCGAATATGCCGGCGAGGTCTGTCGGCTTTCCGTCGCGCGACATGCCGCGCAGGTTGCGCCCGGCGATGAAGTCGAACCCGCATCGTGCTGCATCACATCCGATTTCATAAAACATCCCCCTGTCTGACACGTGGGCATAGAATGCTCCCGGCGTGGCGTCGTCGGCATCTTCAGTGGTTATTATCCCTATTCCGTAGCCTTGCTGTTGCAACTGCGTGGCGATTGAGGTCAGGTTGGTAGAGTCGCGGGCCATGCCGAGCATGCGGTTGAGCGTCTTGCTTCCGGTGGCGAGGGCGGTTCCTGCCGCCGCAGAGTCGGTCACCGGCGACGATGCGGAGTGTGTGGTGCACTGCGATGCTATCGGAAACTGCATCATCGTTATCGGCGTGTCGTTGCCGGCTACGGTACGGTTGTAGGCTTCGGCCCCCATGGCGTGCCCCAGACCCATACCGTCGCCGATGAAATAGAATATGTATCTGGCCTCGCCGGCTGTTGCCGATATGGCTAAAGTCAGGAGGAGCAGGAGAAATGTGGTAAATCTTTTCATGATTGTTTTATTCAGGTATGGAGTTGAGTTTGTCGAGATAATATTTGCGGAGTATCTTCCATGAATAATAAGGGCCGTTCACGGGCTTGCCCGGAAGGGTGGTCTCGTTTTCGTTGAGAAGCACCTTGACCAATACGTCATCCGGGTCTGTCGACCCGATAGGCCGGTAGAATATCATCTGTATGTTGGCGGCCATAGGTATGATGTCGTGGCAGTACCATCCCGACTGCTCAAGTTCGTCGAGGCTGTTGATTTCGCGGGCGTAGTCGTTAAGTTCCATCAACACAGTGAGCGGAAGCACCATACCGTCGTGGCCGAAGCGCAGGTTTGCGCTTGTCGCCGCCGATGTCATGGCCGTGTCGGCACTCTCAATGAAGTTTAGCAGCAGGTTGCGCTGGCTGTAGGGTGCACGGTGGCGCGTGAGGCGGCTGTTGCCTGCATCGACAAACCAGTTGGCGTTGGAGCGGAGCCACTGGCTGCGCTGCTCCTCGCGGGAGAATACGCTGTCGACGAGCCAGGGCATCCCGATGTGGCTCTGCATGTTGGCAAGTACTCTCCAAAGACGTCGCTCGATGAGGCTGTTGTCGAGACTGTCGCGGATGAAGTCGGGATTGCTTACCAGACGGGCGAGATAACCACCCTTTTCAGGATATTTCGCCTGGAACTTCTTCAGCTCCTTTTTCTTTACGGTCTTGCGTATCTTCACCCCCACGGAATCGTCGAAGTTCATGTAATGCATGTCGGCGTTGCTCGCGTCGGTCAGGACGTTGACTCCGGGGGCGAGTTTGTTGATGGAGTTGAGTTCGTTGACCATCGAGAGTATGCATCGGATCACTACGGTTGATTTTGCATTGACCGTTGAGCCGGGGGCGAATATCTGGGGAAAGTTCATCACCATGCGCTGTCCGATCATCCGGTGCTGCAGGGCACCCATGTCGGTGAGCTCTTCACGGCGTCCTTTCTCTTTGACGGCGATGTCGCGCAGCAGTGCGAGGGTCTCCTTGCCGAGGGGTGTGAGGGCTTCGTTGCGCTCGGCCTTCTCAAGCTGTGCCACGGGGTATTCATAATCCCGCTGGTCGATAAGCCAGCGTGACCCGTGTCGACCGTAATGCTCTATGTGGAATGGCTCATAGCCTGCGGGTGATTCCGTGAGTTGCGGGGCGTCCTTGTCGGTATATGGATAGGCGTAGTATTGTGCCGCGAATTCATGGCTTGTCAGCTCCTCGGGGGCCTTGGGCCGAGCTGTGGATGCGTTCACGCCGAGCACAATGCTTACGGCGAGTAATGATAGGGTGTAGCGTAGAGAGGTTGTCATGATAATGTCCGGTTATGTCTGCAAATTTACGATTTATGATGGATTCCATTATCCTCCATGTACTCGAAATACTATGATTCACGCCATGTAAAGACATCTAAAAAGTGTTAAATGTGCATTCAATGCAGATTATTGCTTGTTTATTAAGAGAGATAAGATAGGTTGCTATCTTTAGAAATGTTAAATTTGCAGTTTAAAAATTATCAAGTATATAAATGGGAAGACTTGTAGCAATAGTCGGACGGCCTAACGTGGGAAAATCCACGCTGTTCAACCGTCTCACCCAGACCCGCACCGCAATAGTCGATGACATGGCGGGCACCACACGCGACCGTCAGTACGGCAAGGTCGACTGGATAGGAAAGGAATTTTCTATCGTGGACACAGGCGGCTGGGTAGTAAACTCCGAAGATATCTTTGAATCGGAAATCAACAAGCAAGTGCATCTGGCCATAGAAGAGGCCGACGTGATACTTTTCGTGGTAGACGCCATGAACGGCGTGACCGATCTCGACGACCATGTGGCCGAGATTCTGCGGCGCTCGAAGAAACCTGTGATTCTTGTGGCAAACAAGGTCGACTCCAATGATTGGATCTACAACGTGCCCGAATTCTACAAACTCGGTCTGGGTGACCCGTTTACCGTCTCGTCCGCTAACGGGTCGGGAACTGGCGACCTGCTTGACGAAATCGTGAAAGACCTTCCTGACGACGATGACGAGGTGGAGAATCTGGAGAGCATCCCCAAGTTTGCCATCGTCGGACGCCCGAATGCCGGGAAATCGTCGATAATCAACTCGTTCATAGGCGAGGAGCGTAATATCGTTACTGACATAGCCGGCACCACACGTGACTCCATCTATACACGGTACAATAAGTTCGGCTTCGACTTCTATTTGGTCGACACTGCCGGTATCCGTAAAAAGACCAAGGTCAACGAGGATATCGAATATTATTCCGTGATACGCTCGATCCGTTCGATAGAGGCCTCAGACGTATGCATCCTCATGATCGACGCCACGAGAGGCATCGAAGCGCAGGATGTCAATATATTCTCGCTGATACAGCGCAACAAGAAAGGTCTCGTGGTATGTGTCAACAAGTGGGATCTCGTCGAGGACAAGTCGGTGGCCGCCATCCGCTTTTTCGAGCAGACAATACGCCAGCGCTTTGCCCCTTTCACAGATTTCCCCATCATATTCGGGTCGGCTCTTACCAAGCAGCGCATATTCAAGGTGCTTGAGACTGCCGTCGCCGTTTACCATAACCGCAACCGCATCATCCCCACATCGCAGCTCAATACCTACATGCAGGAGGTGATCGGTGCCTATCCCCCACCTGCAAACAAAGGGAAATATATAAAGATCAAGTATGTGACCATGCTAAAGGAGTCGGTCATACCGACCTTCGTGTTCTTCTGCAACCTTCCCCAGTGGGTGAAAGAACCGTATCGGCGCTATCTTGAGAACAAGATACGCGAGAAATGGGATTTTACCGGCACGCCGGTCAACATATTCATGAGAGAAAAATGACACAGACATTTGAACAATTAGGCGTCAACGAACCCCTGCGCCGTGCTATTGAAGAAATGGGATTCGAGACGCCGATGCCTGTACAGGAAAAAGTCATACCCCACCTGCTTCAGGAGGACGGCGATGTGGTGGCTCTCGCCCAGACGGGCACAGGCAAGACGGCCGCGTTCGGCCTCCCCGTGCTGCAGCGCATAAATCAGGATGTCAACGCTCCGCAGGCGCTGATCATCTCGCCTACACGTGAGCTGTGTTTGCAGATAAGCAGCGACCTTGCCGACTTTTCCAAGTATCTGCCGGCAGTGAAGGTGCTGCCCGTCTATGGCGGGTCGAGCATCGAGAGCCAGATACGTACCCTGCGCCACGGAGTGCAGGTGATTGTGGCTACGCCGGGTCGACTGATGGATCTGATCAAGCGCGGTGTGGTCAATCTCGAGCAGGTGCACACCGTGATTCTCGATGAGGCTGACGAGATGCTCAACATGGGCTTCGTCGATGATATCAACGACATACTTACCCACGTGCCGGAGGGCCGCAAGATGCTGATGTTCTCGGCCACGATGCCAAAGGAGATAGCCAGGATAGCGCAGCGGTTCATGCACGACCCGCAGGAGTTCGTGGTAGGGGTGCGCAATTCAGGAGCCGAGAATGTGCGACATATCTACTATATGGTACATGCCCGCGACAAATATCTCGCACTCAAGCGCATTGCCGACGACAATCCCAACATATACGCCATCGTGTTCTGTCGCACACGAAAGGAAACGCAGGAGATTGCCGACCGTCTTATTCAGGATGGCTACAACGCCGACTCGCTTCACGGAGATCTCTCGCAGCAGCAGCGTGACATGGTGATGAAGAAATTCCGCGACCATGTGTTGCGCATACTCGTGGCTACCGATGTGGCCGCACGCGGTCTTGATGTCAGCGACCTCACCCATGTGATAAACTACGGCCTTCCCGACGACGTGGCCACATACACCCATCGCTCGGGACGAACCGGACGCGCCGGAAAGACCGGCATATCAATAGCCATAATCCACTCGCGCGAGCGCAGCCGCCTGCGCGACATAGAGAAGCGCATCGGCAAGACGTTCGAGCGCCAGGAGGTGCCCACTCCCGACCATATCATAGAGAAGCAGCTATACAACCTTGCTGACCGGCTTGAGCGGGTGCAGGTCGACGACGACCAGATTTCCAAGTATTTCAGTGGCGTGGAGCGTAAGCTCGGATGGCTCTCGCAGCAGGATTTGCTGAAGCGCATCCTGTCGCTCGAATTCAACCGTCTCCTCGAGTACTATAAAGACGCTCCCACCATCGACTTCATCGACGAGAAGCCGGCCGGACGCGGACGCAAGGAGAAGGACAAATCGATTTCTCCGCGCGAGAAGGACCGCCGTACCGCCGATCGCGGCATGGCGCGCATCTACGTCAATGCAGGCAAGAGCGACGGACTGTTTGCCGGAAACCTTATCGATATTCTCAATCACACCGTAGAAGGCCCGCGTGTCGATGTTGGCCGAATCGACTTGATGCCCGGGTATTCGCTGTTTGATGTGAAGAAAGCCGATGCACGTAGGGTGGTCAATGCGCTTTCGGGCCATGATTTCGTGGGACGGAAGCTCTACGCCGAGATTGCCGATCCGGAGAAGGACTACACATATGCCTCTCGACGCAAGAAAAAGGCTTCCGATGCGGAAGCACCAAAAGAGGGCAAGCAGCGACGCAAGCCTGCGGGAAATTATGATAAATTCATAAAGAAAGGTAAAAAGTATAAATAATAAGTGGTGTTTTTCCGGGTAATTGTATAACTTTGGATAAACAAACTTTCGCTTATGCGCAGACTAATTCTCCTATTCATGGCTATGGCTGCCACTGCCGTGGCATATTCGCAGATTACGGCTTCGGCGGCGTTCCGTGACGCTCCCGCGTCGGTGCTGCCGTTGCTCGACCGCAACACACGGCTTGACATGATAGATTATTTCAACAGCGGCTCGGCCACGGCGTCGAAGAATTCCATGCAGGGTCAGTCGCGCATTACGGCCTTATCGCCTGCGTCGTTGTCGGCTACCCTTACGGGCAGTTCCGACTGCCAGCTCGCACTATTGCCGATGCGCGGAGATACTGCGATAGTCTATATAGAGACCGTGCGCCTGCCTGCCTCCGACAGCCGTGTAAGGGTGTACGACCGCAACTGGAAGCCTCTCGCATCGAAGTCTTTCGTTCAACCGTCGGTTGCCGACTGGCTGACCAAGGAAGGCGAGAAGAATTCCACGGCAGTTAATGCTCTTGTGCCGTTCATGCTCTCTTCGGCACAGTATGCACCGGAGACGCAGACGCTCACGCTTACCAATCGCCTGTCCGACTTCCTTTCGCCGGACATATATGGGCAGGTGGCTCCATGGCTTCTTCCGGAACTTACCTATCGCTGGGATTCTTCGCGCTTTACACGTGTAAAATAAAAGCCGTTGGAAACCCTTACTTTACTGCAACTCAACCAACGTATCGCCAGGCTGGTGGTCACCCCCGAGACTCAGAACGTCTGGGTGACTGCGGAGCTTTCCGATGTCGCTGTGCGCTCCGGCCATTGCTATATGGAGCTGTTGCAGAAGGATGAATCTACGGGACGCACCCTCGCGAAAGCCCGCGCGGCCATATGGGCCAGTGCATTTCCGGCTATACGTTCGGGATTTTATGCCGCTACAGGCAGGGACTTCACCACCGGACTGAAAGTGATGGTGCGGTTGAGCGTATCGATGCATCCTGTCTACGGTATGTCGCTGGTGATAAACGCTGTAAATCCCGATTATACCATGGGCGACCTGATCAGGCGTCGCAATGAGATGATTGCGCGGCTTAAGAGCGAGGGCATCTTCGACATGAACCGTTCGCTCGTGCCGGAAGAGCCTGTGCTGCGTGTTGCCGTCATTTCAGCTTCTGGTGCCGCCGGGTATGGAGATTTTATGAACCAGCTTTCCACTTCGCCGCTGAGGCTGCGCTTCGTGACGCGACTTTTCCCTGCCGTTATGCAGGGTGAGCGTACTCCGTGCTCGGTGATGGAGGCGTTGGCGGCCGTGGAACGCGAACAGCATGACTGGGATATCGTGGTGATTATCCGTGGCGGTGGCGCTACCTCCGACCTGCTCGGATTCGAGGATTACGACCTTGCCGCAGCTGTGGCACAGTTCCCACTGCCGGTAATGGTGGGAATAGGGCATGAGCGCGACGTCACCATTCTTGACTACGTGGCGTGCATACGTGTAAAGACACCTACCGCCGCCGCTGAATGGCTTTTGGCAAAAGGTAAGGAATGTATCGACAGGCTTGATTCGCTGGGGCGGGACATTGCTCTCGCCGTGTCGGGCTATCTGAGCGGCTGCAAGGAGCAGCTTGGCACGATAGAGGGCCGTCTACCGTCTCTTCCTCTCGCAATGCTTACCAGGGCGAATGCGCGTACCGACCGTTATGCTCTGGCGCTTCAGCAGCTATCGTCGAGGGCGATATCCCCGCATGTATCGGCCCTTGATCGGCTCACGCTTGCACTCTCGCAGTCGGCTTCGGCTGTGACGGCTCCACGACGGCTGTATCTTGAAAAGCTTGGCGCCACGCTGTCGACGGCATGTATGTCGGCATTGTCTACGCGCCGCAACCGCCTCGATGCTATGGGTCAGTTGCTTGATGCTTTGTCACCCGAGGCCACGTTGCGCCGAGGCTATTCCATCACCCGGGTTGACGGACATGCGCTGACCGACGCGTCGCAGGTGTCGCCGGGAGTCGTGATACGCACCACTCTGGCCCGGGGCGAAATTATCTCAACAGTAAAATAACAACATCTACCATAGAATGTCTCCGAAATTTACACCTGTGAGCGACATGACCTATACACAGGCTGTCGCCGAGATTGAAGAAATATTACGGATGATGCAGTCCGACACGCTCGATATCGACCTGCTCGCGGCATACACGCGCCGGGCCACGGAATTGTTGTCGGAATGCCGTCGCCGTCTTACAGACACCGACCGCGAGTTGCAAACAATACTTAACCCCCAGAAGTAATGGAATCAAAGAAATTCATACTTACAGAGAAAGACATACCCGTCGCATGGTATAACGTAATGGCCGAGATGCCGGTGAAGCCTCGTCCGATGCTTGATCCGGCCACTCACAAGCCTCTCAGTCCCGAGGACCTTATGCCGCTATTCACCCGCGAGGCATCGCTTCAGGAGTTCAATACCACAGACACCTGGATTGAAATCCCCGAAGAAGTGCGTGACATGTACCGCATATGGCGTCCGACACCGCTCGTGCGTGCACGCGGGCTTGAAAAGGCGCTTGACACGAAGGCCCACATATATTTCAAGAACGAGAGCGTAAGCCCTGTCGGTTCGCATAAACTCAACTCTGCCGTGCCTCAGGCATATTATGCGAAGAAGGAGGGTGTCACCAACATCACAACCGAGACCGGCGCCGGGCAGTGGGGGGCCGCCTTGTCGCTTGCCGCCAAGCATTTCGGATTGGAGTTGGCTGTGTACATGGTGAAGATTTCATTCAACCAGAAACCCTATCGCCGGTCAATCATGCAGACCTACGGAGCCGAGGTCATAGCCTCGCCGTCGATGTCGACAAAAGCCGGTCGAAAGATCATCACCGAGCATCCCAACTATCAGGGTTCGCTCGGCACGGCGATTTCAGAGGCCGTCGAGCTGGCCATGTCTACGCCCAACTGCAAGTATGTGCTCGGATCTGTGCTCAATCATGTAGCACTTCACCAGACCGTTATCGGCCTTGAGGCCGAGAAACAGATGGAGATGGCCGGAGAGTATCCCGACGTGGTGATCGGATGCTTCGGTGGAGGTTCAAACTTCTCCGGCATATCGTTTCCGTTTATGCGTCACAACTTCTCCGGCGAGCGCTCCACGAGATTCATCGCGGCGGAGCCTGCGTCGTGTCCTAAACTCACACGCGGTGTGCTTGAATATGATTTCGGCGATGAGGCGGGCTACACTCCGCTTATCCCCATGTACACCCTCGGCCATGATTTCTCCCCGGCCAACATCCATGCCGGCGGACTGCGCTATCATGGTGCAGGTGCCGTTGTGAGTCAGTTGCGCAGCGACGGCATGATTGATGCAGTTGACATTCCCCAGCTCGAGACTTTCGCCGCCGCCACTCTGTTCGCACGTGCCGAGGGCATAATTCCCGCTCCTGAAAGTTCCCACGCCATAGCCGCAGCCATACGCGAGGCAAAGCGCGCCAACGAGGAGGGCACAGCTCCCGTGATTCTGTTCAATCTGTCGGGACATGGGCTGATTGACATGGCGGCCTACGACCAGTATATAGCAGGCGACCTTGCCAATCATGAGGTTACTGACGAGGATGTGGCACGTACCACTTCATCGCTCCAGCATCTGATTTGACGGGACACTATGATCGAGTATGTGAAAGGTGCTCTTATGGAGCTGACGCCGACTGATGCCGTAGTCGAGACAGTAGGCGGAGTCGGATATTCAATGGCTATAACTTTGCCGACATATACCGCCCTTGAGCCGGAGCTGGCTGCACACTCCACAGTCAAGCTTCTCTGCCACGAGGTGATCCGTGAGGACGCGTGGCTTCTCTACGGTTTTGCCACCGAACGTGAGCGCGCGCTTTTCCGGTTGCTTATCGGTGTCAGCGGGGTCGGAGCCTCCACGGCACGCATCATGCTCTCTTCTATCCCCGTGGCAGAGCTTGAGCAGGTGATTGTCTCCGGCGACACGCGTCGTCTGAAAGCCGTGAAAGGGATCGGTGCAAAGACTGCCGAGCGAGTGATAGTCGACCTGAAGGACAAGGTGAAACCGGGTGACGACGTGGGCGTCGCGCAGTTGGCCGCCCCCGATTCCGAAGTGTTCGACGAGGCGTTGACAGCCCTCGTGATGCTCGGCTTCACCAAAGCGGCATCCCAGAAAGTGCTCAACAAGCTATTCGCCGACGATCCTTCCCTCAAGGTCGAGACCGCCATCCGCAAGGCTCTCGCTCTCCTGTAAACTTGATAATAACATGGGCGGGGCTGTATTGATATTCTCGATACAGCCCCGCTCGTTTATTTTCGGTCATGCAGCGAGATTCCGCTGCGTATCATTTACAGGATTTCCCTGGATTGATTATTTCTGGATTTGTCTTGTTGTCAATATTCTTTTTGCGATTTGATGCGTTGGAGCTGGCGTTCGATGGCCTCAAGGGAGAGATCGACAGCCTCTTCGAAAGTGTCGGCGATTTTCGAGGCATAGAATTCTTCCTGCATGGGGATGGTTATCTTTATGGCGGCTTCCTTGTTCATCGAGGTTTCCGGCTTGACCACCTTGAGGGTCACGTCGGCTTTTGTGATGGCTTCGAAACGGCGAGAGAGCTTGTTGAGTTTTTTCGCGATGAAGTCCTGGAGCTTTTCAGTTGCGTCGAAGTGGATTGACTTGATGTTAACTTCCATGGTTTCCTCCTTTCTTTGCGGCACGAGGATGTGCCTGTTGATAATTTTGTTTAAGTTCCTGATAGGTGATATGGGTGTACACCTGTGTGGTCTCTAATGATTTATGGCCGAGAAGTTGTTGCACTGAGAAGAGGTCGGCACCGTTGTTGAGCATGTCGCTGGCAAATGAGTGGCGCAACACGTGGGGGCTTCTTCTTGCCGCCACCGTACGGCCTTCGAGTGTCCCGTGTACCACCCTGTATATGAGCCGCCGGTAGAGCGGCTCACCGTCGGGCCTCACAAAGAACTGCGGGGCCGCGATGCCTTCGACTGTCGCGTCGCGCAGGCGCCTGTATAGGTCAATCATCTCGGTCAGTTCATCCCCGAAAGGGATTATTCTTTCCTTATTACGCTTGCCGTGTACTTTTAGTTCACGCCTTGCCATGCTCACGTCGGCATCAAGTAGCGATTCAAGCTCGGTGGTACGCATGCCGGTGGAATAGAACATGAGTATGATGAGACGGTCGCGCACCTCGGTGAAGTCGGTACGGTCGAAGTCGTCGGCGAGTATCGACGACATCTCCCCCTGACGTACATACACTGGGAGCGGTTTGTCGGTCTTAGGCTGGTGCAGGTCTGCTGCCGGGTTCACGACCAGTCCGCGGTGTTTGGCGAGATAGCTGAAAAATGCCCGCAACGACGACATCTTCCTGCGTATTGTGCGCGACGAGTCGCCCTCTGCAGCCATATGTCCGAGCCATAGACGCAAATCGGAGGTGGTGACGCTCAGAGGGTCGAGTCGCTCCGGATGGCTGTCAGTGGCGAAATCGGCCCATTGGCGCAAATCACGCATATATGCAGAAACGGTGTGTACTGAATAATTCAGTTCACACCGTATATATGTCGAGAAAGAGTCGAGCATGATATTCGCTTTTTCCCGGATGCTTTTTTCGGCTATCCGGATGTGTCGAAAGCGAATTTAACTCTTTCTTTGGATATGTCCAAATAATATGGAGGAAAAATGAGTAGGATTACTCCTCGACCATGCGCAGTTTCTGTACGTAGACGGCCTTCATCATCTTCTTGCGGTTGGTGATGGAGGGCTTTTCAAAAGCCTGGCGGCTGCGAAGCTCTTTTACGATGCCGGTCTTTTCAAATTTTCTCTTAAACTTTTTTAAAGCTCTTTCGATGTTCTCGCCTTCTTTGACTTGTACGATGATCATGTTTAGTTGTTGATTTTATGTTGTTTTTTTAGATTTTGCATTTTGCGCGACAAAATTACGCATACTTTTCCAAACCGCAAAATTTTTAACACCTCATTTTGACGTGTATCAATGAGATAACGTGTAAAAACAGATGGATGGCCAATGATCGGGTCATCCATCTGTCATATAGGGTTATATATTATTCTATTGGGAGCGGTCAGGGGCGGAGGATTTTGCGTGTGGAGCCGTCTGCACGGACTTCTATGAACATGCCTCCACGTACATCGCTGTCGACACGCACCCCCTGGAGATTATAGACCTCCACCGTCCGGTTGGAAAGGGCGGGGGCGGCGGGAATGCTGTCGATTGCCGACGAGGCTGCGCTGTCGACGGTGATGTTGCGCAGGGCGAGTCCTGCACCGTCAGCTTCGGAGCATGCATGGAAGCCGATGTGGTAGAGTCCGTCGGCAGTGGGAGTGAATGTGATGCTCTCATCAACGGGATCGTAGATAGCATACTCTTTTTCAGCGAGAATGGGGGTGGTCAGCGCGGATGGCACCGGTGCAGTGCCGTAGTAAACCGCAAGTCTCTCCGGGCACGACTCGCTGGCTGTGGACACCTGGAAGCTGATAGTGTACGCGACACCTCCTTCGAAAGATAGGGACGGGAGTATCATCCAGTCATCGGCTTTGTTTGTCGATGAGTAGGGGTACATGGCGGCGGTACACTCAAGGTCAAGAGCCTCGATATACCAGTATTCTTCTCGGTACCATTCGTTGCGGTCGCCGTTGACGTCGATTATTGTCAGGTCGGCGAAGCTGTCCTCCTTGTCGAAGTCGAGCACATAGGGAAGCGATACCGATCCGAGGCGATAGGCCGGGGTTGTGTAGGTGCTGACCATCTTTCCTCGATACGACATGTCGATGCGGTAGGAGTAGCCGGTCATCTGCTCCGGAATCGCCACGGCGTCAATGAGGCTCGTCGCGGTAGTCGCCGAGGCAACCTGCACGTTATCGGGCAGACGGGTCACGTCGTAGGTCAGCATCGACGCGTCCATGTATCCTCCATGTTCGGTGGCTGTGGGGTGTGCCCATGTGAGCGTGAATGCGCCGTCGGCATAGCTGAGGCCGGCCGATGTGAGTTTCACGGGAGTGTCGTGGCCTATCCATTGCGAGGCCTTGGCTTTCGGGCCTCGTCCGGCTTTGTTGGTAAGTTCGAGCACGAATTCATATTGGCCGTCCTCGTCGACTTTCCCTTTGGCTTCAATTTGTTCGCCTGGAGCAGCCGTGCCCCGTGCGAACAGTGATCCGTTGGCACGCACCAGATAGTCAATTTCACCTTCAAGGGTTGAACCGCCGAAAGTCTTGTCGGGCATCGTGAAGGATACAATGCCGTCGAGCGCTCCGCCGTTGAATTTGAGTGTCATGCCGGATGGTGCGGCTGGAGCGTTGTCATCGGCCAATGGGCCCGGGATATACATGCCGCCTATGGCTTCGCCGTCGGCGAATTCATAGGCGAGGGTCGCTGTGGTTGTGCTCAAGTCGACGGCATAAAGCTCCGACTTGCTGACACTGTAGCCATAATCGTCGAGAGTGGAAGAATCCTCGTTTGTGACGACTACGTAGAAAATGCCTGTAGAAGTGTCGATTGCTCCTGTAGAGCGTCGGTTGGCGGTGAATCCGAGGTCTGCCATCTTCTCCGTGTCACCTTTAGTCTTGTCGACCTTCCATAGAGTGCCATCCATCCCTACGGAATAGAGCTGTCCTGAACGTGTGCATCCGAGAGCTATCCACGGAGTGTCTATCTCCTTTATGGCACGGCGTTCGCCTGTGGCCTCGTTGATAGTGCCGAACACGTATTTCCCGGCGGTTTCGCCCATGTCGGGATCTGTATAGAAACATCCGTAAATCTTGGCAGTGGTGTGGTCGTAGGCAAGGTCGGTGGCTACGCCGTGGACGCCGCCGAACAGTTGTGAGTTGTATTCCCACGTGTCGGGTTTGAAAGTGAAGTGGGTGACCTCGGTGAATCCGTAGTCGGTCGATTCCTTCGTGCAGAAATAGAAATCCTCGGTCATGACGCCGCCTCCGCCGGCATCGATGTCGGAGTCGGACTTGACGAGCTGTCGGTCGGGAGTGTCAAGGCCGAAGCTGTACATCCCTATTTCCGACAGCCGGGGATATTCTTTCCATTCGTTGGAACTGTAGACCGAGGCGTAAAAGCGTTTTTCGGCGGCCTGCATGCCGCAGGTCATTATAACGGTGGCAATCGCTACAGCAGATAGTCGTAGAGTCAGATTCATATGTCAGATAGTTTTGTTGTGTTGAAATGAGTGGTCGTGGATGATGTCGCGGAGTGGTCAGGGGACCGTTTTCAGCGGGTGTCGCGTGTCAAGCCTCGGGAAGCGGAACACTATGGAGAGGAGCAGAAACACGATCAGTGCCCATGGATAGTAGAGGTAGGGCCACGGTGCTACCGGGGATATTGAGGCGAGCGACGTGGCGAGGAGGGTCTGGGCGCCATAGGGTATGAGGCTCTGCACGATGCACGACGCAGTGTCGAGCAAGGAGGCCGTCTTGCGTGGATCTACGCCGAAGCGTCGCGACAAGGAGGCGGCAAGCGACCCTACGGTGATGATGGCGACAGTGTTGTTGGCGGTGCAGAGGTTGACGATGCCTACCACCAGGGCTATGCCGCCTTGTGCGCCGCGCGGACCTCTGATACGTCGCGTGAGCAGCTGTAGGATGTAGTCGATTCCTCCTGCTGCTTTTATGAGTCCGAGCATTCCGGCAGCAAGGAGTGTGATTATTATCAGCTCGCCCACTGAAGCTATTCCGGCGCCCATGAAGCCGAACATGGTGATGATGTCGTGGCCGGTGAGTATGCCGAGCAGCAGCGCCGCCACAATGCCTATGGCGAGAACCACGGTGACGTTGAGTCCGGCAAGTGCGAGCAGTATGATGAGCAGGTAAGGGATGACGAGCACGGGATTGGATGTGGTGAGATCGGCCATGTCGGGTAGCTGCACACCGAGGATCACGTAGAGCACGAGCGAGGTCAGTGCCGCCGGGAGGGCTATCCATAGATTCACGCGGAACTTGTCGCGCATGAGGCATCCCTGGGTGCGTGTGGCGGCGATGGTTGTGTCGGAGATGAATGAAAGATTGTCGCCGAAGAATGCTCCACCGAGCACCACGGCCACAAAGAATGGCACGTTGCCGCTCTCGGACTGGGCAAGCTCTACGGCGAGCGGGGTGAGAGCCACGACCGTGCCTACCGACGTGCCTATGGCGAGCGATATGAAGCATGATGCGGCGAAAAGTCCGGGTATGAGCATCTCGACAGGAAGAAACCGCAGCGCCAGATGTACGGTGGCCTCTACAGCGCCTATCTCCTTGGCTATAGAAGCGAAGGCTCCGGCGAGGATGAATATCCATACCATGTACATGACGTTGGAACTGCCGGCATCGTGAGAGAATATTTCGACGCGTTCGCTGAGCGGCTTGCCGCGCATTATGATTACAGCCCAGGCCGAGCCGATAAGCAGCGCTACGGAAATGGGCATCTTGTAGAAATCTCCGATTACGAGGGATACCACAAGGTAAAAAATGAGGAATACCAGTATCGGCGATACGGCAAGCAGTCCGATACGGGGCGGTATGCGTGGAGGAGCGGATTGGTTGTCCATGTTTTATATCAGGAGAGACGGCTTTCTTTCAGCAATTCGATAAACCGCTGCAAGGCGGTGGAGGACTGGAACGAGGAGTAGGGAATGAGCAGCATCGGAGCCGGCCGTTTTTTGTCAAGGAGTAGTCCGATGGCCGACGATGAGCGAATCGTGCCGCAGATGTCGGACATATTGATAACAGTGGTCGACACCGGCTTTTCCGAGGCATCTTCATCGTTTTCGTCGGTGAAGAAATCTATTGTCAGGTCGATGCCGTCGCAGGCCACGGAATGTAGTGGAATGTTGAGGCGCGCATGCGGAGAGAGTGCGTGATAATAGTAGACGATGAGCATCGCCGGCGGGATGACGAGACACACGAGCACGAGTGCAAGCATCAGATAGCGGATGTCGGCGGAGGCAAATGCCGCCGATATGGAGCATAGTGGTAGGAGAGCTACCGCCCACCACCATTTTGACGCCCATTGGCGCATGATGGCTGAGGCATAGGCCGATGGGGAGATGCGGAACTTGGTCGTGACGATTGTTTCCGGCATGTCGGGTATATACTATATGCTCACCGGCGGTGTGTCAGTGATATGCTGGCACGCCGCCGGTGAGTGTGGCTTGGAATTTATGGTAGAATTATTTTCCGGCAGCTACTTCCGCCTCGGCGATACCGGCCAGCTCGGGATCAATCATGATGCGGCCGCAGTATTCACACACGATGACTTTCTTGTGCATCTTGATTTCCATCTGCTTCTGCGGTGGTATTCGGTTGAAGCATCCTCCGCATGCGTTACGCTGGATATAGACGATGCCCAGGCCGTTACGGGCGTTGTCGCGGATGCGCTTGAAAGCCTTGAGTGTGCGCTCATCTATTGTCGGCTCGATTTCCTTGGCGCGGACGCGGAGGCGCTCCTCGTCCTGGCGTGTCTCGGACACGATTTCTTCAAGCTCGGCTTTCTTCTCCTTGAGGATATGCTGGTTGTCGGAGAGTTTCTCTTCAGTGGCCGTGATGTCGGCATTGCGCGAGTCGATGGCGCGTGCGTACTCGTTGAGGTGCTTTTCGGAAAGCTCGATCTCGAGGGTCTGGAACTCGACTTCTTTAGACAGGAGATCGAACTCGCGGTTGTTGCGCACGTTGTCGAGCTGCTCCTTGTAGCGGGCGATCTTGGCCTGCGACTCGTTGATCTTCTCCTTTTCGATGGTTGTCTTGCGGCGGAAGTCCTCGATGTCGCGCTGATAGTTTTCGATACGAGTCTTTAGCCCCTCGATATTGTCCTCAAGGTCCTTCACTTCGAGAGGAAGTTCGCCACGTATCTGCTTGATGCGGTCGATCTCTGAGAGTATGGTCTGAAGCTCGTAGAGAGCTTTCATGCGCTGCTCTACAGAGAGGCCGTCGGATTTCTTTTCAGTAGCCATTCCTAAATATAGTTTATCGGATTTTTTTCTGAGTCGGAATAATTAACTGCAAAGTTAGGAAAATTCTGCGTAATTATATGATGAAAAATGCGTTTTGTGCATGATTCCGACTCGAAGTGGCCTATGTCTATGATGAAAATACGGTCGCCGTAGTCGAGGAAGTCGTGATAGCGGACATCGGAGGTGACATAGGCCTGCGCTCCGGAGGCGATGGCATCGGGAATCATTGATCCTCCGGATCCTCCGCAAATGGCCACTTGCTCTATGACCGCTCCCTCGGGTGGAGCGGTGCAACGGCACACAGGTGAGGAGCACGCTTTCTTGACTCGTTCTACAAGTTGCATGGCGGTAAGTGGTACAGCCGATATGGCTACAGCTCCTGCACCGGCTTCTGGCATGTCGGCGTTAATCGGCATGAGCGGGTGAAGGTAGTCGAGGCCGAGGTCGCGGGCAAGCCATGCGTTGACACCGTCAGGGGCGTTGTCGAGGCTGGTATGTGCGCAGTAGATGGCGATACCCTGCTCTATGGCGCGTATCACGGCCTGCTGTTGCGGGGTGGCTCCGGTGATCTGCTTCAGTCCGTGGAATAGTAGCGGATGATGGGCGACGATGAGGTTGTACCCGCGTGCCACCGCCTCGTCGACACGGGTCGGGGTGACATCGACGCAGAGTAGCACGCCAGTGCACTTCCGCGAGGAGTCGCCGAGCTGTAGCCCTGAGTTGTCGTAGCTCTCCTGGAGAGCAACAGGGGCCATCTTTTGGATGGCCCCGATTATGGAATCAATGGTGATGTTCATTACTGTGATGTTCATGAAGTGTGGTGTTCGTCATTACTGCTTGTCGCGGATGTCGACCGTGAGGTTAAGCTCGTCGAGCTGTTTGGGGTCGAGCGCGGCGGGAGCGTCGAGCATGACGTCGCGGCCCGAATTGTTCTTCGGGAAGGCGATGCAGTCGCGTATCGAGTCGA
This sequence comes from uncultured Muribaculum sp., assembly GCF_910583865.1. Lineage (GTDB taxonomy): Bacteria > Bacteroidota > Bacteroidia > Bacteroidales > Muribaculaceae > Muribaculum. Next base: position 51,164 of record NZ_CAJTYX010000012.1, read on the forward strand.
GACCTGCGAAGAGCGATACCCAACGGTCGAGACCATATGCGAGGCCTCCGTGGGGTGGTGCCCCGTACTTGAATGCATTCATCAGGAATCCGAACTGCTCTTGTGCTTTCTCGGGTGTGAAGCCGAGTATCTCGAACATTTTGGCCTGCAATGCGCTGTCGTGTATACGGATTGAACCTCCGCCGACTTCCACTCCGTTGACCACCATGTCGTAGGCATCGGCGCGCACTGCTGCGGGGTCGGTGTCGAGCATGGGTATGTCCTCGTCCTTGGGATGGGTGAACGGATGATGCATTGCCATCAGGCGCTGCTCCTCGTCGCTCCACTCGAACATGGGGAAATCGACCACCCACAGGCATGCGAACTTGTTCTTGTCGCGCAGTCCGAGCTGACGGCCCATTTCAAGGCGCAACTCGCAGAGCTGCTTGCGGGTTTTCATCGCGTCGTCGCCGGAGAGGATGAGTATGAGGTCGCCGGGCTTGGCATCCATGGCTTCCTTCAGTTGTTGTAGCACCTCCTGCGAATAGAATTTGTCGACTGACGACTTGACGTTGCCGTCGGCCTCGACGCGGGCATAGACCATGCCTTTGGCGCCTATCTGCGGACGCTTGACGAATTCGGTGAGCTGGTCGAGCTGTTTGCGGGTATAGTGGGCTGCTCCGGTGGCACAGATGCCTCCGATGTAGGCGGCGTTGTCGAATACGCTGAATCCGTGGCCCTTGAGCACATCCATCAGTTCGACGAATGTCATGCCGAAACGCAGGTCGGGTTTGTCCGATCCATACAGGCGCATGGCATCGGCCCAGGGCATACGTATGAACGGTTCGGTAAGTTCCACACCGCGCAGTTCCTTGAACAGGTGTTTCGCCATCCCTTCAAACAGCTGGATTATATCGTTCTGGTTGACGAACGACATCTCGCAGTCGATCTGAGTGAACTCAGGCTGGCGGTCGGCGCGCAGGTCCTCGTCGCGGAAGCATTTCACAATCTGGAAGTAGCGGTCCATGCCCGACACCATGAGTAGCTGCTTGAGGGTCTGTGGCGACTGGGGAAGCGCGTAGAACTGTCCGGGGTTCATGCGCGAGGGCACAACGAAGTCGCGTGCTCCCTCGGGGGTGGAGCCTACAAGCATGGGGGTCTCTATCTCAAGGAATCCCTTGGAGTCGAGGTAGCGGCGCACTTCCATAGTCATGCGGTGGCGCAGCTCAAGGTTGCGGCGCACGCATGGACGGCGCAGGTCGAGATAGCGGTATTTCATGCGTATGTCATCGCCGCCGTCGCTCTCGTCCTCGATGGTGAACGGGGGCACCTCGGAACGGTTGAGCACATTGAGCGAGTGGGCCTCGATCTCGATGTCGCCGGTGGGCATGTCGGGATTCTTGGCATAGCGTTCGGCTACTTTTCCCGTAATCTGCACTACGAATTCACGTCCGAGATGGTTGGCCTCCTCGCAGAGTGGGGCGTCGACCTCGTTGTTGAAAACGACTTGGGTGATTCCGTAGCGGTCGCGGATATCGACAAATGTCATGCCGCCCATCTTGCGGATGCGCTGCACCCATCCGGCTATTGTGACGGTCTGACCGGCATCGGCGAGTCGCAACTCGCCACAGGTCTTGTTACGATACATAATTGGCTTTGAAAATTTTGCGTAAAGTTAGTGAAAAGTAGAAAAAACGCAAAATAGAATCTTTTGAGGCGGAAATATGAGTCGAAAACACCGTGTCCGTCATGTCACTGTCCGTGTCATTCGAATATTGTTCCGGTAATCCATCTGCAAAGGATGGCAATGGGCACTGTGATTGCTGTAGTGGTGGCAAACCTCAGCCAACCGGTTTTTACTCTTTTCTTGAGGCATGAGTCTGTGACCGTGATAAGGACCACGTACACAGGTATCAGTACCAAATCTATCGATAGCATTTGTCTGGTTCAGATCGATGGGGTTAACGGGATTGCATTACATGGCTTTTCTTCATACCATAGAGGAGTATGCCGGCAATGGCGGCTATCGACAGGAATATGAAATCGCCCGGGGTGGAGGGTATACGCCACTCGTTGACGTATGTGATTATAGGAATCAGGTAGGTCAGTTTGAACAGTTCTTTGGCTGTTTTTATTCGGAAGCTGCGTGCGCCGAGATGCTGTGCTTCGTCCTCCGGCAGATCCGGATGACGAGTGGCGAATCTGGCGATATGATTAAGATATTGTCGACGTAATGCAAACCCGCAATAAAATCCAATGATAGCCATCACTCCGAATATTATTCCCGAATAAGTGTCGGGAGAGCCGGCGATGAATTCTTGCAGAGTCATTGGACTTTCGTTGTGCAGCAAACCGCGGACGGCAATCATCAGATAAATTATCGTCAAGAGGGTTATCGAGCCAATCAATCCGGAGAGGCAGCAGGAGGCCGTTTTATTTTTCATAATTTTTGTGGGTTACTCAGTCTATGGATGTGTATGTTTTTTAGTCATGTTGTTGACAGATGATTCAGTCAGATGTGTATCAGAGGATGCGCATAATTATGGTGAAGTTGCATATTGAATTTTTTTGGTGGTTTATGATGCAAATGTAATGTTTCTCCGGCTATAATGCAAATGAAAAATCAGTCTTTTCCTCTCATAAGCTTAATATAGCTGATTGTTCCGAAAATAATGAGTGACGTTGTCGAGATTGCAAGTTTCCAGCGATGGCATATGAATAATGTATAGAGTGGCCACGCCAGAATAGCCAGGCCTCCTATATAAATCAATGTGTAAAGTATCTTCTTGTTCATTTGCTTTCTGTTTGATTGCCGTGTGCAATGATTTGTGTTTGATTATTTGGAAAGAGTTGGTGAATTTATGTCAAAGAGGTCAGCCGGCAAAATTTTCAGTCTTGAAAATATTTATCATTTTGAAATTCCATGTTATGTAACATGTTGGTAAACAATTTGTTATAAGTGATGAAAAATTTAATTTTTTATCACTTATAAGATAGTGGTTAATCCACTGGTAATCAGCAAAGTACTATGTGCTTAAACTTTTGGCTGATAATTAACTGAATAACAGACTGTTATTTTTGATGCGGCTGTTCTTGATTCCACTTGGAAGCTTTGTGATATGATTCGTGGAGATATGATTAATCCCGACTGCGGGTAGCGGCCGGGAGGTTGCGGTAGGGGAGATGGTGTTGATGGACAAGAGAGGGAACGGGGTGGGGAGGGGCTGGATGGGGAGGAGATTGGGAGTGGAAGAATGGGGGCGGCGTAGTCAGGCCTTGCAGAATTTCCAGCGGAGGCGCTCCCAAATGGAGGGCTGCTCGGTGCGGATGTGTACGTTGACTCCGGCATCTTTCTTGTTGAGGAAGAGGATGGAACTGTGGAGCACGATGGCGAGGGTGTCGTCTAATCGCGATATGCCGTGTACGTGGGAGAGGGCTATCTCGTGGAATGGCGACCTGGAGTCGAGACATCCGATCACTATGTTGCCGTTGCCGTCGATACTGAGGTCGTGCTCCTCCGAAGCGTGGTCGAAGAGGAGTGGTATGTCAAGAGCGTCGATGCTGTCAGGACGCCGGTTGTATTTGTGGTAGAGTTCGTCTATGACTTTCTTGGTAATCATGAATATGCGGTATATAGCAAGATTTTTCGGAGAGGGTGATGCGATTATCGTTTTGGAGACGTGCTTCAACCATAATACACCGTTTGGTGTGTGAAAGTTCGTGGCAACGGGGTTGCGGAAGCTGATTGTAACCGTATTTTAACATCCACTATGGTCGCACAAAGAATGCACAATCAATGAAGCCGACGGCGCCATCGGGCTAAAAGCGGGATGGCGCCGTTGACTATGACGTTGAGGGTCAGGCAAGGAAGCCGAGGAGCACACCTGCAGCGACGGCAGAACCGATCACACCGGACACGTTGGGACCCATGGCGTGCATGAGCAGGTAGTTGGTGGGATCGTATTCGAGACCGAGGTTGTTGGATATGCGGGCCGACATAGGCACAGCCGACACACCGGCGTTGCCGATGAGCGGGTTGAGCTTCTTGCTCTGTGGGAGGAAGAGGTTGAAGAACTTCACGAAGAGCACACCGGAAGCCGATGCTATGATGAAAGCCATGAATCCGAGAGCAAAGATGAAGATGGTGTCGACCGTGAGGAATGAAGTGGCCTGTGTGGAGGCGCCTACGGTGAGGCCGAGCAGCATGGTCACGATGTCGGTCAGAGCGTTGCTTGCTGTCTTGGCCAGACGGGTTGTGACGCCGCATTCACGCAGCAGGTTGCCGAAGAAGAGCATGCCGAGCAGCGGTATACCGGAGGGCACCACGAAGCAAGTGAGGAGCAGGCCGATGATCGGGAAGATGATCTTCTCGTTCTGGCTGACCGCACGCGCGGGTTTCATGCGGATGACGCGCTCTTTCTTGGTGGTGAGCAGTCGCATGATCGGCGGCTGAATCAGTGGCACGAGGGCCATGTAGGAGTAGGCCGACACTGCGATTGCGCCCATCAAGTTGGGGGCGAGCTTCGATGACAGGAAGATGGCCGTTGGGCCGTCGGCACCGCCGATGATGGCGATTGCTCCGGCCTGGTCGGGGGAGAAGCCCAGGGCGAGGGCCACCATGTAGGCGCCGAATATGCCGAACTGCGCCGCCGCGCCGATAAGCATCAGCTTGGGGTTGGCGATCAGGGCGCTGAAGTCGGTCATCGCTCCGATGCCGAGGAATATCAGCGGCGGATACCATCCGGCCGAGACGCCGTTGTAGAGGATGTTGAGCACTGACCCTTCTTCGTAGATGCCGATTTCAAGTCCGGCGGTGGCGTTGAAAGGTATGTTGCCGAGGAGAATACCGAAACCTATCGGCACCAGAAGCATAGGCTCGAAGTTCTTCTTGATGGCAAGCCATATGAAGAAGAGGCCCACGAGGAGCATCACTCCGTGCTGCCAGGTGACATTGGCAAAGCCGGTGAGCACCCAGAACTGGTGGAAGTTTACGGATATGAATTCGCTGAAACTCATTAATGATATCATATTCCGGAAAAGTGGGATTAGACGTTGTTACGGAATATGTACTTATTCCAGGGTGATTAGCACTGCGCCCTCAAGCACGGCATCGCCGGGATTGCAGGTGATGGATGCTACCTTGCCGTCGTAGCCGGCGTGGATGGCGTTTTCCATCTTCATTGCCTCGAGGATGATCACTGTGTCGGCGGCCTTTACCGTGTCGCCGACCTTGCAGTTGATTGACATTACGGTGCCGGGCAGGGGTGCCTTTATCTGGATGCTTCCGCTGGCTACGCTCGGTTTTGAAATCACCTTTTCGCCGGCGGCTGTGCGTGGAGCGGCAGCGGCTCGCGGAGCGTGGCTTACTACGGTTACGGGAGCCTTCTTTTGGTCAAGCTCCACTTTGTAGGGAGTGCCGTTGACAAGCACTTCAGCTTTGCCGTCGACTATATCGCCAATGGCAACATTATAGTTGTTGCCGTTGATTTTATATTTGTACTCTTTCATTTGTCTAAACGTTGGTGGAATGAGATGTTTTTATGTAGGAGATTTACGCGGTTAACGGTGAGGCAGCTCGCGCAGGCCGTAAATCTTCGAGCTCCAGGGGGAGTAGGAGCGGCGTACCTTGCTGATGGTAAGGATGGTACTTTCGCGGTCGTGGGCGTTGAGGTGGTCGTTGAGGGCCATTACTATCGCCGCGATTTCCTCGCCGGAGTCATGCTGCGGTTTTTCTTCCCTGGGTAGCTGCTTGGTGTCGATGCCTTGCGATGCGGCTTTGTTCTTGCGCGACACGGATGCGCCTATCCTGCTGATTATATAGAAGCATACGCAGAGCAGTGCAAGCGCGAAGAACACGATGAGCATTGCCATCAGCGACAGTCCGAATCCGTGGCCGTCGGTCTCGGCAAACATCTCGACCTTGCCGTTGGTGTCTACGATCTGGTTGGCGCTGGAGGGGGTGATGTACTTGTCGCCGCCGTCGCGCACCTCCCATGCGCCTTCTCCGTCAATGGCGCGGGCATAGGTGGTGTTGGGGAGCAGCGAGGCAGGCACGGTCACCGAGTCGATAAGGGTGCGCCCGTTGGCGTCGTATATGCCGATCCAGTTGTCTTGTCCCGGCACGAGGCGGAAGCTGAGGTGGAAAGTTCCCTTGTTAGGTTCTCCGTCGGCCCAGAACACTACATGCTGGCGTGTGGGAATCTCGGTGTTGACATCACCCAGGGGCACGGGATATTTCTTGGGATTGGCGGGATCGTCGGTGAGGTAGACGCTCGAAATCTCCATCGGCGCGTAGGTAGAGTTGAAAAGCTCGATCCAGGCCTGGTGCTGACCGTAGTCGTCTACGTAGTTTGAGTCGTTCTGTACCATCACCTCGTTGATGCGCAGGCCTTTGCGTCCTTGGGCAAAGGCCGATGCGCCACATACGAGGGTGAGGGCGAGAAACAGGATGATACTCTTTCTCATTGTTGATGGATTAAAGAGGTATGTTGCCGTGTTTCTTGGCGGGATTTGTGACTTTCTTGGTGGCGAGCTGCTGCAGGGCGCGTATCACGCGGAAACGGGTGTTGCGCGGCTCGATCACGTCGTCGATGTAGCCGTACTTGGCTGCGTTGTAGGGGTTGCAGAAGAGTTTGTTGTACTCCAGCTCCTTCTCTGCAAGCACCTTGGCGGGATCTTCGGCGGCCTTGGCTTCCTTTGCGTAGAGCACCTCCACAGCGCCTGCACCACCCATCACGGCGATTTCTGCGGTTGGCCATGCATAGTTCATGTCGCCGCGAAGCTGCTTGCAGCTCATCACGATGTGAGAGCCTCCGTAGCTCTTGCGGAGTGTCACGGTCACCTTGGGCACGGTGGCTTCGCCATAGGCGTAGAGCAGCTTGGCTCCGTGCAGGATCACGCCGTTGTACTCCTGTCCGGTGCCGGGAAGGAAGCCTGGCACGTCGACGAGGGTCACCAGAGGAATGTTGAAAGCGTCGCAGAAGCGTACGAAGCGGGCGCCCTTGCGCGAAGCGTTGCTGTCGAGCACGCCGGCGAGGTATTTGGGCTGGTTGGCGACGATGCCTACGCTTTGGCCGTTCATGCGGGCGAAGCCCACGATGAGGTTCTTGGCATAGTCGCGCTGCACTTCGAGGAATTCGCCGTGGTCGATGATGGCGCCGATCACCTCATACATGTCGTAGGGCTTGTTGGCGCTGTCGGGGATTATATCGTTGAGTGAGTCCTCCAGACGGTCGATCGGGTCGGTGCATTCCACCATTGGCGGCTCTTCAAGATTGTTTTGGGGGATGTAGCCGAAGAGCTTGCGGGCGATCTTCAGTGCGTCCTCGCCATCTTCGGCTGCGAAGTGGCATACGCCGCTCTTTGTGGAGTGTACCTGCGCGCCGCCCAGGGCTTCCTGGGTTACATCTTCGCCGGTGACGGTCTTTACCACTTTCGGGCCGGTGAGGAACATGTAGGAGATTCCCTTGGCCATGATGGTGAAGTCGGTGAGGGCCGGGGAATATACGGCGCCTCCGGCGCAGGGACCGAGGATGCAGGAAATCTGCGGAATCACACCCGAGGCGAGGATGTTGCGCTGGAAGATTTCGGCATATCCGCCGAGGGCGTTGATGCCTTCCTGGATGCGCGCACCTCCGGAGTCGTTGAGTCCGATGACGGGAGCACCCATCTTCATGGCCATATCCATGATCTTGCAGATCTTTAGGGCCATGGTCTCGGAGAGCGAGCCGCCGAATACGGTGAAGTCCTGTGCGAATACGTAGACGAGGCGTCCGTCGATCGTGCCGTATCCGGTCACGACGCCGTCGCCGAGATATGATTTCTTTTCCTGGCCGAAGTTGGTGCAGCGATGGCGCACGAACATGTCAAGTTCCTCGAACGAACCTTCGTCGAGGAGCTGTGCGATACGTTCGCGGGCTGTGTATTTTCCTTTATCGTGCTGCTTTTGTATGGCCTTTTCGCCACCGCCCAGACGTGCTTCCGTGCGTAGCGCGATAAGCTCCTGGACCTTTTCGAGTTGGTTGCTCATACTATATAATAATGTATGTGTATGGAGTGAATTTTACGACTTGATTACATCTTCTTGGGATCCTCGCAAAGCTCGACGAGGGCGCCGCATGTCGATTTAGGGTGCAGGAACGCGATGTTGAGGCCTTCCGCGCCTTTGCGGGGTGCTTTATCAATGAGGCGGCAACCTTTTTCCTCGGCTTCGGCCAGGGCGTTGGCTACACCGTCGGCCATGGCGAATGCGATGTGCTGTATGCCTCCGCGGCCGCCGTTATTGGCGATGAACTTGGAGATGGCGCTGTCGTCCGACGTTCCTTCAAGAAGCTCTATTTTGGTCTGGCCCACCTGGAAAAACGCTGTGCGTACTTTCTGGTCGGCTACTTCTTCGATGGCAAAACACTTAAGGCCAAGGATGTTTTCGTAGAAAGGGATAGCTTCGTCCAGTGAGGGGACGGCTATACCTACATGTTCGATGTGGGAGATGTTCATTGTAGAATTTATGGTTTATGATATTATAATCGATTGTTGCCGGGTTGACTGTCTACCTATTATCGGCAATTTCCGGCAAATTTAGCAAATTTTGCGTAAAAGCATGAGCCGACGGCCTAAAAGTTTTCAAAACGTTGGTGGGATGTTAGGATGCGAATTTGTGACAATAGAGGATTAAGGGAGCTGTTTTTGTCAGTAGTATGTGAAATTATGTCAGTGGCCGTGTCAGTAGGGAATTGTCGGTTAATGGATTGAGCTGTATTAAATTAATGTTACGTGCAACCTTTTTGGCACGTGATTTGTTCTGTCTAATGAACGCCGGGATTCCCCCTGTGGGGCTTCGGCATGACTATAACGCAAACAAGAAATTAAAGAAACAAATAAAAACTTACAATTATGGGAAAGATAATCGGTATTGATTTGGGTACTACCAACTCATGTGTAGCCGTACTTGAGGGTAACGATCCCGTCGTTATTCCTAACAGCGAGGGCCGCAACACCACTCCTTCAATCGTAGCCTTCATCGCAGGCGGCGAGCGTAAGGTGGGTGATCCTGCAAAGCGCCAGGCCATCACCAATCCGGAGGGCACTGTCTATTCAATCAAGCGCTTCATGGGCGAGCGCTACGATGAGGTGGCGGATGAAGTGAAGCGTGTGCCTTATGAAGTCGGCAAGGCTGACAACGGTACCGTGCGTGTGTTGGTCGACGGCCGTGAATACACTCCTCAGGAAATTTCAGCTATGATCCTGCAGAAGATGAAAAAGACTGCGGAGGACTATCTGGGACAGACTGTCGATGAGGCCGTGATCACCGTCCCTGCCTACTTCAACGATTCCCAGCGTCAGGCCACCAAGGAGGCCGGTGAGATTGCCGGGCTTAAGGTGCGTCGTATCGTCAACGAGCCTACAGCCGCCGCATTGGCCTATGGTCTCGACAAGAGCGACAAGGATCAGAAGATTGCCGTGTTCGACCTTGGTGGCGGTACGTTCGATATTTCTATCCTTGAACTTGGTGACGGCGTGTTCGAGGTCAAGTCGACCAACGGTGATACCCACCTCGGCGGTGACGACTTCGACCATGTGATCATCGATTGGCTTGCCGACGATTTCCAGAAGGAATACGGCGTAGATCTCCGTAAGGATGCCATGGCCCTCCAGCGTCTTAAAGAGGCTGCGGAGAAGGCCAAGATCGAGCTTTCAAGCTCCACTACTACGGAAATCAACCTCCCCTATATCATGCCGGTCGACGGTGTTCCCCGCCACTTGGTAAAGACCCTTACCCGTGCCGAATTCGAGCGTCTGGCCGACAAGCTGATACAGGCAACTATCAAGCCTTGCGAGCAGGCTCTCTCCGATGCCGGGCTTAAGGCTTCCGACATCGACGAGGTGATCCTTGTGGGTGGTTCGACCCGTATCCCCGCCATCCAGGAAATCGTCAAGAAGTTCTTCGGCAAGGCTCCTTCGAAGGGTGTCAACCCCGACGAGGTTGTGGCCGTCGGCGCAGCCATCCAGGGCGGTGTCCTTTCGGGCGATGTTAAGGATGTGCTTCTGCTCGACGTTGTGCCTCTGTCGGTCGGTATCGAGACCCTCGGCGGCGTGATGACAAAGCTTATCGAGGCCAATACGACCATCCCTACCCGCAAGAGCGAGACTTTCTCTACCGCTGCCGACAATCAGCCTTCGGTTGAGATCCACGTGCTCCAGGGCGAGCGTCCTCTTGCCAAGGATGACAAGACTCTCGGCAAGTTCCACCTCGACGGCATTGCTCCCGCACCTCGTGGCATACCTCAGATCGAGGTTACTTTCGAGATTGATGCAAACGGTATCCTCAACGTTTCCGCCAAGGATAAGGCTACCGGCAAGGAACAGAGCATCCGTATCGAGGCTTCATCGGGCCTTACCGACGCTGAGATCAAGCGAATGAAAGACGAGGCTGCCGCCAACGCAGCTGCCGACGAGGCCGAGAAGCAGAAGATTGACAAACTCAACCAGGCCGATGCCCTGATCTTCCAGACCGAGAAGCAGCTTTCCGAACTCGGCGACAAGATTCCCGCCGACAAGAAGGCAGCTATCGAGAGCGCTGTCGCCAAGCTGAAGGATGCCCACAAGGCTCAGGACGTGGCTGCTTGCGATGCCGCCATCAAGGAAATCGAGGCCGCTTTCGGTGCCGCACAGCAGGATATCCTCAATGCCCAGCAGCAGGCTCAGTCTGCCGGACAGCAGGCAGGCCCTCAGCCCGGTGCCGGTCAGGCTCCTTCCGACGATCATGTTACCGACGTCGACTTTGAGGAAGTGAAGTAAGCGACTGAAGGTTATACTCATTGCGATATGGCGGAGTATGATGCCGTATCCTTTGAGCGATACTTGGTCAGTTAGATAATTTATAATTTACATTCAATCGGCTCACATTACTGTAAAAGGGTGTGGGCCGATTTTTTGATATTATTTTGATATTATGAGAAAGATTTTATTTGTGATTTTCGCTCTTATCGCGTTTGTGCCTATGGCAAAAGCCGATAAGTATACCCTCGACCGTGATGCCCTTCCGGTAAAGGCGCAGGAGATGCTTACCACATATTTCCCAAAGGCAAAAGTTTCCATGATCAAGGTCGACAGGCATCTCCTTAAAAAGACCGACTACGATGTGAAGCTTGTCAACGGCACTAAGATTGAGTTTAATAATGCCGGTTCATGGACATCCGTCGATTGCAAGAAGAGGAGTGTACCTGATGAACTCGTGCCTCAGCGTATTCGCAAGAAGGTGGCTTCAACCTATCCTGATGCAACGATAAACAAGATTACAAAGAAATCAGGAGGCCATATAATCGTGCTTTCCGACGGTACTGAACTGAAATTCAGTGTACTCGGGCAGCTTAAGAAGAGTTCCGACAGTCTGGATGAATGATATGAGACCTTAATAACCGTAAGTGAAAATTACCTTTCTACTGTCGGATTTTCAGGGAAATAGGATTTAAGTCGAAGGGACATATTAGGCTATGTGATTGAGACGCGAATCATATTTCCCTGAAAATCCGACAGCTCGGTATTTCACTTTTGTTTTTAAACAATCTCTTGATTTGAGGTATGGATGTCGCTTATGTTGGATAATACGCTATGCCTGCAACAATATTGTTTCATAGACGTTTATTATATTACGAGGATAATATCGCATTTATGGATTTCCCAAGGTGTCTGACCATACTATTATGTGCTGTGATGTCCCTGCTGTCGCCCGAGAATGCCGGAGCCGTAGATGAGGGAAGTTATAGCCATGTATATGAATTTTCGGATGCCGCAGGCTATAGTGATATGATTTTATCACGACATGCTGATTCGATAATAAAAAATGATACGAAAATACTCGTTGAAAAACGCCCGCATAAAATTCAGAAGTCGGTGTGTGCGATATCACATAAACCACATAGTTATGTCATATTAAATGAATTAAGAAAATTGTTCTGTGTACAACGTGAATAATCGGGGGATTTCTATCTTAGATGAAAACTGCAAAACTGTGTAACCTTGATTATTAACTCAATACAGAAATCTTATGTATATAATGTTCGCCTATCTTATAGGCGCTTTGGCCCTTTCATTCCTATGCTCGGTATTGGAAGCGGTCTTGCTTTCCACTCCCATGTCCTTCATTACCATGAAGGAAAACGAGGGTGCCAAGAATGCTCCTCGCATGAGGGAATATAAATCCTCTATCGACAAACCGATCGCCGCGATTCTCTCGCTGAATACCATAGCCCATACGATAGGGGCTGCCGGTGTTGGCGCAGAAGCCGTGAAGATATTCGGCGAGGCGAGTTTCGGTATTGTCTCGGCCATACTTACGCTTCTGATTCTCGTGCTTTCCGAGATTATACCCAAGACTATCGGGGCGTCATATTGGCGTAAGCTTGCAATGCCGTCCGTCACCATCATACACATACTCGTAGTCATAACGTTTCCATTGGTATGGCTTTCAGAACTGATTACTAAACTGTTTTCTTCTAATCAGGATGCCGTGTCGGTGAGCCGGGAGGAGGTGGCTGCTATGGTTGCGGTAGCTTCTGATGAAGGGGTGCTTGAAAATAAAGAGAGTGCGATAATACAGAATACTATAAAACTCACCAATATAAAAGCTGAAGAAATAATGACACCTAACCTGATGGTGACATCCGTTTCAGAGGCCATGACCGCCAAAGAGTTTTTCGACAAATGTGAGTTGACTTATTCCCGTATCCCGGTATACAAGGATAACAAGGATTACATAGTAGGTTATGTTCTGAAATCAGCGATTCTTGAGTTATTGGTAAAGGATAGTTTCGACACTCGTCTGGGTGATATTGTACGTCCTATCCTGAGTTTTGATGAGGATGACAATGTGTTTGACATCTGGGAAAAGATGATTGAGAAAAAAGAGCATATCTCTGTCATTCAAGACAAGTATGGTTGCCTTCGAGGCCTTGTGACGATGGAGGACATAATCGAGACCATGCTTGGGGAGGAAATCGTGGATGAAGTTGATACGGAGACTGACTTGCAGAAGGCTGCGCTTGCAAAGTATGAATCAATGCAACGGTCCCGACCATAGACGTTTTGGCCGATGATGCCAACCATTCTTATAAAACCATTTTAAGAAATATATTATATGAAGCATATTGCAAGCCGCTTGACACCGACAAAAGAGGAAGGCGGCGATCGGATAATGGTCATGACATATGAGACTCCGTGTGGCGATCTGATGCTCGGGTCGTATGGCGACAGGTTATGCCTGTGTGACTGGCAGGTTGAGCGTCATCGTATGCGTGTTGCCGACCGGTTGCGTAGAATGCTTCATGCTGAGTTTGAAAGCGGATTGTCGCCAGTGGTTGAAACGGCGATCAGGGAACTTGACGAATACTTCGCCGGAGAGCGCCGAGAGTTTGACGTGCCGCTGATGTGGTCAGGTACCGGGTTTCAGTGCCGTGTTTGGGATGCACTGCTCTCGATTCCTTATGGCAAGACCATTTCTTATGGAGAGATGGCGAGAATGCTTGGTAGGGCGACGGCTGTCCGTGCGGTGGCCAACGCCAATGGCGCGAACTCGATTTCCATATTCGCTCCTTGCCATCGGGTAATCGGTGCCAACGGCACATTGACAGGTTATGGCGGCGGACTTGATGCCAAGCAATGGCTTCTCAGGCTCGAAGGCGCTATATAAGAGGGTTGTTTAGAAACAACTACCTATAAAATGCACGCATGGGAAACTGAGCATCCAAAGATTGAGCTATACAATTCTTTGGATGCTCCGTGTTGCATGTGCGATATTTATAACCGGCAATCAGTCGGCTTCATGGGCATACCGTGATGAAAGGGAATCAACGGTGTCCTTCAGGTGGTTGACCGTGGCTGCGGTAGATGCCTGGGGCACTACGACACCCATGCGTATGGGATTTAGGGCGGCATCGAGCTTGTCGAGCGACGCTGCGTCATGCTCCTTGACAAACTTGTTCCGCAGTATCAGTGTCTTTTCACTTAGCTGTATGCCTTCTACGAGGCGCTCGTAGCGAATTGACGAGCGGCCTTCGGGATAGATGAAGTAGGTGTCGCCGGGGGCGAAGAGCTTGAAACGGCTGTCGACGAGCGGCTCGTCGGTCCAGTTCATGAAGCTCCAGTGGAGATAACCGTCATGGCCTGTGGCCGTGCAGTAGACCGGGATCCATACGGCATCAGCCGGCGAGTTGTTGGAGAACAGGTTAGGCTCCGGCCTCGAACAGCATGTGTAGAGGTCGGTCACCAACCCTTTCTCGCGGCGCTTTTCGACCACGCCGGGGGGATAGGCATCGGACAGCAGAATGGTGTAGCAGTACAGTTTGTCGATTAATTCCGGGTGATAGTTGCCGGCGAGCGACACCTTGAAGTCAGGCTCCGCATCCTGGATTATCTCGTAGGCGTTGAGCATGTCGGAAAGGCTACGCTCGTCCATGCTTATCATGGTTCGGTCGAACCAGCCTTTGTTCTTTAGATGGGTGGCGAAGGCTTTCAGGAAGTTCAGCCAAAGGTCGCGGTACTCCAGTGATGAGGTGGTGGTCTTTAGAAACTTATAGTCTTTCGATGCCTCGTCGTAGTAACGGAAGTTCATTTCCCATGGAATCATGGTGAAACACTCTATGAGGCCGTCGACTCCGTTGTCGGTCATGAACTGTACCCATCGGTCAAACACGTCGTAGTCGTAGCTCCATGTACCGTCGGATTTCTTCATGGTCTCTATCATAGGGAGGAATAGGTCGTTGCTCTGTTCGCCCCATGGCTCGTAGAAGAGTATGGCAGATATGGTTTTCTGTCCGGCGCGGGCAAGATAGCCGGCATAGGGTTTGAGCAGTTCGAAATGTTCCTTGCTCCATGGCCTTACGTTGCCGAATCGTGCCACGGAGTAGGGCTGTTGCCAGAGGTTGAGATGGAATGCCTGGTCTTGTGGCTCTGGAAGTGTCATCGCTGACACTGCTATGTCAAGGTCTATGGCATGGCCGTCGACTTTCAATGTCTCGCGGTAGGTACCTGGGGCTGCGTCGTAGGGGACTTCCACGGTCACCCACACCGGACGGGTCTCACCTGCCGGGATGTAGACTTCACGGGCCTTGGTGTCGATTATGTCGGGCACGCGCCAGGAGGGGAGGGTGTCAGGATGTGTGCCGCATGCACGGAAGTCGTCGGTGAGCACATAATCGACGAAGCTCGCCTGTGCCGGCAGATTTCCTTCGACCGAGGCGGAGCATGTGGCGGGTTGTCCTTCCGGGATGTGTATGAGAGCGAGCGCGCCGACGCGCTCTCCTCGCCATGCATGCACGATGGTGTCGGTGGTAAGCGTGGCCGGAAGCCGGGTGTCGGAAGCGTAATGCACGTCTTTAGACGCCCATGTGAGTTGCGCCGAAGCAGATGATGCTGCACATGCGAGCATCAGGGATGTAAAGATAAGCGTTTTGCTCGTTTTCATGGGGATGATATTGTTACTGAATGTGTCGGGTCTTATTGTCCGGAGGTGAATGAGCGCGACATACGCGTTTTTCCGTCGCGGGATGTAACCGTTAACGACAGTGTGCCGGCGTCGGCATGGAATGTGGCGATGTCATTATTAGAGTTGATGAGGATGGGAAAGGCGGCGCCGTCGGTGCCCGCTTCGTTGAAGAAGTGCTTGTGCAGATGCCCGCAGAGCATCAAGTCTATCCCGGCCTCGTTTAGTATTGGCAGGAACAGCTCTTTCGTTTGGATAGGCCCGTGCCAGCTCGTGTTTACCGGAGGAACGTGGATCACTGCGATTTTGAACGGTGCGCTGCGGAATTCATCGCTCGCCACCGTTTCTCGGAGCCAATCGGCTTCGTCGCGGCGATAGTCGTCGAAAAACGAAGTGCGGGAATACTCGATGTCGTTGTCGGGCTTGTCCTCTCCCCCGTCAAGCACCACGAAGCATACCGGGCCGCTACGGAATGTGTAGTAGGGCTTGCCTGTGGGAGTGGGGAAATAACGCATAAATTCTTTGGCTCCGTTGCCGCGCGTCTCATGGTTGCCGCGCACCATGTAGAACGGCGTCTCTGATGCGAAAAGTTTCGACGCGCCATTGACGAACCCCTCGAACACCTGGTCCTCGGTATTCATGAAGCTTACCATGTCGCCGTTGAACAGCACGAAGTCGGTCTTTTTCTTATCCACGTCCTTGAGCAGGTCGGAAAGCAGCTCGTTATCGCCGTGTATGTCATTGACCATCATGAAATCGAGTGTGTCTTTCCCGGCGGAGCGTGTGCGAAGTGTCAGCGGAGACTTTCGATAGACTTTGGTGGAAGCCACGTCGCCGTAGCTTACGTGGTGTGGTTTCTGTTCGAGCACTTCCTCTGAAAATACCCTATAGCGGTATGTTGTGCCGGGCTGAAGGCCCTTTACGGTGACCTTATGCACTGTTCCGATAACGGCGCGTCCAAGGTCGGTGGCGTAAGTGCGCGGATGCTCGCATGCGTAGAAGTGGCGTCCGTCGTCCGGTGCGATTTCCACCCATGCGGTGGCATCCTTGTCGGTCCTCCATATTATTGTAGATTCCGTTTCCCCTACATTCTGGAGGTAAGGGCCTGATATGATTTTGATAGCTGATAGAGGCGAGAGGAACGATGCCGACAGCATCATTACCATGAGGGTAGATAGTTTTAATGTGTACATTAATGATGGTTGATTTGAGGTGTGTGACAATTGTCGGCTTGTAACGATATGTCAAAGTTAGCGTAAAATTTCCGTATTGGGGTGGGATTTACACTTTTTTAATCCGTACCGACATATAATATACCCTTATGGACATGCGGTTTTACCGCTCGTTCGTGAATATATGGCAATAAGTTGGATGGGGATGTGAAAAGTAGTCTGACAATCACGCTTTACCTATGGACACAAAAAAGCGATGTGTCAGAATTGAATGACACATCGCCTCATTGTATTGTTGTGATGGTGATTACTCAGCCTTTCCTTCCGAGCCGAGAACGGCTACGATTTTGTGCTTGTAGAGTTTCTCCATTTCGTCGCGGGCCGGACCGAGGTACTTGCGGGGGTCGAATTCAGCGGGTTTGTCGTTGAATACGCGGCGAACGGCAGCGGTCATGGCGAGACGGCTGTCGGAGTCGATGTTGATCTTGCAGACATCCATCTTTGCAGCCTTGCGGAGTTCCTCTTCGGGGATACCTATAGCGTCGGGAAGCTTGCCGCCGTTGGAGTTGATGATGTCGACATACTCCTGGGGAACGGAAGAAGAGCCGTGGAGCACGATGGGGAAATCGGGGAGCTTGGCCTCGACAGCCTCAAGCACGTTGAATGCAAGTGGCGGGGGAACGAGACGGCCGGTTTTCGGGTCGCGGGTGCACTGCTCGGGAGTGAACTTGTATGCTCCGTGCGATGTGCCGATTGAGATGGCGAGAGAGTCGCAGCCTGTGCGGGTCACGAAGTCAATCACTTCCTCGGGGTCGGTATAGG
This sequence comes from uncultured Muribaculum sp., assembly GCF_910583865.1. Taxonomy (GTDB): domain Bacteria; phylum Bacteroidota; class Bacteroidia; order Bacteroidales; family Muribaculaceae; genus Muribaculum. Next base: position 68,615 of record NZ_CAJTYX010000012.1, read on the forward strand.
TGTGGTGGTCGGAGGACACTTCATCCTCTACGCCGGCAAGTACGCCGAGTTCGCCTTCGACTGTCACGTCATACTGGTGAGCATAGTCAACGACCTTCTTGGTGAGGGCTACATTCT